>JBEKPJ010000009.1:0-180931 GCA_049520935.1 Terriglobales bacterium | reverse complement strand
ACCGTCATTAATGTCGATCTGCCGTGGAATCCGGCCGTTCTCGAGCAGCGCATCGCCCGCGCGCACCGGATGGGGCAGAAGAACCCGGTGCAGGTCTATTTGCTCGTGACGGAAGGGACGATCGAGGAGAAGCTGCTGGCGACGCTCTCGGCCAAACATGACCTGGCTCTCGCCGCGCTGGATATGGAATCTAATGTGCGGGAGGTCGCACTCGCATCCGGCATCGAAGAGCTGAAGCAGCGCCTCGAGGTGCTGCTCGGCGCGAGGGCGCATGCCGCGGTAGATGAGACGGAAAAGCAGCGCCAGCAGCAAGAGGCAGATCGGCTCGCTCGCCGCTCGCGTGTGGCAGAGGCTGGAGGCCAACTGGTCGCTGCCGCATTCGCATTCCTCGGCGAAATGATCCCGCATCAGCCGGGGAACGGTGCAGAGCAAAAGACAAGCGAGTTCAAAGCTCGTCTCGCCGAGTGTCTGGAGCGCGACGAGCAGGGCCGCCCGCGACTCACTGTCACACTTCCAAACGAAGCCGCGCTCGAGAGCCTTGCTAGGTCACTTGCCGCCCTGTTGACCGTTACCAAGAATAACAGCTCCGCTTGCTGACAGGGTGATGTGCTGTGCTTCTCCTGCCTGCCCGAACTTCCCCCGCTTACGACTATCCGACCCCTTCTCAAAAACCCACGTCGATCTTCTACGCCGGACCGGCTACGCGTGGAGAGATTTGTGCAAGCATCTTGTGGCTAAACGCTGAGGATGTAATTGCGCCCCTTTGACGTTGGCCGACATCGCCTATCCGAGCGAAGCTTCCATCGTCACGGGTTTGGCGACCGCACAAAGATCACGTCTCGTTCGGTACAAGATCGGTACAACTGAGCGAGAGAAAAAGAGGTAGGCTGCTCCCTAAGCGACACCAGATAAAGCACTTGGAGTTTGTAGTTTCATAGTTCGGGACCAGGGGGTCGGAGGTTCAAATCCTCTCTCCCCGACCAATTCCTTCAAGCAGTTAGAGCGATTTCAGCACCCGCAGTTTTGGGTGCAATGGGTGCAACTGGCAATTTCGGTGCCACAGTGGGCGTGTGGAAACCGAGTCCCGCCTGTTCCGCCGTGAATCTGCGGAACTCAACATCTTCCTTCACCTTCGAGTAACCGTCCGTGACGCTCCCGTCGGCGTGACCGATCCAGAAACGCAACAGATCCTCTGGCACTCGTTGCTTGCGAAGATGGGTCACACGGTATCTCCGAAAGGCATGGAAGCCGCACTTCTCGCGGCCCATCTCTCCCAAGATCTTGTGTAGGCTCCTCCGCAACACGTTGGAACGAGCCAGCGGTGTTCCTACTGCACTTCTGAAGTCGAATCCCGTACTACGTCCGGTTAGATGATTGTGTAGCAACTCGGCCAGCGAATGATGGATGTCCACCTCGCGGAGCCCGGCCGCCGTTTTTGGCGAGTACAGCGTGCCGTTCCACATGCTGTGGCGGACGCGGATCACAGAGTGTTCGATGTCCTCCACCTGGACAGCGAAGGCTTCCTCGATCCGAAGACCTGTCCCCGCCAGCAAGGCATAGAGGACTTGATACTGCCCCTCGGCCTTCGAGATGATCGTGTTGATCTCCTCGGCCGAAAAGACAGGAGTCCTCTGGTCCTTGACCTCTGGCAGATCCATGAAGTCGTGGTTCCACTTCACTGGGTAGATCTCCTCCTCCTTATCGTTGAGCGCTGATGCCACTACCATCTTTACAACCTGGACGTAGTTGCTGATCGTCTTCGGGGAGAAACGTGGCTTGTCCTTCTTCACTTCGGAGGCCATCCTCGCAATGAGGTGCTTCACTGCGAGGTTGTTCACCGACGTAAGCGGCATTTCCCCGATCTGTGCGTTGATGTAAGAGAGATAAGTTGCCCGCGCATCTGCGGTACGCGGCTTGATTGGCCTCCGCTTCCGTGTTTGCACTGCTTTGAACCATCTCTCAGCTTGTTCCTTGAACGTCGTTCCGAGATTCGCGGCTTCCGCTTCGCGGAAGACTTCCTCGGGGCCTGGGTCTTGCGGACGGCCGAGCCTGAACCAACTCTCCGTTCTCTCAAGAGTTTGGTGGTGCTTCGTACCCGGAGAATCGCTCTAGCTCCATATTTGGATCAGTGCCGAGTCCTCCGATATAATGACTGTCACACTTCAATGATTTCTGGCCACATCGGACGCGAACTAGCAGTTCTGACCGTTCTTTGTGTCCTGATGATTTTCTTCTTTCCCGTGATGCAGGGGCCGTATTCTGTGGTACACGGACCGGTTACCGCCCTTCAGGCAGCGCGAGCGGCGGCTCACTTGCGGACCGCTATCGCGCAGGGCGCATTCAACTCCCTTGGAAATTGTCTTATTTCGCCGCTGGTAGTTCTCTCCTCGATGTCACTCCCAGCGGCAGAATTCCAATTGATTAGCCTGCCAGAGCACAACACCATCCTGCGTTGCTGATTCTCCTCAGATTGTCGTTCTAGAACCTATCAATCTTAGTCTCAGTGGGTCGTCTTCCGCCCCGCAACCTGAATATGAAGGGGGATGAGGAATACAATCTCGCTGAACTGGAACAGGAAACCATACTAACGGTCAGTCCTCGTGCGAACGAGCATCTTTTTATACTGACCACCATAGACCTTAAAAGGGGGAGTGATTACGATAATCAGTTCATCGTCTTCCTCTCTGCCAATATCCTAAGAGCCAACCAAGTGAGACATGCTTTCAGGAAGAAATTTCCGAGACTATGAGTGAAAATATTCCGAGGACGAGCGGGCCTTGGTGGAAAATACCGTTGTTACATCGCTGGGGCAAGCTGCAACAAAATGAGGATCGGGTAGTTCTGGTTCTGGCACTGGTCATAGGAGCGCTGACAGGCCTGGCGGTCGTCACATTCATCTTGCTGACGGAACGAATGGGGATGCGGCTCTACCCGATGGGGGGCGCTCCGTGGCGACGTCTCCTGTTTCCGATCGTGGGCTCGTTGGGCATTGGTTACTTGTTGTATCGCTATTTTCCTGATGCGCGAGGCAGCGGCGTGCCGCAGACGAAAGCTGCGCTTTTTGCGCGCGAAGGGCGCATCACGCTGCGCACCGTTCTCGGCAAGTTTTTCTGCACATCGGCAACGCTTGCCAGCGGTATCCCGCTGGGACGCGAAGGGCCTTCGGTTCAAGTTGGTGGGGGCATTGCATCCGTCCTCGGACGGTTCCTCGGACTGCGCACTGAACTGGTAAAGAAGCTGATCCCGGTGGGAGCGGCGGCGGCCATCGCAGCTGCGTTTAATACGCCTCTGGCCGCGGTGCTGTTTTCGCTCGAGGAGATCATGGGGGATCTCAACGCACCGGTGATGGGCGCGGTGGTGCTGGCTTCGGCGACTTCCTGGGTGGTTTTGCGCGTTCTTCTCGGCAACAACCCCCTCTTCAAGGTTCCACAATACCGACTGGTCCATCCGGCGGAGTTTGCGGTGTATGCGGTGCTCGGCGTGGCCGGCGGTATGGTTTCGGCGGCCTTCACGAAGCTCTTGCTAGGAATGCGGGCACGCTTCCTGCGGTTCCCGCGGAAAACGGTCTGGTTCCAACCAGTGGCGGGCGGGTTGCTGGTCGGGCTGATCGGCTGGTTTGTGCCGCAGGTTCTGGGAGTCGGTTATGGATACGTCGGCGACGCTTTGAACGGAAATATGGCGTTCAAAATGATGTTGCTGCTGGTGGTTCTGAAGCTTCTCACCGTTACTACCAGTTATGCCTCGGGCAACGCAGGCGGTATCTTCGGTCCCGCCCTCTTCATCGGCGCTATGTTGGGAGGTACCGTAGGGACCCTAGCACATGGTTTGTTCCCCGCTCACACTGCGACGCCGGGCGCCTACGCGCTGGTCGGAATGGGCGCAGTCTTCGCCGGTATTGTGCGCGCTCCCATGACCTCCGTGCTGATGATCTTCGAGATGACGCAGGACTATGCGGTGATCGTCCCGCTGATGATTGCGAATATGGTGAGCCTTTTTATTTCTTCACGATTGCAGCGGGAACCCATTTACGAAGCCCTGGCAGTGCAGGATGGCATACACCTGCCCACGGCGGCGACGCGTCAACAAAATGGGCGTCGTCAAGTAAGCAAACTCATGCAAACTGCGAGCCTGTTGCTGCCTGCCGAGATCACGGTTCGGGACGCCCTGGAACAAGTTCGCGCGAGCGAAGTCCGAGCGTGGCTGGTGACGGATCGACGAGGTGTCATTGGTGTTATCAACTTTGCGAGGCTGGAGGGAGAGCTGGCTGAAGGCGCGGATAAGAAGCTCGGTGAACTGGTGGATGCCCAGTATTTTCCGCACGTCCACGCCGACCAAGGGCTCGATTTGGCGCTCGAACGCATGGGCGCAAACCAGATCGAAATCCTGCCCGTGGTGAGCCGTGCGGATCTGCATAAGTTGGAAGGCATCCTGACCTTGCGCGATGTCTTAAATGCATACGGTGTCAGCGCACGCGATCGGGCTTGAGCTTACCGGCCTTCAAAGCCAAGGCTCACCGGGTCAACGAGCTCAGATAAGCCGTGTTGACCGTCTCTTTGCCTGGCTGCACCACTCCGATGGTTCACTGTGCTATCACTGGCCCACTATTTCTGATCGGTGGCGTTATGTTTCTGCTTTCAGGCGTGCGCATGATCCAGGTCGATACGCGTTGGGTCTGGCCAGTCCTTCTCATCGGCATCGGCGTCGCGTTTCTGCTGGAATGGCTGTATGGGAAGCGTCCCGCGTCCTAGCTGTTGAAAAATCGCCGCTGTTGCTTGCTAGTATTCCCACGAGAACGAGCGGTGGTGCCCCCAGCCGAGGGCTCTGCCAAGGAGCCGGTATTTGCTATGAAGAAAAATGTCTGGAGAGCGGTGATCGAGGTAGGATTTATCATCTTCCTCTTTTATTCCAATCTCTTGATGGGAGAATTTGAGCGCTCAGGCATCGGGCAGAAGAGGGGTGTGGCTTGGGCAATCGGAGATGTTTTTACCGCTGCCAATTTTGCAATTGCAATGGTTGCCGCGCTCATGGGTTATAGCCTTTTTGAATTTCTTCGAAAGAAATTCTAGGCGAAGGCGGATCTGATTCTTGGCTGCAACAGAAACAGCAATAGTGCACCGGCGATGATGACGCCAGTTCCGCCGCGCAGCCAATCGCCTCTGACGCAGTTAACGACGTCCCCTAAAACCTGCGTGGAGATGATTACGACCGCCAGTCTCCATCCCCAAAGGCGGCGTCGAAACCACCCGATTCCTGCAGTTATGAGAGTCACCGCGAGCGCCAGGAAGAAAATCAAAACAATACCGCCCAGAGGCGCGAGCTGGTTGTACGCAGTCGGATTGAGAGCCCAGAGACGATCAAGAGGCGTGCCTCGCCGAAGCAAAGTAGTTGCGGCGAAAGTCGCCATGACGGCGCCAAAGAACAAGAAAACGCCGATCGCAGTAAATCCTCGGGGTTTAGGCGCGATAGCGTCCCGCATCTGCTGAATATAGGCTAACGCAGCAACCATGATCAGATTGTTGGCGAAAGACTCGTCTGCCGCCGCCAGCTGGACACGTTAACTGCGCTGACGACCACCTGTGTACGAACGTTCGACCCGCGGACTCACGCATCGATATCGGGCTCTATCTGACTTCGACCGGTGCGACTTACGACCAACTTCTGCAGCGAGTGCTCGATGATGCCAATGCAACCTTGCCTTCGCTGGGCGCGCCTCGCCTGTACGGGATCGCCGAAACCTACTATCTGACAGATCCCACCCAGGGTCTGCAATATGGCCAGGCCTTTGCGACTCAGGCGGCGTATAACTCCAGGTTGCAATGGGTAGCTTTTTGGACCGCACCTCCTAGCTTTCCTTTCACAATCGAGGACTACCTGTCTCCTCCGCCCAGCTGAAGCAACATTACCCAGCCCCGCCTTTCAAGGGGCAAGTCGATTGGGTGCATGGGTGCAACTGAGTTTGCACCCAAGATTCGTAAGCGATAGCAGACCAATGAGTTAGTTGTTGACTCTACTGAATTCGGGACCAGGGGGTCGGAGGTTCAAATCCTCTCTCCCCGACCATCTTTGTGGAATCAATAAGTTACGAATACACGAAGCGTAATTCCCGTGTTCAATGCGACGGTTCTATCTGCTGTTTCTCTAGCAGATTTCGATTTTTAATCAATGACTTAGAAGCTACGATGACCCTTGGGCCAAAACCAGTTGTTCAGGCTGGGATTCACCCATTCAGGTCAAAGTGAGCGCCGGTCCCCCTCGGAAGCCGAACGTTCTAACATGGAGTTCGCAGGAGACCTCACCCAGTGCGCGAGAAAGACTCGAAATCGTTCTCGCTGATCGATCGCATCTCGGTGGGCGTTGATCGAATGCAGCGGATTACGAGCCCATGCGGAAGCAGGAAGCATGTCAGAGAAACGAATTACAGACGTCGTTGCCCCGACTAAATTAGCCACTCCATCCTTTACCGAAGACCATGCCTTCTTTGCGGATCGCGTTGTTTTCCTACTTGGAGGCCTTGCTTTTACGCGCTTTGCCTGGGCCGCCGCGGGCGCAGACGGTCTGGTTCTGGCGGGTTGCAGCGATATCCAATCCAAAGAGTTCGGAAAGGTTCTCGCTACCAAGGACCTTGGCTGCCGTCGGTTTCCCCTTTGCCAGCGGACGCGCGACCGCGGCCTGGGCGATCAACTCTTTCTCGTCGACACCGTGGAGCCGGAAAAGGAGTTCAGGTTGTTTATCTAAACGGGCACCGATGCCGTAGAGGACCGCCGCCACATGTTTGCACATCTCGGCCCAGTCGGGGCAACTGCACGAGAGCTTAATCTCTTTCGGCGAAGGGAACAAGCCGGAATTCTGCTGGCAGATGCGGTCCATGACACCCTTGGACAAACGTCCTTGCAGAAGTTCGATCAACGAATCGATCGCGCCCGCGCAGTCTTTGCAAATGGACCGCCAGCGAGCCTTCCCCACCGGGGTAACCTGCACTGCTACTTCATAAATCTCCGAACCGCTGACCAGCGCCTTGATCTTGCCGGAAGAAATCTGAAGATCGATCACCGAACCATTGCGCACGTAGGTCCGACCGCGCGGCAAGCGGTTGGCAAAGTCGCTGTAGCGTTCGAGGTTGTCGCACCACGACTTACCCCAGAAGGTATTTACGATCGTCCGCCCTTCGATCGACACCGGCGAAACGACGAGACCTTTCTTCCGGCGTTTGTCCATTTCGCGCAAGGCTTCCAGACGCCGCTCCGCCACGGACACATAAGGTCTCCAGCCCCAGCCGTCGTACACGGATCACGCCTCCTTCAGCGCCGCATTGAGATCCAGCGCCACCAATTTTAGCAGGTCTTCGTCTCGCAATTCCGTCAGCAGCAGGTCGGCGCTCTCCTCGATCAAGTCCTGCGAAAGCTGCCGCTTGGATTCGATCATTTGGTCGATCTTTTCCTCGACCGTTCCCCGGCAAACGAACTTGTGCACCAGCACGCTCTTGTTCTGTCCAATGCGGAAAGCGCGGTCCGTGGCCTGGTTCTCCACCGCGGGGTTCCACCAGCGGTCGAAGTGGACCACATGGGATGCGGCCGTGAGGTTGAGGCCCGCGCCGCCCGCTTTGAGAGAAAGCACAAAGAACAGTACAGCTTCGTCTTCTTGAAACCGGCGCACCAAGTCCTTGCGCTTCTTCACTTCGGTTTCCCCGTGAAGCACCAGCCCGGCGCGGCCGAAAATCGCCCCCAGAAACGCCGCAAGTGGAGCCGTCATCTCCCGAAACTGAGTGAAGACGAGGACCTTCTCTTGTTTGGCGGCGATGACTTCCGCGATATCGCGCAAGCGGGTCCACTTGCCGCTGTCCTCTTCTCTCCAGGCGCCGTCGCCAAGCCACTGCGAGGGATGGTTGCAAATCTGCTTGAACCGCATGAGAAAAGACAGCACTAAGCCTTTGCGACGGATGCCCTCGACTTCATCGAGCGTCTCCCTTAGTTCTTCCACTGCCTGTTTGTAGAGCGCAGCCTGCTTGCGGCTGAGTTGGCAGAACGCCTTGACCTCGGTCTTGTCCGGCAAGTCGGCGATCACGGTCTTGTCGGTTTTCAGCCGCCGCAGAATGTAGGGGCGCACCAGTTCGCGCAGTGGAGCATATGGATTGTGCGGTCGGCCTTCCAGTCGCTTTACGAAGGTTGAAAATTCCTTCGCCGATCCGAGCAGCCCCGGATTGATGAAATCGAAAATTGACCAGAGGTCGCCAATCCGGTTTTCGACGGGCGTGCCGGTCAGCGCAAACTTTGCCTCCGCCCTCAACTTTTTGGTGATCCGGGTTTGCTTGGCATCGGGATTCTTGATGGCTTGTGCTTCGTCAATCACAACCAGGCGCCAGGAGGCCTCCGCAATCCATGGAATGCGCAGCAACGAACCGTAACTCGTAATCACCAGATCCATATTCTGCAAACGCCCGGGCGCGAGGGTCATAAGATCGGCTGCGGGCAGCGCCGACGGATGAGCAATGAACGCATTCAAACTCGGCGCAAACCGTTCCAGTTCCGACGCCCAATTGGCGAGAAGCGAAGCGGGTGCCACCAGAAGGCTTGGCTGCCGTTCACCGCAGTTTTGCTTGCGCAGCACCAGCAAAAGCGAGAGGATTTGAATGGTCTTGCCTAACCCCATATCGTCGGCCAGGCAGGCTCCGAGCCCGAGTTTGGCGAGCAGGTAAAGCCAGCGCACGCCCACCTGCTGGTAGGGCCGCAAAGTACCGTTCAGAGCCGAGCCGGGATCGATGTCAGCCAATCCCTCCGGACTGCGCAATCCCTTAAGGGTGTCCGCGAGCCACGGACCCGCGACGACCTGCGCCCAGTCCGCCTCGCTGGCAACAGATTCGTCGCCCGCAGCCACGTCAGCCCCAGCCAGCATACGCATCGCTTCCCGGAGACTGATACCACTCTCGGTGGCGGTCCGCTCGGCCTGGCCGAAATACTCCATCATTCGGTTCAGCCGGTCCCGGTCAACTTCCACCCAACGCCCTCGAACCAGCGCGAGCCCATCCGACTTCGCCAACAACTCCCGGACCTCGGCGCCGCTCAAGGGTTGCCCGTCGAGCGTGACTTCCATGCGAAAATCGAGCAGCGCATTCTGGCCCACTCCCGACAGCACCTGGCTACCAACTTTGGCCGTCACCTGCGGGCGCGGAGGTCGCTTAGCCTGCCAAGCCGCCGGCATCCGCACCACTACGCCCGCGCTCTCCAGTTGCGGGACGTCTCGCAGAAGCTGCATGGCCTCGGACGGCCTCCAGCGCAGCGGGTGAAAGATCTCTCCCGCATCCACCATGGCTTTCAGCCACGGGCAGCTTTCCGAGGCCCGCTGAACGGGGAGGAGCAGCGACAGCAGGCGGTCCTTGTTCGCTGCGCCCGCATACTCGCCCAGGGCCTGCCCCAGCGGAAGATGTTGGGCCTTGGCGTGGGCCGACAGTCGAGTGGTATACGTCGCGAGAAAAGCGAAGGGGGCCGCGTCGTCCTTCCGATTCTCGGCGAGGTTGAAGTGCACCCGTCCGACCAGGTTCCACGCCGCGTTGCGGAGCTTCAAAAAATCCTGAACGCTGCACTTCGATGCGGATAACTCCAGCCCAAAAGCGATGTCCAGTTCTTGCCAGAGAGACTGGAGAACAGTGGCCGTCAGATACTCCGCCCCAGTCATCGGAGGCGCCGCGGGAGCCAACCAAGCCAGTTCCGCATCGGGCGGAGATGGAACATGCGCCTTGGTGGTTCGGGCCCCATCATCTGGCAGAGTACAGAGGGCCGTCACATACCGCGCGGCAAATTCTCGCCAATAGGAGAAGACGGCGGGAAGTGCGACTCCGACTTCACTGGCTCCGAGTTGGAGAAGACCATGGCCCGATCCGCGTTCGAAGGCATCCAGTAAACGTCGCGCAAGCTCAGGCTCAAGTGCCGATGCGTCGCGATCCTCGATCAAAGTGAGGTGGCCGTGCGGAGTTAGGACGGGGAGCAGGAAGACCGAACCCATGCAGAGAACCTAGCAGCCCACACGGGCAAACCGCAACGGTTTGATAAGCAGGGTCTTTGTGGAAATGGCAATTCCCACGATGGCGTAGAGAGCGGTCAGGCACAAAGATTGCGAGCAATAGGAAGGATCGCCAACAGGCCGCAGGTTATCGCTATTTGAATTCACCGACGCGAAACGACCATCGCTTGATCGCGGACGCTGCGATTCCGACCTTGCGGATCAATTCAAACTCGCCGGCATATGGCGCTTGCCGACGATTCAAGCCCTAGGCTTTGCCGGCAAACACGTTCTTGGGGGTTGGACGATGAGCGGAATCCTCTTGAGTCATGGAGGGTTCCCTTTTTCCGTTCTGTCCGGAGTCGACTCCAACGAGGACGGAACTGCCAATGATCGCGCGAATCTCGTAGGGGATCCCAATACCGGGTCGTGTGGAGGCATTCCGGTCCATACCAGGGGATGCCGGTTCAACCCCAGCGCATTCGCGGCTCCGACACTCGGCACCGACGGTAATTCCGGCCGAAACCTCTTGCGCGGGCCGGGATATGTCGACGTGGATTTCGCTCTGGTCAAGTCGTTCGGACTCCATTTCGGTCCCTTCGCCGAGTCCCAGAAGATTGATTTTCGGTTGGAAGCGTTCAACCTTTTCAATCACCCGAACTTCCTAAGTCCCGTCGCCTCGCTAGGTCTACCGACAACCATTGGACAGATTCAAGCCGCGTACACGTCGAATCCGATCGGTGGAAGCGGTGGTCCGCGCGTCTTGCAGGTCGCGCTGAAGTACGTCTTTTGAAGTTCTGATATGCCGGCCGGCCCATCGCCAAGTCTCCTCAGGAGCCGGGATCGATTCTCGACTCCGGTGTGGCCAATTGGCGCGGCGGAACTTCCGCATTTGGAAGCATCGAAGGTCGGAGCCGTCTACTGGGGGAGGGTTCTGGCTCAGGGTTGGTCGTCGAAGGAACGTAAGCTGCGCGTCAGCGGGTCGGCGAACTTAGCCCAGTCTACCTGTAACCTTTCGTGTGGGCCCACCGACTGCCTTCACGGATGATGGAACCGCGCCAATCGACGATCAAGCTGCTTTTTCGTCAGTGTCGAGGTCGGAGCGGCCGAGCAAGTCTTGCCTCAATCGCTCCATTTGTGCCGCTGTTTCCTTTAGATGTTCAGCGCATTCGTGGCCATGGCGTGGCAGAAATCCCCCGTATTCCTCCAATAGGAGGCGGGCG
Source organism: Terriglobales bacterium (assembly GCA_049520935.1). Lineage (GTDB taxonomy): Bacteria > Acidobacteriota > Terriglobia > Terriglobales > Acidobacteriaceae > Acidiflorens. The sequence goes on along the minus strand of JBEKPJ010000009.1, from coordinate 169,715 downwards.
TCCGCCTCGATGTCCGTCATCTTCGAGCGGGCCTGATTGGAAAGGACAGATGTTAGCTTTTCTAGCTGGGCATCTCGCAAGGCGAGCGCTCGCGTGCTCTGGACGATTCCCTGTTCAAGCGTATGTTCGTGGTGGCGCGCTAGTCCAAACAGACATACGGTCAGCAAGAGCAAACATGAATTGGCAATAATGGTTTCCGACAAAGCCTTGCTTTGGCTTGCAATCCTCTCCCTGTCAAATCTCGCAAAGCTGCTGCTCACCGCTGAGGCTAGGGAAGACGAGACCTTGCGAGCCCCATCCATGTAGTCTCGTCCTTCATTCGTATCCACCAGGTTGAATGCGCGGCGGCGATATCCCTGCTGGCGCAAACTGATAGTCCGCTCCATCTCAGCTTGTTTGGAACCAGCCAGAGACTCAAGCTTCGACTCGATCGAACGTTCCTGTTCCGTCCGATTCGTGAGTCCAGCGCGTAGGCTGGTAAAATCGGTCCCGATCCGGTTCTTCCCGTCAGTGTAGGGATCTAAGTAATCAGAGTCCCCGGTCAGAAGGTATCCGCGCTGGCCTGTTTCCATATCAGTCAAATCCTGCAACACCGCCGAAATGTTGGCGTGGAGCGTCGAGCTTTCCAGCGTGAGGGCGGCGGACTTCTGAATGAGTCTTATGTGGTTAATCGCAAGATAGGCATTCAATGCCAGGAAGGCGATTAGCGTAGCGGCTACGAATCGCAGTGCAAGTTTTCGAATCATGTCGTTCGCTCCATCCTTGCGCGCGGAAGAGACAAATGATCGTAGCAGAGCGAGGTTCGTGTCGGCCGTTGCTGCCCACTGCCGAGTTTTCATCAATTCTCTTTCTTGCAGCTTCTCCTGAGTAAAGCAAGCAAAGCTTTATCGGGTTTCACCGGGGTGATAGCCAGTTTCAGCAGTGGCCAACGGAATACTCTTTGCAGGCTTTTCCAGGAAATGTTTAACTATTGGAATCACTCTCTCCTGTTCTGAAAACAGGACGAAGTGGCCGGCGGACGGGATCACGGCGAGCTCGGCGTTGGGGATGAGCTTGAAGGTCTCAACCGCGTGCTCAAGTCGGACGAAATCGCAATCTCCGAGAAGGATGAGAATCGGCGCTTTGATTGAAGCCAACTCTTTTTCTGAAAATCCTTCCCACTGAATGCGGCCAAGCTTGTCAAACATTTTGGGCCAGTGGTTTGGATCAGGAGCGACTTTCTTGTAGTTTTCCCTCTGAAATTGGATGTTCCTGCTGTCAGCGGTAGGCGGGTGGCTGAAGTGCGTTGTCTGAGGGTTTAAGGCAATCTGAGGAGGGCCAAAGGTTGCCGCGTAGGTGACCACACGGCCGACGAGCTCGGGGTAGCGAATAGCGATCATGGCCGCTGCATTGCCGCCGTAACTTTCGCCAAAGAAGTCGGCCTTTGAGATTCCAAGATATTTCAACAAGCCAACCACATCTTGGGCATATTGCTCGATCGAAAGCGGACGCTCCGGGATATCGGGCGTGCGACCATGCCCCTGAAGATCGACCGTAATGATCCTATGGCTTTGAACTAGCGCAGGAAACGGGTTCACGCCCGCGTATCCGAAGGCCGGAGGGATGCAAACCAGCGGATCGCCAGTTCCCTCAATTTCGTAATACATCTTCAGACCGTTGACAGGCGCGTATCCGCAGGTTTCCGTTGGCGTACCGTTGCCTGAGGTAGAGTCGACGATGGGCGCGGGTGCTGACGCCGTAGCGCCGTCCCGTTTCCCATCGCCGCTCATCAAACCGGACGTGCCGATCTCCGGCATCCGGCTTTCCGAGTGGTTTCACCGTAGACTCACGAACGAGGCGCCGACTGCACTTTCCGCAGCCGGAAGACACCCAGTTCTCCGAACACCTTCGCGAACGAGAATTGGGTGTTGCCATGCGTTGGCACCTTATGACGCCTCCGCAGGAAATGCCGTACACAATCGTGGACGTGATGATCGATCGCCTGGTACGCATCTCGGCGCGTACCGTAGCTGAAGTAAGCGGCCCAGCCTCTTAGCATCAGATTCAGCTGGTCCCGCACCTCGGGCCACGTCCCAACTTGACGGGGGACTAAGTGATCTCCCACTTTCTGTTTGAGTCGAGCGACGCTCTTCTTGGACGGGCTTGCTCCCGTGTACCAGCTACCGTCCTTCTTATAACAGTGCGGGCCGAATGTGTATCCGAGAAAGTTAAAGCGTTCCTTGCTGGCTTGCTTGATGCTGGTTTTCGCCTCATTCAGAGTGAGCCCAAGTCGGGTGACCACATTCCGCGTCCACTCCAGTGCTTCCGCCGCGTTGCCACGGCTCAGAATCACGAGGTGAGTAGCCCCGGGGAATTTCACCCCGAGGCTCTCTCAGAACTGTACATGAACCTCTCAGCTCATACAGCTCCCACCATGGAGCCACGCCGCACCCCCATCTGCCAGTGAGCAAACAACTCCGGAGCGCGCCGCGAAATGCGCGCGATCCAGCGGGCCGCCCGTCGGTGATGGCGTCGCAGCTTTTTGTATTTACGCTTGGCCCAAAGGACCAGATCTTGGTTCAGTTCGCGCATCGTCGGATAAAGCGCCGAGCGATAATATCGCCCGTAATACTGGAGCCAGCCTCGGATAATCGGATTGAACATCCGCGACAGATCTTCAATTGCCTTGTCGCTGCGGTTAGGCAGGTTCCAGCGCCGAAAAGTGTCGCGAATCGCCTTCGCCGCTTTGTTCGAGACTGCGGGACTGAAAGTGATGAAGAACTTCCCCTTGCGATTCTTCGATCTCCTAGGCTGAAAGCTGTAGCCGAGAAAATCAAACGTTTCGTTTGGGTAGTTCTTCCTCTTCCGAAAATCATCCTGGCAATAGACGATTTTCGTCTTCTCCGGATGGAGTTCCAATCCACAAGTCTGCAAACGCTCAGCGATGGCCTTCCTCATTTCCTGGGCTTCCTTCTCCGTCTTGCAGTGCGCGATGACATCATCGGCGTACCTCTCAAATGGCACCTGAGGATAGTGCACCGCCAGCCATCGGTGGTTACTCTGACCTTTAAGAAACAGGGGGAAGACACGGTGATGAAGCTCGTGCATTCCGGGATTCCCGATACTGATGCCGGAAGAGGACATGAGAAAGGTTGGAACTGCCGTTTAGACATTTTCCCTGCGCAGTTTGGAAATGGCTGGCGAAAGGAATAGCAGTTTATGCAGTGCGCCCCAAAGGCGTGGAACACCAGTGGGGGAAGGACCCACCCAAGTAGTTGTCGGTAGGACTTGGTAGCTGGCGAGCGTTCGAAACCGGGAAACCGGCGTAGAACGGAGCCTCGTGACAAAGCCCACGAATGGTGGGTGAGCAATCCTGCAGGCCGTAACCGCGTGAAGCTCGAGCAGGCCTCGAAAGTTAGTGGTGGATGCCGACCCGCCTGCATAACGGGGAAGGCCGAACGGTACAGGGAAGAGGGCAACCGTGAATCGGCCGTAATGGGATGTCCCGTTCAGGGTCCAATAAAAGAGCCCGTCTACCTTCGGATCCAAAACAAACTTTTCGGCTGCATTCCAGGGATTACCGGGAATCTTCGGATTCAGCCACCCGTCAAACACCTCACCTGGAGAAGCGGGGATTGTGCGTTCAAACTTAAACTCCATGGTCTTGGTGCTGGTCCTCATTTCTTTTTCTCCTCTTTCTTTTGTCTTTTTTCCTTTTCTCCTTGAAATACTGCTCAAACTGGTCAAGGCGCTGGTTCCAGAACCGTTCGTACTCATGAACCCATCCCGCCACTTCGCGAAGTGGCTCACCTCGAAATGATATGAAGACTTCGCGACCCTGTTTCCTGCGTTCAATGAGTCCAGCTCTTTCGAGTAGCTTCAGGTGTTTCGTTACCGCATTCAGAGCAGTGTCAAATGGTTTTGCGACATCCAAAAAACGAGCTGGCCCATTCGTGAGCTGCCCAATGATTGCTCGCCGACTCGGATGGGAAATGGCTGTCAGCACATTCGTCAACTGATCCATATTTTTATTACACCATAAGGTGTAACATTTGGAAAGGGATGCGCTGCGTCGCCGCCGGCAACGCTCGATTGAAACGCGGAAAAATCGCCAGACCGAACGTTCCACCAACCAGCTGAACCAGATTCGTCTCGCCTCTGGGTCCGGATGGTGGGCAAAATGTGGCGGGCGCAGCGCTCAAGTTGGAGATGGGCGGAGTTCTTGCAGGGCATGTTATCGAATGTTCACCGCGTATAATTTCCGCGATGTGGCGTTCTCTCATCGAAGTTCCGTGGATCATTCTCGTCGTCTATTGGTGGGCGAGCGCGCTGAAGACGCGCCGCACCGTGCGCCGGGAACCCTTTGCCTCGCGTTACGGGATCCTCTCCTTAATTCTGGGCGGTTATTTTTTAGTCTTCGCGAATAACGACAACGGCGGACTCGATGCGAGGCTCGGCTTTTTTGGCCATCAGATTTTCCCGCGCACATTCTCTTCTTCGATCGCTGCCGTTGCCTTCACCTGGATCGGCCTGGGGATCGCATTGTGGGCGCGATTCCATCTCGGAGAATATTGGAGCGCGCGAGTCGCGATCAAGGACGATCACCAGTTGATCCGCACCGGCCCCTACGCGTACTGCCGGCATCCCATTTATTCCGGATTCGATTTGGCGACCATCGGCGGAGTGCTGGCTGTCGACCGCTGGCGCTGCGTGGTTGGACTTGTCTTGATCGTCGCGGCCTATTGGATCAAGGCCAGGAAAGAAGACACCATGCTCACGCAGCAATTCGGAGAGGCCTTTGAAGAGCACCGCCGCCACACCGGTTTCTTGCTGCCCAAGCTTTAGAAAGGGCGTGAGGTCACGCCGGCTGACTCTAGGGTCGTTCGGCCGAAACTTGCCTATCCTCAGGTGGACGCTTGCGCAGCCGACATTTTACGACCAGCGGCCAGCGTTTCATCCGACGATCGATCGTCAACCTTCGGAGGCGCGAGGATGTCCGCGCATGCCAACCAAGCAGCTCGAATTCCACCAGATGGCCACATTTCTCAGGAGGGCAAAAGCCAGTATCTGTAATCTGCTGAATCTATGCCATCTCCTGCGTTCGGACACTGAAGAGATTGGGCAGAGCGGCCGATGTTAGACGAGAATGGGACGTACCGCGATCTCGCGCGCATTGGCAGGGCTGCTGCTGACCTCGGGATTTCTGTTTGCCCAGGAATTCAGCTTTCGTACTTTCGGAAACGCCGAAGGCCTCACCAATCTCACGGTTCGGCAAGTCTACGAGGATCGTGCCGGCTTTATTTGGGTGAGCACGGAAAACGGCATTTTTCGGTACGATGGCGATCGCTTCGAGGGTTTTGGGGCGGCGCAAGGACTTCCCCCCACATCCGGGGCGGCGCTTGGTGAAGCTCCCGACGGAAGCTTGCTCGCTGGCGGGAACTTCGGGCTGTATCGCCTTCGCGGCAATCACTTCGAAAAGCTCAGTGTCAGCTTCAAGACAGTCAGTTGGGCGCAAGGGATTCAGTCGGACGGCAAGGGACACACTTTCATCGGCACCGACGCCGGTTTAATGGAACTCGGTTCCGAACCCGGACACGATGGCTTTACTGTGCAGGGTCTTGCGCGGGTGCCCGGAACGTCCGGCCCGGAGGCTGATGCGGTTTTGGTAGATGGCGACATACTCTGGTATGGATGCGGACGCGAGCTGTGCCGACGGGACGGTAATGGAACACAGGTCCTTGGACGCGAGAGCGGACTTCCGGATCGTGCCCTGATGGTGATCCGAAAAAATCGCGACGGCGATCTTTGGGTGCGAGCGAAGAATGCGGGTGTGTTTGTGTTGCCGGCAAGACAGAGCAAGTTTCGGCGGCCGCACACCCCAATTCCCGGTAGTGCAATGGTCGGCCTTCCCAACACCGACGCCGACGGAAGAATTCTCCTGCCTTCCCCAGATGGGTTGGTGATTCGAGGCGAAAAGGGCTGGCGAAAAATCGACCGTTCCATGGGACTCCGCGGCGCCGTCTATGCGGCGTTCGAAGATCATCAACACTCTCTCTGGATCGGGTTGGCGGGTCGTGGACTGGCTCAGTGGCGCGGTTATCAGGAGTGGGAGACGTACTCAACGAGCAGCGGGCTGGGCAGCGATATTGTTTACGAGATCCGTCCGCAGCATGATGGCACCCTTTGGGTAGGCACCGAAGGAGGGCTTGTTCGAGGCGAGCGCCAGCCCTCTGGCATCCGATGGAAGAAGGTTGCCGGACTGGACGGATTTCCAGTTCATGGAATTCGGCAGGCTCCCGATGGGGACCTATGGCTCGGCACCGAATCGCGCGGTGCGGCTCGACTCAGCGTGAACAGCGGAACCGTCGAGTGGTTTGGGGAGGCCCGGGGTCTGTCGGGCAAATCGGCGTACACTTTGCGCTTCGATCGCCATCATAAACTCTGGGCCGCGACCGAGGTGGGACTGTTCGTGGCCGCACCTCCCTACCGGAGGTTCTTACGAATCACGGAATTACCCGGCACGCGCTTTTGGGCCGTGGCGGAGGGAACCGACGGCACCCTTTGGGCGGGGGGAGAGAGCGGGCTGTTCTGGTATGCCAGCGGGCACTGGAACAAATTCACGAGCGAAAACGTCCTCAGCAATCAGGAGGTGCTGGCGCTCGGCGCAGGTTCCGATGGGACAATTTGGATCGGATACCGTTTCGGAGGGGGTATCGATCGCCTTCATCGCCAGTCGGGTAGGTGGATGGTGCAAAGAGCGGTTCAGAGACTCGGCACCGATGGAATCGTGTACTTTCTTGAATTCGACGGGTCGGGCCGTTTGTGGGCGGGGACGGAGCGGGGAGTTGATGTGTGGGACGGTTCGCGCTGGATCCACTACGACACCAGTGATGGATTGGCGTGGAACGACTGTGATTTGAACGCCTTCGCCGCCGAACCCGATGGAACCGTTTGGATCGGGACCAGTGGCGGCCTATCTCAATTTAAGCCTCATCCCCATGTCTTGCCCGAAGGACCGCTGCGAGTCGTTTTCACGAAACTCGTGATGGGAAGGAGGGATGTCTCCGGGCAGAACAATCCTTCTTCGGGTATTTCGGCAAATTCTCTCATTGCCCGATACTCGGCTCTGAACGGTCCGAGGGAAAATGGCGTTCTTTTTCGCTACCGGCTCGGGGGCGAAAACTCAAGCTGGACCGAGACTGCGCAAAGAGAACTCCAGTTTGCAGAACTGGCGCCCGGAGCGTATCGCCTGGAAATCGAGGCGCAGGACGAAAATGGAGCTTGGAGCGGGGACAAGGCAGAGTTCCCCTTCAGGATTCTTACCCCCTGGTACCAAAGGTTGTGGTTTATCAGCATCTGCGTTCTGATTCCTGTGTTCGCCGCGGGGGGTGGGGTGCGACTGCGCATGCTAAGCGTGCAAAGAAAACAGCGCGAACTCCAGCGTCTGGAGGCAGCAAATGATGAGATCAGGAATCTCGCGTTCTTCGATCCCTTGACCGGCCTTCCTAACCGTCGCCTTCTGTTGGATCGGTTGCGACAAACCCTGTCCGCCAGCACCCGCAGCAAACCTAAGCGAGCCCTGTTGTTCGTCGATCTCGATGACTTCAAGACGCTGAACGACACCCTTGGTCACCACATTGGTGACCTTCTGCTGCAGGAGGTCGCTCGCCGTATCACGGCTTGTATCCGAGGAAGCGACACCGTGGCTCGATTGGGCGGAGATGAGTTTGTGGCTATGCTCCACGAACTGAGCGAACGCACCGAGGAGGCTGCCGCTCAGACCAAGGTTGTCGCCGAAAAAATCCGCACCGCCATCCTTCAGCCGTACCTGCTGGATGGTCGCGAATGTCGTAGCACTGCAAGCATTGGAATCACCGTATTTGGGGACCCGCAAGACAGTACGAACGAGGTGTTGCAACAGGCAGATCTTGCCATGTATCAGGCAAAAGCAGAGGGCCGCAACACCGTGCACTTCTTCGCCCCAGCCCTGCAATCTGCCGTGAATGCTCGCGCCGCGATGGAAGAAGAACTACGCCGCGCGATCAACAAGAACGAGTTCTTGCTCTACTATCAACCTCAGGTGGATCACGGAGTCGTGGTAGGCGCCGAGGCCCTGCTCCGGTGGCATCACCCGGATCGCGGGATTTTGTCTCCAGGTGCATTCATTTCCTTGGCGGAAGAGACGGGACTGATTCTGCCGTTGGGAGACTGGGTGCTGGACGCTGCCTGCAAGCAGATCGCTGCCTGGGCAAATCGGAAAGACTCGCGCGCGATTACGGTCGCGGTCAATATCAGCGCCCGACAGTTCCGGAACCCGGACTTCGTGGACAATGTGCTGCGGACGGTCCGACGTACCGGGGCACCGCCGCAAAATCTCAAGCTGGAACTTACCGAGAGCATGCTGGTGGACAATATTGAGGATGTCGTCGCCAAAATGGCGGACCTGAGGTCTTACGGTTTGCGATTTTCTCTCGATGATTTTGGCACGGGCTATTCTTCCTTGGCCTACCTGCGACGTTTGCCTCTGGACCAATTGAAGATCGACCAGGCGTTTGTCCGTGATGTTGTAAATGACGCGAGCAGCGGCGCGATTGCCGAAAGCATTGTCTCTTTGAGCAAGGCCATGGGCTTGTCGGTAATCGCGGAAGGAGTGGAGACCGGAGAACAGCGGGACTTCCTGGCTCGTCTCGGCTGCCATTCGTTCCAGGGTTTCCTGTTCAGCCGCCCAGTTCCGTTGCAGCAGTTCGAACTCTGGCTGCTGGACTCTACCAAGGACCTCGTCCTGATGCGGCAGTAGCGTGGCTGGTTTCACCTGCGGGAGGCGGACTTTTTGCCTGCAGAGACCAGTTCCGGCTCATTCCGCACTGAGTTGCGCCGGCAGACACGCCGGACGCAAGGTTCCCGTTGAACTTTGGCCTCCTCCGATCGCGCACTCCTTGCTGGACTCAGCATTCAGACAAGCGCGATCCTTTCTCTCCGTGCTTCGCTTTTTCCGAGACCAGCGCCGGCCCGCACCCGGGCTCTCTGGCTCTGACCGGTCATTGCTGAAGGCGAGAGTGCGCACCCCGACTCGCGTTTGGACGGCGCGGGTTTGCCGGTGCCGCCGTAAAGCTCAAACAGCCTGGGGGCTGGCAGAAACTGTTTCTGGTTTGCCAGGGCACGACTGGCCGAAAACCAAAGTCAAGAGCCCTTTCGCTTGTCGCGAGGGATGGTTGCGGGAAACTCCATGAGCATCGCTTTGCGGCCGGAAACGCGAAGCCGGGGCAGAGACCGCGGTACCTCAGTGTAGCGAATCAGCCACTTCGGTAACCTCCCCGCGCTTTGTGTTTGTGATTCGGGTCACGGCGAGCGCGGCATCCCGACCGCCATGATCAGGAGACGGCACGCCACCGCCACGGCTGCTCGGGATCATCTGCTGCAACCGCAAGTGACGGTCGCTGCGCTTAAGTCGATCCCAGGATCAGCGAATCGGAGAGTCACCGCTTGAGCGGACTTCATGTCACCGTGAGCCAGATAAGTCAGGCCATCCTTCGAGCGCAAACTCGCGAAGAATTGTTCGCCAGAGTATGCCAGATGGCCGTCAAATCCGGCTACTTCAAGGTGGCATGGATTGGCTGGCTGGAGCCATCTTCCAACCTGTTGGTGCCGGTAGCCATGGCCGGCGACACCGCCGGAGTGATCACTCCAGAGTCTGTGAGTTATGGCGGTGGTGGCATAACCGCACTTCAATCGGGACAAGCGTGCATAGTTGATAAAACGCCAGGTGCTCCTTCAACGCCAGGATGGCGGGATCTTGCCGAAACTCTAGGGCTCGGTTGCCTCGCCACCTACCCGATTCGGGTTGACAACCAGCCGCGCGGCGTCTTCACCGTTGGCACGGCCGCAGCTTCCTCCCTGGAATATACCGAATCCGGCCTGCTCGAAGGGTTGGCATCGGACCTCTCGTTTGCGCTCGGAAGTTTCGAAATTCAACGCCAGCGCCAGCAAACACTGAAAGCACTGATGGCGCACGAACAACATCTTCAGACCGTTCTCGAGAGGGCCCTCGATGGCTTCTATTTTGTCGATACCCGGGGGAGGCTGGTGGAGGTGAATGACGCCTATTGTCTGATGTCCGGCTATGCCCGTGAAGAATTGCTGACCATGCGCATTGCCGACCTGGAAATCGCCGAGAACGAGCAGGACGTTGCCGCTCATATGCAACGGATTATGCGCCAGGGAATGGACCGGTTCGAGTCCTGCCACCGCCGCAAGGACGGGCAGATTATCAACATCGAGACTAGTGTCAAGTTCCACGATTTTGATGGCGGGCGTTTTTTCTGTTTTCTGCGTGACATCACTGAGAGGAAACGCGCCGAGCGGGCGCTGCGGGAAAGCGAGGAGCGATTCCGCCTCGTGGTCGAAGGCGCTCCGGTAGGCATCATGGTGCAATCCGACGGAATCTATCGCTATCTCAATCCGGCGGCTCTCGCTATGTTTGGCGCCGAAACCGCCGACCAAATCGTCGGTCACGCCGTCGCTGAAAGGATTCATCCGGAGAACCGCGCTGCCGTGGACGAACGTATCCGTTTGTTGAAGGAAGAACGGAGGACTGCACCCTTCCTGGAAGAGCAACTCTTCCGTTTGGATGGAACAATCTTTGACGTGGAAGCTACGGCGATACCATTCGTCTTCGAAGGGCATGACGGCAGTCTTGCATTTATTCGTGACATCACGGAGCGCAAGCGGGAGGAGATGAAAAGAAGCATGCTCGAGCAGCAACTTCGCCAGGCGCAAAAACTGGAAGCTGTCGGGCGCCTAGCCGGCGGCATCGCCCATGACTTCAATAATATCCTCATGGTTATCGAGAGCTACACGGAAATCCTGCAAGACAGCCTCCCTCCCCACAATACCTTTCGGAATAGTACGAGGGAGATCCTGAAGGCTGCCGAGCGTGCCACCAGCCTCACCGGCCAGATGTTGGCGTTCAGCCGAAAGCAAATGATTTCCCCGGTCGTGCTCAATTTGAACGAGGTCATCCATGAGACGTCGAAGATGTTAAGGCGGCTCATCGGCGAAGATATCGAATTTCGAATTGACGCGCAGGAGTCGCTGTGGGCAATTGAGGCCGATCCGGATCAGGTCGTGCAGGTGGTGATGAACCTTTGTGTGAACTCGCGAGACGCGATGCCTCAAGGGGGGACGCTGGTGATCACAACCGGTAATGTCACGGTTAAGGAGGGGTGTACGGGAGCGCGACCCTACGTGGCGGCCGGGGATTACGTGAAGCTCTCGGTCGCCGATACCGGTACCGGAATTGGCAAGAGCGTCCAGGAACAGATCTTCGAACCTTTCTTTACCACCAAGGAAGTCGGCAAGGGAACGGGTTTGGGACTCGCCATGGTTTACGGCATTGTCCACCAAAGTGGCGGCTACGTGTGGGTCGAGAGCGAACTGGGTCATGGCGCATGTTTCACCATCTATCTGCCGAGGAAAGATGGGACGGTCGCAATCAATGCGCCCACGAACACCGAGCCGCGGCCGCGGGGAACGGAAACCCTATTGGTCGCGGAAGATGAACCATCCCTGCGGCAGGTGATTGTCGAATACATGTGCAGTCTGGGATACGCGGTGCTTGCGGCCGACTCAGGCCAACAAGCGCTCTCCGTCGCAGCTCAGCATGCAGAAAACATCGACCTTCTGATCACGGATGTCGTAATGCCGAAAATGAGCGGCAGAGAACTCTCCCAAACACTCGGAAGATTGCGCCCTGGCCTGAAGACGATCTTCATGTCTGGCTACACCGATGACGCCATCCTGCGTCACGGTCTTCATGATCCCAGCGCAGCCTTCTTGCCGAAACCACTTCGGCTGGGCACCCTGGCGCGCAAGGTGCGCGAGATGTTGAAGTGCGACTAATCGCGGAATGTCCCAATCACTGGCAAAGGAGGAAACCATACTCCGGGGCAGCGGCCTCTGTGCACGCGCGGCGGTTGCAGCGCCGGGAACAACGTCGCGCTGTGCGCCACCCTTGGCCATGAAAACGAATCGAGGTGTAGCATTAATCATGATTCGCGCAGGTCGGAACGCTCCGCCTGAGGCGCTTCGGATCTGCTCCTCGGCCAGGAACCGGACGAGGGAAAACGACCGAGACACGATGAGAGCGCGACGGGTGACGGATGAATCGTGAACATTTCGTCGAGGTGGTTGAGGAGGCGCTCGACTCGCTGCCGGAGGAATTTCGCACTTACATTCGTAATGTCGCGGTTCTCGTAGAAGATCTTCCGGCGAACCAGCCAGCCACCCCGCGGCGACGGCCGAGGAGACTCCTACTCGGTGTCTTCCATGGTGTACCCACAACCAAGAAGAGCATATTCGACCAACCTTCCGGGCCAGATCACATCGTTCTTTACCAAAAGAACATCGAGGCCGTATGCTCAAACGAAGCCGAAGTCCGGAAACAGATTCGTCTTACCGTCCTCCATGAATTGGGCCATTACTTCGGGCTGAACGAGAAACAACTCCAAGATGTTTAGGCCTCCGATGGAACGCGCCCGGATTGAGCCTCAGATCTTGGGTCAAGCAAGAACCAAGACGGGGCCCGATCCCGTCTAAGGCCGGCATCGACGGCCAGAATCCGGCAGCGGCGGCTTCGAACGTTCGACCTTGCTTGTCGATTCCCGGGAAAATCTATGCAAGCGTGGGATACCGCTGTCTGCGGCCAGGCTATCGCGTCGAAGCGTGAGTATGCGATGTTCGGGCTACGTTCCTCGCTCAGGGGGAATGTGGCTGGCTAAGGCTCCGAACCGTACTCTCCAACGCGCGAAAACAGTAATCACAACGAGATGTGGCAACGATGATTGCGCCCGCGAGGACCGCGAACATGCAGGAATTGTGGCAGAACCAGCGGCCATTTCGCATTCCAGGATGTCAGACATCGAATGCGCGGCAAAACGAAAGCGCCCCAGACTCCAAAGAGTCGGTGGGGCGCTATCGTTGAACAGCCCTCCCCCGAAAACTGCTCAACCCCAATCTAGACTAGGTCACGGAATTCGGAAATAGCCCTGAAGTGCTACTCGAACTCAACCATCGGGCCGCGGTTGCGGAACATTCTTGGGGGGCATCCGGCACCCCTGCCTGAGGCATCGGAAACAGACCCTCGAAGATCGCTTCGACATCGTTTCCGGCCAAGAAGAGCGGAACCGGCGCTAGGACCTTGCGTCCCCGCGGCGGAACCCGCTTCGGTCGAACTGGCATGGGAACCCGCCCCGGGGACGCACGTTAGCTTCCGGCCAGACAACTTGATAACTGTTATTCCAGCGCGCCAAGTTCAGTTCTCCAGCTCCGCGGGACGCTTGGAAGTCGGCACAGCGCCCGGTCCGCTCGCAGCCGCACATGGTGATCTTCGATGGCGGAGTTCAGGCAAACAGCAGCATGCGCTGTGCGTTGTTTGCAGCCAACGCATGTTTTGGCGTTCCTTGCGCGGTCGTCCCAACCGCCCACTTGCCCCGACCGAGACATTTTCGATGATGCGCCCGGATCTGGCGGCGCTTCCTGCCGGGTCGATTGAATGACGGGCGGAAAGTTGAACTCTGATTTGCCCGATTTGCCCGCAATGCATTGACTTGCCGCAGCTGGGCTCACTAATATGGTCGCTCGCGGCCTCCGTCCTTGATCGGGAAGACCATTTCGCACTACCGCATCGTCGAGAAGCTGGGCGGCGGCGGTATGGGTGTGGTCTATAAGGCTGAGGACCTAACCCTGCACCGCTTTGTCGCCCTGAAGTTTCTGCCGGACGCGGTGGCCGAAGACTCCCAGGCATTGTCCCGGTTCGAGCGGGAAGCGCGGGCGGCTTCCGCCTTGAACCATCCTAATATCTGCACCATCTACGAAATTGGGCAGCAGCAGCGTGCCCCCTTTATCGTCATGGAGTTTCTCGACGGGTTGACGCTGAAGCACCGTATCGCCGGAAGACCGATCGATACCGATGTTTTAATCGGCCTGGCGATTGAGATCGCCGACGCGCTGGACGCTGCCCACACCGGAGGCATCGTTCATCGCGACATCAAGCCTGCCAACATCTTTGTCACCAAGCGCGGACACGCCAAGGTTCTGGACTTTGGTCTGGCCAAGGTGGGGCCAGCTGCTTCTTCGTCGAGTGGAATCACAGCGGCTACGCTGCGTCCGGCGGTGGAAGACTCGCATCTGACCAGCCCGGGCTCGACCCTGGGCACGGTGGCGTACATGTCACCGGAGCAAGCGCGAGCGCGAGAACTGGATGCGCGCAGCGATTTGTTCTCTTTCGGCGCCGTGCTCTACGAGATGGCGACTGGTACGCAGCCGTTTCGTGGGGAGAGTTCCGCGGTGATCTTCAAGGCGATTCTGGACGCGGCGCCGACTTCCGTGGTGCGTTTGAATCCGGACGTACCGGCAGACCTAGAGAGGATCATCAACAAGGCTCTGGAGAAAGACCGCAATCTACGTTACCAGAGCGCAGCGGAAATGCGGACTGACCTGCAGCGTCTGAGGCGGGACACGGAGTCACACGTGTCGGCGGCGGTCTTTTCATCGAAAACTGTTACCCCCGCCGGGACCGGACGCAGCCGGCGGACGAAGATCGCCCAATATGCCGCGGCTGCTGCCGTGGTTGCAGCGCTGCTTGCGGGCGGCGTTCTTTATCGCTCTCGTCACGTCGCGAGCTTGACCGACAAGGACACGGTCGTCCTTGCCGATTTTTCCAACAGTACGGGAGATCCGATATTCGATGACACGCTTAAAACCGCGCTCAGCGTTGCTCTCAACCAGTCGCCGTTCCTGAATGTCCTCTCGGAAAACAAAGTCGCGGACACGTTGCAGCTGATGACCCGTCCGCCGGGGACAAGACTGACACCGGAGTTGGCGCGTGAGCTGTGCCAGCGGGCAGGCAGCAAGGCCTACATCGCCGGTTCGATTGGTAGCTTGGGTAGCGAATACGTAGTCGGACTGAAGGCGCTGAATTGCCAGAGTGGGGACCTGCTGGCGCAGGAACAAGTCACGGCGTCGGCCAAGGAAAAGGTCTTGGAGGTCCTCGGCGGCGCAGTTTCCAAGCTCCGCGGCCAACTGGGCGAATCCCTTTCGACGGTGCAAAGGTTTGATGTGCCACTTGAGCAGGCCACTACGTCTTCGCTCGAAGCGCTCAAGGCATACAGCCTGGGGCAGAAAGCTGACCGTGAGAAAGGTCCTGGCGCGGCCCTGCCGTACAACCAACGCGCCATCCAACTCGATCCGAATTTCGCAATGGGCTACCTGGCGGTGGGCGGCGAATACTTCAGTCTCGCCGAACCGACGCGAGCCAGCGAATACCTCACCAAAGCGTTCCAGTTGCGCGACCACGCCAGCGAGCGGGAAAAACTTGCCCTGACCGCGAACTACTACCTCAATGTCACCGGAGAGCTAAGCAAAGCGGCCCAGGCGTTCCAGGAGCAGATCGAGAGTTACCCGCAAAAAACACGCGCCTGCCTCAACCTGGGCGTCGTTTATGCCGAACAGGGACAGCATGACAAGTCCGCGGAGCTGACCCGGCAAGAGCTGCAGATCAACTCCGACAATGTGGCGCCCTGGGACAACCTCGCCAACGCCTACTTGGCCTTGCAACGCTTCGACGACGCGCGGAAAACGATCCGCGAGGCGCTGGCGCGGAAATTGGACGACTACATTACGCACAATGCTCTGTACGCCCTTGCCTTTCTGGCGTCCGACAGCGCCGCCATGGCGGAGCAGTTGCAATGGTTCGCGGGCAGACCGGAAGAAAACTACGGTCTGGCACTCAGCTCCGACACAGAGGCGTATGCCGGGCAGTTAGGCAAAGCACGCGAACTGGCCAAACGATCCGTAGACAGCGCTATCAGCGCCGACAGCAAGGAGAACGGGGCTATCTATGAGGAAAACAGTGCCCTTCGCGAAGCCGCATTCGGCAACCTAGTGGAAGCGCGCCGGGCGGCAGTGGACGGCCTACAACTGGCGCCCGCGAGCCAGGGCGTCGAGAGTGAAGCAGCGCTTGCCTTCGCCATGGCGGGCGAAACGGCCCGGGCTGAATCGGTAGCCAAATCTCTGAATTCGCGCTACCCGTTGGACACGCAGATGCAGTCGCTCTGGCTGCCGGCGATTCAGGCGCAGCTGGCGCTGGATAGAAAAACTCCGCTAGCCGCACTGAATGTTCTCGCAGCTGCCTCCAGCAATGAGCTAGGGCAAATTACCTTCGTCAACAACCTCTCATGCCTCTATGACGTTTACCTGCGCGGCGAGGCATATCTGGCTGCGCGACAAGCCGCCGCGGCAGGAACCGAGTTCCAGAAAATCCTCGACCACAGCGGCATCGTCTGGAACTGCTGGACCTGCGCTCTGGCGCATCTGGGGGTGGCTCGCGCCAACGCGTTCGAGTCGAGAACCTCACAGGGACCCGACGCCGATGCCGCCCGGGTTCGGGCACTCGCCGCCTACAAGGACTTCCTCACTCTCTGGCGAGATGCCGATCCGGATATCCCCATCCTGAAAGAGGCGAAGGCGGAGTACGCGAAGCTGCGCTGAGAAAAGTAAACCTGCGAAAATAACCGGGCGGCAAAGTGGAGCGACGCCTCTTGCACGTGTGGGGCGGCCGCAAGACCAGACCCAGCTGGCGTCCGGAGCCGGGATATCTCGCGGTTTCGCAATGTTGCCCGGTGGGGCCGGGCCGGGTCGCCGGATCTTCTCCCTCATCCCGGCATTTGGTTGAGAGACCCTGAGACGGGAACCCGTCGGCGCCTTACCTGGCCCGTTTCCACCTTTCAAGAGCCCCTCGCCGCGATAGGTTGGCAGAAACGCTGCCCCGCGGCGCGAGCGGAAATGCACCCACCAGGCCATTCAACCAGATGCGCTGGCCAGCAAGGGATGCCGAGGCAGGGGTTTTATTTGCCGAAGGGAATAAAATCGACCGTCTGTCAGTTTACCCTTGTGTGCGTGTCGGAACCGAACTTGCCGCCGGTGTCGTTCGAGAACCTGGCCATGCCCCACTTCGAGCGGCTCTATAACTTCGCCTGCTGGCTGACGCACGACCGCCAAGAGGCCGAAGATCTTGTGCAGGAGACCTACGCCAAGGCGCTTAAGGGCTTTCCCTCGTTCCAGCCAGGCAGCAACTTTCGTGCCTGGATCTACAAGATCCTGCGCAATACATTTCTGACTTCCCGGACCGGGCTACGGGCGACTGCAACGGTGCCCATCGATCTGGAGGGCGTGGAGGAGAACTTACCCGCGACTACGGAGACTCCGGAGACGGTTTTGCTGCAGCGTACCGACCAGCACATCGTGCAACATGCCATGGAGCAGTTGCCCGTCGCCTTCCGCGAGGTGCTGCTGTTGTGTGAAGTCGAAGAGATGTCGTATCAGGAAATCTCCACTACTCTCGCCATCCCCATCGGCACCGTGATGTCGCGTTTGTCCCGCGCCAGAAAAGCACTGCGCCACGGCCTGCGGCTTGGCTTCAGAAAAAGTGAAGGAAAGAGAACTGAGTCAAGGTGAGACTATGGCTTGTGAATCCTGGAAGGCGCAACTCGACACCTATCTCGACGGAGAGCTTCCGGAAAACGATATGCAAGCCCTCGAGGCGCATGTTCGGAACTGCCCTTCGTGCGCGGCGGAGGTGTTGGCGCGCGTGCAGATGAAGCGCGCGGTTCAGATGGCTGGAAAACGCTTCACTCCGAGCGCCGAGTTCCGCAAACGAATGCAGCACAATATGACACCCCGAACGCGGCCCGCTTTTGCTTCTGTGCTTCTCCGTCCCAGATGGGTGGTAGCCGCCGCGGCCGCCATGGTGGCGATTGTCGGGTTGACGTTAGGCTACGTGGCAGCCGGCATCGGCAGAGAGCAGGTCGCCCGAAATCAGATTTACAGCGAGATTGCCGACTTGCACGTCTCGACGTTGGCCAGCTCCGCGCCCGTCGATGTGATCTCCACCGATCGACATACGGTGAAACCGTGGTTCCAGGGAAGAATCCCCTTCGCGTTCAATTTACCGGAACTCCCGAGCACCAAGTTCTCGCTGCAGGGCGGACGGATGACCTATCTCGACCAAACCCCCGGCGCGCAGTTGATCTATGATGCCGGCAAGCATCACATTTCTGTCTTCATATTCCAGCAACGGTCATTGCCAGCCCGCTTGGACGAGAATTCTCTTTCGCCAAAGAACCTGCCGTTCAACCTGCAAACATGGAGTCAGGGCGGGCTTCGCTATTTCGTGATCGGCGACGCCAGTGCCGCGGACATCGACGGTCTGGCACAATTGTTTAAAGCCGCAGCCTAGAGCAACCGATCAGTTCTCTCCGCGCGTTTCCGCGGCCGACGGCGGCCAGGCAAATTTCACTTTCACGGTCTTGATTTCGTAGGGCTTGGTATGTACGGTAACTGCTCCGCCCTGCATGGGCAGCGCAGCCATCGGCCGTTCCATGAGATCGGTTTCTTCCGCCGAGCGCGCCGATTGCGGGAGGGACAGGGTTGCGTCAACTTCCCTGCCCGCCCACTCATAGAAGCGCAGAATCAGACCATCGCCCGCCTCGGCTGCTTTCACCGCCGTCAGCACAAGGTTGTCCGGTTGCAGCTGGACAAACGAGTGTTCGGAGGCGACCTGCCCGGAGTGCGCGCTGGTCACCGTGGCAATCAACGGGTAATTCAGCTCGTACCCCCGGCGAATGGTCTGGGCATCGCGCCAATTTCCACCATGGGGATAGAGAGAATAGGTAAACTCATGATGCCCTTCATCGGCGTGCGGATCGGGCCATTCCGGGGAACGCAGGAGCGAGAGCCGCAGCACGTTGCCCTTGGCATCGTATCCGTACTTGCTGTCATTGAGCAGGCTGAAGCCGTGGGTGGCGTCGGAAATATCCGCCCACCGTTGGGCCGGCACCTCGAACTCCGATTGCTCAGCCGGTGTATTGCGCGTGGTGGGGCGCTCGATCGACCCGTACGGAATCTCGAATGTCGCCTTCGTGTTGTGGGCGCTTAAGGGAAATGCCACCTTCAGCAGAATGTGCTTCTCGTCCCAGTCCGCACTCATCTTCACGTCCACACGCGGCACGCCCGCGTTTATCGTGATGTCCTGTGTGAACGCGGAATTCTGAAAGTGCTGCTTGACACGAATCACCGCCCGCAGCGGCCCGCTCTCCAGCAGTTTGACTTCATCGGCGTGATCGAGATCCCAATGCTTCACTTCGAAATCGGCATCAATGTTCCACGCATCCCACTGCTTCGGCTTGTCGTAAAAGGCCTGCAGCAGGTTGCCGCACACGCTGTTCTTGGGACCACCGGTGTCGGTTTCGGCAGGCGCCAGCGCCTCGCTCCGCCCGCGCTTATCGAATAGGCTCGTCATGCAACCTGTCTGCGAGTCGATCTTCACACGCAAGAATTCATTTTCCAGGGTCGCCGTGGATCGGTCGGCCGAAGCCTGGACCAGGGACTGAGCCGAGGCAGCACCTGTCGCCCGACGAACAAAGTAGGTCGCGTAGCCGAGCGCCGGGGCATGCGCCAACACCAGCAAACTGACGCGATGGGTGATGGGATCGTTCGACAGAACCTGGGACTCGACCCGATGCCCGGCGGAATCGACGACTTCCACCTGCTCGGCTGGCGTTGGAAGTTGCGCTTCGATCTCAAAGAGTTCCAGGCGAGGCCAGGAAAGTGTATTGAAGACCAGAACCGGAACGCCGCTGCCTTCGGTGTTGGCGTGCGCGGCAATTTCCTGCACTGAGCCCCGGATCAAGTCATTCCCCGATCGGCGCACATCTTCCAGATTGCGCTTGGCATCAAGGTAGTTCACGGCAATGCCCGAGCCCGGCATGATGTCGTGAAAATGATCGAAAAGCAGCCGCTTCCAATTGCGCGTCATCTCCTCTTGCGGATACGCCCGTCCATAAAGCAGGGCCACCGAGGAAAGCTTCTCTGCATTGAGAAGCACTTCCTCGCTGCGCCGGATTCGCCGCTTCGTCTCCGATTGGGTGGTAAACACCCCACGGTGATACTGGAAGTAGAGTTCATCCTTCCAACTTGGAACCTGCATGCTCGGCAGTTTTGTCTCCAGTTCCTTGAAGAAATCGGCTGCCGTTGAGAACTCCAGCCGGGGATATACCGTTGCCGGATTCATCAGTTTGGTGGCGTTGTCGAGCATGGTGCGGGTGGGTCCCCCACCATGATCACCCACACCGTACAGATGCATCATTTCGGGGGTGCCCGCCAGCCGCGGCCCATACATCGACGGCGCCCACACCGACAGATCCTGTGCGATTTTATCGCCGTCAATGCCTCCCGCGTAATCGTGCGGGAAGTAGGTCAAGATGCGGCTGCCGTCGGGCGCCTCCCACCAGAACAACTTGTAAGGAAAGGTGGTGAAGTCCTTGGCCCAAAGAAGCTTCTGGGTCACGAAGTAATCCATTCCCGACTTCTTGTAGATTTGCGGCAACTGCCAGTTGTACCCGAACGAATCGGGATTCCATCCGATCTTGACGTCAACCCCAAACTTCTTCTGAAAGTAGCCCTTCCCGACCAATATTTGTCGTGTCAGCGACTCGCCGTCGGGCATGTTCAAGTCGGGCTCGACCCACATCCCTCCGATCACCTCCCAGCGTCCCTCCTGCACGCGCTTGGCAATCTGCTGAAACAGCGCCGGGTATTTCTCCTCCATCCATTCATAGGTTCGCACCGAAGACATCGTGAACTTGAAGTCCGGATACTCGCGCATCAGGTCAAGTACGCTCTGAAAGGTATTGCGGGTAACCTCCACGGTTTCGGTCCACGGCCACAGCCACGCCATGTCAATGTGCGCGTTGCCCACTACTCGCACCTTAAACTGCTCGAGCCAGGGGCTTAGTTCCTGCAATGCCGTTTGCGACTGTCGGAGCGAGGCGTCGAACCCTGCCTGATCCCCCCGATCGAGCGCATTGAGATCGATGGCCTTCACCGCGGCATCGAGTTGCCGCTCGCGTTCTGGCCGACCCTCTGGGTAAGCTCCGATCACCGGCCGTGCGGATAGTATTTCGGTCCGCAGCAGTGCGGGATCGGGACGGCCGGCGGGTGGTTCGATTGTCAACTGCGCGCGTCCCAGCCGCGTCTCCACGGTATGAGCGTCCACGCGAATGGCGATCAGGAATTTCTGCCCTGGCGCTGCCCTTTCCGTCAAAAGGATAGGCTGCTCCATGTCCTCGTCCGTTCGCGCGACCACCGAACCGTTCGAGAACACCGTCAACACTTCCGCCTCGTCGCTGCCAATGTCCAGATCAAGCTCTACGCGTCCGCCGGCGGTCGCATATCCGTTGATCTTGTCTGGAATTTCTACCCACTTCCGCAGCACCCGCGGTCCGGTAACCCAGCTCTCTCCGACCTTGACCAGGCCCCAGTTCGAGTCGTCGAGCGCCGGATCTTCGGGATGCGGAAGGTCATCATGGAACCGCCACTCGACAAGCGGCTGGAAGGTGAGTGATGCCAGCCGGTCCAGAATCGGTTTGTGCCCATCCCGCGACTCCGACGCACCCGGAGCGACCTGGCTCAAGACCGGGATGGCAACCAACATGAGAAACAAGGGGATCACGAGCAAGCGTTTCATCGTCCCTGCACCTATAGGTCACTCTGAACAGCTCGAGAGGTTCGCGTCGTCACCCGCAGGATATTTTGCCCGTCGGCTTAGTTAGCCTGCCGGTGCTCCCTTCGAGGCGGCCCGCAAAAGCTTCTCGACTTTGTTTCGATCCACCACAAAGCGCTGATACTCGCGTCCTTGGGCGGTTCCCATAGAAAGACTGCGGTTCTGATACCGCATCGGACTCAAAAGCGGCGACTTCAGGCTGGCATGAATCGCGCGAACTCCGGTTTGTTCGATGAGCGTGGACACGTTGCCATCTTCAATTCCACCGGCCGCTATGATTCCGACCCTGCCGCCGGCGGCTGCGACCAAGCGCTTCAGGGTTCCGACGCCCTCGGCAGCCGTCTGCTCTCCCCCGGAGGTCAGAATGGAGTGAACCCCCACCTTCTGGAGTTCGTCGAGCGCCTGGAAAAGATCGGAAGCCATGTCAAAGGCACGATTGTACGTGACTCTCATTGGCTCTGCCAGTTCGACCAGTTGTCGAGTGCGCTCGACGTCGACTCTGCCGTCCACGTCGAGGATGCCGAGAACAACCCCGTCCGCTCCCAACTGCTTTGCCGTGAGGATGTCGAGTTGCATGGCGCGAAATTCAACCTGCGAGTAACAAAAATCTCCGCTCCGCGGCCGGATCAGGACGTGTAGGCCGATGGAAACCGCCTGGCGTGCCGTTGCAATCAATCCTGAACTGGGACTCAGCCCCCCGTCGGGAAGACTGGTGCACAGCTCAACCCGGTGCGCGCCCCCGCTCTGCGCGGCCGCCGCTGATTCCACCGAATCCACGCAAATTTCAAGAAGAACAGACGGGTTCATGGCTCTCGATCTCGCGTGGCCGCAAGCATGACCGGACGCGCCATCCAAATTGGTTCAGAAAGAATAAATCAGGCTCATCTGCAGTTGTCGAGGTGTCCAGAGGTTCACTTCGCCGGCCCCGTTGGTGGTGTTATACAGCCCTCCAAAGTTGGCGCCATCCTGCATTTCGCCATCCGGAACACGGGCCACACTGTGCCAGTTCGAGCCGACATTGAAGATCTCCAGCCGGTACTGCAGGTGCTGTCTCTCCGTGAGGGTAAATTCTTTGCCGAAACTGAGATCGAGATCCATGAAGTGGGGTCCGCGCAAACTTCCCTTCCGCTCATCGCCGTAGGTTCCCGGTGCCGGCGCGGAAAAGACGCTGGTGTTGAACCACTCGGTATTGCTCCGGCTAAAACCGCGGTTGGCATCTCCGGTCTGATTCGCCCGGTAGCGGCCAACCAGAAAAGTCCCCATCTCATCGAAGCCCCCAAATTCGCCGAACGGATACACAGTGAAGGTGCGGCCGGAAGTGACCGTATAAATGCCGCTGGCTTTCCAGCCCCCGAGGATCCAGTCGGCGGCTCCTAACGACCAACGCTTGGCCTTACCCACGGGCAGTTCCCAGGTACCATTTGCCGTCAGCCGGTTCGGCTGGTCGAAACTGGCCAGTCCATAGTCGGCCCGGACGTCGTAAGGGTTCTGAATGAAACCGCCGCCGTTGAAACCGCTGATGTTGTTGATGCCGGAGGATTCGTCCAGAGCCTTGCTATGACTGTAGGAGATCTGATACTGCACGCCGCGGGCAAATCGCCGCCGCAGCTGCACTTGTAGCGCATTGTAGTTGGCGGAAAGAATGTTTTCGTTGGCGTAGACAATCGAGGGCAGGTTCGGAAAACGTACGCGCGTATCAATCGCCGAGAAGTTCGGATCGGTCAGACATGGCGACCCCGCCGGTACCTGCGAGATGTCAAAGTAAGGCACCATATTGCACGGATCGGTCGGAACGGCGGGCGGTTGCGCAATGTTGACCAGATTCTGCGTGGGCAACCGAATGCCGTGCGATCCGACATAACCCACGTCCAGCAGCAGAGTCTGCGTTAGAGCGTACTGCGTGTCCAAGGTCCACTGCTGGTTGTAGGGATTGTGATTGAACGGCCAGTTCACCTGGTTGAGGATGGGGCTCGAAAAACCAGGGCTGTTCCAGCCCTGCGTGGCGAAAAATTGGCTGCCGGAAACCGGAGGCAAGAACAGCTTGTTGCAACCGTTCGAACCCGGCAACTGAGTGCAGGTAAGATTCAGGGGAGAGGTGGATTCGAGACCCGTCGCCTGGGGATAGCTATTGGCGAATGTGGTCTGCAGGCTGTTCGAATCGTAATTCTGAATCAGGTCGTAATAGCGGTTGTAGGTATCGTAAAAGATCCCGTAACCGGCGCGGACCACAAAGCGATCACTCGACAATGGCCTCCAGGCGATGCCCAACCGCGGGGCAAAATCTTTCTTGTCTCTCGCCACCAGGGAATTCTCGACGCAGCAGTTCAGGAAGTTGGGATTGACGGTGATGCCTTGTGCAGCCGCAGTCTGGGTTACGTTCTCCACAAAACTCTTGCTGGCCCAGATAAAACTTCCCCCGTTTGCCGGATCCAGCGTCCAACCGCTGTTATCGGTGCTGTGAAAGGCGGGCGGAAGTTCGTAGCGCAAGCCGAGATTGACCGTGAGATTGGGCCGGACCCGGAAATCATCCTGGAAAAAGAAGTTCCAGCCCGTACCCACCACATGCAACAAATCGGTTCCCAGCGGGTTCACCGGCGACAGGTTGATGGGATCGCCCAAGACCATGTCGGCGATGGGGTTGCCGGAGGTTGGGCCGGGAGTGCTTCCCGCCGCGGAGGGATCCGATGCCGAGTAGGCGCCGGTGAACGTGAAGCTGCCGATTCCGTTGAAGTCATCCTGCTCGTATTCTCGGAATCGGCGTAGGTCCAAGCCGGCCGTCAAAGTGTGCCGGCCACGGATCATCTTGAGATTATCGACCCACTGCAGCGAGGAGTGCTTGGTCGAAGTGGCCTCGCCCGAGCTGCCCACACCGATGCCCGAATAGTTGTAATCCAGGTTGACGACCGGAATGCCGAAAAGCGCAGGATTGGTTGGGGTATTGACCAGGCCTAATTGCGATTCCAGGTTGGGCCCATAGGCCGTGTCGGCATCCGAGGCGAAGAGTTGATGGTTGTAGCCAAAGCGCGCCTCGTTCACAACGCTGCCATTGAATTCGTGCTCCCAGTTCAGACCGAAAAGGCGACTGTGGGTAAGACTGGCGGATCCGGTATAAGGCAGTTCGCTGGGGGCGGTCTGATCTTCTTGACGGATGTGCCCGGTAAAAAAGATTCGGTCTTTCTGACCAAAGTTCTGATCGACGCGCATCGTGATGTTATCGGCGTCGATCGAGTTGTGAATCTGCTGAATATAATTCGCACAGGGGAAGGCACAACTGATATTCGGCTTGGGATAAAGATTCGCCAGCGCCTGGCCGATGGGGTTGAGGTTGGTGATCTGGTTCTGCGCAAATGGCGTGCGGCCGGTCGGATCACTGGCAGTGGGCGCGATCGATCCCGTGGTGGAGGGATCGTAAATCGGATAGGGCCAGTCCGAGAAGTTGCCGGTGCGCTCGGCAAGAGTGGGAACCATGATCGCCTTCTGTCCGCCATTTTGCGCGGACAGGATGTAGCTGCGTCTGGCTCCATCGTAGGCAAAGAACCAGAACGTCTTGTCATGCCCATCATAGAGCCACGGTATTCGGACCGGCCCGCCCAAGGTACCTCCGAACTGGTTCTGCTTGAAGGGCAGCTTGAGAGGAAGGCTGGTTCCGTCGATCGGGTTCAACGCCTTTTGCAGCGGGCTGGCCGGCTGGAATAGATCATTCTGAATAAAATCGTAGGCCTGACCGTGCCACTGATTCGTTCCCGATTTGATGGCCACGTTGACTTGCCCCGATCCCTGACCGTATTCGGCGGAATAGAGTCCGGTCTGCACCTTGAGTTCCTGAACCGCGAACTCCGAGGGAACGTTGGACGCGCCGCTGAAAAACGCGTCGTTGTCGCTGATGCCGTCGATGAGATAACTGATCGAATCGGGCCGGGCCCCGTTCAGGCTCACCTCGGTGAAGGTGGACAAGCCGTGGAGAACGAAGCCTGTCGCCTGAATGCCGCCCGAAAGGTTTGTGGCCCCTGCACTCAGGTTGAGCAGATTGGTGAAGTCGCGTCCGTTGGAAGGAAGTTCTTCGATCGTCTTCTGGTCCAGCACGTTCCCCAGGGTCGTGTTGTCGGTCTGCACCATCTGCGTGTCCGCCGTCACCACCATGACCTCGTTGACCTTCCCGAGCGCAAGGGTAAAATCCTGACGAAGCGTCTGGTCCACTTCCAGAATCAGACCGGAACTCTGGCTGTCCTTGAATCCCGGATTTTCGGCGTCCACCTCGTAGGTACCGGGAACCAGGTCCACAAAGAGGTAATCGCCAGCCCCGTTGGTCGTAAACTGGTTGGTTACTCCTGTATTCACGTTCTTCGCCGTCACCTTGGCTCCGCGAACCGCAGCCCCAGACGGATCCTTGACGTGCCCGACGATGGTGCCTCGGGAATTTTGGCCCGCAACCTGCGCGCCGAGCGCGATCAGGATTGCGGCGCAGCATTGCAGGCAGGATTCGATCCAGGTGGTCTGGGGCCGACGGCTTCGCATAAGGCTCCTCGGGGGCGATGAGTCGCTCAATCTGCAGCACAGCTTTGCAAGCGTTGCGAGCATAAGTAACTGCCTTCGCGGTTGTCAACCAAAAATATGATTGAAATTCTTTTTTTCAATCATATTTGCCCGGCCCGAAGGGTGTACACTCTCCCCTTCGTACCGCCCGGGAGCCTGTTTCCCCGGGGAAAGCGTATCGACCATGCAGGAAAAACGGCGCGACCAGCTCCTCAAGCACTTGCGGCTGAAGGGCGCGGTTTCGTTGGAGGAATTGATTGCTCATCTCGGCGCCTCGGCGGCCAGCATCCGCAGGGATCTCGCGCACCTTGAAAAAAGCGGGATGGTTCGCCGAACCCCCGGCGGCGTCACCCTAGTCGAACCCCTTCTCTATGAGCCCTTTCGCTATGACCCGCTATTTCAAACCCGGGAACAACACCGGCCGTCCGAAAAGCGCCGGATCGGCCTCGCGGCGGCGGAGTTGATTGAAGAGCATGAGACCGTAGGTTTTACCGCGGGCACAACCACCACGCAAATTGCCCGCAATATTCGCAGCCGGCACAACATCCGCGTGGTCACAAGCGGCGTCAATATTGCAATGGAACTGTGCAACTGCCCCGGACTCCAGACCCTGGTCACGGGTGGACTGGTACAGTGGGCGGGCTCGTTCTCGTTGGTCGGGCACGGAGCGATCAATTTTCTGAGCGACATCTATATGGACAAGGTTTTCGTGAGTGTTTGCGGAATCGATGGCAGACGCGGGGCAACGGTCATCGAATCAGAGGAAGCGCTGACCTTTCGCGCCATGATCCGTCAAGCGAAAAAAACGATCGTGGTTGCCGACTCCAGCAAACTCGGCGTTGTTGCTCCCGCACTGATCTGTCCGATCTCTGACATCCATCTGCTCATCACCGATTCCCACGCCAGCAGCAAGGCCATAGCATCATTTGTCGAGCGCGGCATCGAAGTGCGCAGAGTATAACGGCCAACACGGTTTTTGCATTCTTTTCGAGCGCCCGGATGAAGGCGTCGGATTGATTTCTCGAAACTGGTGTAGACGATTTCATCGAAACGGTGCGATCCTCAGGAATCGAAGCAGAGCGTTTCTATGCTGGCTTTTCGTGCTGGAAAACTGTTGACCCCTTCCGACGCCATCGAGCATCCTTGGCTGCTCGTTGAAGACGGCCGCATTGTCGACGTTTTCGCCGGCGACAGTCGCCCGCTTCCCGCCCCAGTCTCGGTGTGCGACCTGGGCGACGGCCTCATTGCGCCCGGTTATGTTGATCTTCACATTCACGGCAGCGCCGGATATGACGTCATGGATGAGGCGGCCGGAGCGCTCGCAGCGATCGAGCAACTGCTCGCACGGCATGGCGTCACCAGCTATTTCCCGACCACCGTAACCGCTCCGATCGATACTACGCTTCGCGCCCTTGGGCGACTGGCGGATGCCATCGAAGCCGGCGAAGCTTCGCGCCACGAGGACCGGAAGGGTGTCCGCAATCGAGCCCATCCCCTCGGCATTCATCTTGAAGGGCCCTTTATCAGTCACGCCCGTCGCGGGGTACACCCGCCGGAACATTTACTGACGCCCACGCTGGCCGTGTTCGATCGCTTCTGGCAGGCTTCGCGTGGACGGATTCGCATGATGACGATTGCTCCTGAGTTGGAGGGCGCACTCGAGGTCATTCAAGAAGCGGCGCGGCGCGGCATTTGCGTCAGTCTTGGGCACTCGGACGCTGATTTTACCGCAGCCGAACGGGGCATTGCGGCCGGAGCACGGCACGCCACTCACACCTTTAACGCCATGCGCCCTCTGACTCATAGCACGCTCGAACCGGGCAGCCCCGGGGTGTTGGGTGCCGTGCTCACCGATGGTCGTTTGAGCGCCGACCTCATCGCCGATGGCGTGCATCTCGATGCCACCATCGTCAAACTCCTGGCCAAGGCCAAGGGTCCGGAACAGACCGTGCTCATCACCGATGCGACCTCGGCGACCGGCATGCCCGATGGCCGCTATCGCCTGGGATCGTTCGAAGTGGAGGTTCGCGACGGCAAGTGCATGGCCAACGGCAGACTCGCCGGAAGCGTGCTTACCATGGACCGAGCCGTTCGCAACTTGGCGCGATTCGCCGGCTGGAAACTGCCGCAGGCGCTCGCGGCCGCAAGCCAAAATCCCGCGCGCGTGGCGCGACTCACCAACAAGGGCGTCCTCTCCCCGGGAGCCGACGCCGACTTTGTGGTCCTGAACTGTGAAGGCGAAGTACGGCGTACTTTTATCGGCGGTGTGGAGTGTCAACCGTGAGGCATGGCTGGCAGGGCGCTGAAAATTCACTGTCGCCGTTCACGGCGCTTTAGCTAACCGTCGGTCGCGATCTCATTGCCCGTCCGAAGGGTGGGCGGAATCGGGTCGCACTCCGCATGCCCAGCAGTTCTGTCTTGACAAGCCGCAGGTGACGCAGGGCATCGGCGAGCGACTGCACCTCGGCGTCGCAGTCAGGCCTGCCCGCTAAGGCATCGAGACGCGCGAGCATGGCCGGCTCCGCCACTTCCACGCACTTGAACAGCGTACGCCTGTCCGTCGCCGCAAGGACAGATTCGTAGGCTCTCTGCCATATCCGTTCGGGCGGCAGCGGTGATGATGAAGGATCGAATTCGGCCACGAAATCCCTCCGATCGGCAGCCTCCGCTCACAAGAGACCGTCAGCGTAGGATCGGCGGAAGGATGTGAAGAGACCCAGGCAGCATACCGCAATTTGTACGCTTTCGAACGTATTTATGTTCTATACAACACATTCCTGCGAAACCGCGCCGCCTCCCCGGCGATGTGCGGCAGCGCACACTGCCAGGCGCGCGATCGAACCGACAAGAACTCGCGACGAGCATTACCGTTACTGCGTTGGGGCTCACCACGTTCCGCTGCCCAAGCAGACCGCGGTTCCTGGACTCCACAACGCTTGCCAAGGAGCCCCTTATCAGCAATCGAGCTGCGCGTCGGCCTGCCCGTCACGCCCCCCCGCTGGAGGCGGACGGCAATCGCATCCACAACGAAATCCTGCTCGCTCTTCCTCGCGCCGAAACGGAAATTGTGTCCTCCCAGCTGGAACTTGTCCGCTTGAAGCGCCATCAGGTGCTGCATGAAGTCGGCGACAGCCTGAAGTCAGCCTATTTCTGCAATACCGGCATGGTCTCGATCTTGACCGTATTCCCCGACGGAAAGAGTGTGGAAGTCGGATTGATCGGCAAGGAAGGCTTTGTCGGGTTGCCTCTGATCGCCGGGTTTCGCACCTCGGCGACGCGGGCGACGGTGCAAACCGAAGCGACGGCGTTCCGGCTCGACGCTCGATCGCTGCCCGCGCTGCTGGTGCAGTGTCCCAAGCTGCGAGAAAAACTGCGTCAGTTTTCGCAAGTCATGATGGTCGAAGTCACGCAGATTGCCGCCTGCAACCGACTTCATGAAGTGGAGCAGCGCTTGTCCCGGTGGTTGCTGATGTCTGCCGATCGCGTGGGCAGCAAGTCTCTCCCCCTGACGCAGGATTTGCTGTCGCAAATGCTGGGAACGCGCCGATCGAGCGTGACCATCGCCGCCGGCGCGCTGCAAAAGGCGGGGCTGATCGCCTACACGCGCGGAAATTTGAACATTGTGGACCGGCAAGCTCTGGAAAAATCCGCCTGCGACTGCTATCGCGTGATGCGCGGTCAGATTCAACGATGGCTCAGAGAACGTCCCTAGGACGGCCTTGCCACCCGGATGCGCCCGGCCAAGCTGTCGGCGGTCGCAGCTGCCGGGTGCGTGTTCTGCCCTGCGCGCCAGCAAAAATTCCTGCGATTCTTTATGATGGGGAGATCGAATTTCTCTTCTGGGGTGCATCCGAGTGGGTGAGACGCAGCCGACAAACGGCATGGAAGTATTAGAAACGCGGGAGTGGCTGGACTCTCTCGACTACGTGCTCTCGCACGGCGGACCCGACCGCGCGGGGCGGCTTCTGCAGCAATTGGCGCTCCACGCCCGGCGTGAGGGCGGAATTAACCTGCCATTTTCGGCAACCACTCCCTATCAAAATACGATCCCATCCCGCCAGCAGCCGCCATTTCCCGGCAGCCAGGAAATGGAGCGCCGCATCAAGAGCCTGGTTCGCTGGAACGCCATGGCTATGGTCGTCCGCGCCAACAAGATTCAAGAAGGTATCGGCGGACACATCTCCACGTTCGCATCCGCGGCCACGCTCTACGAAGTCGCGTTCAATCACTTTTTTCAGGCGTCGACCGAATCCGGCGACCGCGATGTTGTCTATTTTCAGGGACACGCGGCACCCGGAATTTACGCGCGCGCCTACCTCGAAGGCCGCATCCCGAAACAGAAACTGGAAAATTTTCGCCGCGAACTGAAGCCGGGCGGCGGACTCTCGTCGTATCCGCATCCCTGGCTGATGCCGGAGTTCTGGGAATTTCCCACCGTATCGATGGGACTCGGCCCGATTCAGGCGATCTATCATGCGCGCTTCATCAGGTATCTGGAAAACCGCGGCCTCAAGACTTCCACCGGCGGCAAGGTATGGGCATTCATGGGCGACGGGGAAATGGACGAACCCGAATCCCTCGGTTCGATTACCCTGGCGTCGCGCGAGCGCCTCGACAACCTGATTTTCGTCGTCAACTGCAACCTGCAGCGCCTCGACGGCCCGGTGCGCGGCAACGGCAAGATCATCCAGGAACTGGAAGCGATCTTCAGGGGAGCGGGCTGGAACGTCATCAAGCTCATCTGGGGCGGCGATTGGGATCCGCTCATCCAGGCCGATCGCGACGGCCTGCTCGTCCGCCGCATGGGCGAAATCACGGACGGGCAGTACCAAAAATATTTCGTCGAGAGCGGCGCCTATTTCCGCCAGAATTTTTTCGGCACCGATCCCCGCCTGCTCAAGATGGTCGAGCATCTTTCCGACGAGCAACTCTCCCGCATGCGGCTGGGCGGGCACGACCCGATCAAAGTCCACGCCGCCTACCGATCGGCCGTCGAGCATACCGGATCGCCCACCATCATTCTCGCCAAGACCATCAAGGGCTATGGACTGGGCGAGGCTGGAGAAGGCAAGAACATCACTCACCAGCAGAAAAAGCTGAATGACGACGAGTTGCAGGTTTTCCGCTCCCGCTTCGGCATCCCGGTTCCCGATGGCGAACTGCACAACGCGCCCTTCTATCGACCCGCCGACGACAGTGCGGAAATACAATACATGCAGGAACGCCGGCAACAATTAGGCGGCTACATGCCGGTGCGAAAAGTGCGCGCCGCGCCGCTCAAGCCGGTTTCGGTAGCGCTGTTCGAAGAGTTCTACAAGGGTACCGAAGGGCGCGAGGCGTCGACCACCATGGTCTTCGTGCGCATGCTCTCGAAGCTCCTCCGCGACCCGGAAGTCGGACGCTTCATCGTGCCCGTGGTTCCCGATGAAGCGCGCACCTTCGGCATGGAGGCACTGTTCCGCCAAGTCGGCATTTACTCGAGCGTGGGCCAACTCTATGAGCCGGTCGACATGGACACGCTTCTTTACTACAAGGAGGCAAAGAACGGTCAGATTCTTGAGGAGGGCATCACCGAGGCAGGATCCATGTGCTCGTTCATCGCCGCCGGCACTGCCTATGCCAATCACGGCATCAACACGATTCCCTTCTTTATCTATTACTCGATGTTCGGACTGCAGCGCATCGGCGACCTGATCTGGGCCGCGGCCGACATGCGCTGCCGGGGCTTCCTCATCGGCGGCACGGCGGGAAGGACGACCCTCGCGGGCGAAGGCCTGCAGCATCAGGACGGGCACAGTCACGTGCTCGCTCTGGCCGTGCCGAATCTGCTCTCCTACGACCCGGCATTCGCCTATGAAATCGCCATCATCATTCAGGACGGCATCAAACGCATGTACGTCGATGGCGAGTCCATCTTCTATTACTTGACCGTCACCAACGAGCCGCTGCCCATGCCCGAAATGCCCAGTCAGCCAGGGGTTCGCGAAGGCATTCTCCGAGGCTTGTACCGTTATCGCACCTCGGAAAAGAAAAATGCCAAATGGCGGGCGCAGCTGCTGGGCAGCGGCACCATCATGTTCGAGGTGCTCAAGGCGCAGGAAATTCTCGAGAAGGAATATGGCGTGGCCGCCGACGTTTGGAGCGTGACCAGCTACAAGGAACTCTATCGCGAAGCCAACGACTGCCAGCGCTGGAACATGCTGCACCCGACGCAAAAAGCAAAGGTGCCATACCTGACCCGTACCTTGAAGGGCGCTTCCGGCCCCTTCATCGCCGCATCCGACTACATGAAGGTTTTGCCCGAAAGCATCGCCCACTGGGTGCCCGGCAAGCTGCTGTCGCTCGGCACCGACGGTTTCGGCCGCAGCGAGAATCGCGCCTCCCTGCGAGATTTCTTCGAAGTGGATGCCAAGCACATTGTGCTAGCCACATTGCACGCCCTGGCGGTTGAAAAGGCCGGCGACAAGAAAGACTCCGAAGGCATCAGCGCAAAACTGCTGGAAAAAGCGATTCGTGATCTCGGCATTGACCCAGAAAAGCGCAACCCGGCCACCAGCTAGCGGCGAGACCGGCGCCTTCGCCCGCTCGCGGGGGGCGGGAGAGATCGAGGATAAGGAAAGAATGGCAACGGAATTTAAGCTGCCCGAACTGGGCGAGAATATCGAGAGCGGCGACCTGGTGCGCTTGCTCATCAAACCCGGCGCCAGCATCAGCGAAGGCGAACCGGTGATGGAACTTGAAACCGATAAAGCGGTGGTCGAGGTCCCCTCGTCGGTGACCGGCCGGGTCGGGGAGATCCGCGTAAAAGAAGGCGACAAGCTGCGCGTAGGTCAGGTCATCTTCACCATTGAAAATGGAGCTGGAACCAAACCGGCGGCGAAGACGACCGCGAAACCCGGCGGCCCGGCAAGCCCGTCGACCCGGCCCTCCGCCTCTCCCGATCCGGCGACGCCGGATGCCGCCCCCGTTCCCCGGCCGGATGCGAGAACCTCGTCCAGAGCGTCCGCCGCCAGCGCCCGCGAATTCAGACTCCCGGAACTCGGAGAGAATATCGATTCCGGCGACCTGGTACGTTTGATGATCTCCCCAGGCACCACGGTTTCCGAGGGCCAGCCGGTCATGGAACTCGAAACCGAGAAAGCCGTCGTCGAAGTTCCGTCTACGGTGAGCGGCGTGGTGCGCGAAATCAAGGTCCGAGAAGGGCAAAAAGTCAAAGTCGCTGACGTAATCTTCACTCTCGAAGGAGGCGCGGGCCGGCCGGCGGAACAGCCTCGCAAGCACGAGCCGGTCGAACACCTATCCGGGCAGCAAGGGGCGCGACTCGCGTTCCAGCTGGCCATGCGCGCCGAGGGCAAGACCGAAGAGCAGGCGCTGCCGCCGGATCGGCCGCAAGCTCTCTCCCCGGCGTTTAGCATGCCTTTACAGCTGGGCAAGGTTGCCGGCACCGACCGCGATCCCATTCCCGCCGCACCTCACGTACGCCGCTTGGCCCGCGAAATCGGGGTCAATATTCGCAGCGTGCTCGGAAGCGGCCCCGGCGGGCGGATCAGTGAAGACGACGTCAAGGTGTGCGCCAAAAACGCGCTCACTTCGGCGGCGGTGGCCACGCAAACTCCACGCGGAGCCTGGTTCGAGCCTGAACTCCCCGACTTCGCCAAGTGGGGCAAAACCGAGCGCGTTTCCATCCGCGGAGTGCGACGCAAAACCGCCGAGCACCTGCATCAGGCGTGGAATACCATTCCCCACGTCACCCAGCAAGATCGCGCCGACATCACCGAACTTGAACAACTGCGCGCCAAGTTCGCGCCGCGTGCCGAAGAAGCCGGCGGCAAAATGACCGTCACCGCCATCGCCCTGAAGGTCTGCGCATCGGCTCTGAAGGTTTTTCCCCAGTTCAACGCCTCGATCGACATGGGGAAAGAAGAAATCATCTACAAGCAGTACATCAACATCGGTGTCGCGGTGGACACCGATCGAGGCCTGCTGGTCCCGGTCATTCGCGACGTCGACCGGAAAAACATCGTGGAGCTGGCGGCAGAGATGACGCAGCTCTCCAAGAAAGCGCGCGACCGCAAGCTCACCCCGGAGGAGATGGAGGGCGGAACCTTCACCATCACCAATCTCGGCGGAATCGGCGGCACCGGATTTTCTCCCATCGTGAATCATCCCGAAGTCGCCATCCTTGGCTTGTCCCGTTCGCGCATGGAGCCCGAGTGGGTGAACAACAAATTCGAGCCGCGCTTGATTCTTCCGCTCTCACTCTCGTACGATCACCGGTTGATCGATGGCGCCGATGCCGCGCGCTTTCTGCGCTGGATCGCCGAGGCCTTCGAGCAACCGTTCCTGCTTTCGGTTCAGGGATAAAACCACCTCTAAGGACACATTACGCAATGGCGAACTCATCGACTCTCCGTGTGGCTGTGATCGGCGGCGGTCCCGGCGGCTATGCCGCCGCGTTTCTGGCTGCCGACCTGGGCATGAAAGTTACCCTGATCGATCCCGAACTAAACCCCGGCGGCGTCTGCTTGTATCGCGGCTGCATCCCGTCGAAAGCTCTCCTGCATGTGGCCAAGTTGCTCGAAGAAGCCGAGCAGGCGAAAAACTGGGGAATCGAGTTCGGCGAACCCAAAGTCGACCTCGACAAACTTCGCGGATGGAAACAGAACGTCGTCAAGAAACTGACCGGCGGCCTCGGGCAGCTGTCCAAGCAGCGCTCGGTGCAGTTCGTGCAGGGCAAAGCGGCCTTGGTGAATGCCAGCACGCTGCAGGTCACCAAGACCGCCGCCGGTGGTCAAGAAGATCTGACATTCGATCGCATCATCGTCGCCACCGGATCGCGTCCCAGCATCGTACCCAGCCTCCGGCTCGACAGCCCGCGCCTGATGGACTCAACCGGAGCGCTCGATCTTCCCGAGGTTCCGAAAACGCTGCTTGTCATCGGCGGCGGCTACATCGGACTCGAACTGGGTTCGGTTTACGCCGCGCTCGGCACAAAAGTTACGGTCGTAGAAATGATGTCGGGTTTGCTTCCCGGAGCCGACCGCGACCTGGTGTTACCTCTACATAAACGCCTGGAGAAGCTATTCGACGCCATCTTGCTGAACACCACCGTGCAATCGCTCAAGGACGAAAAGAGCGGCATTCGCGTAACCCTCGAAGGCCCCAACGTAAAGGAAAAGGAGCAGGTTTTCGACCGCGTGCTGATGGCCGTCGGACGCCGTCCGAATTCGGAAATCCCTGGTCTCGACAAAACGAAGGTCACGGTCAATGCCAAGGGATTCATCGAAGTCAACCCACAGCGCCAAACGGCGGAACCCACCATCTACGCCATCGGCGACGTAGCCGGTGAGCCCATGCTCGCCCACAAGGCGATGCACGAGGGCCGCTGCGCCGTCGAAGCCATCGCCGGACACAAGGTCGCCTTCGAACCCAGCGCGATTCCGGCAGTCGTGTTCACCGACCCGGAAATCGCCTGGGCTGGCCTCACCGAAACCGAAGCCAAAGAACACGGGCGCGAGATCAGCGTCGCAAAATTTCCCTGGGGTGCGTCGGGCCGCGCCCTCACCCTCGACCGCCCCGAAGGTCTCACCAAGCTGCTGATCGATCCGAAGACCGAACGCGTACTCGGGGTCGGCATCGTGGGCGCTGGGGCCGGAGAATTGATCGCCGAAGGCGTTCTGGCCATCGAAATGTGCGCGCTAGCCGCCGA
This sequence comes from Terriglobales bacterium, assembly GCA_049520935.1. GTDB lineage: Bacteria > Acidobacteriota > Terriglobia > Terriglobales > Acidobacteriaceae > Acidiflorens. The sequence goes on along the minus strand of JBEKPJ010000009.1, from coordinate 133,878 downwards.
CGTTGGCATGACCATTCATCCGCATCCAACCCTGTCGGAGACGCTGATGGAATCGGCGGAGGTCTTTTACGGCCAAGCCACCGACATCTATCGGCCGAAGAGATAGTGGGTACGCAAGTTGCCAAGTTGCGGGCTGGGGCGCAAGCGCGGGACGCGGAACGGGGAGTCCGAAACCGCGCCCTTTCTGAAACGTCGATGAAAACCGTGACGCTCGTAGTTCTCGCCGTCTTCCTGTCGCTCCCGGGCTTGATGGCCCAGTCGGTGACGAGCCTGCTCAAGGGCGCGAATTCTGCGCCCCCCGCAGCCGCCGCCGACCCGCTGGGTCGAGACACACCTTCCGGGACCGTCCTCGGATTTCTGCAAACCGCGCAATCCGGCGATGAAAAGGCCGCCGCCGATTATCTGCAGATGAGCGCTGCCCGCCGTCAATCGCAGGGCCCGGACCTGGCCGCCAAGCTGAATGTGCTCATGAACCGGGCTTTTGTCGGCAGCCTGCGACGCCTCAGCACCGCCGCAGTCGGAAATCCCGAAGTGGGCGGCCCCGATTTGCAGAATATCGGAGTGTTCTCTTACGGCGACGCCGATGTTCCCGTTGTCCTCGTTCGCACCACCGACCCGAGCGCCGGTAGAATCTGGCTCTTCTCAGCCGACACCCTCAGCAAAGTCCCCGAACTCTATGACACGATTCAAGCCCACCAAGTCGAAAGCAAGCTCCCGCAAAGCCTGGTACGCAACCTCCTGCTGGGGATGCCGCTCTGGCAATGGCTGGCTCTGATCGCGGCGATTCCGGCGGCTGTGGCCACCGGTTGGGTGATCGTTCTGCTGCTGGCCATTCCCCGCCGGCTCTGGCTCAAGTTCAGAAACCGCGCCAATCTGCATTCCTATCGGGGCATGTCCACTCCCCTGCTGGTGATGTTTAGCGGTTTGGCTCATCGCGTAATCAGCGGCTACCTCGGCTTGCCGTTGTTGCCCCGGCTCTACTACAAGGAGAGCGTCTGGGTTCTGATCAGCCTTGGTTTCTTCTGGTTTTTGCTGCGCGCCAGCCGCCTCGCCATGCAGCGACTGCGCGCGCACGCAGTCAGCGCCGGCCGCACCGGCACGGGTACCCTGATGGTGTTGGGCGAGCGCATCGTCAGCGCGGTTGTCGTAACGACAGCCGTTCTGTCCGCCTTGTGGATCCTGGGCTTCAATCTAACCACCGTCCTCGCCGGCCTCGGTATCGGCGGTCTGGCCATCGCGTTCGCCGCGCAGAAAACACTGGAGAACCTTTTCGGAGGTGTATCCGTGCTGGCGGATGAAGTAATCCGCGTCGGCGATTACTGCCGCTTCGGAGACCGCACCGGCACGGTCGAAGATATCAGCTTGCGCTCCACCCGCGTGCGCACCGACGCACGCACCCAGCTTTCCATCCCGAATGGCGCTCTGGCCACGATGAACATCGAGAACTTCACCCGCCGCGACAAGATTCAATTCAGTCCCGTGCTTGCCATCCGCTCTGAAACCTCCGCCGACCAGTTGCGCTATCTGCTGGCGGAAACGCGTCGCATGTTGTTTGAGCACCCGAAAGTCGAAAACGAGTCGGCAACCGTACGCTTCGCCAACTTTGACAGCAGTGCCCTGCGCCTCGAGATCTCCAGCTACATTCTCACCCGCGATTCCAACGAATTCATCGCCGTCCGGGAAGACCTGCTGTTGCGCATCATGGATATCGTCGAAAATTCGGGCAGCGGTTTCGCCTTCCCGTCGCAGACGCTCTACTTCTCGCGTGATTCCGGCCTTGACAAGGAAAAAACAGCCGCCGCGGAACAACAGGTTCAGCAATGGCGCGACCAGCACCGCCTTCCCTTCCCCGATTTTGCCGCGACCGACAAAGCGGGGTTTCGCGGATCGATCGTCTACCCCGACCCGGACTCGGCGACCGGCAAAAACCAGCGGCTTCCCTGAAACTAAGGGGACGATCCTACCTTACCGGGGTAACTTGCGGCTTTTCCTGGCGATTTCTAGCATGAGAGAGTCATGCCTCATGCCCTGCTGTTGTCGCCGGACGACCAAGCCGTCAATGCAATTACTGGCGTGTTAGAAGAGATGTCCGTCACCTGCGAACGTCCCCTGGACGGAGTCTCCGCTGCCAAGAAACTGAATTCGCAGAACTTCGACCTGGTCCTGGTCGATTGCGAAAACCTGCCCGCCGCCAAACTGATTTTTGACGTCTGCCGTCGAGGAAAAAACGGCAACAACCCCGTCCCCATCGCGATCGTGGACGGCCGCGCCGGCCTGCCCACCGCGTTCCGCCTGGGCGCAGAACTCATTCTGACGAAACCGGTGGCCAAAGACCAGGCGCGCAGCACGATTCGCACCGCGGTCAGCCGCGTGCGAAAAGACGTCCCGGTCGGCGACGCCCCTGCTGCGAAACCGTCGACCGAAACTGCGCCGCTCGCGGCCATCGCTGCAACCGGTCCTTCGGCCGTGGCGCCCGCAATCCCAGAAGATCTGGCACAAGCAGCCGCGGTTTCCTCACAAACGGCGGGAGTGAGCCGTCCCGCTCTGTCTTCCATCCCGTCGGTTCCGGTCGCCAACCTGGACGCGCCGGCTCCGGCTACGCTGATGACGAGCGCGCTGGAGGAAATTGAAACCGCTCCGGCATCCCCAGAATTGATCCCGCAGGCGGCATCGTTGCCCCTACCAAGCTCGTCCGACCTTGGCGACTACTCGTCGACGGGTCTTGTTTCGAGCGATGCGGATTTCAAAAACTCCGCCGTGGCCTCTGTCGAGCCCCTGATCGCCGAGAGCAAACAAACCGAAGCAGAAGCATCGCAGCCGGAGAAATCAACGCCCGAAGTCTCCGAACCGTCCCGTGCCGTGCCTGAACCAGGTGCGGCAACCCCATCGGAGGGCGGGTTGCTCGCGTCCGATCAGCCAACAGAGCGTAAGACGCGCGGCCCACTGGTGGCACTGCTCCTGCTCGTGCTGGTTGCGGGTGGTTTCTACGCCGCATGGACGTATCAGCCCGGCTTCCAGGACGTCGTCCAATCTCAGATCAATCACCTGCTCGCGCTCGTCGGGATGGCCCCCTTATCGACTCCGCCACCGCCGCCGGCAAAACCTTTGGCGCACATAATTCCGGCCCCGGCCCCCGCGCCCGCACCGCTATCTCCGGCCGACCCGAGCAAAATACAATCGACGGTTTCGGATTCCGCAACCGGCTCCGCGACAAGCTCTGCCGCAGGTTCCGCCACGGTCCCACCGGCAACCGGGATCCCAGCACCTACGCCGAGTCAGTCGCCGACGCCGGCAACCAAAGCCGTCCCACCCGCTTCCGGCAGCAAGGCTCCCCTTCCCTCATCCGACAGTAAGCAGGAGCCCGGCAAAGCGAGCGATGGCAGCAAAGATCAGGCTCCTCCCGCTCCATCGAACGCTCCGCTCGCCGAGGAAAACAGTGCGATCATTCTCTCCTCCAAGGGTGCGGAGAAGCGGCTGGCGTACAGTTTTGCCCCGAAGTATCCCGCGGAAGCGCACGCCGAGGGCACCATTGTTCTCAAAGAAGTGGTCGACGCAAACGGCAAAGTTGAGGGCATCCGCTTAATCGAAGGAGACGCTGCCCTTGCCTCAATCGCGATCCAGGCGGTGAAGCAATGGCGATATCGCCCCTTCGTGCGCGACGGGAAGGCACTTCCCTTCCAGACCGTCGTGATCATCGATTTTCAGCACCCGTAACCGCACCCACTGACATCGGGGCCGGCAATGGCCCGGGCGAATTCGACCCGCATATCTCTGGTATCCAGTCGATCGAAACGAACCATGAACCGCCTAACAACCGACTTTCGCATGCATTACTCCCGTAACTTGCTGGTTACTCACAAGATTACTAGGATGACCTCATTATGGGTTACCAAGCTCTACTTTTCTGCCCCGACGAGAAATTAGCCCGAGTCGTTGGTCAGGTATTCAGCGAACTTGACTTCTCGGTCGAGCCAGTGCATGAACCGTTTGCTGCGGTGAAAAGGTTAATGGCGCAGCGTTACGACGCCATCGTCGTGGATTGCGAGAACGAGCAGAGTGCCTCCCTGCTCTTCAAGAGCGCGAGAAATTCCAGTTTCAATCAGAGTTCGCTGGCCATCGCCTTGGTCGAAGGCCAGGCAGGGGTAGCCAAGGCTTACCGCATCGGCGCCAATCTGGTGCTGACCAAGCCGATCAACGTCGACCAGGCGAAGGGAACGCTTCGCGTGGCGCGAGGTCTGTTGCGGAAAAGTTGTGAACCTACCGGTGTCAGCGGGGCGGCTTCCGCAACACCCGCCCGATCCGCGCCTGTTTCCGAGCCGGCTTCGCCGCCAACATCGGGACCGGCCACGGCGGTGACGGACCCACCGAGCGTTCCGGAGATTCGCAAGATCCACACGCCTTCACCGAAGGTTTCCGAGTCCCTCCCGGCAATGGCACCGGTGGTCAACACCGAGAAGCCAACCCGGGCCCCGGCACCAAGCTTGTCGGCGTCAAGCCCCACGGTGGCCCAACCCGTCGCGGAAACGCGTCCATCGCCGGTGTCAGACACGGCCAGGAACGAGCCGGTGAAGAGCGACACCACGAAGGCTGACGCGATCAAGAAGGGAGTCGAAGAGGCAGACTCGGTCAACGAAGCCGTGTCTGCATCTGCGCCCCGAACCGCGTCTGCTTTTGGCCTGGCTGCAGGATCAGCGGCCGCTCCGGCGCCTGCAAAAGCGCCGCCCACAGCGGCTATCGAAGAGAAAAAGACAGTCGAATCCGAGCCGGTGCGGGAATCGCAAGCCGGTCCTCCGGCGAGCGCATCTTCGCTGGGCCTGTCAAACGTCGACTCTCCGTCGTTTGCCGAGTTGGGCGCGAAAGACTCCAGCGAAGCAGGCGGCAGGAAGACACTCCTGATTGCCGCTCTCATAGTCGTGGCGCTGGCAGTGCTCGGATACTTTGGTTATATGGAATTTGCGAAGTCGGCACCTTCTACTCCGGCTCCGGGCCTAGCCGCGCCGCAAGCTTCAGGGCAGCCTGCTCCCGCTCCCGCACCCATTTCCTCTCCGCAGCCAGCGGCGGAGGCCAAGACAACCAACCGTTCAAGCTCGGCGCCCACTCCAGGCCCGAAAACGGCATCCCCGGCGCTGCCGGGCACACCCGCGGCCGGAGCCGTCACGGCGCCGACAGTTCGAAACGCCCCTGCCGCAAACGCAAATCCGGAGCCGGAAACAAAAAATCCCACCGCAGAACCCATCATTGTGCGGTCTGCGGGAAGCAAACCACAGACGCAATCCGATGAATCCGCGCCTCCGCCCAGTCCGATCGCCGATGCCTCCACCAGCGGAAGCCTGACCGGCCTGATAGCTTCTGCCGGCGCAAGTCCCGCCAGACCCTCCCTCGCGACCTTGAAGATTTCTCAAGGCGTGTCCCAAGGATTACTGATCAAGCGGGTCCAGCCTAAATATCCGCCAGCCGCGCTCGCGGTGCATGCCCAAGGCTTGGTATTGATCGAAGCGATCATCAATAAAGAAGGCGTGGTCACCAATCCGAAGGTGATCAGCGGAGACCCGGTTCTGGCGCGCGCTGCTCTCGACGCCGTCCGGCAGTGGAGATACAAGCCGTACTATCTCGATCGTGAACCCGTCGAGATCCAGACCCAGATCACCATTAACTTCAAAGCTAACTGAGAAAGACAGCTGCTGGTTATTCTTAGCCGGAGACGACTTAGGTACTCCATCTCCGCGCGAGACAAAATCAACCGAAACCGGGAGCCATCGATCGGAGAGCCGGTGCCTAATTCAGCTGCTCGTGTGGCGGCCGCTGTCGCGGACGCCCGGGATGCGCGCTGATCGTGCGGAATTTGTCATAAAGTCCGTGCAAGTCCTCGCTCAACAATCTCACCACTTCCATACAGAAGTCGCCATGCTCGCGAAAGAACTTCAGAAGCTCCTCGCGCGGAACAAAGACGGCCATGGTTTCATCGGTCGACTCCGCGCAAACCCGATACGTCTCCCCGCACATGCTCTCTCTGAGACCAAGCAAATTTCCGGGACCCACGATTTCGAGGAGTTGTCTGCGGTTTTTGCCAAGCGGGAGCAGGACGCGGACTTCGCCTCTCTCGACTAGATAAACGCCGGTGGCCGGTGAACCCTGCTGGAACAGCGGCGCGCCTTTGGGGAAGCGCTGGACCGGGTTCAGTCCGCGCAGGGCCTGCAAAAGTCCCGAACTGAATTTGCCCGGCATAGGTTGCGACGACACAGCGAATCTCCCTTGCCTAACTTCATCATGGATCTATCCATCCTGGTAGGCTGTGATGACCATCACAATTCCGGGTGATTGCTAAGCTGAGCCCGCCCGGCGCAAAATTCCCGCCCGAGAAATGCCGGGTGCGCGAATTGCAGTCCAGTGCTCCCGGTGATCAGTGGGAGAGCGGGCGTGTCGGGAAAAACCGTGCCCGGCCTCCAACCCGCCACGGGTCCGGCACCGGGCAGAACTGCCGCTCATTGCCGCTCAAGAATCTCGTCGACTGCCACCTTGCCGCTTTTTTCGACGTTGACCACCTTATGCACGGGCTTGAATCCGGTCAGAGTGATATCGACCACATAATTTCCCGGTCCCAGCATTACGTCGACCGGCGACCATTTTTCGAGCACTCGCTGGTTGATGGCGACTTGCGCGCCTTTCGGCTGGGTGTGAACGCTGAGCGAGCCCATGCCCGCCGTGCTGTCCCCCACGCGTCCAAACAGCTTGTTCAATTTGCCCACGGTCCGCATGTCCTCGACATTGCCGAGCGCCCGGAGCACAGGTGAAAACTGGAAGTTCTGCGCGGGACCAAGCTCAGCCGTAACCGTGTCGTCCAGGTACCCCTGCTTGCGCACGAGCACGGTATGGCTGCCTTTCTCCACCGCAAACTGCGCCGGCGTCAAGCGCGAAGTGGGCTTGCCGTCGATGACAATCTCCGCACCCGGCGGAACGCTGTTCACTACCACCAGGGCGTTGACGGGAGCTAAATGAAACAGCAGCGACGAGTGACCGCCGGCGGCAACCTCTAACGATCGTATCTCGGACGAATAGCCCGACCTGCTCGCCGATATGATGTGCTTGCCCGCAGTTAGCCCGCTGACATTAAACGGTGTGATCCATGACGGGTCGCCTTTTCCATCGACCTGAAACTGTGCCCCCTGCGGCGTGGAGTCGACCAGCGCCTCGCCGGTAGCCATCTCCGGCGGGGGAGCAGTTGCGGGTGCGCGCCGATTGTTGTTCGTGCTGCGCCTTTCGACCTGGCGCACCGTCAGCTTCGGCTGGGTTTCTGCAATCGGTGCCACCGGGGCAACGGCCTTCTCGGCCTGCAAGGGTGCGGTAGCCCGTTCGAGCGACGGCGCGGAGCTTGGCTTTGCGCTTTTCGCGGGCCGCGGAGCCGCCGTCGAACCATCGTCTTCGGTGTGCACATGAAAGAACACCGCGCCCGCGATTACGAGGATCAGGGCAAATGCGCCCAGAATCGAAAGCAGCATCAGCCGCGGAGGGATCGTAGCGATTTGCTTCATCGCCTTTTCCGCGACCTGCCGCGGCTGGACTCGCGGCTTTTCCGCTTCCCGCGGCTGGAGCTGTACCGTACCCGGCATCAAGGGCTCGACCGGCTCCGGGGCGCGCGGGGTAAAAACCCGTTCCCTCAGGGGCGGCATTTCTGCCAGTTCGGAAAAACTCTTTCCCGAGGACCCGGTCACCGGCGGCGACATCATGGGGTCGAGGGCCACACGCGGCGCCGGCGGCTCGACCTCCGGTTCCACGACACCCGCCGACAAGACGGGACCATCCGGGTTCTGCGACTCGCCAGCACTGACAGAAAAGTCGCTGATCAGCTGCGCGCCAACCTGGGCACCGTAGTTCGGGCTAGGATTCGAATCCGAGTCCGCATCGAAGTTCGATCGCAGGCCCGGCTCGCTCGCTGCTTTCACTCGGCGCGCTGCGCTTGCGTCCGCCACCCCCGCGGCCGCCGCCGAGGCTCTGGTTTCAGCCGCCACCCCGTTGTAGGGCGAAGCCGGAGCTACCCTCGGCACCGCCGACTGCACCGGAGGCTGCGCCTTGGGCGAATCTGCCGAGGAAACAAACTTGCTGGCCGCTGCCGCCCGCGCGGCTGGATCAACGGTAATCTTGGCCCCACCAGTCGAGGTCGTCTTTTTGACTTCTGTGCCAGCCTTCTTGGTGTTCTCCTTGCATTTCTCGAGATCATCCAGCAGTTCGCGTGCCGTCTGATAGCGCGCGGCCGGATCTTTCGCGAGCGCCTTCATAACGAGCGCGCACACCGCCGGCTGAACTTTGGCGTTGATCGTATTCGGGCTGGCTGGCGTCTCGTGCTCTATCTGGTTGACGAGCGCAACCGGATCCGTGGCATCGAACGCCTTCTGCCCCGCCACCATCTCGTAAAGGATCGTTCCCAAAGTAAACAGATTCGAGCGCAGATCAATGGCCTCCCCGCGAATCTGCTCGGGAGAGCAGTACGGCATCAGCCGCCCCAACCCCTTTCCTGCCTCCGCCTCGATCAGGCTCATGTTCGAGATGCCATAGCCCAGGATCTTGACCATCCCGTCCCACTGCACCATGATCTTGGACGGCTCCAGCGAACTGTGCGCCACACCTTTCGAGGCGGCATGCTCGAGCCCTGCGCAAACCTGGCGGGTGATATCGATCAGATCCCAGATGGAGAAGCCTTCCTTGCGCGCCAGCATGGTGGCGATACTGTTGCCCTGGATGTACTCCATCGCCGCGCAAAACTGGCCGTCGATTTCCCCTGCGCCATAGAGCAGCACAATGTTCTGGCTGACCAGATTGCGGGTGCCCTCGCCTTCGGAAATCAGCGTTTCCACAAAGGTGGCGGCGCGCTCGCCGAGCGGCTCCAGGCTCTGCGTCTTAAGCGCCACAACCTGATTCGTCTCCGTGTCCATCGCCTTGTAAATCATCGATGTGTCGGACTTGGAAAGTTCACTCTGGATTTCGAAACGGCTAAACATTGTCGCCATGGCGATCGCCTCGCGGTGCCAACCCGCACTACACCCTGAATATGAAATTTGGCTAAGAACAGGGGGAGAATCCCAGTTAGAATATCGCCTTCACCGGCCCAGCCGAGAGTTACGAAAGTATTGAAAAACCGTGCCGAGGCCCCATCGCGTCCGACGGCGAGGGCTCTTCAAAAACGTCCATGGTCCTTCCAGATTTCATATCCACAGCTACGGTTTCTTCCATTCATGAAACTTGAGAAGAACTAAGGGCCTGCGTTTGCTAGCATTAGCCGTTTGGCTCGCGAATTGCACCCAGATGGGCGGCGCAGTCGGCTACGCACGCTTATGCCGCAGGAAATATCTGTCTCGTATCTGGCGATCAAGAGCAAAGTCTACCGGCTTATCGATGCGCTGGTAGATGGCGAAAAGACAGAAGCGGAGGTACGAGAGTCAGTCCGCCGCTGGTGGGATTTGATCCCGCCGGCCGACCGGCCCATTGCTCAAAAGTACCTTCTGACCGTACTGGGACGGTCCGAGTCTGCCCTGGATGCCATCGGCGGGGGACTCAACTCTTCCCGTGGGTGCAAGCCCACCTATGCGTCGCTACCTTCTGGACAGATCAAAATGAAGGTCATCGAACAGGTGGTTAAACAAAGCGGGGTTCGCGCGACGGTTGTGGCAGAGCGCGGATAAATTGTGAGTTTCCCGGCTCGGAAACGACGCAGCTCTAAGTCATTGAAAACAAACTCAACCGTCTAGCGTTTTGGGGCAAGCTCATTGCTCTTCCGGCCCCGCCGTCAGACAGTGGCGTCCCGGGCAGCGCCGGCATGTGGTTGGGTGTTCGGTTTCGCCGAGGGAGATACTAAAAGAAACTCACCCCCCCGGTTGTCCCTACCCCGCCCCCTGCATTATCCTCTAGTTTTTGAAGATGTTGGGGTTGATATTCCCTCTCGGGGAATTCTCTGAACTGCACCGGCAGGGCTTTCTGGAGTTGCATGACCTTAACTGGCTTCGTCACCAAGAGCGCGTTTCGCAACCGGCGGCGGAGCATCCTCACGGTGCTCAGCATCACCTTCTCGCTGCTGCTGCTGACCCTGATGATGACCGTGTGGCGAAGCTTCTACATCGATCAGGGCAGCGGACAATCTGCCCAGCGATTGATCAGCCGCCATCGCGTTTCGTTGACCGAGAGTATGCCGGTCTATTACCGGGAAAAAATGCGAACCATTCCCGGGGTGGTCGCCGTCGCTCCCACGCAGTGGTTTGGCGGCTTGTACAAAGACGACAAGCCCGAGAATTTCTTCGCACAGTTTGGCACCGACCCGGCCGAGATTTTCAAAGTGGCGACCGACTTTAAGATTCCCGACGACCAACTCGCCGCCTGGCAACGCGATCAAGCCGGCTGCGTTGTCGACCGCGATCTGGCGAAGAAATATGGCTGGAAAATCGGGGATCGCATCGTTCTCAAAGGAACCATTTTTCCCGTGGATCTGGAACTCACCATTCGCGGAATCTTCGCCGCGAATCAGCCGAGCATCACGCTTTACTTCAACCAAAAATATGTCGAAGAAGCAGTTCCCTTCGCCAAGGGACGGGCCGGCACTTTCAACATCCTGGCCGACTCACCCGACGACGTTGCCAAGGTCGCAGCCGCCGTGGATTCCATGTTCCACAATTCTCCCGAGCCCACCAAAACAGAAAGTGAGAAGGCCTTTCAGTTGAGTTTCATCAATAGCCTCGGCAATGTGAAGGCTTTCATCCTCAGTATCTGCCTGGCGGTATTGTTCGCGACTCTTCTGGTCTCCGCCAATACCATGGCCATGTCCATCCGCGAACGGACTCGCGAGGTGGCAGTACTGAAAACACTCGGTTTTACCCGACAGTCCATTCTCCGTCTTTATGTGGGCGAAGCGGTCACAGTTGCTTTAACCGGCGGCGTCCTTGGCTGCTTGCTGGCGGTTGTCTTGGTCACCGCTCTGGCGAAAGCACCCGGAATGGGATTTTTCTTTCTCGGGATGAGCGTGACCCTACCCACGTTTCTGCTGGCCCTGTTCGTGGCCGCCCTCGTGGGATTGCTGAGCGCGATCTTCCCCGCCTATCACGCGGCCAAGGTCGATATCGTGGAGGGATTGCGCTACCTCGGCTAGCGAGAAAATACCATGGCGATTCCGATCCGCTACAACATCCGCAATCTCATGTTGCGCAAGGGTCTCACTATCATGACGGCCCTGGGCATAGCCCTTACCGTGACCACGGCTGTTTTTCTGATGGCGCTGCTTGCGGGTCTTAATCAGGCCTTCCAGTCGAGCGGCGATCCAATGAACGTGCTGGTCATGCGCAAGGGTTCCACCGCCGAGCTTTCAGGAGGCTTCGACGCCAGTCTGTTTCCCACCCTCAAGACACTGCCCGGCATCGCTACGGACGGGAGCGGACAACCTCTCGCTTCCGGCGAATGGGTGGTGGTGGTCGTGCTCCCGCGTAAGGATGGCACCGGGGAAGTCAACGTGTCGGTTCGTGGCCTGATGCCCGCGGGCCTCACTCTGCGCCCAAGCGCAAAGCTGGTTGAAGGCCGCTGGTTTACCCCCGGACAGCGCGAAATTGTCGTCGGCCAGTCCATTCACCATCGTTTTTCGGGCACCAACGTAGGCGATACCCTTGACTTTGCCAAGGGACAGTGGAAAGTCGTTGGCGTCTTCGACTCCGGCGGCACCGCCTACGATTCCGAACTCTGGGGCGACGTCAACCAGATCGCTGCGGATTTCGACCGGCAGGGAGCCTACGCTTCCGCCTATCTCCGCGCCACCGACCCCATCGCAGCCGACGCCCTAAAACACCGCGTAAGCGATGATCAGCGCCTGAAGCTGGAGGGGACGCTTGAGACCGAGTATTACGAGAAGCAGACCAATTCCGGCGCACCCATCAAATTCATCGGAACCTTCGTCGCCATCATCATGGCCATCGGGTCCAGCTTCGCCGCGATGAATACGATGTACGCGGCCGTGGCCTACCGCTCGAAAGAGATCGCGACTCTGCGCATCATCGGCTTCTCTCGCCCGAGCATCCTCACCTCGTTCGTCATCGAAGCGCTGCTGCTGTCGCTGCTCGGAGCCATTGTCGGCATCCTGCTGATCCTGCCTTTCAACGGCATGAGCACCGGAATCGGCAACTCCCTGACCTTCAGCGAAACGGTTTTCAGCCTGCACGTGACTTGGGCGGTAGCGCTCGTAGCGGTTGCCTTCGCGTTGATCATGGGCCTGATCGGAGGTTTCGCTCCCGCCTGGCACGCCGCGCGTCAGGATATTCTGACCTCGCTGCGCGCCTGATGAGCACCTGATTCATGCAGAGTTCGTACAATGATTCCGTAGTCGATTGGGAACCGGTAGAGGATGGAAGGCGTATCTTAGGCAATGCCCATCGAGACTCCATTGACCGATAGCAAGCACGACGACCTGCGCAGTCTGCGCATCGATGATTCCCTGCGCGAGGGGGGCGGCGGGCCTCCCGCTTGGTCACGGCGCTTCATTCTCGGCGGAATCGCCGTCGTGGTCCTGCTGGGCATCGCGGCGCTGGCCTTTCGCACCTTTGGCGCAGACACGGCTGAGGTGGAAGTTGCCCGCGCCACCGCCGAAGGCGGCGACGTCGCCGGCAGCACGGTCCTTTCTGCCAGCGGATATATCGTGGCCCATCACAAAATCAGCGTGAACTCCAAGGTCACTGGCCGGGTCGCCTGGATTGGCGTGGAAAAAGGCGACAAGGTCAAGGAAGGTCAGGTTCTGGTTCGCCTCGAAGATCAGGAATTCCGCGCCCAGTACGAACAGGCGCGGGGTACGGTCGAGAGCGCCAAGGCGCGCCTCCTCGAGAACGAGCGGGGATCGCGCCCCGAGGAAATTCAGCAGGCAGATCACAATTTATCCGAAGCTCGCGCCACCGCCCGCAACGACAAGATCAACCTCGATCGCATGAAGGATCTGTTCGCCCAGGGAGTTGTCTCCAAGCAAAACCTCGACGACGCCAGCGCCAGATACGACGCCTCCGAGCAAAGAATGAATTCGCTGGAGCAGTCGTTCAAGATGGCGCAACTCGGCCCGCGTTCGGAAGAGGTGGAACGCGCCAGAGGCGACCTACTGCAGGCCGAAGGGCAGATGGAGTATGCCAAGTCGCAACTCGATGCTACCGTGATTCGCGCGCCGGTGACGGGCACGATTCTCGAGCGTACGGCAGAAAAGGGTGAACTGGTGACCGCGCAATTCGCCAGCGGCGCCGAAGGCGGACCGCGCGGATCCGTGGTCGCACTCGCCGATCTGAACGATATTCAGGTCGAACTCGACATCGCACAAGATGATTTCGCCAAGCTTTCTCCCAAGCAGGAAGGTGTCGTCACGCTTGATGCCTTCAAAGACCGCTCCTACAAGGGTGAGATCGCCGAAATGTCGCCGGAAGCGAATCGGCAGAAAGCAACCGTCCAGGTCAAGGTGCAGATCCTCGAACCCGATTCCTACCTGCGTCCGGAAATGAATGCGACGGTGCAATTCAAGGCAAATGCAAACGACGACAAGAATTCCACGGGCAAACAGAATTTCGTCTTCGTGCCCACGGCCGCATTGCGCGACAGCAACGGATCGAAGTTCGTCTTCCTGGCGTTCAACGGCAAGGCTCTCCGGCGAGACGTCCATGTTCAGGGCCAGCGCTCTGGAGGCTATCTGGTCGATTCGCTGGTCGGCGGAGAAAGCATAATCACCGCCGGGCCCGCCGATTTGCGGGACGGGCGAAAAATCCGCCTCAAGGGGCAATCATGAGACCACGAATCACAGAAGGACATTCATGAACGCAATCCCCACTTCCACCCCTCAACCGGCCCAAGGCGCGACTGTCGTGCAGGCGCGCAGCGTCAGCAAGATTTTCAAGCGCGATGCCTTTCAGGTCACCGCGCTCGACAACGTCTCTCTCGACATCGCCGGCGGCGAATTTCTGGCGCTGATGGGACCGTCAGGATCAGGCAAGACCACACTGCTGAACATGATCGCCGCCATCGATCGCCCGACATCCGGCGAACTGCTGGTCATGGGAGAGAACATCTTTCGCCTCAACGACGGCCAGTCCGCCAGTTGGCGCAACACTCACGTCGGTTACGTTTTCCAGACTTTCAATCTGATCCCGGTGTTGACCGCATTCGAGAATGTGGAATTGCCTCTGCTGCTGACCAAGATGACTCCCCAGCAGCGCCGCGATCACGTGATGACCGCCCTCAAACTCGTGGGATTAGAGGATCGTGTGCACCACTTGCCCAAGCAACTCTCGGGAGGTCAGGAACAGCGCGTCGCCATCGCGCGCGCCATCGTCAGCGATCCCACCCTGATCCTCGCCGACGAACCGACGGGCGATCTCGACAGTAATTCAGCGACAGAAATCCTGGAGATTCTGAAGCGCTTGAACCAGAGCTTCCACAAAACGATCGTAATGGTGACCCACGATCCGCGCGCAGCCGAGTATGCCCACGTAACGCGACACCTCGAAAAAGGACGCTTGCTGCCGGCTTAGCCCGGGACGCAGAGCTCTTCCGAACCCGAGCCTGGCGTGGAATTGTCACTCCCGGGATCTGCGGTTTGCCGGCAACAACAGTTTTTGGGTGACCTTGCATCACGCCGTTTTCTGCTCAACCATCCCATCCGAGACACCTTCGCTGTCGCTGATCCATTCCCAGACGCGGCGCCCATGATCGTTGCTCAGGCTGCGCGCTTCGCCATAGTCGACCAGGCGGTTCAAAACGGTCGTCACCGACGCGAGCGGGTCTTTGTGCCGCGCCAGAATTGCCGGAGCATAGCGCGCCAACTCTGCGCAGACCTCTCGTGCCCCGAGCGGACGCCGCACTTCCATCAGCACCCTGCGACAGGCCTTCGTGAACCCCGGTTGGCGCCCGTTCGGTTTGCGGTCAATCAATTCCAGCAAGTCGTCGCCCAGCAGCTTTTCGCCAAAAAGGTCCGCCAGTCCGGCGATGGTCTGCTTCACCGTGCCAATGCGTTTCATGATTTCGGCCCTCTGCCGCATCAGCTGGAGCAGTTCTTCGTGGGCCGCCTTCACCACCTGTTGCGCCGGAGCACCATTACCCTGGGCAGCGATCGCGTACAAACCGTCACCGTTATTCTTCCCAGCCTCCATACTTCTCCTCCCAGAGCCGATCCCAGCCGAATGCCCTCGCGCCTTGTTTCTAATACGCGAAGCCGGGCTCACAAGTTCCCGCCAGACCGGCTATTCGACACGAGGCCGTAACCACCATACGGTTGGACTTACCGGACGAGGAAAGGTCAACGGGCGGACAACGAATCCGGTGGCACGGTGTCCGCCACGCCGTCTCTTGGCCGGGACGACCGTCTCCCGAAACCTGCTCCACCCGGCACGCCGACAGATCCCGCCCCGGGCGGAGCGGAAGGCGCCGTCAGCGACCCTCCGATGCGATTTCCCCTACCCCATCACGTTTGTGTGCTCGGGCCGAATCTTGTAGAGCACGCGCACTTCGCCCGGCTGGCCGTACGGATATTTGTCCACTCCCAAGTATTTTTTGGCCAACTTGTCGATATGCTGCGCCGCGCCAAGTTCGGTGATTTCAACGACCGTGCCCCGAATCTCCAGATAGCGATAGGGATTGTCAGGATCCACGATCGCCAGCGCCACATGCGGATCGCGTCGCACATTACGGTCTTTTTGGCGTCCCTTGGCCGAATTGAAAATGACGTGCTCACCGTCGAAGTCGCACCACACGGGAGTCACCTGCGGCCGTCCGTCGGGCATGAGCGTGCCCAAGCTGGCAAAAGCGGGCTTCTGGAAAAGGTCGAGGTATTTTTCAGGAATTACGGTGGACATCACTGGCTCTCCTTGGTTGACCGCATCATAACGGATCGAATGATGGGGATGTCGTACCGCCTCGATTATAGACGCGATCTTGGGGTTCCGGCTTTCGAACGGATACAATCGGGGCTGACGAAAACTTCAGCCCACCGCGCTTTATTGGAGGACTCGACTTGATGCCGTCAAGCAAAACCTCAGCGCAACGACTGTTACGCCGGGTCTGCATCGGCCTCGCCATTTCATTTCTCGGCGCGGCCTCTCTGCTCGCCCAGCAAACGGCCGCGCAGCCGCCCACCGTCGTCTTCATGACCGACTTCGGAGTCGTCGACGATTCGGTCGCCTTGTGCAAGGGCGTGATGTACGGCATCACTCCCAATCTCCGCATTGTCGATCTCACGCATCAAGTCACACCTTTTTCCATCCGGGACGGAGCCCTGTACCTGTCCGGCGCCTCGCCCTATTTTCCGGCGGGAACGGTGTTTGTGGTGGTGATTGATCCCGGCGTCGGCAGTTCGCGCAAACCCCTGGTGGTGAGGACCAGGCGCGGACAGTTCTTCGTGCTCCCCGACAACGGACTGATGACACTGGTCGAAGAGCGGGAGGGCATCGAGAGCGCCCGCGAAATCACCAATCCGGATTGGATGGTCGGCGCGAAAATCTCCTCCACCTTTCACGGCCGCGATATTTTTTCTCCCGTCGGCGCTCACCTCGCGCGAGGCGACGACTGGACCAAGGTCGGCCCCGAGGTGAACCAGTGGATCCGGCTGGATCTGAAAGCCGCGAAAGTCGATGACAAAGGCCTGACTGGAGAAGTGATCGCCTTGGATGGTCCGTTCGGCAACCTGGTGACCAACATCGCCGACGAAGATTTCCAGAAACTCGGCTACCGGCACGGAGACAAGGTCAAGGCGACCATCGCAGGACGGGAATTCGAGATGCAATTCGTCCGCACCTTCAGCGACGTGCCACTCCGACAGCCGTTGCTGTTCATCGATTCGCGCGAGCGCGCCAGTTTTGCCGTCAACCAGGGGAGCTTCGCAGCGGTGTACAACATCCAACCACCCCAGGCTGTGTTCATACCGCGAAAGGGACGCTAAGCCTCGCAACCCGAAACGATCCTGGCGGAGCGGCGGCTTCGGCCGCTTCTCGGCCCTATCCGACCGCCGGACCTAGCCTGAGTTCGCCAAGTCCTCGGCGATGCGAGGCAGCACCGCCCGCAGCAGAGCGATGAACTGCCCCATCACTCGCCGTCCCACTTCGAGCACCTCTGCGTGCACGAGTGCCTGGTCGAGAATTCCGGCGGCCATATTGGTCACACACGAGATGGCCAGCACGTTCATGCCCATGTGCCGTGCGACAATCGCCTCCGGAACCGTCGACATACCCACCAGATCAGCACCAATGGTGCGCAGATAGCGAATCTCCGCCGGAGTCTCGTAACTCGGCCCGGCGAGGGCCGCATACACGCCCTCATGCGGCGGAATTGAAAGCTTCGTCGCCTCCTGCAACACCAGTGCACGGTAGCGCTTGGCATAGGTATAACTCATGTCCGGGAAGCGCGGCCCCCAGCGCTCGTCATTTGCGCCCGTCAGGGGATTCTGCCCCTGCAGGTTGATGTGATCCCGGAGAACAACCAGCGCCCCCTGACCATACTCCGGGTTAATGCCGCCCGCAGCGTTGGTGAGGATCAAAGCGCGAACGCCTGCTCGTCCCAGGACGCGCGCCGGAAACGCAACTTCGGCTGCGGGATAACCTTCGTAGAGATGCACCCGCCCCTGCATCACGGCAACGGGAATATCGCCGGACATCCCCATCACCAGCTGGCCGGCATGCCCAACCGCCGTGGAACGCGGAAAGGTCGGAATGCGAGCGTAGGGGATGCGGACCGCCTCCCCAAGATCGTCGGCAAAGGATCCGAGCCCCGAGCCAAGCACAAGCCCGATCTGGGGTCGCAAGTGAGTCTGCTCCAGCACAAACGCCGCCGCAGATTCAGCGCGATCAAACAGATCTGGAGTCATAAGAATCACGTGGGGACGGACGCATTGCGCCCGCGCCTTTAGAATTGCCTCTCGAAATCGGCGAAGGCCCGCTCCAATTGCCACTGCACCCGAGCGCGCTCGTTGACCGCAATCCAGGCTTGACACTTTCCGGCAACGCGATCGGTCAACGGGTTGTCGCTGGCACACGCGGCGACGCGCCGCAACGCCCGTTCCTCGCTCCACAGACTATCACCCGGAATGAAGCTGTGCTCGAGGCTGGCGCGCGCCATCCGCTTCAGATCTCCATACGATAAATTGAAGTCCTCGACCGCCCGCAGATACTCGTGCGTCATGTCGCTGCGGGAAACCCCCTCGTCGTCGGTAGAGAGCGCCACCGGCACTCCGTATTTCATATACACCGGCAGCGGATGGCGGTTCCCGTTCACCCCGAGAATCACATCATTCGACGTCAAGCAGATTTCGACCAGCACATTTTTCTTGGCCATTTCCCTCAGCAGTCCCAACGGATCGGCCTCGCTCATTACAGCCACGCCATGTCCAATCCTTTCCGCGCCTCCGCGCTCAATCGATTCGCGAATATGAAAGCGCAGCCCTTCCGGAGGAACCAGCCCCATCCAAAGCTCGTCCGCGTGCAGCGACACGTGGGTAGCCGGATAGAACTTGCGCAAGGCCTGAATGATCTTCATGTGCAGATCAAAATCGCGCATCGGCACGTAATAGTCCTCCGGCATCACCAGATTGAAACCCTCAAAACGCGGATCGGCTTTCGCCAACTCAAAACCCAGCAGGATCTGCGCGAACACCTGTTCCCGCTCTAGTCCGCGCAGTACCTGATAAAGATAGTGGAGCGTGACCTCGCATCCCGCCCGAGCCTGCGCCGTCCCGCAATGCAGCAGTTCCTTCTTGCGAGCCTCATCAGAATCAAGCGCGCTGCGCACCGACGCCACCAGTTCCACCATGCCGCCGGCCAGCAACCGATCGCGCAACTGGACAAAATCGTCGTCCCATCCAACTTTCGACCCCAGAATCGCGGCTCCCGCCCCATCGGCGGTGTGCATCACCTCCACGTATTGCAAATGGTCTTCGGCCGCCCGCGATGCTACCTCGGCCAAGGCATTGCCCACGTGCCCCACCATCGCTGCCTCGAATTTGTCGAACGTGGCGAAGAAACGGTCGTGTCCCGACTCCGCCTCGCGATGCCAGTTGCGCATCGACCAAGCATCCACCAGTTGGTCGTAAAGAACATGGTCCTGATAGGCACAGCGCACCGAAGGCTTGTTCTTGTAGGGCTCACAGGAATCGCAAGCCGCGCGCATCAGCTTGGAGGTGCTGCGGTCCACGCAAAGCGCATCCTCTGACGCCCAGTCGATGAAGCTCTCGGCATAGATCGCGCCGCTCAGATGGAGGTGCAAATCGCCACCCTTCGGCATCTGCTGCAGAAAAGGCAGCAACAACTCCGGCTGATGCCGCACCGATTGCATATAGTTTGCGGCCTTCCTCTCCGAATCCTGCGACCGGGAGAATTGAACCAAACAGACCGATGCCAGCAACCAAGCCGTTGCCGCAGAACGCACGCTTCGCATCGAGAGAAAACCTCCGGGGACGAAATCTGGTCCCACTCGATTGTAAAGAAAGCGGGCAGCTGGACATAAGCTGCTCCCGCGCGAATGTCTGTCTGTGCGCTGCAGATGCAGTATCCATGCCTATCAAGCTCCGATTTGCACAGTCACGGTCGGGCCTGCCCCGGAGACCAATCTCCGGGAAAAACCGACAAAACCTTGTGCCCACGAATGCTTTCCTACCCGAGTGTCGGCGGTTGCACAATTTGCGGGTCACCCGCCTGTGCACGCCCTGCACTCGATTGATACATAAGAAGTTACAGACGCGTGAATTTCGTTGACGTAAAGAATGGAAGTGTTAAAACCATAATCGTTCTTTGACACGTTCTGAAGTTTTCCCGGTTGGTGCAGCGTCCGGGGCTCAAGCGAAGTCACTCAAACAACCGCGAGGTGAGTTTGGGAGGGCGAGCAAGGGTCTATAGCTAAGCGCTGGTCGAGGCGAACAAGAGCCACTGTTAAAGGCAGGATAGAGTCCCGAGGCGTTGGACTGATTTATCCGGTTGGCGGTGAGCCCGGAGCCCGAGCAATGATCGACTTACAATGAACCCGCAAGGGAGTTGTAGGAAAAGGTCAGCAAGGGTCTAAACGCGAGCTACTGGCCGAGACGAATGAATCCAACATCACCTCGGGACTCTCTATTTTTTGAACCTGTGCAACCGGTGCGTTGCCGGGTCAGATCTGAAGCCCGAACCGAAAGCCGCCCCGCTTCCCCCCAGTTTCCGTAACTGAAAGCTCCGATCAGGCTGTGCCGACGGGGGCAATCGCTCCGCACCGTTTCCGCAGCCACAATCGAGCGGCTGCGGATCTGCCGATGCGGCGCTTCCCGGACCTTAGCCCTGCCTGCCCGGATCGCCGCGAGTTGGCCGATTCAAACGAGCGGACGGTTCCAGTCGGATGGCTGGGTTTCTGGCCGTATGCCGCCAACCTCCTGCATCCCACAGACCCAATCAAATACCGACGTAGCGAGGCGGTCGCCTGCGATGACGACTTCGAATTCGAGCTCGTCATCGTGGACTCCCGGAACTGCGAGAGAGGATACGCGTTCGGGACGTCAGAACCATCGCCTGCGGCCGAGTCCTGGCGGGCACCGTGAGCGTTACGTGTAGAATGGCCCTGTCATCTTGGCGCGGAGTGCTCGCTGGCAGGGCCAGGGGAGGAGAAGATGACCATCGCAGGTTGGGCGCGTCAGCCTCGTGCCCGGCGAAATGCTTCGCTTGTCTTCGCGCCTCCGTTTCTGCTCGTCCTGCCTCTTGCCCTGCTTCTTGTGCCACGATCGTCCCTGTCGGGGCAAGACACTGCTCTGCCTCAACTCAAGACTCGGCCTGCCGGGCCGGCAAGCGTCCCGCCCGGCGGCTCGGACCGGCAAATCATCCTCGATGTACAAGTGTCAGACCAATCTGGCGCGCCCGTTCGCGAGCTGTCGGAGCAGGAATTCACCCTTCTGGAGGATAACCGGCCGCAGAAAATCGTCTCTTTTAATAGCGTGAATGCTGGAGCGACCGCGCTCTCCGATCCGCCCGTTGAAATCATTTTGGTCGTCGACGCCGTCAACGCTTCCCTCCAGGTCGTCAATTACGAACGAGACCAAGTCAAGAAGTTCCTACTGCGGAATGGCGGCCAGCTCGCACAACCGGTGTCGCTCGTCTTCTTTTCCGGCGCTGAAACCGCCCAAACCCGGTTTGCAAACCCTTCCTCTCGTGATGGAAATGCGCTGGCGGTGCTTTACGACCAATACGAAACCGGGCTGCGGGCCACAAATCTGAATCGTGGCGCCTTTGGCGCGGAAGAGCGTTTTGACCTCTCGCACAACGTGCTTAAGAGACTGGCGGAGCACGAGAGCACGCGACCTGGCAGGAAACTGGTGATTTGGCTTAGTCCTGGATGGCCGTTGCTCTCCGGAATCAACACCCTCTCCCCCAAACAGGAGCAGCGGTTCTTCGACGCGATCGTGGCGGCCTCCACTGAACTCAGGCAGGCCCGCATCACTCTCTATAGCGTAAACCCACTCCGTCCAGAGGACGTCGCTCAAACCCGGAGTACTCTATACCAGGAATTCTTGAAAGGTGTGACCTCGCCCTCGCAGGCGTTGCCCGGCGCCCTCGGATTGCAGGTACTCGCCGTGCAGAGTGGCGGGCGCGTGCTCAATTTCCCCGGTGACTTGACAACCGCTATCGCAGATTGCGCGGCCGATGGCGACTCCTTTTACGTATTCTCGTTCAGTCCCGTTCCAGCGAACCACGAGAACGAGTACCACTCGTTTCGGGTTACGGTCGAAAAGCCGGAGATGACGGCTCGCACGCGCGCCGGCTACTATGCACAGCCCTGAATTGGGCTACAGCGGTATATTACCGTGCTTCTTCGGCGGGTTCTTATCCCTCTTGGTCTCCAGCATCTCCAGCGCCTGGATCAGCTTCTTCCGCGTGTCCCGCGGTTGGATCACCGCATCCACGAATCCCCGATCTGCCGCAACATAGGGATTGGCCAACCGGTCCCGGAATTCTTCAATCTTCTGTTGCCGAGCCGCCTCGCGATTTTCCGCCCCGTCCAGTTCCCGTTTGTAAACGATATCGACCGCGCCTTCCGGACCCATCACCGCAATTTCGGCGCTCGGCCATGCGTAGTTCACGTCGGTTCGGATGTGCTTGGACGCCATGACGCAGTACGCTCCCCCGTAGGCCTTGCGGGTGATCACGGTGACCTTCGGCACGGTCGCTTCGGCGAACGCATACAGCAGCTTCGCGCCATGGCGGATGATTCCGCCGTACTCCTGCTGCGTGCCGGGCAAGAAGCCGGGTACATCTTCAAAGGTCACCAACGGAATGTTGAAGCAGTCGCAGAAACGCACAAAGCGCGCGCCTTTCACCGACGCGTTGATATCCAGCGTGCCGGCAAGCATCGCCGGCTGATTGGCCACGATCCCGACCGACCTGCCATTTAGGCGCGCGAAACCGACAACAATATTCTTGGCGTAATGCTCATGAATCTCAAAGAAGTAGCTGTCATCGACGATCGTATGAATCACGTCTTTCATGTCATAAGGCATGTTCGATTGATCGGGAATCAGCGTATCCAGCTTTTCGTCGACGCGATCGATGGGATCGGTGCAAGCCTTTCGCGGCGGGTCTTCCAGATTGTTCGAAGGAATAAAACTCAGCAGCTCGCGCACCATGGACAGACATTCCGCATCGTCCCGGCACATGAAGTGGGCCACGCCTGACGTTTCGTTGTGCGTGTGCGCTCCGCCCAGTTGATCCTTGCTGACTTCTTCGTGGGTGACCGTTTTGATGACATCGGGTCCGGTAATAAACATGTAAGAAGTTTGGTCAACCATCAAAATAAAATCGGTGATGGCGGGCGAATACACTGCACCGCCGGCGCAGGGCCCCATAATGGCCGAGATCTGGGGCACGACTCCGCTATAGAGTGTGTTCCGCAAAAAGATGTCGGCATAGCCGGCGAGCGACATCACTCCTTCCTGGATGCGCGCCCCACCCGAATCATTCAACCCGATCACCGGAGCCCCCATCCTTGCCGCCAGATCCATGACCTTGACGATCTTCAAAGCGTTGGCCTCGGAGAGCGAGCCGCCGAACACGGTAAAATCCTGGGCGAATACGAAGACCAGACGCCCTTCGACGCGGCCGTAGCCGGTGATGAAACCGTCTCCAAAATATTTCTGATCGGCCATGCCGAAATCATTGCAGCGGTGCGTGACCAGCTTGTCGGTTTCCTCGAACGTACCCTCGTCGAGCAAGAATTCGACGCGCTCGCGGGCCGACATCTTTCCCTCTTTGTGCTGACGCTCGCGCCGCTTGGCTCCGCCGCCATCTTCGGCCATCTGGTCGCGCTTTTTCAGTTCGGCAATTTTTTCGTCGAGTTTCATAGGCAGTGATTATAGGCGAGCGCCAAAACCGCGGTGTGACGACAGCTACAGGCTCGTGTGATGGGAGTCGAGGAAGGAGCGTCCCGCGGTCCACTGGGCCGTAGCGACGCCGGGCATGCGGCCGCCACGGGGAAGCCGAGGGATCGCGGGCGGGCGCGGCGCATTCGTTGCCGATGGCGCACGGCAGGGCTTGACTCCAACCCGCGCGCCGCCCCGGCCGGGGGCCGAGAGCGCGACGGTCCTAGGCCGGTGGAACCGCCGCGTCCAAGCGATTCAAAAACTCGATCTTCTTGTCCGCCACCAGGAACGACGCCTCAAACGAATTACGCGCCAATTCGCGCAGATGTTCGTCGGTAAAGGCGAAGGCGTCCTGCAGCAGCGCGTACTCCCCAACCAGCGAGGTGCGAAACATCGCCGGATCGTCGCTGTTAATTGTCAGCATCAATCCCTCATCAAAGTAGCGCCGCACCGGATGTTGCGCAAGTTCGGCGCAGCAGCCGGTCCGCAAATTACTGGTCACGCAAATCTCAACCGGCACCTGCCGCCGCGCCAACTCTTCCAACAACTCCACATCCTGCCCGGCGGTGAGCCCATGCCCGATGCGTTCCGCCTTGAGATTCAGCGCGCCCCAAATCGACTCCGGCCCGGCACTCTCGCCCGCGTGCGCGGTGAGATGAAGGCCGTGCTCGGCAGCACAGGCATAGACCGCGGTGAACCACTCCGGAGGCCCCGCCCGCTCGTCACCGCCAATGCCAAAAGCCACCACGCCGCGATCGCGGAACTGAATCGCAAACTCGAGCACACGCTGCGCTTTCTCCGCGCCAAACTGGCGGATCGCATCGAAGATCCAAAGCAGGGAAATGCCAAAGTCTTTTTCTCCGCGTAATCGCCCGCGCTCGAGTCCTTCGAAGATCGCGGGGAAATCCTGCTTGCGCCATAGACAGACGCCGACCGAAACAATGACCTCTGCGTGCAGAACATTCTGCGCCTTCAGCCGCTCCATCAGCCGGTAGGTAATCAGCTCATAGTCCTCCGGAGTGCGCAGGTGCCCGGTCACTTCCTTAAAGGCGGAGAGAAATGCCTTGAAGTCCGCGGAGTTGTAAAGCGGCTCGAGTGCGCCAAGCGACGCCCCTTCCATTCCGTGCCGCTGACGCAATTCGAGTAGCGTGGACGGCTCGATCGACCCCTCAAGATGCAGATGGAGTTCCGCCTTGGGGAGCGCGAGGATGAACCGCGAAGGTTCCGGGAGCATGTAGCGATTCTAAAGGGTTGCAGGGCAGCCGGGCTATGCGCGGGCGGCAGAGCAGTTCGGCAGCCGCAACCGCAATTGCCCGATCAGGCGATATCCCGTTTGCGGTTGCAGAATTCGCTATGATGGCGGCTGTAAAAGATGTAAATTATCAGCCCCAGTGCCAGCCAGATCACAAAGCGCAGCCAGGTAATCAGTGTCAGCCCCAACATCAAACCGCCGCAAAACAGCACCGAGATCAGGGGAAACCATGGCACAAACGGCACGCGGAACGCGCGCTTGCGATCGGGCTGTCGGCGCCGAAGAAAAATGACTCCCAGCGAAACCAGCACGAAGGCAAACAGGGTCCCGATGTTGGCAAGGTCCGCCGCATCGCCAATGTCCACGAGCCCGGCCGGAATTCCGACCGCAAAACAGGCAATCCACGTGGACCAGTACGGAGTCTTATATTTGGGGTGCACGGCCGAGAACAGCTTCGGCAAAAGACCGTCGCGCGACATCGCGTACCAGATGCGCGCCTGCCCATACTGAAAGACCAGCAAGGAAGAGATCATTCCCGTGAGCGCGCCGATCACGATCACCGAGCGAAAGAACGGGTGTACACCCAGATACTTCATGGCATAGGCCACGGGAGCTTCGGCGGCCTCTCCCGAAACGAAGGTCGTGTACTTCATCATGCCCAGCAACACGACGGCCACGCCCACGTACAACAGCGTGCATACAATCAGGGACATGATGATGCCAAAAGGAAGATCTTTCTGCGGATTGCGCGACTCTTCCGCCGCAGTGGAGACCGAATCAAATCCAATATAGGTAAAAAAAACGATGGCTCCGCCAGTGACAATCCCGGCAAAGCCCGAGGGCGCAAACGGCGTCCAGTTCGCCGGCTTGACGAGCATACCGCCCACCACCAGGAAGGTTAAAATCGCACCGATTTTAACCGCCACCATGATGTTGTTGGTCTCTGCCGATTCCTTCACCCCGCGAACCAGCAGCAAAGTGAGAATGAAGACGATGAGAAAGCCTGGCAGGTTGAAGTAAGCGCCCGTCCACTGCCCGCCAGCCCATACCGGAGTGGCCCACTTGTCGGGCAAATTGAGACCGAATGCGGCCAATTGCGCTTTCGTGTACCCGGCAAAGCCCACCGCCACGGCGACATTGCTCACCACATACTCGAGAATCAGGTCCCAGCCGATGATCCAGGCAAAGATCTCGCCGAGCGTTGCATAGGAATAGGTGTAAGCGCTGCCAGCAATCGGGATCATCGATGCCAACTCGGCATAGCAGAGCCCGGCAAAGCTACAGGCAATCGCCACCAGAAAAAACGAAATGGCGATCGAAGGCCCCGCCGGGGGCCGCCCGTGCATGAGCGCGCCGGCCGTGCTTCCGGTGCGCAGGAAATTGACAATCAAATCGAGCGCCTGGGCATGGAGGACCGAAGGCGCCTGAAAATATTCTCCCGCCGCCGCCGTCCCGGTAAGCACGAAAATTCCCGAACCGATGATGGCGCCAATACCCAGCGCCGTCAGCGACCAGGGCCCCAGGGTCTTGCTGAGCCGGTGCTCCGGATTCTCCGATTCCGAAATGAGCTTGTCGATCGACTTACAGCAAAACGCCTGACTGTCGGACGTGCGGATGACGGCGACCGGCTCAGTGGATAATCGCGACAAGAGTTCGTTGTCTCCTCACAGCGGTGTCGGGCAGGAGCGTCAGCCCATGCCCGGATCTCCAGCGAGCCGATTAACGCTTCGCCTGGCCGCGTGCCAGCTTTTTCACTTTGCGCTTTTTCGATCCGCGAGCGTAATCGCGGGGCTTCTTCGGCTGTTCCGCTTTGATCTTCTTGCGGCTGGCTCGTTTACTCTTCTTGCGTTCTTCCTTGGCTAGCTTTTTTGTGTTTGCCATTAGTGCGTTTCTCTTCTCTCTTCTCTTGGTATTTGTGGTGATAGTTCAAACTCACGCGTGTCATCCCAACCCTCCACAAAGTCGGAGGGAGGACATCGGTTCCCGGCCGCGCCTGGGCGAGCCTTTCTCGCCGGCACTATGCCTTCTCCAGTTGCGCGTATCTCTCCACCAGCTTCTTCAAACCGAAGCGAGGGAATTGTACCGTAATCTTAGCGTCTTCCCCATCCCCCTCGCGTTGATACACCGTCCCTTCCCCATATTTCGGGTGCTTCACCTTCTGTCCCGGACGGAATCCGCGCCGCCCAGTGGGTTCCTCCGGCACCATTTTCGGGACATTAAATTTCTTGCCGCGGGAGGCGAAAAACTCCGCAATGTTGTCGATCGAGTTGTAGTTCCCGAACGAAGTCGGAGTCTTCGCCTTCGCCCGAGCCGGGTTCCACGTGGCGCTCTGATCTTCGTCCTCATAGGAATAGTGCGGCGACTCCTGTGGACGCGGGCGACTTGCCCGCGCACCACCGGTATCGGAATTCGAAGCCCGTCGCGCACCGCCCAACTCCTCCACCAACGGCAGCGGAACCTCCTCCAAGAATCGCGACGGCACACTGGCCTCCGGCATATCCGTCCCATAACGCCGCCGATAAGCGGCGCGCGACAGGATCAATGTATCCATGGCCCGCGTCATGCCGACGTAGCAAAGCCGCCGCTCCTCTTCGATCGAATCCGGCTCAAGCATGGTCCGCGAATGGGGGAACAGTCCTTCCTCCATTCCCGCCAGCACCACCAGCGGAAACTCCAAACCTTTGGCGGCATGCAAGGTCATGAGCGTGATCTGCGCTTGCTCGTCGTATTGGTCTGCATCGCTCACCAGCGCCGCGTGATCGAGAAACTCATCCAGCGTCTCCCCGCGATCGCGCGAGTCCATGGCCGCGTTCACCAGTTCGCGCAGGTTCTCGATGCGCGAGAAAGCTTCCGGAGTGTCTTCCTCTTCCAGTTGCCGGATGTACCCAGTACGGTCGATCAAGAACTTGAGAATTTCCGCAGTATTCGCCGCCTCCGCCGGAGCGCGAAA
Organism: Terriglobales bacterium; assembly: GCA_049520935.1. Lineage (GTDB taxonomy): Bacteria > Acidobacteriota > Terriglobia > Terriglobales > Acidobacteriaceae > Acidiflorens. The sequence goes on along the minus strand of JBEKPJ010000009.1, from coordinate 106,332 downwards.
CCCTTCGACCCCTTCCTCGCCCGCCGGCTCGCCAACTTCGTCGAGCGCGAGCGGCGACACCTCGGCCCCTGCCTCGTTCCCCGGCGCATCGGCAGCGGCAAAATCAAAGCTGAAGTTGCCAGGATCGAAATCCGTGCCGTCATCGGTCCGGGCAGGAAGCGCGGAAGTGAGGCTCGGCGGCTCGCTCCCCCGCGACCCGTGAAGCTCGACTGCCGTTTCGCCGGAGTCTGCCCCCGTTGTCTCCTCCACCCTCTCCAAAAACGTCCCCGCCAGCATGGCCTGCCCATCCTCGATCAGCACCCGGAAGCTGTTCAGGGCCGCCAAAGCGCGGCCCGGCAACAACTGCCGCTCCAGTGCCTCCTGAACGGCACCCCACATCGATAATCCAGTCTCCAGTGCGAGCCGCTCGATGGTTTCGATTGTGGTCTTGCCAATGCCCCGCACCGGGGTATTGATCACGCGCAGCAGGGAGACCGAATCATCCGGGTTCTGAATGACTTTCAAATACGAAATCAGGTCTTTGATCTCCGCCCGCTCATAAAAAGAGAATCCGCCCACCACGTGGTATTTCAGCTGGTACCGCCGCATCGCCTCTTCAAACAATCGCGATTGCGAGTTGGTGCGATATAAGACCGCCGCGCGCGCCGTTTCGCCGCTTTCCGCCGCCGCCCGGACGTATCGGCTAATGGTATCCGCCGCAAACAACGCCTCATTCTCCCCGTCCGGAGCCTCGTAGTAGCCGATCTTCGCCCCGCCCTGCCGCGAGGTCCAGAGGTTCTTGCCCTTGCGCCGGACGTTGTTCGCCACCACCGCCGACGCCGCCTGCAAGATGTTTTGCGTCGAGCGATAGTTCTGTTCCAGCCGTACAATTTTCGCTTCCGGAAAGTTGCGCTCAAACTCCAAAATGTTGCGAATATCGGCCCCGCGCCACGAGTAGATGGATTGATCCTCATCCCCCACCGCGCAGACGTTATGCCCATCGCCCGCCAGCAAGCGCATCAATTCGTACTGCGGACGATTCGTATCCTGATATTCATCGACCAACAGATACTGAAACCTCCGGTTGTAATGCTCTCGTACCGCGGACACCGATTTCAGCAGGCGCATGGCTTCCAGCAACAGGTCATCGAAGTCCATCGCATTCGCCTTGCGCAATTCGGTGCGATACTCCTCGAAAATATGCGCGATCTTTTCCGTCTTCGGATCCGCCGATTGCAAATAGACTTCCTGCGGATCTAGCATGTGATTCTTGGCCCATGAAATTCGCGAAAGCACGTTGCGAGGCGTGAGTTGCTTGTCGTCCAGTCCCAACCGCCGCATGATGCCCTTCACCACTTGCTGCTGATCGCTCTCGTCGTAAATCACAAAATTCTTCGTGAGCCCGATGGGAGGCTGTCCCGGCAGGGCAGAAGGAATCCGCAAAGCCTCAATATCCCGCCGCAGCACACGCACGCAAAACGAGTGGAAGGTGGAAATCACCGGCTTGGCCAGGCTGAGCCCGCCGACCAGTTTCTCGACCCGCGCCGCCATCTCGGCCGACGCCTTGTTGGTAAAAGTCACCGCCAGAATCGCTTCCGGCATCACCCCCCGGTTCTCGATCAGGTGGGCGATGCGGAATGTTATGACGCGAGTCTTCCCGCTGCCGGCCCCAGCCAGAATCAGCACCGGTCCCTCGGTAGTCTCCACCGCCTCGCGTTGTTGCAGATTTAGCTCGTCGAGAAACGACAAAAGAGAATGGCTCCGAAATGCGCTGAATGAATTTTACAGGAGTCGTGGCGCTCCCATCCGCGCGACGCCCGCCCAAGTCCCCGCACCTTCATCACTGACGCACCCGACCGCAACGACGACGGCGGTTGCGTTGGTAGCACAAATCCGGCCGTGAAGCGCCGGCGGCTGGATCTGAGAGCAAGGGAGAGCGGATGAAAGAATCGTGGTCGAACCCGAGCCACCCGGGACCACTTCCCGAACGACACCCCCGCCCGATCGTACTTCGAGTCGAGGCTTAGCGGGGCGCACACGGCAAAACCTGACCGGCAATCCGAGCCAGGGTGAATATCCGGAGAAAAGGCGGCCCCCTTGTGCTTACAGGATGTAGCGCGACAAATCCTGGTCTTTGACGATCTCGCTCAGCATCTTTTGTACATAGACGGCGTCGACTTTGAACTCCTGCCCCTTCCTTTCGGGGGCCTCAAAGCTGATCTCGTCCAGCACTCGCTCCATGATCGTGTGCAGACGTCGGGCACCGATGTTCTCCGTGCCTTCATTCACGCGGAAGGCGAAACGGGCTACCTCTTCGAGCGCGTCGGGGGTGAATTCGAGCTTTACCCCTTCGGTCTCCAGCAGGGCAATGTACTGCCGGGTCAAAGATGATTTCGGTTCGGTGAGGATACGGACGAAGTCCTCCATGGTGAGCGATTGCAGTTCGACGCGAATGGGGAAGCGGCCTTGCAGTTCGGGGATCAAATCGCTCGGTTTCGAAACGTGGAACGCGCCGGCGGCGATAAACAGGATGTGGTCGGTACGGACCATACCGTAACGGGTGTTCACCGTGGTGCCTTCGACGATGGGCAGGATGTCGCGCTGCACGCCTTCGCGCGAAACGTCCGGCCCGTGGCCTCCTTCCCGGCCCGCGATCTTGTCGATTTCGTCGAGGAACATGATGCCCGAGTTTTCGACGCGATCGATCGCCACGCGCGTGACCTGCTCCATATCAATCAGCCGCTGCTCTTCTTCCTGGATCAGATATTCGAAGGCCTCATTGACCTTCATCTTCCTCTTCTTGGTGCGCTGGCCGAAGATGTTGGGCAACATGTCCTTGAGATTGACATCCATCTCTTCGACCCCCTGGTTGGAGATGATTTCGAAGGACGGAAAGTTGCGCTCGCGGGTTTCGATTTCCACGGTGCGGTCGTCAAGTTTGCCTTCCCGCAACTGCTGCCGCAGTTTTTCGCGCGTACGGCTCGAGGATTCGGTCAGGCCGGCGTTGGCTTCGAGGACTACGCCGCCGGACGAACCCGAATCCGCCGGGCGCGTGCTCATCGGGGGCAGGAGAATGTCGAGAAGGCGTTCTTCGGCGTTGAGTTCCGCCTTGTCGGCGACGTCTTCGAGTTTCTCTTCCCGGACCATTTCGATGGCGATCTCGACCAGGTCGCGGATCATGGATTCAACATCGCGTCCGACGTATCCCACTTCAGTGAACTTGGAGGCTTCCACTTTCAGGAAGGGCGAGTTTGCGAGTTTGGCCAGGCGGCGGGCGATTTCGGTTTTGCCCACGCCGGTGGGGCCGATCATGATGATGTTCTTGGGGATGACCTCCTCGGCCATTTCGGGTCCGAGCTTCTGCCGACGCATGCGATTGCGCAGGGCTATGGCGACGGCGCGCTTCGCGTCCTTTTGTCCGACGACATATTTGTCGAGTTCGGTAACAATTTCGCGCGGCGTCAGCTCGTCGAGCGTGACCTGTTCTTCTTCGGCAGTTCCGGGTAAATAAATGGCCATAAAAAAGCTCTCAGCTCTCAGTCCTCTGCTCTCCGAAAGACACGAACCGTGCCTGGCTCGCATTCCCCGAGAGCCGGGAAGCGAGAACTTTCACAGTTCCTCAATCGTAATCCTGTCATTGGTATAGATGCACATTCGGCCGGCAATCTTCATCGCTTCCTCGGCGATCTCTCGCGGCGAGAGTTGGGTGTGATCGGCCATGGCCTGGGCCGCGGCTTGGGCGAAGGGTCCCCCGGAACCGATGGCCGCTATGCCGGTATCGGGCTCGATCACATCTCCCTGGCCGCTGAGAAGGAAAGTGGTGTCCTTGTCGGTGACGATCAGCAAGGCTTCGAGGTGGCGGAGGAACTTGTCGGTGCGCCAGTCCTTGGCCAGTTCGACGGCGGCGCGGCCCAGGTTGCCGTGATATTGCTCGAGTTTGGCTTCGAAACGGCTGAAGAGGGTGAACGCGTCGGCGGTTGAGCCCGCGAATCCGGCTAGAATCTTGTCTTGATAAAGACGGCGAATTTTTTTGGCTCCGTGCTTGATTACGGATTCGCCCAGCGTGACTTGTCCGTCTCCGGCCATGACCACCTTGTTGTCGCGACGGACGCAGAGTACGGTGGTGGAGCGGATGCGGCGGCGAGGGCGGGCTTCGGAGTCTTCGAGGGCTGCTACTGGTCGATTCTTCTTCATGAGCGCAATTTTCAATTATAACAGTGTCGCCAAGGCAGTTTGTCGAGTGCATTCCGGTGTTGGCAGGGTTGGGCAAAAAGAGCACAACTGAGGCGATCGACCCGGCACCGGCTGAATCCTTTCGGAGAACAAGAACTGATTGGCGCGCGTTGCCACCCGGCCGAAGCGGGCACGTCGAAATCAACGATGACTTCGGCAAGGGGACTCGCGGGAGTCGTTTCCCTCGCTCCGAAGGCATCTCGCAAGGGCGCTTCCTCGCTATTTTGCCGTCTCGAGCGAGGCGCATTGCGCCACCGTTTTCGAAAAGCGGTGAACTCGTGGCCAGCAAGGATTGCTCCCGCCTGATTTTCAATCCCCGAATCGGATCCGACGCGGGCGAGCCGCGAGTCGCCCCGGCTCACATTTTTCTGCGAACCTTAGCCCTTCCCCACGCCCATGACTATCGATCGCACCCGCCTACAGTCGCTCATCGAGCGCGAGCGAAAGCGTTTCGTCGAGGAACGGCCGAAATCCAAGTCCATTTACGAACGCGGCAGCAAGTCGCTGCTATCGGGCGTCCCCATGAACTGGATGGTAAAGTGGCCCGGGGCGTTTCCGCCGGTCGTGCGTGAGGCTCAGGGCGCCCACTTCTACGACGTCGACGGCCATCGTTACATCGACTTCTGCCTCGGCGACACCGGAGCCATGACCGGACATTCCCCCTTCGCGGCGGTCAAGGCCATCGAAGATCAGGTCAAACGCGGCATCACCCTCATGCTGCCCTCCGAGGATGCGGTCTTCGTCGGCGAAGAACTGCAGCGGCGTTTCGGCCTGACCTACTGGCAGTTCGCGCTCACCGCGACCGACGCCAACCGTTTCTCGATTCGTCTCGCGCGCCAGATTACCGGCCGCGCCAAGATTGTGGTCTTTCAGTGGTGCTACCACGGCACGGTCGACGAAACCTTGATCACGCTCCATCCGGACGGCAGTGTCGGCCCGCGCCGCGGCAACATCGGGCCGCCCGTCGATCCCTCCCTAACCACGCGGGTTGTCGAATTCAACGACCTCGCCGCTCTCGAACAGGCGCTGGCGCACGGCGACGTCGCATGCGTCCTGGCGGAGCCGGTGCTCGCCAACGTGGGCATCGTCCACCCCGCCCCCGGCTTTCACCAGGCCCTGCGCGAACTCACCAGCAAGCATGGCAGTCTGCTCATCCTCGACGAGACGCACACGATCTGCGCCGGCCCCGGAGGCTACACCCGCAGCGAAAAACTCGAACCTGACTTTCTGGTCCTGGGCAAGCCGATTGCAGCCGGGGTCCCGGGCGCGACTTGCGGTTTCACGCAACCGGTCGCCGACAGCATCCTCAAACGCCACAGCCTGGAAGACTGCGACTCGGGAGGAATCGGCGGAACCTTAGCCGGCAACGCACTCTCCCTGGCCGCCATGCGCGCTACGCTGACAAAGATTCTCACCCAAGAGGCCTTCGACCGCATGATTCCTCTGGCCGAGCGCTGGTGCGCGGGCGTACAAAAAACCATCCACGATTTCCGCCTGCCGTGGCACGTAACACGTCTGGGATGCCGCGCCGAATATCTGTTCCGCTCCACCGCGCGCCAGAAACGGAACCGAGGCTCACGACGCCATGGACTTCGAACTCGAACGCTTCCTGCATCTCTACGCCATCAACCGCGGCATTCTGCTGACTCCGTTCCACAACATGGCGCTGATGAGCCCTGCCACCGCCCCCGACGACATCGATCACCACACCAAGGTCTTCCGCGAAACCGTGCGCGAACTGGTGGGGTAATCTCCGGGGGCGCCGCCTCAGGCGCGCGGGGAATGCCGAATCGAGTCCGCGGCGCGCCGCCAAACGAGGGTGCGTGCGACGAGCCCGAGCCGCCTCTGATACTCTTTTGCTTTCCGCATGACGCTCCATCTGGCAAAATCCCTCGTGCCGGCTGCCCTCTGCCTTCTGTTCGCCGCCTGTGCCCAGACCGGTCCCCCGCTCCCGCCATCGCTCGAGCTCCCGAAGGCGCCCACCGACCTGCGTGCCACACGCAAAGGCGATCACGTCACCCTCAGTTGGAGCGAGCCCCAGCTCACCACCGACCGGCAAAGCGTGCGCTACATCGGTCCCACCCTCGTTTGCCGCAGTTCCGAATCCGAAATCACGGTGTGCGGAAACCCGACCGCCATGTTGCCCGCTCCACCCGCTGTCCCGCAGAAGTCCCGCTCCAAGCCCCATCCTGCGCAGAACTCCGCATCCCCCCGCCCCGCGCCGCAGACCTACTTCGACACTCTTCCCTCCTCCATGCAGCGGCCAGACCCCGCCGCCGAAGTTACCTACGCCGTCGAGATCCTGAATCGCAACGCCCGCGGCGCTGGATTATCCAATCGCGTACACGTGCCCGCCGTCCCGACCCTGCCTCCCCCCAGCGACCTGGCCGCCAAACTGACTGGGGATGGCGTAACGCTCACCTGGACCGGCACCGCCGAAGCGCAGAATCTTGCCGCCAACTCGACCGGGCCCAGCCTGCAGCACCGCTATCGCATCTATCGTCGCGAGCAAAGCTCCGGCAAAGACGCCATTGCCGGCGAAGTTCCCTTGGGCCCGCCGGGAACGGCAAATTTCACCGACGGAACCTTGGAATGGGAAAAGACCTACCTCTACCGCATCACCGCCGTGAACATCATCAAGCGGGCCGACAGCGAGTTGCAGATTGAGGGCGACGACACTCCGCCGGTGCGCGTCGTCGCCCATGACATCTTCCCGCCCAGCGTTCCCTCCGGGTTGCAGGCCGCCTACTCCGGCGAGGGGCAAAAACCGTTTATCGACCTCATCTGGGCCCCCGTCAGCAACGCCGATCTGGCCGGATATAACGTCTATCGCAGCAACGGCAAGGGCACCAGCGGAGAGCAACCCGTAAAGCTCAATTCCGATTTGGTGAAGCCACCCTCCTACCGCGACAACGCCGTCTCTGCGGGCAATATCTACACCTATTTCGTCTCCGCCGTGGACGTACGCGGCAACGAGAGCCCGCGCTCCGAGCCAACCAGCGAGAGCATCCCGTGAAAAGCGTTCGCCCCAGGGGGCGGCACCCTGGTCGGCCCGGTTTTTTCGGCTTCACCGCAGTCGAGGAAAACAATCCGCAGACGCGGCAGCGGATTTTTATTTCGCGATCTCTCCCCCATTATGTTTGAATACTGCTCAGATGAAATATTGCCGATTCAATCTCAACGGCTCCGCCCATTATGGACTCGTCGAATCTGTCGCAGGCACGAACGAAGAGGTCATCACCCGCCTGCTTCTCCAGCCGCCGCACTCTAGCGACGGAGACGTGGAAGGCCTTCCCAGCCGTCGCACGGATCGCATCCCGCTGCGGCAGGCATCCCTGCTCCCGCCAGTGCAGCCGTCAAAAATCGTCTGCGTGGGTCGTAACTATCGCGAACACGCCGCCGAACTCGGCAACGATGTTCCCCAGGAGCCGCTGCTGTTCTTCAAGCCGCCCTCTTCCCTGCTACGTCCGGGTGGAACCATACTGCGCCCCAAAGTCTCCACTCACACCGACTATGAAGGCGAACTGGGCGTCGTGATGGCCCGTCGTTGTCACCAGCTCGCCGAGGACGACGACGTTCGCCCCTACATCCTCGGATACACCTGCGTCAACGATTTCACAGCCCGCGATCTGCAGAGAAAAGAGCCGCAGTGGGTGCGCGGCAAAGGGTTCGACACCTTCTGTCCCGTCGGTCCCGTCGTAGCCGACGGTTTGGACCCGTGGGCCGGCATCCAAGTCGAAACCCGAGTCAATGGCGAAGTCCGCCAGTCCGGCAATACCAGGGATTTTATTTTTGCACTCGATGTACTCATCCGCTACATTTCGCATATCATGACCCTCGAACCCGGCGACCTTATCGCCACCGGTACACCCAAGGGCGTAGGCCCGTTGCAAGCCGGAGATGCGGTAGAGGTCTCGATCGAAGCGATCGGCCAGCTCCGCAATCCCGTAGCCGACCAACCGTAGTGGGCGCCTTGGTCCCGCTCGAACCCAGCCTCCCGTCCGCCCAACTGCTGTGGGGACGGGGGCCTGGCCATGAGCCGAGGAGCCAAGCGCAGAGCCGGGCCTCAGGACCTCCCGGTTTTCTGCCGCACCGCGCGCTCCATCAGTTCCGCCGCCCGCAGCAGCGTCGCCACTTCCGACTTCCCCAGCCCGCTCAGCGTCTCCGCCACCAACCCGATCCTCCGTCTCCGAGCCTGCTGCAGCAGTCGTTCCCCTTTGCTCGTCGCGGTTACGCGAATCCGACGCGCATCTCCGGCATCGGACGCGATCCTGGCCAGACCCGCCCGCTTCAATCCCGCCACGATGCGGCTCATCGTCGGAGCCTTCACCTGTTCCGCGGCCGCCAGTTGCCCGAGCGCCATGGGGCCGCCAAAGACCAGTACCGAAAGCGCCGACAGCCGCGCCGGACCCACCCGGGCAAGCCCGTCCTGCTTGGCGGCATGGCGCAGCAGGTGGATCGCCGCCGAGTGTAGCCGATCGGCCACTTCCAGCCGGAATGGGGTCTGCGAGCGCGACATAGCGATACAGCTTACCACCCGGAATACTTAGCCTAGCTAATATTTTTCTTGACAGGCAAAAACCCAATTCTATAATTCGTTAGCCGTGCTAATTAACCTAGGAGGTCCCCGCCGATGGAAAACTCACAGCCCGCCTTCGAGCTGCTCACAACCGGCGACGCCGTTGCCCTCAGCCGATTCCTGGAACAGAACCCGACCGCTTCCGAAGCCCGCGACGCCAACGGCGTGACCCTGCTCATGCAGTCCCTCTATCGCGGGCAACGTGAACTGGCCGAACTCATCGCCAGCAAAAAGAGCGCGCTCGACCTCTTTGAGGCCACCTCGCTCGGCCGGCTGGACCGCATCCAGGTATGTCTCGATCAAGCGGGGGCACGCGAGGCGAACGGGGTTAGCGCGCGCTCCAGCGATGGCTTCACTGCCCTGCACTTCGCCTGTTTCTTCCGCCAGCCCGAAGCCGCGCGTCTTCTGCTCGCCAGCGGAGCCGCCCCCGATGCCGTTGCCACCAATTCCATGCAAGTCATGCCCCTGCACTCCGCCGCCTCCGCCCGCAATCTGGAGGCGGCCCGCCTCCTCCTCGAACACGGAGCGCCCGTCAACGCCCGCCAGCAAGGCGGCTGGACACCCATCCACGCCGCTGCGGGAAACGGAGATCGCGCCCTGGTCGAGCTCTTGCTCAAACACCACGCCGATCCGCAACTCGCCAACGACGAAGGCAAAACTCCCGCCATGACGGCCAGAGAAAGCGGCCATGACGAGATCGCCGCCCTGCTCCTTGCCACCCCGGACGAAGCCATCGCCTAGTCCGCGGCGGGTGCGGCGACGCCCGAATAAGGTCGAAGGGTTTTTCGCCCGACTTGATCTCCGCGAAGGGTGAAACTGGGCCACCGCTTCGACGGGTTGCTGGTCGCCTGGACGGGCGCCCGCCATTCAGCACCGAGTCATGCCAGGAGTCTTCTCTAAGCCCGGACCTGGTCCGGGTCAGCCGTCTCGATATCCATGTAACTCTATGATTCCACAACACATCGTACCTTTGTGATGCGGACTCGCAGGGGGAAACACGAGACCAGGGCCATGCCGGGCCGGTGAGCGCCGGGCACTTTTGTTTGGCCGGCGTTACCCGCGATTTTCCGCCGCAAAATCGTGCTTTCAAATCCAGGCATCAAAGCATCTATAATGGGTAGCAAGGTTCGCGGCAAGCCCGATCCCTCCATCAGAAAATTAAAGGCCGCGGTCAAAGCGAATCAAGATCTCGAGAGAATCAAGGTCTTAAGGAACCAAAATCAACTATGTCGACGAAGTTGAAGATCACCATCATTGCCAGCTCGCTGGCTATTCTGTTGTTCACCCTGGTTGGCAGTTTCGTCAACGTTCGCGCCTCTTCGAATGATGGAGCGTATCGGCAGCTTTCGGTGTACAGCGAAGTGTTGTCGCGCATCCGCCTGGAATACGTCGAGGAGCCGAACATCGCCGGCGTCACCGACGGCGCGCTGCATGGACTTTTGGAATCTCTCGACGCCAATTCCAGCTATCTTTCGGCCGAGGAGTACAAGCATTACAAGTCGATGAAGACCGGCGGCAAGGCTGACATCGGCGCCGCCGTGTCGAAGCGCTCCGGATATGCCACCGTGGTGGCCATCATTCCCGGGGGGCCGGCGGACAAGGCGGGAGTGGAGAACTCCGATTTCATCGAGTCGATCGAGAACAAAAGCACGCACGAGATGTCGCTGGCTGAGATTCACAGCCTGCTCTCGGGCGAAATCGGATCGACGGTCACCTTGGCGGTGGTTCGAAGGGGACGCGCCGAACCGCAGAAAATTGTCGTCACTCGCGACCTGGTGACCATCCCTCCGGTCAGCGACAAGATGCTGGCCGACGGCGTCGGCTATCTCAAGGTCGACGCATTCCCTGAAGGCAAAGCGCAAGAGGTTGCAAGCAAAATTCGCGACTTGCAGCAGCAGGGAGTGAAGAAGCTCGTCCTCGACCTGCGGAACTCCGCGAGTGGCGTGGAGTCGGAAGGCGTCGCCACGGCCAATCTTTTTCTCGACCACGGCACCATCACCTATCTGCAAGGGCAGAAGTATCCGAAAGAGGCCTTCAATGCTGACCCCGCCAAGGACATCACCAAGCTGCCGGTCGCGGTGCTGGTGAATCGCGGCACGGCCGGCCCGGCCGAGATCGTGGCGGCAGCCATCCTCGAAAACGCCCGAGGCGACGTAGTGGGAGACAAGACCTTCGGCGACGGCTCGGTACAGAAGTTGATCGAAATGCCCGACAACTCGGCTCTGATTCTTTCGATCGCGAAGTATTATTCGCCGGGAGGAAAAGCCATCCAGGATGTGGCGGTCACCCCCAACGTCGTGGTGGCTGACTCCACCGAAGATGACGGGGGATTCTCCGATGAGGAAGAACCACCGGCGCCCGAAGTGAAGAAGGACGAGAAACCCAAGAACCCGCAGGACGATCAGCTGAACAAGGCTCTCGAAGTGCTAAAGAATCGAGAGATCAAGGGATAGCAGGACAGATTCGAAGCTTCATCCAACGCCCGCTTTGACGGGCGTTTTTTTATTCGGGAACGCCCTTGCGTTAACATTGAGAGGCTGAAACCTTGAAACCTGGCCCTTGCTGACGATTACAATTGGCGAGCGAAAACTGGTAGGACGCTTCCTATTCGGATTGCTAGTCCTGCTCTCCGCCGCGGTGGGCGCGGCGGCGGGGTTGCTTCTTGTTTATTCGACCGACCTGCCCCAGGTTGAACAGCTCGAACGCTACCGGCCCAGCTCTGTCACGAAACTCTACGACGTCCACGATCGAGTGATCGGCACCTTTGCCCTGCAACGCCGCGTGATTGCGTCCTACGACGATTATCCGGAGGTGCTTCGCAACGCCCTGGTCTCGATCGAAGACAAGGATTTCTATCGTCACTCGGGTATCAACATTTGGCGCATTGTCGGTGCAGCCTATCGCGACATCGAGTCCGGCGGAAGGGTGCAGGGAGCCTCTACGCTCACCATGCAACTCGCCCGCAATCTGTTTCTCTCCCCCGACCGCTCGTTCTATCGCAAGGTACAAGAGGCGCTCCTCGCAATCCAGATCGAGCGCCGTTTCACCAAGCCGCAGATCTTCACGCTGTACGCCAACCAGATTTTTCTCGGTCATGGAGCTTACGGCTATGAAGCTGCTTCGGAATACTACTTCAGCAAACCCGCCCGGCAATTGAAACTCGAAGAGGCCGCGCTGCTCGCCGGACTTCCCAAGGCGCCGCAATATTATTCTCCGATTGCCCACCCCGAACGTGCCCTCAAGCGCCGCAACCTGGTGCTCAACGCCCTACTTGAGGACGGCAGAATCACCGCGGCCCAGGCGGCGGAAGCCAAGAGCAGGCCCATCGTACTCGAGCTGCAGAAAGATCCAAATTCTCTGGCCCCGCATTTTGTGGAAGAAATTCGGCGTTATCTGGAAGCGAAGTATGGCAGCGACCAGGTTCACGAAAGCGGGCTGCGCGTTTACACATCGCTCGACATGGACCTGCAGAAATCGGCGGGCCAGGCGTTGCTCGACGGCCTCGCCGCCTATGAACGGCGTCATGGCTGGCGTGGCAAACTGCTCAACGTGATCGCCCAAGGCCAAAAGCTCGAGCAATATGTGGACCCGGATTGGGATGAGGAACCGGAACTCAACGGGTACACGCACGCGCTCGTCACCCAGGTTTCACCGGGCGACGCCGAAATCCGCTTCGGCCCCCACCAAGCCACGCTCCTGCCCTCCGACGCGGCTTGGACCAAGCTCAAGCTTTCCGACATTCTGCACCCAGGCGATGTCGTCTACCTCAAGGTGCTGGCGCTCGAGCAGGGAAGAGCGCACGTCAGCCTGGAGCAGGACTCGGGCACCGAGGGTGCGCTGGTGGCCATCGACAACGCGACCGGAGAGATCCGGGCAATGGTCGGTGGCCGCGATTTTAATCTCTCCAAGTTCAACCGGGCGACGCAGGCTTTGCGGCAGGTCGGATCCTCTTTCAAACCTTACGTCTATACCGCCGTGATCGACCAGGGGGGCAGCCCCGACGACACCATCCTGGATGCGCCCGTCACCTTTCCCACCGCTTCCGGACCTTACTCGCCGCACAACTACGACAACAAATTTGAGGGCAGCATCACGCTGCGGCGGGCCCTCGCCCAATCGAGGAACATTCCCGCGCTCAAGCTCGCCGACCGCGTCGGCATCAGGACAGTGATCGATTACGCGCACCGCTTCGGCATTACCGCCAACCTGCCCGCGTATCTTCCCGTGGCGCTCGGCTCGGCGGAAATCACGCCGCTCGAACAAACTTCCGCCTTCAGCGTTTTTCCGAACGACGGTGTGCGGGTTGCTCCACGCTATATCACGAAGGTGACCGACTACGACGGACGCGTACTGGAAGAAGATTTTTCCGACATTAAGGACGTCGTCAGCTCGCGCACCGCGCGCATCATGACTGCGATGCTGCGGGAGGTCGTGCTCCATGGCACAGCGGTCGCCGCCGCCAAGATTCCATACCCCCTGGCGGGCAAGACGGGAACCACCAATGATTTCACCGATGCGTGGTTTGTGGGCTTTTCTCCGTCGTTAACCTGCGGCGTCTGGATTGGCTACGATGAAAAGAAATCGCTCGGCCAAAAAGAGACGGGCTCTCGCGCCGCGCTGCCGGTCTGGATGCAGTTCATGAACACGGCGCTGGCCGGCAAAGAGCCCGGCGAATTCCAGCCGGCGCCCCTGCCGGCAAGTACGGCCGTGGCGCGAAAGGTGGACACGCCCGACGTCGCGCCCGGGGATGGAGAAGCACATTAGCGATCGGCGGCACCACCGACGGAAGTGCTCCCAGACCATGTTCACCAGTGGCCGAGCCCAGGCCTATCGCCTGGTCCTGGCGGGCTGAAATCAGTTCCCATTAGACCCGACCAACCTCCGCATCAGGCGGCCCAGGCGCACGATCCGATAAAGCGGAAACAGTGGTTCCGGCAAAGCGACGGCTGCAACATCTCCCACTCCTGGCGTCCAGACTAATCGCCAGAGATATCGCCAGCGGTCGACCGATCGCTCGCGCAGTCGGAGGAGCAGGCGGAAGTATTCGGTGGACTCGAAATCGTAGCCGCCACCTCGAGCCAAGCGCCGGGTGAATTCGCGCCCGATGGCAGCCCCATGGGGATCCTCGCGAATGCCTTCCTCGGCGGCAAGCGGAAGCTTCGCCTGCAGCAGGCTTCTCGCCAGCCAGACACTGACGACGAGAACGCGGGAGACTCCCAACGCCCGCGCTCGGGAGAACAGGAGCGCATAGTCGATGCTTGCGGTGCGCAACGTCTCGGCGATGTCAGAAAGCCAGATCAGGCGCGTCCAAAGATGCTTGGCGGCATGCAGACACAGCACCAGCAGGGAATCTTCGGGAGACAGGCACGGCACTTCGGACTCGCCCACTACAATACTGCGGGCGCGCGCCAACAAACCTTCCACCGGCAGATCAACCGCATAAAAATGGGGCAGCAAGGCCCACTGCAACTCGAGCAGATGCCGTCCCCTGGCGCCGTCAAACGAGCGCTCGTAGCCTTTGCGCAACCACAGTCGTTCGACCGCTGGAGCAAGAACCGCCGAGGGGTGATAGCCAATCTCGGCAAGGCTTTGTTTGGCGTGCTCGAAGTCCTGGGGGGAAATCAGGAAGTCGAGATCGGAAAAGGTGCGCAGCCCGAGATCACCATAAAGCGATGCCGCCAACACGGGGCCCTTGTAGGGCACCGCCCGCAACCGCGCGCGCTCGAACTGTCGCATGATGCGGACCAGTTCAGCGGCAAACCACAAGTTGCGCCGCAGGTTGGCTTCATAGGCAGATCGCAGACAGCGCCCGGTCTCCGGCGGAAGCCCGCGCCCGTATTGGAGGAGATTGCGCGCCACCAGCGGAACCACGCCATGCCACTCCGCGAGACGAACCATTTCGCTCCAGTCGATCGGGGAAAGATTCCAGTTCGCAATGCGCTCGACTCGCTCCGGAGCCAATTCCGTGCCCACGAGCGCACACAGCAATTCGAATTCGCCCGCTGCCTGCAGCTCGAAGCTCGACGCGGGAAAGGTGGGCGCGGGTTCGGTCATAAAGGCGAATTTTTCTGCGCGGCAGTCTGAACGCGGCGGCCGGGGCCGGGCGCATGGACCGAGGCATGGACGCGGCGCTTCAGCGTGGTGAGGCGCCAACTCATAAGAATCGCGATTCGCCACTATAATACAGAGTCTTTGGCGCGCGTCGAACCACGCCGGTCGCGCTTGCGCCTGCCGTACCCACGTTCTTCCGGTCACTGTCATGAACCAGGTCGTATTCGAATCGGTGCGTAAGTCGTTTCGCCATCGTCCTGCCCTGTTCAATTGGCTGGGCAGGGAGCGAACCGGCGAGACCGTCGCCTTACGGGACGTTTCTTTCGCGGCCGCTCCAGGCGAGGTCCTGGTTCTGCTCGGTCCGAACGGCAGCGGAAAAACCACCACCCTCAAGCTGATCTCGACCATGCTGCTGCCCGACGCTGGGTCGGTGCGCGTCGGCGACTTCGATCCCAGGCGCGATGCCGGCCAAGTCCGGCGCCAGGTCGGCATCGCCGTCGCGACCGAGCGCTCGTTCTTCGCTCGTCTCTCGGCTCGCGAGAACCTGGATTTTTTTGCCAGTCTGGACGAAATCCCGCGCCGCGAACGAGGGCGGCGGATCCGGGAGGTCTTGGGCGAAGCGGGCCTCGAAGAACATGCCGACACGCTGGTCATGAAGTTCTCGAGCGGAATGTATCAGCGGCTGGGGATCTCGCGCGCGCTGGTGAAGAGACCGCGTGTCCTTTTGCTCGACGAGCCGACGCGCAGCCTCGACGCCGCGACGACCGCCCACTTTTGGACCACGATTCGCACTCTGGCTCGGCAGGGTACGACGGTTCTGCTGGCCACCCATAATTTTGCGGAGGCGGCTGCGCTCGGCGACCGCCTGCTCCTGCTGCATGGCGGAGAATTGCTCGCCAATCGCTCGCTCGGCGAGGGCGAGAATGCAGATGCACTACGCTCGTTTTACTTCCGCACGACCGGTCAGATCGATGAGACCCTACTGCGACGCGGAGAATCGGGAGTGGGTGGTTTGGGTAGTTCGTAGTTTCGTCGCCGAATCCGGCTCGCTGCCAGTGCCACGGCACAAGGTGCAGAATACAAGTCGCAGATTGCCAATCTCGCTATGACTTCGACCCTCGACAAACTTTACGCCATTCTCCGTCGCGATCTGCTCACCGCCGTCCGCTACCGCATGGGCTTTGTTGTGACCCTGTGCGGGGTGTTTACCGAGCTCGCGGCTTTCTATTTTCTGTCGCGCGCCATCGGTCCCTCCTTTCGACCGGATGGCGTCGAGTACTTTCCCTTTCTTTTGGTGGGCACCGGTCTTTACACGTTCTTCGTCATGAGCGCCCAGGCCTTCCTGAGCACGGTGCAGGAGGCGCAGCGGACCGGAACGCTCGAAGTATTGATGACGACTTCCACCGCACCGGTGGAACTGATCGTACTGAGCTCGATCTCTGCCTTCGCCGGAAGCCTGGTCAATCTTCTGGTCTATCTTTTCGCCGGGGTGACGCTTTTTCGGGCATCCATCCACGCCAACCTCTTCTCCTGTGCGGTGGTCTTGCTTTTGTCCTTGGTGATCGCCTTGGCCTTGGGAATGGCCGCCGCCACGCTTCAGATTGCATTTCAAAAAGGTTCGGCACTGCTCTGGCTGCTTGGTTCCGGGCTCTGGTTTCTGAGTGGAACCATGTTCCCGGTCCAGAGTCTGCCCCGCCCGCTGCAATTGTTGGCGCATGCCGTTCCTCTCACTTACGCGATCGAGGCCATGCGGCGAGCCCTGATCGAGGACCAGTCGGTGACCGAGATGGCTGCAAGTCTTGGCACCCTCGGGGGATTTGGGGTTGTCCTGCTGCTGGTGGCGCTCGCCGCCCTGACGGTCAGTCTGCGACGCGCTCGCGAAAACGGAACTCTTTCATTTTACTGAAGATGTGGCTCGGCTTGGCCCGAGAGGCGGGGCCAACAGATTGGCACCGGAGAAAGCCGTGTAGTACACTTCCCTTACTCTGAACGTTGACTGGGGGGCAGGCCAGTTCATCCAGCGATTGGCTCAATCAACTATGGACGACAAGCGCGATCCTCGGGAAAAAGGCCAGCAGGGGTGCGACACGGGCAGGGAAAAGAGGCTGTATCAGAAGCCGGCCTTCCGCTACGAACGGGTTTTCGAGACGCAAGCATTGTCCTGCGGCAAGATCGTCTCCGTTATTCACACATGCCAGATAAGCCGGAAGACTTCCTGACGATCGGAAACGCCCCGAGCAGGCCTTTCGCAACTGGCGCGGACCGCTCGGCTCTGGCGGTAGAGTGCTTGCGCCGGACGGGTTCGCTGCGTCTCCGCGTTTATGGGGAAAGCATGTTGCCCGCAGTTTGGCCCGGCGACGTGGTCGAAATTAAGCGCTGCTCACTTGAAGACCTGCGGCCGGGCCAGATCGTCTTGGCGTGGCGCGAAGGCCGACTCTTCCTGCACCGTCTTCTCGCCCCGGTCACCTCGAGCGGCTTTCTGCTGCAAGGCGATTCCCTGCCTGAGCCGGATCCCTGGTTTCCTCCCCAGGCGGTCCTCGGTCGACTCGTCGCCTGCGCTGCAGCAAATCGAGGTCGGCGAAGACTGTATTCTCCCGGCCTGTCACGGGCGTGCGGAAGGCTGCTTTGTCACTTCGCTCCGGCCCGCCGAATCGCGCTCCGACTGCAACGGTGGACCGCGGCACCGGAATCTGGCGATTCCGCCAGCCGCGTCGTGCGAGGGCTTCCATGATCGAGGCTCGCAAGACCTGTGTCGAAATCGGAGCAATCCCCATTGCCTTGTCCACCTCTGACCGGGCATTTGTCGATCTCCTGCGCCTCCGATATGAAGGATTTCTGAGTTCGTCGCCGGCGGAATTCGAGCTCGCATTCGATCTCCTGGACCCCGGACAGGTCTCCGATGAGGACGTGCGCGTGCGGCGGGAGGGAGACGCCTGGATCGTTCAACGCGGAGACTTCCGCGCTCGCTGGGATCC
The DNA here is from genome assembly GCA_049520935.1 of Terriglobales bacterium. Lineage (GTDB taxonomy): Bacteria > Acidobacteriota > Terriglobia > Terriglobales > Acidobacteriaceae > Acidiflorens. The sequence continues at coordinate 88,515 of JBEKPJ010000009.1, read as the reverse complement.
GCGTACCGGACAGGGACGAGTGCGGCAAAACGCCAACCCCTACTCTCTCGATTCGGTGCTGCGGATTGTGCACAGCCTGATTCTGGCCGAGCGCGGCGGATTCCTGCTCCACGCCGCGAGTGCGATTTGCGAAGGCCGGGCTTATCTGTTCTCGGGTGTCTCGGGTGCGGGCAAGACCACGATGACCCGGCTGGCGCCGGCCGACGTCACCCTGCTGACCGACGAAGTTTCCTACCTGCGGCCGAATGCCGGCGGATATTCGGCCTACGGCACCCCTTTCGCCGGAGAGTTGGCACGGCCGGGTGAAAACCGCATGGCCCCGGTGGGGGCTGTGTTTTTTCTGGAACAGGGTCCGGAGAACCGAGTCGATGGTTTGTCGCCCGCCGAGGCCGTCCGTCGCCTGATGCGCAACATCCTGTTCTTCGCCGAGGACAAGATACTGGTAGAAAAGCTTCTGGGGACGGCCTGCAATTTTGTCGATACGGTTCCCATTTACCGCTTGACGTTCTATCCTGATGCTCGAGTGTGGGAACGAGTTCGAGATTTCGCGCGCAATCTCGAGGAGATGCCGGAGCATGCCTGAGAACTGCATCTACATTGCCCGCAGTTCCGCGATCGCCGCTCGCGCCCTGGCGGGCGAGATGATGGTCATGAACTCGGCCGATTCCACTTTCTTCACGCTCAATGAAGTCGCCACTGCCATTTTTCAGGCGGCCGACGGGCGCACCACTCTCGAGGAAATTGTGCGCGAAAAGATTTGCCGGCAGTTTGATGTCGATCCTGCACAAGCCCAGGCCGATGCCGAACAGTTTGTGACCGAGCTGTCGGGTCACGGAATTCTGCTGGTTTCCGATCGGCCTCTGGCCGGGGAGGCTTCCCGATGAGCCTGATGAGCGAAGTGGGTCAGAAGGCCTTCAACCTGGGCGTTCCGCTCGCCGTACATTTCGACGTGACGTATCGCTGCAACGAGCGCTGCGTCCATTGCTATCTCGATCACGACGACCACGGGGAGATGACGACCGCGGAAATCAAAGGCGTGCTCGATCAACTGGCCGAGGCGGGAGTTTTCTTTCTCACCTTGAGCGGCGGCGAGGTTTTCATGCGCCGCGACTTCTTCGAGATCGTCGAATACGCCCGCCGTCTCCTGTTCAACGTCAAGATCAAGACCAACGGGGTGATGATCGACGAAGAGGGTGCGAAGCGGATTCGCAAACTGGGCGTGGACACCATCCAGATCAGCCTGTACTCCCATCGACCCGAAGTTCACGATGCCATTACCAAGCTGCCGCACTCGTTCGAGCGCACCCTCCGGGCCATCCGTTTCCTGCATCAGCAGGGACTGCGAGTGACCATTGCCAACGTCCTGATGACGGCGAATTCTTCCGACCAGGGCGGAGTGCAGGAACTGGCCGCCGAACTCGGCGTGCCGTACACGCTCGATCCCACGATCACACCCATGATGGACGGTGACACTTCGGTGCTTTCGCTGCGCATCCCGGGAGAAGAACTCCCCGGAATTTTTCGGAATCCGGCGCTGGTCGCCAACCAGGAAGAGTTTTGTGCCCCTCCCCAGCCACCGTCGGACGAAGATCTCGCCGGTTATTCGTGCAGCGCCGGCCATTCCTTCTGCTACATTTCGCCCTACGGCGAGGTCTTTCCCTGCGTGCAATTCCCCCTTCCTACGGGAAATATTCGCCAGCAGAAATTCTTGGATATCTGGAATCTGTCGCCGGCGCTGCAAGAAGTCCGCTCCATCCAGGCCAGGGATCTCGCGGTATGCTCGTCCTGCTCTCACGTGGGCAGTTGCTCACGTTGTCCGGGCTTGGCCTATATGGAGGGAAATATGCGGGGCCCCTCCAGTGCGGATTGCGAGAAGTCGTTTTACCGGACCGGCGTACCGACCGCCAACATGCTGCAGCAGGGATTGTCAAAGCCGCGCACCACCGTGCCCCTGATCCAGATTCGACCGCTGGCCGTTCCCGCATGAGCGAGAGCGAACGACCCTGGCTACAGTGAGCCCCCGGCGACTGCGTTTTGACTGCGCTTCAGGTCCACCACCGCTTCGGCGCTCGCCAGTTGTTCCAGGATGCGCTGCAGGGCAACGCGACTTTCGTGATTGGCTTCGGTGAACTTCAAGGCCGCCCCGATGCCCATATCCATGCGCACGACCTCGCTTTCGATCGACACGTTGGTGTGTTCGTGCGAGAAGGTGAGCTTCAATTGCGAACCCGACAATAGCAGGCCGCTGGTCTCCACATAGCACCCCCCCAGGCTTAGATTGGTCACGATGCCCAGCATCGGACGTTGCTGGTCCCGGCCCGTAATCTCGGTGGTGAGCCGGCCCCGCACCCGCGGATAGAGGCGCCGGTTCTTCTGCGACGCTTGGCTCTGCTTCTGCAGATACATGCGCTTATCGGCTTCGGAGAGAATTTTTTCCGCATCCATCCCATCTTCCGGATACACCGACTTGCCAACACTCAGCGACAGAATGTCCTCATTGCAGATGTCCTTTCCCGCCTGCTTGGCCAGTTCCCGCATCTGTTCGGCCTTGCGCGCGGCCGCTTCCTGCGTGAGCCCGGGGGCGATGACCACGAATTCGTCGCCGCCCATGCGCGCGACGTAATCGTACTCGCGACTGGTTTCCTTGAGCATGTGGGCAAACAGCCGCAGCACCCGATTGCCTTCCAGGTGACCAAAGCGGTCGTTGATCTGCTTGAAGCCGTCCATGTCTGCGACCATCACAGTCAGCGTTTTGTTATCGCGTTTGCAGCGCGCCAGTTCCCGGTCGAGTTGTAGAAACAGCGAGCGCGCGTTAGGCAGACCCGTCAGATAATCGGTCACCGCCGAACTCTCCGCTTGCTCGAATTTTCTCGCGTTTTCGATGGCCAGCGCCATCTTGGAACTTACCGCCAGCAGAATGCGCAGGTGGTCGGAGGTAAAGAAGTCCTTTTCCGCGTGGTACAGGGCGACCACACCGACGACACCCTGCAAACCTTCGAGCGGAACCGCAAGCGCGGAGTTCAGCGTGCTGTACTTGGATACATCGTTCAAATACCCGGGCTCGACCGAAGGATTGCCGTTGAGGATCGGCTTGAGGTTCTGCGCCACCCAACCTGACAGTCCTTGTCCCATCGGAATCCGCAGAGAAGCAAACAGGCGAAAGTTATCTCCGTTCACATACTCGGGAACCAGTTCATCCCCTTGGCGCACATAAATGGCAATCGCATCGTAGGGCATTGCGCGCCGCAGCTTCACGGCAAACACCGAGAGCGTTTCGCCCAGGCTGAGTGAGGCCCCGAGGTCCTGGGTAAGTTCAAAAAGGGTCTGCGCTTCCTGGCGTGCGGCCGCGATCGAGCCCAGGAAATTGCTTTCCGCCGGCTGCCGCTTGCCCTGCGCCTGGAACCCGGCCGCCGGCTTGATGGCCGGCTTCGGACGCGCGTCGTCGCCTTTGACTTCCACTTCCGAGGACAGTTTTTGCTTGTTCACGTTGTCGGTGCGTTCGTGAACCAGCTGCTCCAGTTCCACGTATCTTCGTTCGAGCACCCGGACGACTTCGGGATCAAATGATTTCCCCGATTCATCCACCAGGCGCGACATGGCTTCGTGCAGGGGCAACGCCCGCCGATATTGGCGGTCCGAAGCGAGCGCATCCAGAAAATCCACCGCTGCCAGAATGCGGGCGCCGATCGGAATCTCGGTGCCGCGCAATCCCAGCGGATAACCCGTTCCGTCGAATTTTTCGTGATGGGCCCGTACGATGGGAACGACCGGGTAGGGGAAACGAACGCGTTCCAGGATTTCCGCTCCCACCATGGGGTGAATCTTCATTTTCTCGAACTCTTCCGGCGTCAGGCGGCCGGGCTTGGAGATGATGTGTTCGGGAATCGCCAGCTTGCCGATGTCGTGAAGCAGGGCCGCGGCCTGCAGGGCCTCGGTTCCCTCCCGGTCGACGTTGAGCTCCTTTGCCACCTCGAGAGCATACACGCGAACTCTCTGCAGGTGGTCGTGCGTCGTCTGATCCTTGGCCTCGATGGCAAGCGCGAGGGCTTCGATCGTGCGCATATGCAGGTCTGCCATCTCCTCCACGTGCCGCTTCTCATCCTCCAGCTTGCCGAGGTACAGGCGATACGAACGGTAGATCAGATACACCACCGGAAGCGTCAGCAGCGAAGTCTGCCAATCGGTGAACCCGTGCAGCCAGCTCATCATGCCCGCCACGCCCGCACCCACCAGATAATAGGGGAAGCTCCAGAAATAGCAGTCCGACCAGATCTTTCGCAGCGACCTGCGCTCGGTGAGCGAGATCACGGCCGCTACCGGCAGCGTATTGGCCACGAAGTAAACCGAAGCCGCCAGAAACAGCAAGGTGGAAGGATTACTGATCGCCCGGTTCAATAAGGAAATGTGATAGGTGGCAAAGGTTGCCCCAATGGCCAGCGCCGTAGAGCAGACGTTAAAGGTGATTTGGATCGGCCGCGGATGGTCGCGATCAAAACACTGCACCACCACGGCCGCGCAGCCCAATGCCATGGCTTCCGACAGGCTCAGTTCCAGCACACCCAGCAGCAGGAACAGAAAGTTCACCGACATGGTGCCGGTAATGCCGGGCAGGTTCACCTTGAGCCGCGACGCGGCCAGCGCAATCGCCAGATAACAGAAAAACTTGAGCGGGTTCTCGCTCTTGCCGTGCAAGATCGAGTAGGTCAGGACGGCCGTTCCGCAGAGCACCACCACCGCAATAAAAAAACGCGGCACGCCCTTCATGTTCCTCCAAGATTGAGGGCGAGATTTCATTTCCGACGCGCTCCTACCCGGGCACACCGGGCCGCAATCCCCGGTCGTTATAGGGGAATACTTATTGATAGCAGGCGAGGCCGGAGCGGGAAAGGATTCGGGGTTTTCGAGCTAAACTTCCGTAATGCTCGGATGGTGACCGTTCGTAACTGTCCAATCCTCGATTCTGCGCCGGGAGAGCTCTTTAAACTCAAGAAAGCAAAGCCGAAAACGCCTCATTTTTCCGGCATGAACTTCCCCTCGGGCAGCATCGTATATACGGATGGAGTCCGAGGTTTGACTTGCGCGGACCCTCTCACCTACCATGAGTGACTCTCTCCCAGGAGTGTTCCCCGGAATGATTGGCCAGACCATGTCCCACTACCGTGTCCTCTCCCGGTTGGGGGGCGGCGGGATGGGCGTGGTTTACGAAGCCGAAGACATCAACCTGGGCCGCCACGTTGCGCTCAAATTCCTTCCCCCCGAGACGGAGGGGGAACCTCTGGCGCTCGAACGTTTCCAGCGGGAAGCGCGCGCCGCCTCCGCGCTCAATCATCCGAATATATGCACCATCTACGAAGTGGGGGAGGATGGCGGACGGCACTTCATCGCCATGGAGCTGCTGGAAGGCCAGACCCTCAAGAACCGGATCCATGGTCAGCCGATGGAACTGGAGCCGTTGCTCAACCTGGGCACGCAGATTGCCGACGCGCTTGACGCCGCCCATGCCAAGGGAATCGTCCATCGCGACATCAAGCCCGCCAACATCTTCGTGACCACCCGCGACCAGGCGAAGATCCTCGATTTCGGCCTGGCCAAACGCACCGCCAGGCCATCGCTCCAGTCGGAAGCGACGGTCGGTTCCGAGGTAACGGTGGACGACCCGTTTCTGACCAGCCCCGGATCGACCGTCGGTACCATCGCTTACATGTCGCCGGAGCAAGCGCGCGGCAAGGATCTCGATGCCCGCACTGACCTATTTTCCTTCGGCGCCGTGCTCTATGAGATGGCCACCGGTGCAACCCCGTTTCCCGGCGATACCTCGGCCGTTATTTTTGACGCGATTCTGAATCGTCCCCCGGCCCCGCCGCTTCACCTGAACCCGGATCTGCCCTTGCCGTTTCAAGAAATCCTGAGCAAGCTGCTCGAAAAAGATCGCGAGCTGCGCTACCAGAGTGCCGCGGACGTGCGTTCCGACCTGAAGCGCCTCAAACGCGACTCGGATTCGGGCACCATGCTGGCTGCCGTGCCCTTGTCCTCCGGTTCTTCTTCTTCGGCCCGCAGTCTTTCGAGCCGCAAAGTTTCGCCGTCCGCCCGCCGGCTGCCGCTGTGGCTGATCCCCGCGCTCATGGTGGCGCTGGTCGGTGCCGGCATCGGCTTCGTGTTTCTGAAACGAGGCCACGCCCTGACGGAAAAAGATTCCATCCTCATCGCCGATTTCGTAAACACCACCGCCGACCCCGTCTTCGATGGCACACTCAAGAAGGCGCTGGCCGTCGATCTGGGACAATCTCCCTACCTCAACGTCTACCCCGACCAGAAAATCCGCCAGACGCTGCAGTTCATGGGCCGCGGCCCGGACGACCGCATCACCAGCGACGTCGGTCGCGAGATTTGCCAGCGCGATGGCATCAAGGCCATGTTAAATGGCAGCATCGATAGCGTGGGAGGCCAGTATGTGGTCACGCTCGAAGCGAGCAATGCTTCTTCCGGCGATTCGCTGGGTCGCGAGCAGGCTCAAGCCGAGCGAAAAGAAGAGGTCCTGAGCGCGCTGCATAGCGCCGCCACAAGATTACGCGGCCAGCTCGGCGAATCGTTATCCACGGTGCAGAAATATGACATGTCGCTTTCGATGGCCACCACTTCCTCGCTCGAAGCCCTGAAGGCCTTGACGCTCGGCGACGCCAAGCACAGCATGGGCGACGAATTGGGCGCCCTCCCCGACTACCAGCGGGCGATCGAACTCGACCCCAACTTCGCGATGGCCTACGCTCGTCTCGGCACCATCTATAGCAACCTCGATCAGACCGCCTTGTCTGAACAGAACCGCCAGAAAGCGTTTGAGCTTCGAGACCGCGCGAGCGAGCGTGAAAAGCTCTATATCACGTCGCACTATTACGCCGACAGCGGACAACTCGACAAAGGGATTGCGGCGTACGAACTGTACCGCCAGACCTATCCGCGGGATTCCGTCGCCTACAACAATCTGGCCGTCATCTACAACCAGCTCGGTCAGTTCGACAACGGCCTCGAAAATGCCAAGCGCGCCCTCGAACTCGACCCCGACATGTTGAACGCCTATGGCCAAATCGCACAGGCTTATGCTGGATTGAACCGGGGCGAAGAGGCGCGGGCTATCGCCAACGCCGCCATTCAGCACAAGGCGAATGTCGTCTACCACGAATTCCTCGCTGGTCTGGACTGGGCCGAAGGTCGGGACGCGGACATGGAAAGGGAATTGCAAAGCGCTTCCACCACCCCCCAAGGACAGGTCAACGTTCTTGCATTCCGAAGCGGGTTGGCGGGCGCCCGTGGTCAAATGGGCCAGGCACGGGATTTCGCGCGCCAGTACGAAGAAGGCCTGGGACGGCTGCATCTGCAAGGGGGGTCCATTGTCGAGGCCGGGGTTGCCGGCTCCGAGGCCATGGTTGGCGCGCGCGACTCAGCCGTGCGTGACGCGGAAGCAGCCCTCCGGTCCTCCCGGACTGTTTCCCTGGCTGGAGCCGTGGCCACGACATTTGCCTTGCTCGGTCAGGATCAGAAAGCGATCGCGCTGGCGGACGAGATTCAGCGCACTCATCCGAATGACACGATCGCGGTGAATGTCACCGTGCCGTTGATCCACGCGATCGTTGCCCTGGCGCCCGCAAATTCCGCCAAAACCGACCCGGCGAGGGCGATCGATTTCCTGAATACGGCTGCTCTCTACGCCCGCGCCAACAGCGGCGTATTTTACGCCCGGGCCCTGGCCTATGAACGAGCCGGGCGATACGACGAAGCCATGCAAGATCTGCAGAAGGTCGAACAGCAGAAATCCCGCCAGGGCCCCGATCTGATTTTCGTTATGGCGCAACTGGAGTCGGGACGAGTCCTGCAAAAGCAGGGCGACCTGCCCAAGGCCCGCGTCGCGTATCAAGACTTCCTCACCGCCTGGAAAAACGCTGACGCCGACCTCCCCCTGCTGCATGAGGTCAAGGCAGAATACGAAAAATTGAAATAGTGACTGGGCTGGACGCGCGTCTTCGCTCACCGCGCCCGACCTGCTTTCGCGTCCGTTTCCCGTCCATCCGTGCCCAGCGCCGGAACCGGCAACCGGGCCGAGGCGCACCTCCCTTGTGTCGCCATCGCACATCCGGCTAGAAGTGGAACCCGATTTCCGCCGTCAACGCCCGCGGCGTTACATAGTGGGTTCCACTGAACGTGGAAAGAAAGTTATACAGTGCCAGCTTATTGCTCAAATTGATGGCGGTAAGCATGAGGCTCCATTTGTAGTGATCGCCTTTGAACAGGTTGTCGTCACCGATCGAAGCATCGAACAGGTTCCGGGAGGCGATGCGTGGAGGGTTGTGGTCGTCGTTCTCCGCACCTATCGCCGGCACTCGAATCAGACTGGATCCGAACTGCGAGGCAAGGCACGTGGAGGGCAGCGGCGTGCTCGGCGTCGCACGGACGCCATCGCAGGTGAAGCCGGCCTCGTATTCCTGATCCGCGCTCAGAGGGTTGCCGAAGACATCGCGTACGAGAACTGCCGGTTGCCCGCCCACGGTAGTGGATTGGGGACAGTCGTTGCTCGGGCCAACCCCGTAACAGGGAGCGTTGCCCGCCACCAGACCGCTGTCGTATCGCCAGTTAAAGCCGACCCATGGGCCGCGTTTCCAGGGCTGGTATTGAACATGCGTGGTCTCGTTGAATTTTTCGTCGTGGTCAATTCGGAACGGAAGCCCGGTGCCGGTCGACACGGTCGCGCCCGCCCCGCCAATCTGCGGCTGAAAAAAGCGCGCGGCCACGCTCGAGAAGACCATCTGCGCCGAAAAGCCATGCAGGTTGGGCACGCTCAGGCGGCCGGCATAGCCGGGAATCTTGGCGTTGTGCCATTCGATGGGAAACGTAATCGGCGTGTTGCCGAGCACACTGAAATCATAGCCATTGTGCGTATACTTCGTGATCCACTCGCCGGAAAAGACCAGATACCTGCCGAAGGCCTGTTCGATACCCGCGTGAAATTCATTGCGGAAGCCCGGACTCAACGGGTTGGCCGCAGCCCGCGAACAGTTGAGGAGAGGCTCCAGCACGACATTGCTGCATCCGATGCTGGAAAGAATCAGGTTTTCGTTGAAGGGAGATTCGAGCGTCCGAGCGTAGGAAACGCGAAGAATCGTGCTCGTCTTTTTGACATTGTATGAGATTCCTACCCGCGGCTCGGCCTGGGTCGCTACCGTCAGACCGTTATAAACATCGCCGCGCATGCCCAGATTCATCGACCAGTGCCCGGCCGAGATCGCATCCTGAATGTAGAGAGCGAGCTCCTTCACATCGGTGTGGCCGTGGAAGGTGTACGAGCCTCCCCCGCGGGTCAAGTCGTAGGGCGACAGAGTCGCATCGAAAACGGGATAAAAGACGGGGTTCGGGTCATAGGGCTGTCCCTGCGGGTTCACGTATCCCAGGGATCCATACTCCGCAAGAGTATTCGGCAAGTTCCCCTTGGCGCACTGCGAGGGATCGGTGAAACCTGCCACCGGAGCGTAGGCGAACGGCGTTACACCCGTCGCCGCGATGCAAGGCGCGTTATAGGCCGGGTCGATGATACCGATGGAGTCATTCTCGTTGAGAAATGTCTGTTCGTAGGTAACGCCGGCTTTGACATTGTTCACGCCTTTCACGTAAGAAATGTCGGATCGAATCCCGGTATTGGCAAGCGTCCGGTTCTGACCCACGGACTGCCGCTGCAGGCCGGGAGGCCCGAGGTCCGCGAAAGGATCTTTGCTCGGATAGTAGTTGTAATCGTCGCGGCGGACGAATGCCCCCACACTGAATACGGAATTGGTATTCACCAGATGGGTGAAAGAGGGCGCGATATTGAAAGTCCCAATCTTCGAGCGTTGATCGGTGGCGCCAACGGTAATATTGGTACCCGGAACCACGCCGTTATAGTTCTCCTCGAGCGGAAGAACCCCGTTGAGTCCGCTCCAGGCGGTCGCGTTTTCGGCGTCCAACGAATTCGGGGTCTGGAACCAGCTCCGGCTGTAACCGAGGTTCAATCGAATCGAGTCGGCCGGTGAAAGCTGGAGATCGACGCGGTCGAACAGGCTCTGTTCATTTCCCTTATCATGCACCACCGCAAATTCCGGCGCATCCAGAAACCGGCGGCTGTTCAAGCCGCCGACCGAAATAAAATTTCCCCAGTTTTTCCCCCCATACGCGAAATCGGCGGAAACAGTGGAGGACCCAAACGACCCGAACGAGGTGCTCACGCTTCCGTGGGGCTGGGTGACTCCCAGGCCAGAGCGGGTGGTCGCGACAATCACCACACTGGTTTTGCCGCCATATTCGGCAGGCGGCGCGCCGGCGATGACCTCCATCGATTGAATCGAGTTCACGGAAATCTGGTTCGAAAATGTCTTGCTATGCTGGTCGGTATCGGGCTGATCGTCAATGTTGTACGAGTTCTCCGCGTGGTCGCCGTAGCCATGAATGGCCCCGTTCGAATCGGAAGCGATACCCGGAGTCGCTTCACCCACAATCGCACTCATCGACGACGACCCGCTCCCCATGGGGAGTCTGTCGATCAATTCCTTGTCGACGTCGGAGTGAAAGGTCGGGTCGTTCTCCACCAAGTCCCCTTTATCCTCAACCGTAACCGTGTCGGAACTGGTGGCGACCGATAGACTGACGATTACGGTAACGGGCACGACCGACCGGGTTTCTACGTCCTGCGCGAAGGGAGCAAATCCGGCCGCGGTCACCTTCATGTGATAGGGATTAAACGGAACGTTCGCGAAAGTGAAATTCCCTTTGCTGTCGGTGGTCGTAGTCCGATCATAGCCGCTGACGGCGTGATGAATCTCAACACTGGCGTTTGCAACCACTGCACCCGAAGGGTCGGTGACGGTGCCGCTGATCAATCCCGAACTTCCACCCGACTGCGCATTCGCGGCTCCGGCAGTCGCCGCCAGAGCAACGGCCAACAGAGCCAACCGCCAGTTGTTATAAATCAGATGCATGATTCCCTCCATACGCAGTGCGGGAGCGCTCCGGTCGCGGAAAAAGAAGATCGAAGATGGCGGCTTTGAGCAGAGTTACTCGATCGGGCGCGGAGTCACAACGTAGGGGGAGGACGAATGAACTGCGTGGCCGTGGGACGGCAGATCGCGGACGCTTCCGCGGCCGGAATCGCGAGTGTCGCGGTGACCAAGACCGGGGCAGAAGCAACCGTCTGGGTATTGAGCCCGGCGTGAGCGGTGGCACAGATCGAACAGGTATGATGCGTGGTCGTCGAGGTCTCGGAATGCGAGTGGGTCGCCTGCACCATCCCCATCACGCAAACCAGGGTGATGCAGAGCAGACACACGGCTCTGACCAGCCCCCCTCGATTTGTCGATGCACTCATCATCCCTGGTGACAGCCCCCGGTTGCTCTGGTTGGACTTGTGGCTCTAATGATTCTACCGTGAGAATGAAGGTCCGCGGAAACATGGCGCAGGAAAAATGGGCTCCAGGCGCCGGTGGCGCCGCGCGATCGCCTTCGGCTGTCGCACCGCTCCGTTGGTCGCCGACTGGGCACAGCCGGGAAGTCATTTGACCGTAACACTTTACAACCTCTCTGCGGGGTCGCGCTGATCCAGACCGGTCTCCAGTCACCCACTGCCCCCCAACCTGGCCCTTCGAACCACTCATCCCCCGCTCCCGGCGAGAACCAACAAAAACACTATCACCGGCCAGGGTATTCTCCGACAATCACTGCAACAACCGCCCCACTGGTCTGTTGCCGCGCCGTTTGCGTCTGAATTTGACCTTTCTCAGCTGCGCCTGCACCGGGCCATGCGAGAGCGGACTCAGGGAGAGCCATTATGTCGGGACAAGTTGTGTTGTATTTCGAAGACCAGGCAGATGCTTTGCGCTTTGTTTTGGCAGCCGGTTCGGTGATGTCGGGCGACGCGGTTCTTGCCTCGGATGATCTGGTGCAGGAAACGACACGCGTGACACGGATCCGACTGGATGCGGCGAACAAAGGAAAAAATAAGCCCGCGAGCCCTCCGGAGTGCGCCGCCTGAAGGGAGCGACTGCGGCCGATCGCTCGGCCGTGCCGCAATCTGGTCCAGGCGCGACGGCCGGCTGAACCCGAATTAGAATGTCTGTCATGGCCGCCATAGAACAGACAGTGTCATCTTCCAGCGCGCTCGACCTCAGTTGGGTTCGCTCGCAGTTCCCCGCTCTCGCACAGACTGTCAACGGACATCCGGCCGTCTTTCTGGACGGTCCCGGCGGCACGCAAGTGCCGCAGCAGGTGATTGACGCCATCGCGGACTATCTGGCGCATAACAACGCCAACACCCATGGGGCCTATCAGACCAGCCACAACACCGATCGCATCATCGACGAAGCACGCCTGGCGATGGGTGATTTTTTGAATTGCGCTGCGGATGAAATCGTCTTCGGCCCGAACATGACGACGCTGACATTCGCCTTGAGCCGCTCCATCGGACGTGAACTGGGTCCGGGGGACGAAATCGTACTGACATTGCTCGACCACGACGCCAATTTTGCTCCCTGGAAAGCGTTGGAGGAAAAAGGTGTAACCGTCCGCACCGTGAAGTTCAATGAAGCCGATTGCACGCTCGACATGCGGGATCTCGCGGCCCAATTGACGGCCGCAAGCGGCCAGCGCACGCGCCTGGTCGCGGTAGGCTATGCCTCGAACGCCGTGGGCACAATCAACAACGTCGCCGAGGTGGTGCGAATGGCACGGCAAGCGGGAGCATGGAGTTATATCGACGCCGTTCACTTCGCTCCCCACGGAGCCATCGACGTGCGCGCGCTCGATTGCGACTTTCTGGCCTGCTCGACTTACAAGTTTTTCGGTCCCCACATGGGCGTACTCTACGGCAAGCGCGAGCACCTGCAGCGGTTCCGTCCCTATAAGGTGCGTCCCTGCACAGACGAGAGCCCGAGTTGCTGGGAATCGGGTACTTCGAACCACGAATGCATCGCCGGCATCAAGGCCTGCGTGGACTACTGGGAACAACTCGGCCGTCGCGCGAATCCTGCGGTGGCAACCCGGCGCGAGGCCATCCTCGCCGCCCACGAAGCGATTCACCAGCACGAAAACAAGCTCAAGGAAACCATGATCGAAGGACTGCGCGCGATCCCTGGACTCCGACTTTACGGCATTAGCGACCCCCGGAATTTCGACCATCGCTGCGCGACGTTCGTGGTTCGCATCGAAGGCCACACGCCGCGCGAACTGGCAACCCGGCTCGGCGAGCGCGGCTTTCTTACCTGGGACGGCAACTATTACGCCCTGAATCTGACCGAACAGCTTGACGTCGAGCGCCGGGGCGGGTTTCTCCGCGTCGGCCTGGTTCACTACAACACGATGAAGGAAGTGGACCGGCTGCTGGCCGCGCTGCGGGAGATCGCAGCTTGAAACCAGGGGCGGAGCTAGCCGCCCAATTGCTCGATCCGGTCCCCGCGTCCTACCAAAACCAGGTGGGCGAGAGCGATAAACAGACCGTGTTCGACGATGCCCGCAGTATCGCTTAGAATCCGCGCCAGCTTTGCCGGCTCGGCAATCGTCCCGAAGCTGCAATCAAGAATCGGATTCCCGTTGTCGGTGAGGAAAATACTCCCGTCGGACCTGGTTCGTAACTTTGCGGTTGCACCGAGCGTCGCGATCTTGTGCTCGACCACAACCCGCGCAAAAGCAATGATCTCGATCGGCAACGGGAATTGTCCGAGCGCGGCGACAATTTTCGCCGAGTCCGCCACCACCACCATTCTCTTGCTCACCGAGGCAATCACCTTTTCGCGCAACAGGGCACCGCCCCCGCCCTTGATCAGGTTCAGCTTGGGGTCGACCTCGTCGGCGCCGTCGATGGTGATGTCGATCTCCGGATGTTCATCCAGCGTGGTCAACGGAATTCCGAGGGTGCGCGCCAGTTCGGCGGTCGCGACCGAGGTCGGAATTCCAATCATCTTCAAACCCGCCTTCACGCGCTCGCCCAGAGCAATAATCGCGAAGTACGCCGTAGAACCGGTCCCCAATCCCACGACCTCGCCGTCGCGCACCAGCTTCGCGGCAGCCCGCCCGGCCGCCTCTTTTTCCGCTTTTTTCGCCATGATTCACCCCGTCAAATCATCATTCATCGGTTCACAACTTCGATGTACGCCAGATAACCGGCCAGCACCAATCCGAAAAGGCCGAGCAGAGAAGAAACGAGATCAATCACCAAGCCCGCGGGCTCGAAGGTGTTCGAATCGAGTTGCGCCTTCGTCCTGCGGTAGCGCCCGAGACCGACAAGAACGAGCAGGACGCCACCCAAAGCCGAGAGAATGCCCAGCCAGGTAGTGAATCCAGGCGTGACCGACTTAGAGCCCTGCATCCGCATGAATTCGCGGAGTGCAATCGAAAAACGACCGATGGCGAACCCGAAGACGATCGTCGCCACCCCGGTTCGCAGCCAGGCCAAAAAGGTGCGCTCATTGGCCAGGTGGTCGCGGGCTCGGTTGGCATTCGGATTCTCGGGCATGTTGGAGCGGACAGGTCCGGGCCGCCGCTATTATTCCACAGCTTTTTGCATCAGTGCGCTGGTTCCGGCGATGTTTTTCAGAAGCTCTGCGGGAAAGCCGTGCCGCTCGCGCAGATACTCCGGCGTATTGTAGGAGAGCCACACCTGGCCCTGTTCGTCCTGCCAGGCCAGTGCTTTCAAGGGAAGGTCTATGGCCAGACGCGGCGCCGCAACCATCAGGGGCGTGCCGCCCTTCGGACTGCCGAAGATGAGCAACTGCGTGGGAGGCATTCTGAGGCCGGCCTTCTCGGCCTCCCCGCTGTGGTCCACGAGTGCAAATACGGTCACGCCTTTTTCTTTGAGTATCGATTGCAACCGTGCCAGAGTTTCGGGTACAGGGTAGCGACTGGGCAGATCCACGATTCCGTTCGCCATGGGTAGCCTCCACTCTGTCCGATGATGGATTCTACCGCCGGGTTCAGGAAAACTTCAGTTCAAGATCATCTTTCCCAATATTTCTTTCAGCAACTTGGCCGCGACCGCCGCGGTGATCTGGGTGTGGTCTTGCGCCGGATTGAATTCCACGATGTCAGCGCCCGCAATCTTTCCGGTAATCGCGTGCAGGTGCGCGAGGACCTCCCGCACCGACATTCCTCCCGGTTCGCGATGCGAAATGCCAGGGGCGAAGGCGGGATCGAGTACATCCATGTCAAAGGAAATGTAGACGGGGCCGTCGACTTGCATACGATCGAGCGCGGGGAGATGGCGCATTTCTACCACCTCCACTCCGAATCTCCGGGCTTGCTCGCGTTGATGCCCGGTGATCGTCCGAATTCCGATCTGGATCAGGCGTTTGGCCGCGCCCTCCTCCATGATGCGGGCAAACGGGCAGGCGTGTGACAGCCGGTTGCCCTCGAGTTCGTCGTAGAGATCGGGATGCGCGTCGAAGTGGAGAATGGTCAGTTGAGGGACGTGCTTGCCGAACCCGCGGACGATGGGCAGCGTAATCGAGTGGTCCCCGCCGAGGCAAACCGGACGCAGTCCCTTTTTGAGCAATTGGTCGACCTCCCTCTCGATGGCCACAAACGGCTCCTCAAAAGTAAATTTCAGATCGCCTGCGTCGCAGTACGAGCGATCGGCGCTCAGTTCGATGCCGGTTTCCGTCCAACAATTGGTCGCACTGGAATTGAAGGCCACACGAATAATGGGTGGGGCGCCGGCCGGACCGCGTAACCAGGAAGAATTTGCGTCAAAGGGAATGCCGACAATGACCGGCGTTCCGGGCTGGGCGGCGTCAGGGCGAAGCGTCATCGAAGTATCCCCCGGCTTTCAGGCTAGTCCCGGCTCCGCGATGCCGCAGTGACCAGCAGCACAATCCTCGGGCATGTCCTTGCTCGGGTCTTGCCCGTGCATGACAGCCGTACCCATTGTTTCCCGCAGATTCAGACACACCAGGCCGCTCATCCGTTATTCTATAGAAGACCTTTTATGGCTACTTCAACTCGACCGACAAGCGGGAGCGCGACTCCTGCCCTGCTGGAGAACTACGAACGCGAACGGGTGTTTGGCCTGTTTCGACAGTTCGGGTATCTCGAAGCCGAACTGAACCCGCTCGGCCTGCTCCCCCCCCAACCGCATCCCGACCTGCAGATTGACAACGAGTGGGCTCGCGAAGCGCGGCGCATCTATTGCGGAAGCGTCGGCGTCGAATTTATGCACATTGCCGATCCGGAGCGGCGCCGCTGGATTCAGGAACGCATCGAGGGCGATCAAGCAGCGGTCGACCAAGCGCGCGCGCTCGACCTGCTCTTGCGTGCCGACCTGTTTGAGCAGACACTGCAGCAACGTTACCTTGGCAACAAACGATTCTCCCTGGAAGGCAACACCTCGCTGTTGCCTGCCGTGGATCAGGTTCTCGATGTAGCCGGGGAAGGTGGCGCGGTGGAGCTGGTGATGGGCATGAGTCATCGCGGGCGGCTGAACGTGGTGATTCACCTTGCCAAGCGCCCCCCGGAGCAGGTGTTCGCCGAGTTCGAAGATGTGGATCCGCGCAGCGTTCTGGGATCGGGTGACGTGAAGTACCACATGGGCGCGACCGGCGAATACGTAACCAAGAGCGGAAAAAAAATTCACATCCACCTGGCTTCCAATCCCAGCCATCTCGAAGCGGTCGATCCCGTGACGGTGGGGCGCACTCGCGCCAAGCAGGACCGCGCCGGAAAAGGCGGCACGGCCAAGTACCTGCCGCTGCTCGTTCATGGCGACGCTGCGTTCGCGGGGCAAGGCATCACGGCGGAAACGCTGAATTATGCGGACCTGTCTGGCTACTCGGTGGGCGGAACCATCCACATCATTGTCAATAATCTGATCGGATTCACGACCAATGCCCGAGAAGAACACTCCTCCCGCTTTTCAGCCCAACTGGCGCGGCGGCAGGCGGTTCCCATCTTCCATGTGAATGGCGAAGATGTAGACGCGGTGATGCGCATCGCGCGCATCGCGACCGAGTATCGCTACCAATTTGGCAACGATGTGGTCATTGATCTGATCGGCTACCGGCGCCATGGGCACAGCGAAGTGGACGACCCCACGGTGACGCAACCTCTGATGTACAAGGCAATCAAGGAGCACCCGCCGCTCTATCAGATCTACGCCAAACAACTGGGCGTCGAGGATATCGCCGCGCGCGCCAGTTCGGTCAAAAACGAGTACGAGGCGGCGCAGAAAACCGCCACGCATTTTACCAAGAAGCCCCTGATGCGGGATTTGCCCAGCTATTGGGACAACTTTTTCGGCGGTCGCTACCAGCCGGATTACGAGCAGTCGACCGGCATTTCGCGCGAGGAGTTGGGCGAACTCACCGAGCGTTTGACCAGGTATCCCGACGGTTTCCACATTCATCCCAAAGTCAAGAAGTTGCTGGAACAGCGCGAGGAGATGGGGACGGGCAAAAAGCCGATCGACTACGGCATGGCCGAGGCCCTGGCTTTTGCGAGCCTCGTGAAGCAGGGGATTCCGGTGCGTCTAAGCGGGCAGGATGCGCGGCGCGCGACCTTCAATCAGCGCCATTCGGTGCTGCTCGACGTTCAGGACGAAACCGAATATGTTCCGCTTCGCCACATTGCACCCGGCCAGGCGGCATGTGACATCTATAATTCGACGCTTTCCGAAGCCGGCGTCATGGGATTTGAATACGGCTACAGCCGCGATTATCCCGAAGCGCTAGTCCTCTGGGAAGCGCAGTTCGGCGATTTCGCCAACGTCGCCCAGGCGGTGATCGACCAGTTCGTCTGCGCCGGCGAGGACAAATGGAACCTGCTTTCAGGATTGGTCCTGTTGCTGCCCCACGGCTATGAAGGTCAGGGTCCCGAGCACTCGAGCGCGCGGGTGGAGCGATTCTTGCAACTGGCGGCGCGCGACAACATCCAGATCTGTCAACCCTCGAACGCGAGCCAATATTTTCATTTGCTGCGGCGCCAGGCCCTGCGTAAGTGGCGAAAGCCGCTCATCGTGTTCACGCCAAAAAGTATGTTGCGGCATCCGGATGCATTGTCTCCGCTCGAAGATCTCACCCATCAGAAATTTCTGCCCGTGATTCCGGACACGGAGGCGCGGGACGCCCAGCGCATTTTGCTTTGCACCGGCAAGATCGGCCATGAGCTTCGCACCGAACGGCAGAAACGGAAAGACTTGAGCACCGCAATCGTTTTCCTCGAGCAGATGTATCCCTTCCCCGAGGCGGAATTGACTGCGGAACTGGAACGCCATGGCTCGGCGCGAGATATTGTGTGGGTGCAGGAAGAGCCCGCCAATATGGGCGCCCTTTCCTATATCTTGCCCCGCTTGCGGCACATCACCGATGACCGTCCCGTGCACTCGGTGAAGCGTTCCGGAAGTGCCAGCCCGGCGACCGGTTCGGCCAAAGCGCACGAGGTGGAACAAAAGACCTTGCTGGCGCTGGCCTTCACCAAGCTGGACTGAAAGAGGCGAGCGAGGAGAGAGCAAAAGATTAGCCCAGGAGAGTTATGCCTGGGCTATTTTTTATGGCGGGGGAATCTTCTGACTTATGATTTCGTTACGGCCAACGCTTTGCTGCATCCTCCCAGCCAGCGACGCGAGCCGGAGCCGTGGCCGCAACCGCGGGGGGGATCCTAACCGGTTGCGGCGCCGTGGTTGGAGTCAAGGTCACCTTGGATGCTTCTGGCAGCGGCTCTTTTTCATCCGAAAGCAGCGGAGCGGCCACGCGCAAAGCCTCAACTTCTTTTTCCAGTCGGGAAAGTTCAAGTTCCTTTTGGCGCAAGACTTCGTACACATTTTTCATTTCATGGGCACCTGTGGGGTGGAACGACGATCAAGCGCAGAGTATTGCGTTTACCGGCAATTTGTCAAGGGAAACAGGCGCTTGCGAGTGCAGAGTTAGTCATCGAAACACCACCACCGCGACCACGATGCCCAGCAGCAGGACCGCGATCGCCAGCAGATTCACGTGATTTGCCAACCATGATTCCTGTGCCGGTTTTGCGTTCGCGAGAAAAGCGGGCACGAATTCCTGCGAGCCCGGTGGGGTAAGGTCCGACCCCGCATCCGACGGCGAGCCCTGCTCCGCGCTGCTTTTGCTCCCCTGGGATTCGTTCGGGGCCGGCTCCGGCAGACGCTGCTTTTTGTCGGAATCCTGGTTGTCGCGCTGCTTGCTCTCGCAATCGAGACAGAGCGTTCTCCCCTCGGAAACCGGAAACCCGCAAGCCGCGCACTTCTGCACGCGGAGCATGGCCGCAGGTACGGGAGCGGCCGCTGCTGGCGGTTCCGGCACAGCCAGCGCCATGGCGGGCAACGATGAAACACCCAACTCGGTGGAATCGACCCTCGGTTCGACCGAGCCCGACTCCGCGGGAATTTCCGAAATCTCAATTTCCGGCACCTGATTTTCCGGAGGCTGATTTTTCGCCCCGCCATTTAAGGGGACTTGGCCCAGGCCGCCTGCTGCCCCAGAGTCGATGCTCCTTGGCTTTTCCCGCAGCGAGGCTGGCTCCGGCGCCGGCGCCGACGTCTGACGCTGCTCGGCCAGATCCAGAGCCGTCAACGTGAGAGCCGCCATGCGCTCGAGCGCAATCAAATCGCGTTCTTCAAAAGCGTAAGCATGATCGGAAAACAGCTCGAACAAGCCTCGGACCTCGCCGTTATGGCGAAGCAACGGCAATACGACAATGGATGCGATGCCCAAGGCCCGGCAGGCTTCTAAATTCACCCGCGCGTCGGTTTCCGCGTTGTCGCAGCGCAGCAGTTGCCGGCGCGCAACGCTCTCTCCGGTCAGGCCGGACCGAACCTGCAAGCGCGAACCGATGGCGGGCGCCGAAGACCCGGCACTGGCGCGGCAAACCATCTCTTCGCCCTGGGGCAAAGCCAGAGCGGTGCCGGTTGCGCCGGTAATGTACTGTGCCCGCTCGACCAGCAACTGCAGCGCGGAATCCAGTTCCGCCTCTTCGAGCGGCCGCTCGGCGTCGGCACTGTTGCCTGCCGGATTCGACAGCCGGGCACCCGCCGCGTCCTCGGGGTTCGCTGACGGGAGTCGCTCTTCGGGCTGGGCCGATCCATGCATGGAATTACGATCAAAGCCCTCTCTGCCATAGTTCCCTGCACTATTTGGATAGGGCTGAACCGAGTCTCGCCTTGCCGACTCCGGCTGTCAAGGGCTGGCGATGCGAACGTTCATTGCGCAGCGAAAGGAGATAAACCGCCGGGAGAGAGTCCGGCCTCGCGTCGCTACTGCGATTTTTCGTCCTTGTGACGCAGCCATTCGACGAACATCTGCTCTTTGGGCTTGTCGTAGGCCATCAGCAGGTGGCGGATACTGCGTCCGCTGACAAAGTGACAAACTTCTTCCGCCAGATTTTTGGCGTGATCGCCGGCACGCTCGAGAGACTGCGTCATGAAGATAATCTGCAGACTGGAATGGTGCGCCACGTTCTCCGGATTCTCGATGTGGCGCAGAAAGATAATATTGCGCAGCCGGTCCATCTCGGCATCGGCGCGCAGCACGTCGATCGCTTTCCTCACGTCGTGCTGGGAAAAAGCCTGGCCAACATCGGACAGCATTTTTTCCAAAACCGTCGCCATATGGGTCAGGTCTCGGGCATCCTGGGAGTCGATGCGCCCATTGGCGGCTTGCGCACTGGTGGCAAAGCTCAGAAGCAGATCGCCGATGCGCTCGAGTCCAATCATCACCTTCATGCACGCCAGCAATTGCCTGGATTCGGCCTCGGAAACGCGGGTGACGGTTGACGTCACGCCGGAATCCACTTCCAGGTCGATGGCATCCAGCTCTTTTTCGCATTGCCGGATGGCATTCAAACGCGACATCGACCCGGTGGCGATTCCCTCGGCGGCGATGGCCGCAGCCTCGCGAGCTATGGCGCATGCTTCCACGGTTCGCCGCACCAGGCCGGAATGCGCCGGCTCGGGCGAAGGCGTCTTTACGCTGGCTGTACTCATAGACAAGCGCCTGCTCGGTTTGATGCCGAATCCGCTCTAATGGACGCGAGCGGCAAACTAGAGTCTGACATACACTCCCAGCCCTAGCATAGTCCCCGGATCAGCAAGGCAGGTTACACCTTGGTAAATTTACCCGTGGAACCTGCGTCTCTGAGCGCCAGGCGGGGAGCTTCTCCGTGGCCCCGGGGCTTCTACCGACGATGGTAAGTATTACCATCGTTATCTCGCTTGCGCCTCTCTGCCGCCGCACAATATCGCCATGGAATTGGGTCTATTCTTTCTGGCTTTTCTCCAGCGAATCGCCGTGGGAGCAAGCATGGTATTGGCCCTGCTCCTGGTCATTTCCCTCGGACTGCCCCGGCGCTCGCCAATCGTCGTCAGTCGCCGCCGCATACGTTAACCCCCCTGCCCCTTTGCGCGTTCGGCCAAACAACTTCTACTGCGGAAAGCGTTCCTCCAGCTTCAGCGGCAACCCGCTGAAGCACCCGGTGCGGGCTTACGCCCCCTCGTTGGCGGACACTATCGCTGGCCGCTTGTTCTATCCTGCAACGGGGCCGAGAACCGCGGCAGGACCTCGTAGAAGTCGCGACAGATTCGCTTTGCTCCCGAAAAACCGAAATCGAAGCCGGGCCCAGCTCAAAGCTTTCGGCCATTTGACTGGATTCGCTGCCCCGTGAGATAGTTGCCGGTCCGATCACCGCAACTGACTGTCACGCAGATACTTTGTGACTCAAATAGCTCCTTAAATGGTCCGTCTCATTCCCAGGGATAATAGCTTCTTCGCCATGTTCTCGGCGATGTCCGACAATCTCATCGCCGGCGCCCGTACCCTGGTGGATCTGTTTGCAAACTACCACGATGTCGAAAAGAAGATCGACGAGATTCATCGCATCGAACGCGAGGGCGATGAACTCACTCATGCCATCCTGACCAAACTCAACCAGACTTTCATCACACCCTTCGACCGGGAAGACATTCACGAGTTGGCTTCCAAGCTCGACGATGTCCTCGACTTCATCAATGCTTCGGGGGCCCGTATCGTGATGTACCGGATCACGGCTCCGCCCTCTGCCGCCGGAGAACTGGCGACGATCATCTTGAAACAGTGTCAGGAGCTGCAGCAGGCGGTGTCGCTGATGCAGAAGAACGGGAATATCCTGGGACATTGCGTGGAGATCAACCGCCTCGAAAACGAAGCCGACCTGGTCTCTCAACAGGCGATTGCCAAGCTGTTTGAAGGTGAAAAAGATCCGATTAATCTCATCAAAATAAAGGAATTGCTGGAATTCCTCGAGCGGGCGACGGATAAGGCCGAAGACGTTGCCAACGTGTTAGAAACGGTCGTATTGAAGAACACCTGAACCTCGAGACTTTATCGAAATAGGAAAACTGGTGAAGCCTGATCTGCTTCTGCTGATCGTCACAATCCTGGTCGCACTGATCTTCGATTTTTTGAACGGATTTCACGACGCCGCCAACAGCATTGCCACCGTCGTCTCGACGCGTGTCTTGTCCCCAAAGCTCGCCGTATTGTGGGCCGCATTCTTCAATTTTGCCGCCGCGTTTCTTTTGGGCATCGCGGTCGCCAAGACGATCGGCGGAGGCATGATCCACCTCGAAAGTGTGACCCAGTATGTGGTCATCACGGGCTTGTTTGGCGCCATCGTCTGGGACTTGCTCACGTGGTGGAGGGGGCTGCCGACCTCCTCTTCGCACGCCCTGATCGGGGGCTATGCCGGAGCGGCGGTCATGCGATCCGGCTGGCATGTGATTATTGTCGAGGGTTGGTACAAAACCCTGATCTTTATCGTGGTCGCGCCCGTCATGGGACTTCTGCTCGGCCTGACGTTCATGATTGCCGTTTTCTGGCTGCTGCAAAATAAGGCCCCACGCAGAATTGACGCCTGGTTTCGCAAACTGCAACTCCTGTCGGCCGCGGCCTACAGCCTTGGCCACGGCGGCAATGATGCGCAGAAGACCATGGGCATCGTGGCCGCTGCGCTGTATGGCGCTCACTACCTGAGTTCGCAGGAACTGGCCGGCGACTGGGGAAGGTTTCACTGGCCGATTATCCTGGCCGCCCATGCTTCGATTGCGCTCGGAACCTATTTCGGCGGCTGGAGAATCGTGCACACCATGGGATCGCGCATCACCAAGCTCAAGCCTGTGGGCGGATTCTGCGCTGAAGCGGCGGGAGCGATCACCCTGTTCTCGACCGCACTGGCGGGAATCCCCGTCAGCACCACGCACACCATCACCGGAGCTATCGTCGGAGTCGGAGCGGTCAACCGGCTCTCGGCGGTGCGCTGGGGAGTCGCGGCGCGCATTGTCTGGGCGTGGGTTGTGACCATTCCGGCGGCAGCAGTGGTCGCGGCAGCTGCGTTTTGGTTGGTGCAACTGATCCATCCCGGAGCCTAGCCGGCGGCGCACCCGCTTCCGCAGACCGGGTCGACGCATCCGCTCCTCGCACCCTAGGTCGGATCCGGCTAGGTCGTATCCGGGCCGCAAGCGGGCAGGACAAACAGAAACGTCGAGCCGTGGTTGAGTTCGCTTTCGGCGCGGATCGTTCCCCCGTGCGCCAGTACGATATGCTTGGCGATGGCCAGTCCCAGTCCGGTTCCGCCGGATTCCCGGGAGCGAGCTTTGTCGACACGGTAGAAGCGCTCAAACAGGCGCGGCAGATGTTCGGAGGAAATTCCCGGGCCGAAGTCGCGGACATAGAACTCGACGCCCATCTCGGCCGGGCGGGCTCCGAGAACAACTTTCTTGCCTGAGGAGGCGTACTTCAAGGCATTCTCGATCAGGTTCGAAAAAATCTGGTGAATGGCTTCGCGATCCGCCTTCACATTGGCGGAGGGAAGTGAGTTCTCAAGCACCAGCTCGATGCCATAGCCGCGAGCCGTCTCGCGGAAACTTTCCAGACCATCCTGCAGCAGCTCTTCGGCGCTGACCGACTGCACATCGAAACGGTGTTCGCCCGATTCGACGCGGGCCAAAGTGAGCAGATCTTCGGTGAGGCGCGACATGCGAGCCGAGTTCTTGCGGATAATTTCCAGGAACTCTCGCACGTGGTTGTCTTCGAGCGGACTGTCGAGCAGAGTCTCGGTATAGCCCTGGATGGAAGTCAACGGCGTGCGCAGTTCGTGGGAAACGTTGGCGATAAAGTCGCGCCGCGTCTTTTCCATGCGCTCGGTCTCGGTGAGATCCCGGAGCACGGCGACCGCACCGCCGCCGGGCATCGGCGCTGCGGTCACATCGAAGATTCGTCCCGCGGCGATCGTGTTCGAGCGCGCGGAAGTCACGACCTTGTCCCGCGCGGCTTCCTGTATAGCGGCGAGAAAATCGGGGTCGCGGACGCTGTCGATCAACGGCGCGTTCAGGCGGGGAGTGCGCAGCAGCATTCGCCCCATGCCCTTGTTCGCCCACTGCACCCGGCCATCGGCGTCGACCGCAATCACCGCGTCCTGCATGCTATTGAGAAGCGTTTCCAGTTCCCGCTGGCTGGTTTGTACGCGGTGAAAACTTTCTTCTACCCGACGCGCCGTTTTATCGAGCGCTGCCGCCACCTTGCCGATCTCGTCGGTCGATGCCGACGCAATCCGCGCCGTCAGGTCCCCGGCCGCCACTTGCTCGGCAAAAGTCACGATGCGTTGCAGACGCCAGCCAACATATTGCGAAGCCGCCATCGCCACCAGGACAGCAAACACAAACGCGGAAAACGACCCCCAGAACAGGGCCACGGCCAGCGGGCGATCCGTGATCTCGATCTCGGGCAAGGGATACGCCAGCCGCACCGCCCCTCCGGAAACCGGCACCGCCACATAGACAAAAGGAACGTTCACGGTTTGACTGTTGCGCTCGTCGATGCCGACGTTACCGGCCAGGGCGGCAACAAACTCCTTCCGCTGGGAATGGTTCTCCATGGTGCTGGGATCGGCCTCGGAATCCGCCAGCACCTTGCCCGTTGGATCAATCACGGTCGCGCGCGCTCCCGCCGCCTGGCCCTCCTGCGAGGTGATGTCGGCAAGGGTGTGCTCGCGGTCCGTCTCCACGCGATGGGCCAGCATCCAGGCCTTCTGTTTGAGATTGAGCTTGATCTGCTCCCGAAGGGTGCGTTCCCAGACCTGGTGCACGGTCAGCTGCAAGGTGACCGCGGTGGCGCCAATCACCAGCAGAAACACAAACATCAATTTGAAGAAAATGCGACTTCTCAACGCGCAACCTCAAAACGGTAGCCGGCCCCACGCACCGTCCTCAAGTAACGCGGGTTCTCTGGATCGGGTTCAATTTTTTCACGGATGCGTCGCACATAGACGTCGACCGAGCGGGGTGTGACGTAGGCGGTATCGCGCCAGACCGAATCAAGCAACTGATCGCGCGTAAACACGCGTCCGGCGTGGCGCATGAAATGGTCAAGCAGGCGGAATTCCGTCGCCGTCGTCGGCACCGGTTTTCCGCGAACGGTCAAGGTCATCGCGCCCGGGTCAATGTGGATTTCGTCAATTTTGGTGGGCAGCGGCGGCAAGGGCCGCTCAAACCGGCGCAGAACCGCTTTCACACGGGCCACCAGTTCGCGCGGGCTGAAAGGCTTGGGAATATAGTCATCTGCCCCCAACTCCAGCCCCAGAATCCGGTCCGCCTCGCCGCTTTTGGCGGTCAGGAAAATCACCGGAACCGACGCCAGCGACACCGACTGCCGGATCTGCCGGCAGAGTTCCAGCCCGTCTTTGCCCGGCACCATGATGTCCAGCAGAAATAACGCCGGGCGCTGACGCTCCGCGTCGACCACAACCTGATTGCCGGTCGAGTAAAGCCGCACGTTGAAGCCGGCGCCTTCGAGATGATGGCGCACAAGGCGAGAGATGTCCGGATCGTCTTCGACTGCGTAGATCGTCGGTTTCACGCGACCATTGTAGCTGGGAATTGTTTCAATTCGTTAACAATGGCTGCGAAAGGGCCTCAACGCAACGACATACCAGCGTCGGCGGACAAATCCAGGGCGACAAACTCCCGGCGCAGAAACTTCGGAAACGCGGCGGCCGCGATCATCGCCGCGTTGTCGGTCGAAAGCGCCCGCGACGGAAACAACACCGGAAATCCCTCGATCCCGGCTTCGCGCTCAAACGTGGTCCGCAGTTCCCGGTTGGCGGCGACCCCGCCGCTAACCAGGAGAGTCTGAATGTTGTATGCGCGCGCTGCCGCCAGCGTCTTGCTAACCAGGTCGTGCACCAACGAACGCTGAAAGGAGGCCACCAGATTCAACGTCTGGCGATCGCAAAGCCGCAAAGTATCCTCGAGCGTCGCTTTCCCCATCGCCGCCAGCGCCTGCCGCCGAACCTCGATCGCCGGTTTCAGGTTCTGTGTCTCAACGTACCGCAAGACCGCCGTTTTGATTCCGCTGTAGGAAAAATCAAACTGCGCCCAATCCTCACCTGCGACCGGCGGAGAATCGCGGCGCCTGTAATCCCGCCGGTCCGGGTGCTTGATTTGCGAGGTCTGAAACCTGACCGCCTGCGGATCGCCGTGCAGCGCAAGCCGGTCGATAATCGGGCCTCCCGGATACCCCAGTCCCAGCAGCTTGGCAACTTTATCAAAAGCCTCTCCGGCAGCGTCGTCACGGGTGTGACCAATGTTCTGGTAGGTCCAAGAATTTTCCCGCCATTGCGCCAGATACAGATGCGTGTGCCCGCCAGAGACCACCAAGGCAAGCACGGGAAATCGCAGGTCTCCCGCTGCGCTTTGCCGCTGCTCGAGCAAGACCGAGTGGATATGCCCCTCGAGATGATTGACGGCAATCAACGGCTTCGCCAGGGCAAATGCCAGCGCTTTGGCAAAGCTAATGCCGACCAGCAAAGCGCCCGCCAGCCCGGGCCCTTGCGTGACGGCAATGGCATCGACGGACTCATAACTCTCGCCCGCTTCCGATAATGCCTGCCGCACGACCGGCACGATCGCACGCAAGTGCTCGCGCGAGGCAAGTTCCGGAACCACTCCGCCATAGGGTTCGTGGGTCGCGATCTGCGACGCCACGACATTGGACAAGATCTGCTCCCCGGAGCGCACCACCGCGGCGCCCGTCTCATCACAGGAGCTTTCAATCCCCAGTATCTTTGCGTCAGGCATAATGAAGGCGGTGTTCCTAGTCTAAATGAGGGCTCCGCTCTTATTCGCAGGGGTCCAACAGAAGGAGGTCCAAATGATTGCGCGAGTCGGTCACGGATAATACCGAACCGGAACCTGCCGACGATCGCCAAGCCCAGCCGAAACCAGATCTTCCTCCGCTACGAAGCCGTGTCCACTCATGAGTCGAGCGTTGCCGCCATTGCAATCGCATTAAGGGTAGGGTTTGCCACAAACCATAGAACATGCCACCGAAATCGTCCGCACCCTGCGCGACCGCGGCTACCAGGCCTACTTCGCCGGAGGATGTGTCCGCGACCTGCTGCTCGACCGGCAGCCTGCCGACTACGACGTGGCAACCGACGCCACTCCCAGTCAGGTCATGGAAGTCTTCCCGCAGACCTTCGCCGTCGGCGAGCAATTCGGGGTTGTGCTGGTGCCATTTCCACCCGACGACCGCGCCGCGAGGGGTCCCGACGGGGTTCGCTTCCCTGACAAAGGTGCGGTCGAAGTCGCAACCTTCCGCTCCGACATCGGCTATTCCGATGGCCGCCATCCCGACCAAGTACGCTTCAGCAAGGATCCGCGCCAAGACGTGGAGCGTCGCGACTTCACCATCAACGGCATGATGCTCGACCCGCTGGGGTTCGATCCCTCGTCGCCCGCCAGCACGACCCACGCGATCCTGGATTTCGTCGGCGGCCGCAACGATCTCCAGGCCGGCATTGTCCGCGCCATTGGCGATCCCGAGCACCGCTTCGCGGAAGACAAACTGCGGATGCTGCGTGCCGTCCGCTTTGCCGCACGCTTTGCCTACCAGATCGAACCGGCAACGATGGCGGCAATCCAAGAGTTGGCACCGCAAATTCGCCAGGTGTCCCCGGAACGGGTTCGCGAAGAGCTGACCAAAATGCTCACGGAAGGCCGCGCCGGAGTTGCCTTCCAGTTGCTCGATCAGAGCCAGTTGCTGCCGGAAGTGCTCCCGGAGATTGCGGCCATGAAAGCAGTGCCCCAACCACCGCAATTTCACCCCGAAGGCGATGTCTTCGTACACACGCTGCTGTTGCTCGAAAAACTCACGCCCGGCGGTTCCAAAACGCTAGCCTGGGGAGCCCTGCTCCACGACGTTGGCAAGCCGCCGACTTTCCGCGTGGCGGCCGATCGCATCCGCTTCGACGGACACGTTGAAGTCGGAGTGAAAATGGCCGCCGCCATCTGCCGCCGTCTGCGTTTCTCGAACGAAGAGACCGACCAGATTCTCGCCCTGGTCGAAAATCACATGCGCTTTGCAGACGTGCAGCGCATGAACCAATCCACGCTGAAGAAATTTCTGCGCTTGCCCGCCTTCAACGAGCATCTGGAGTTGCATCGCATGGATTGCCTTTCGAGCAACGGCCAACTCGACTCCTACGAGTTTTCCCGCATGCAGTTGCATTCGATGCCCCCCGAAGCCATTCGCCCCGTTCCGCTACTCACCGGCCGCGACCTTATTGAGGCCGGTTATAAGCCCGGCCCGCGCTTCAAGCAACTGCTCTCCGCAGTGGAGGACGAGCAACTCGAGGGTCGACTCACGTCGCACGAGCAGGCGATCGAGTACGTGCGAAACCAGTTTCCAGTGTAGTCAGGCCTCCGCCGGGCACCCTCGCAAAACACTCAGGAACAAGGACGCAGCTGCTTCGACTGGGCTCCCCGGTGAGCAGACCCGCCTGTCTCCGTCTGCCGGCCGTTTGCCGAGCTCGCATCGGTCATCGCAGGGGCCAGCACCGGCTGGAGGCATTTTGGGTGCGGATAAAGCCGGCACGGCCGCCCCCGGTTCGAGCACAGCCGCGCAGCCCTGTCTTTGCTCCCCCAGCTCGCCCCACCTTGCGGCCTCGCCTCATCTCACCTCATGTTGCCTCCGGTCCTGCCTTCGGTATCCCGGCGCGCTCCAAAGTCGGTCAAAAGAGCCGGCAGCTCCCAGGATGACCGCTGTCGGCAGGTGCAGGAGATACCGGCAGACGGTTCCGACCCAAGCATTTGTTGTGCTAGGCTGCTTTCCATGACTCAGGTTTCGGCCCATCCCAAGCATTTTCTCTCCGACAAGGTTGAGCATTTCACCGAGTCCGTGATTCGCGACATGACCCGGCAGGCGATGGAATATCACGCCGTCAACCTGGCGCAGGGGTTTCCCGATTTTCCCGCGCCCGCCGAAATCAAGCGCGCCGCGCAGGAGGCGATCGCAGCCGACGTCAACCAGTACGCCATCACCTGGGGCGCCAAGAGCCTCCGCACCGCCATCGCCCGCCAGATGAGGGAACGGCAAGGAATCGAGGTCGATCCGGAGAGAGAAGTTGTGGTCTGCTGCGGTTCGACCGAAGCGATGATCGCCACGCTATTCGCGGTGTGCAACCACGGCGATGAGGTGGTGGTTTTCGAGCCCTTTTACGAAAACTACGGTCCAGACTCGATTCTCAGCGGAGCCCGGCCGCGCTTCGTCAGCCTGCGTCCTCCCGGCTCGTCCGAACTGGAGTGGACCTTCGATGAGCAGGAACTGCGGGAGGCGTTTCAGCATCAGAGCGCGAACCATCACACCAAAGCCATCATCCTCAACACGCCTAACAACCCGACCGGCAAGGTATTCAGCCGGAAGGAACTGGAACTGATTCGCGACTTGTGCGTCGAATACAATGTGCTCGCGATCACCGACGAGATCTACGAACACATTCTCTATGACGGGTCGGAGCACATTTCTCTGGCGCAACTCGATGGCATGCGCGAACGCACCATCACCATCAACGGGCTCTCCAAAAGCTACAGCGTCACCGGTTGGCGCGTCGGCTGGGCGGTTGCCCCGCCCGCGATCACGAATGCGATCCGCAAAGTGCACGACTTTTTGACCGTGGGCGCGCCCGCGCCTTTGCAGGAAGCCGGAGCGGCGGCATTGAGTCTGCCCTCTAGCTACTATCGAGAATTGGCCGACCGCTACCGCGCGCGGCGCGATCATCTGATTCCGGCGCTGGAAAAAGCAGGCTTTCGCTGTTATCAGCCCCGGGGCGCCTACTACGTGATGACCGATATCAGCGGTTTTGGATTCCCCAACGATGTGGAGTTCGCTTCCTACCTGGTCAAAGAAATCGGGATTGCGTGCGTTCCGGGATCGAGCTTTTACAAGCATCCAAAGGACGGAAGCCAACAGGTACGTTTCGCCTTTTGTAAAAAGCCTGAGACACTGGATGAAGCGGCGAAGCGGTTGCAGAAGTTGGCACAAAAGTAGAGTAAAATTCACAGCCAACTGCGCTATACTTCGCCTCAACGCTCAAAACATCTCTGAAAGTGAGTGGTCCCCATGTCTCTAAAAACCGTGGAAGAGGTATCTGCCGAGGTTCCGGCTGAAGATTTTCAGGCGCTGGAAGAGAAAGTCTATCGCACTATTGAGTTATACAAGGCGGCGAAAGAAGCTCGGGCGACCGCCGAGCGCGACGTGAAGCGGCTGCGCGAGCAACTGGAAGAGCGCGAGGAAGAAAACGAAGCCATGCGCCGCGAACTGGTGCAGTTGCGCAAGGATCGCGAGGACATCCGGGGCCGCGTGGAGAAGATGTTGGGCCAGATGGATAGCCTGACGCATGAGCAGGCAGCAAGCTGAGCGGCGGCAAAGACATCCCGTCCGACCTTGATCGGCCAGGAATTGATCCGCCGGCGAGTAATTCGCCCAGGAGTGACATGGCCACTGCAAGCAAACAGCCCCCGACCGATGCCTTGCTGAACGCGAGCGGCAGCGTGCGCGTCGAAATCTTCGATCAGGTTTATAACCTGCGCGGCTCGGACGCGGACTACATCCTGAAGCTGGCCGAGTATGTCGACGGAAAGATGCGGGCCGTGTCGGAACAGACGGCAACGGTGGACTCGGTGCGGCTGGCGGTGCTGGCAGCACTTAATATTGCCGATGAATATCATCTTCTAAAGCGACGACTGGAGAGGACATCGCCAGATGCGCAGCAGCGGGCCAGCAAGCTGGCCAGCGCGTTGGATGAAGTTTTGGAAGATACGCGGCGCACAGGGTAGAGTTGGCTACCCGCCTTTTCAGGGCCTGGGAAATCGATCGTAACCTGCAATTGCTCCAATAAACACGCCTGTCGTACCTCGCGTTGCAAACTTCCTGCCAACTATTTTGCATTTTGCTCTTGCGAATCTTCGCGCGGTTTCCTAGCATCCAAGGGGAAAGCCGACCTGCGGAGTTGGTGATGGTGGCAACCGATTTTTGAACCAATGCCGAATGAACGGGGACTCGACTCGCAAAAAGATCCGGTGTGCTATGTTCCGCCATGCGGAAAAGCCTAAAGGGTCGCGGCGGGTTCCCACCGTCTGAGACGGGTTCATTCTCGGCCCACCACACGGCCCAGCGGGTCGGCTTGTCTTATTGGAACCGGGATCCCATTACCCGGAATCGCTTTCCTGGCACCGCGCGAGGGAGCAGCCCCCACAGCCGGGCATGGGGCCGCCGCGGACGAACCGCCGCAAGCCGCGAGCTGATTCCTGCTAGACTCTCTTTAGCACTCAGCCTGCACCCGGAGCATCTAAACTAACGTGTTTCCCCGACTTTTTCACATTGGCAGTTTTTACCTGCCCACTTACGGTGTGCTCGTCGCCTCAGGCGTGCTGATTGGACTTTGGATCAGCGTGCACAACTCCGAGAAACAGGGCATCGACGGCGACGATGCCTGGAACCTTGGCATTCTGGTCGTGCTGGCCGGAATCATCGGCGCCAAGATTCTCTATATCATCAACGACTGGAGCGCCTACGCCAATGACTGGCGTGAGATCTTCAGTCTCAATACGCTGCAGGCGGGAGGTGTGTTCTCTGGCGGGCTGATCGGAGCGCTTGGAATGGCCGCCTGGTATATGCGGCGTCACCAGATGCCAGTGCTGCGCACCATGGATGGTTTCGCACCGGGACTGGCGTTCGGCCACGTTCTTGGCCGCTTCGGTTGCTTTTCGGCAGGCTGCTGTTATGGCAAACCGACCAATCATTTCTGGGGAGTGATCTTCACCAACCCGCTGGCGAATTCGGTCAGCGGAACTCCGCTCGGTGTCCGCATTGAACCGACACAGCTGATCGAGGCGGCGGCCGAGTTTTTCAATTTCCTGCTGTTGACCTGGCTGCTCCGGCGGAAAACATTTGATGGGCAGATCTGGGGCAGCTTCATGGTCCTGTACGGAATCGAGCGCTATTTCATCGAGTTTCTGCGCGACGATCCTGGACGCGGCGAGGTGTTCGGCGGGATCATGTCGGGGACGCAGCTGATTTCGGTTCTACTGGTTGTCGGCGGAGGATTGATTTGGTGGCTGAAGAGTCATCGCCCGCCTTCTCCACTTCGCACGCAGAGTTCGGATTCCGCGCTCTAGCCCGGGGACAGGCCGGGCGGCGACTTCCGCATCCCGGGGCCCGGGGTACACTCACAGCACGCCAGGGCTTGACCGCCTTCGGTTAACTCTCAAGGCGTCGCGTGGGCCCCGTCCAGCGCCTTTTTCAAGGCCTGAAGCTCCTTCAGCAAGCCGCGCAGGTGGCGCGTGTCGAGTGCGTTCGCACCGTCGCTCTTGGCTTCCTTTGGATTGTCGTGAACTTCCATGAACACGCCGTCCACGCCCGCCGCCACGGCGGCGCGCGAAAGCACGGGAATAAACTCGGGCTGGCCACCGCTGACCGCGGGCTCGTCTTCATCGCCGTGCGAGGCCGAAGGCAACTGCACGGAGTGGGTCGCGTCAAATACCACGGGCGCGAATTTGCGTATGATGGCCAGCGAGCGCATATCCACCACCAGGTTGTTATAGCCGAAACTCGAGCCCCGCTCGGTCACAAATACCTGGCTGTTTCCGGCATCGCGGCATTTCGCCACGGCGTGCTTCATGTCCCAGGGCGAGACGAACTGGCCCTTCTTGATGTTTACCGGACGACCGCTGAGTGCGGCGGCTACGATCAGATCAGTCTGGCGGCACAGAAACGCTGGAATCTGCAGCACGTCCACGACTTCGGCCACGGCGGCGACGTCGGAGGCCTGATGAACGTCGGTCAGCAACGGGATGTGCACTTCATTTTTGACTTTCTGCAGAATGCGCAGGCCTTCCTTCATCCCCGGCCCACGATAGCTGCGGATCGACGTGCGGTTGGCCTTGTCGTAGGAGGCTTTGAAGATGAACGGGAAGTTCAAGGAGCGCGCGACGCCCTTGATGATCTCCGCCATGCGCAGGGCGTGATCTTCACTTTCGATCACGCAGGGCCCGGCGATCAGGAAGAGATCGCCGGCGCCAACGCGAACATTGTCGATTTGGAACGATAGAGTCACTGCCCATCTCCAACTTGTAGCTCAGCCCCGTCCGCAACTCCGATGGGGACCGATTGCGAATGGAAATTTCTCTATCTTCTTCCCACGTTCTCGGGCCGTAAGAACATCTCCACCTCGGCGGCGTTCTTGTGTTCTCTCTTTTTCTTTCCGTGCTCGTAGGCCGCGCCGGTAAATGCCTTGAACAGGGGATGGGGCTCCAGGGGCTTCGATTTGAATTCGGGATGGAATTGGCATCCGATGAAATACGGATGATCGGGGATTTCAATCATTTCGACGTACGTGCCGTCGGGAGTCGAGCCGGAAATTCGCAATCCGTTGGCGACCATGGTCTCTTCATATTCGCGGTTGAACTCGTAACGGTGCCGATGGCGTTCGCTGATCTCAGTCTCGCCATAAACACGATACGCCAGCGTGCCGGTCTCGATTTTGCACGGCCATGCTCCCAACCGCATGGTGCCGCCCAGTTCTTCCACACCACGCAGTTCGCGCAGTTTATAGATCACCCGATGGGGAGTTGCCGTATCGAACTCACTCGAGTTGGCCCCCGCCAATCCGCAGACATTGCGCGCATATTCGACGCAGGCCGTCTGCATTCCCAGGCAGATCCCGAAATAAGGCACTTGCTGTTCGCGCGCGTATTGGATCGCGCGCAACATGCCTTCGATGCCGCGCTTGCCGAACCCGCCGGGAACGAGCAATCCGTCGTATTCTTCGAGCTGCGCTTCATAGCTTTTGTCGTTTTTGTCGGCGCTCTCCAAGCCCTCGGCTTCGATCCAACTCACCTCGAGCTTCAGGTTGTGGGCCAAGGCACCATGCACCAGTGCCTCTTTCAGCGACTTGTAGCTGTCCTCATATTCGACGTACTTGCCCACGATGCCGATTCTCACCGCATCTTTCGGGTTGTAGATGCGGTGCACCACGTCGTTCCACTTCGAAAGATCGCGGTCCTTGGCCTCCAGTTTCAGACGTCGGAGCACGAGCGTGTCCACTTCTTCATGCGCGAATACCACCGGCACTTCGTAAATGGAAGCAACGTCTTTGGCCGTGATCACAGCTTCTTCTTCGACGTTGCAGAAGAGCGCAATCTTCGACTTGATGTCTTTCGACAGGAACCGGTCGGTGCGGCACAGCAGGATGTCGGGCTGGATGCCAACGCTGAGTAACTCTTTCACCGAATGCTGCGTGGGCTTGGTTTTCAATTCCTGCGCCGCGGCAATAAATGGCACCAGGGTCACGTGGACAAAAAGCGTGTTGTCGCGTCCCAACTCTTGCCGCATCTGCCGGATCGCCTCGATGAAGGGGAGCGATTCGATATCACCCACCGTACCCCCGATTTCGATCAGCGCCACGTCCACATCTTGCGCAACTTTCTTGGCAGCCGCCTTGATTTCGTTGGTGACATGCGGAATCACCTGCACCGTCTTGCCTAAATAATCACCCCGCCTCTCTTTGGCGATGATCTGCTCGTACAGACGACCGGTGGTCCAGTTGTTATCGCGAGAGAGCTTGGCGTGCGTGAATCGCTCGTAGTGCCCTAGATCGAGATCGGTTTCCGCGCCGTCGTCGGTGACGAATACTTCGCCATGCTGGAACGGCGACATCGTGCCGGGATCGACGTTCAGATACGGATCGAACTTCATCAAGTTGACTCTGAGGCCACGGCTTTCGAGCAGGCACCCGATGGAGGCAGCCGCCAATCCTTTGCCCAATGAAGACACCACACCGCCGGTTACAAAAATGTACTTGGCCGACATCGCTTCCTCGCTTTGATTTTGTTGGGAAAATTGTGCGGGCTGGGGTGCACGATCAATTATGACAGAAGTTTTTCCGGAAGGGAATGTGGAAAACATTCTGGCGGCCCGAACCCTCGCGCGGGCTGAAACATTCAACTGCTTCCTTGCCCTGTCGGCTCCTGCCTCTTGTTTCCGAGGATGGTTTTCCTCGAACCCTCCACCTACCACTGGCCAGCGCCCGGGGAACAGTCGCGCGGCGGACGAAAGTCCTGAAAGGCGGAGCCGCACACGATTCCGACACCGACAAAACGGCTTTCCCGGGGTTGCCGCTCTGACGGGTTCGAGGAGGTTGGGATGCTAGAGCCCCGGGTGCTAGCAATTTTTGATCGTAACCGTCGAGCCGTCGAGCCGGGTCAGTTTGACTGCGAAATCCTCCCTGTAGGTGTAGGCCTGATCTTGCAGAAACTTCAGCGCCACCGCTTCACCCAGCAGGATGGAATAATCCGTATCGCTGCGCCAGTGGATGCCGGCGTGAATGCCGTGGCCGAAAGAGATGTTGTGCGCGAGCTTGTGCAGCTCGCCGTTCACCGTCATCTGCGAGGCGTCGGTGCCGGTGTAGGGCTCGAGCCTGAGGCCGTCACTCGAGGGAACCATCGGGAAAGGAATCGTAGCCTCTCCGTTGAAAAAGAACTTCAGCACGGTGATGCAGGCACCGGCAACGGCGCCGTGCCCGGTCGGATAGGCCGGATGAGCGGGCGAACCTTCGGGAAAGGCTTGCGATAACAGGTAGCTCTGATGGCGCATGCGGCTCAAATTCAAGGCTGCCGAGTTCAGCACGATGGGGTCGACGTGTCCCTCGATCAGATTGCCCCGTCCGGTCTGGATCAGTTGCACGATGCCGCCCGCGGACTCGGGACGATGTCGCAAGTGGACAATCCATTTCTGGTACCAGACGGCATTGATGGCCGCTCTCGAGACCGCACCCAGGGTGGAGGTGATATCCGGGCCGCCGAAGTTCCCGAAGGGTTGCTCTTGCTTGTAGCCGGCGTACGGGCTTCCGGGATTTTGGATGGTGCTGAAAGTCGGGAACAACGAGTTCAAGGCGAGGTACGCGGCCAAGTAAGCCTGATACAGTTCGTCCTGATGAGTAAAGGAGGCGAGCGCCCGCCCATTGTGCATATAGCGAGGGACGGCATCAGCGATGTTTGCGAGCGTGGGCGTCACACCGTTCTGAATGCCTCCCCAAGTCGTCAAATCGGTCATGTAATCGACGCCAGCAACGTAGGTTTGCATTTTCTGGTCAATTGCCTGGGCGCCGAGGTGGGTCGGCAGTATGCAGAACTGCGAAATGTAGGGACCAATTTCTTCGCCGGCAAAATAGGTCTTTGGCGGTTTGCCTTTCCGCCCGGGGAGGGTCAGCCCGCCGCGAAACAGCAGACGGGGCGTGACCGCGCCGTTTTGCGTGGGCCCCGCATAGGTGGCCACGAGGGTACTCAACTCATTGGCGGCGGCGATCGCGACGGAGTTCGTCTCATACTCGGTGAAGGCGACATCGCGCAGCAACGAAGCCCAGTACAACTCGACCAGTTCAGTGGCATATTCCGGGCTGGCCAGCCGGGGAGCGGGCGGAGCGATGGCGTCTCCAAAGTGCTGCGCGTCGGCTCCGTTCAAGGTGAGGGCGAAGGCGGCCTGCGGCCCGTTCAGCTTGCGGCCCGCGCCGAGCAGGCCTGGAACCTCAAAGTCGGCCGTGCCCGAAATCGCTCCATCGGCCGAGCCGAGAGCGGTTCGAAATAACTTGAAGGCGCTCGCTGAGACCACGCCATAGGCCTGCTGCGCCAGGCACTTGGTGTAGGTGCCGGACTTGTCTCCATAGCGCCCTTCATCGCCATTGGTGGGGTGCTTTACGCTCCCGGTCGGTGTTGCCTGCTCGGTGGCGGTGCCGAAGCGAATTTCGAAAGCATCTTTTTCATGTTGGCCGGTCACACCCGCCGGCAGGCACGCCTTTGACGCTTGCGGCAGCTTGCTCAAATCAGACATGGATGTCTCCTTCAATCGCTTTTTTCGCTGCACAAGATCGGTGTCCAACACGCGCGGGCCCGATGACCGGCTCACCGAAACCGAGTCAACATACGGGCAAAGGTTGTTTTGCTGCGTCTCGCTTCCGCGGATTTTACGCCGATCGCGCTCCGGCAACAATGCGATCTTGGACCGGGTGGACCGGGCAACAGCCAAAGTTGCATGCCGCTCAAGGCTCCTGCGCAAAGCCCGCCGCATCCAACCTTCCACAAGCACGCGAAAGGGCGGATAATGTTTCGCGCCATGCAATCATTGTTTTTTCCGACGCGCGTGGGCAAGACGGGATGGCTCGCGGCCGCAATCCTGACGATGTTGTTGTCCTGCCGGTTGCCAGCTCCCGCCCAACCTCAAGCTCGCCGCCTCATCCTGAAAGACGGCTCCTACCAGCCCGTCACCAAGTATGAAATTCACGGCGACCGCGTCCGCTACTTTAGCGCCGACCGCGGCGAGTGGGAGGAAGTTCCGAAATCGCTGATCGATTGGGATGCCACCAACCAATTCGAACAAGGCCGGCAGGAGGGCAAACTCGCTCCGGAAGCGGTCGAACTCGACAAGGAGATCGAGGCCGAACGGAAGGCTGAACAGGCGCGGGCACCGGAAATCGCGCCTGGTTTGCGGCTGCCGAATGAGGGCGGTATCTTTTTGCTCGAGACCTACGAAAACCAGCCGCAGTTGGCGGAACTGCAACAGTCGGGAGCGGATGTGGATAAGAACAGTAAGTCAGCGATTCTGCACGCGGTAATCAACCCACTGGCGGGTGCGAAGCAGACCATCGAACTTCCGGGACCGCACGCCAAGATCCAGTCGCATACCTCAATCCCGTCGATTTTCGTCCATCTCGACGACAATGACGGGGCCGCTAGCGCGCGCACCGCCCCGGGCGAGGCTCCACCGCTTCCGCCGACCGAGCGCTTCAAGATCATTCGTATCGAGGTCAAAGGCGGCAAACGCGTCGCCGGCGCTGTCAAGGTTGCCGTTACCGGGCAAACAAAAAGCGACGAGCGCTTCGTCGCAGCTACGGTCACTGCAATGATCGGAGGCTGGGTCAAGCTCACCCCCGCCGACCCTCTCGCGCCAGGCGAATACGCCGTCGCCGAGTTGCTGGGAAAAGAAGGCATCAATCTTTATGTATGGGATTTCGGGGTAAATCCCACCGCTCCGGCCAATCCGTTTACCTGGAAACCGGACTCCACCGATTCGAAGGCTCCAAGCGATGCACCCGCGGAAATGCGGAAACGGGAGAAGCCGCAGGCGGAGAACCCGCCCTAGGTTATCGCTGGGTGGCGAGCCCATCGGCTGCTCTTTTCGTTTGCATTTTCCGATGAATCTCGCGCTTGCGGCGGGAGCTTGATCACTCCGCGCGACCAACAGAACGTGCGAAAAACTACGGCTCCATCAGCCCCTGCGAAGCAACGCCGATATTGTCGCGCGTCGTGTTCTTCACCATATACATCATCTCGTCCGCCTGTCGAATAATGTCGTGCGGCGTTTGTGCGTCATGGGGAAACGTCGCAAGGCCCATGCTGGCACGGAGCTTCAGGTTCAACCCCTGCTCCATGCAGAAGGTCCCTGCACGCAGCGAATCCTGCAGACGTTTCGCCACAACCACCGCCTGATCTTTGGCGGTCTGCGGCAGCAGAACAACAAACTCGTCTCCACCATAGCGAAAAGCAAAATCGATGAGCCGCAGCTGCGCCTTGATCAGGTAGCCGACTTCTGCCAGCAGCCGGCTTCCCACCAAATGCCCATGCGTATCGTTGACGGATTTGAAGTGGTCGAGGTCAATGAAGATCACGCTAAACTGATAGCCGAAGCGCGCCGAGCGATAGACCTCGGTTTCAAGCGTTTTGTGAAGATGGCGGGCGTTGAACAGGCCCGTGCAATCGTCGGTGATGGTCAACTCCTGAATCTTCTCGACGGCCCGCGCATTCTCAATCGAAATCGCGGCGTAATCGCACAAGGCCTGCAGGAAGAACATTTCCTGTTCGGTCAGGCCCACATTGGCGTTCACCAGCTGAATCACGCCCAGCACCCGGTGTTTCGAGCGCAACGGCACACAGATGACCGAGCGCGTCTGCAACCGCGTCAGCTCATCGAGTCGGGATGAGAAGCGAGGATCGCTCTGCACGTCGGGCACGATCAACGCATGTCCGTGCTTGGCCACCCAACCCGCGATTCCCTCCCCCACCCGCAGTCGCGCCTTGGACAAAACTTCCGCCGCCGCCCCCACCGCGATGGCGAAATAGAGCTCCTCTTTTTCCTCATCGACCATCAGCAGGGACCACGTGTCCGGCCGGAAGTACTCCGCCATTTTCTCCATGATGGTCTGCAGGATGGAATCCAGGTTGAGCGAGGAGGTCAGCGCTTTGGCGACATCATGAAAGATGGTGAGTTCTTGTGACAGGCGAATTGGGGAGGTACCCGCTGTCTCTGACATGAAATCCCCGTTCGGGCAGTTGGATACAAAATTATAGGTTTGCGTGCGCCGCCCGGGCAACGAACGTCGGTAACCAGTACCAGTCACGCCAACCCGCCTGCAGCCCTGTCTCCACCAGCCACAACCTCACGCAAATTCCGCAAACCTCGCTCCAGTTCAGGTCGCGCGACTTTTATTCTCTCGCCTATGGTCTCAGCTACACCGACTTCTCGTTCGACAATCTGAAACGGACTCCGACGATGACGCCGTGCCCGGCTTTACATTCCACCAGCGCGCGGACGGCGCCTCACGGCCGGTGAACTAATGGAAGGGTCTCGACCGGATTGCGTCGGAGCCGGGCGGCAAGGCACAACCTACAGTTCACGCTGGCGAAGACCGATTGCGGCTTCGGGGCCCGCGTCAGAGAAAATGGGGTCAGGCGGAGACTCCAATGCGGCACTGCACGGGGAGTTCCGCCTGACGCAGTGAACCGCACCGAGTCGGAATCGGGTGTGCAGTGGCAGGGGTTCGGGCCTGAATCTACTAGGATCTCGCTGGCCAACAGAGTAGAATTTCGTTTCTCCGTCCGGCGAGAGCGAGAGACTGGTTTGCCGTCCTTTGGCGAAAAACTCAAGAAGGAACGCGAGAAGCGTAAGATCTCGCTCGAGCAGATTTCCCTGTCCACGAAGATCGGCACGCGCATGCTGCAGGCACTGGAAGAAGACAAGTTCAACCAGTTGCCGGGAGGCATCTTCAATAAAGGATTCGTCCGCGCGTATGCTCGCTGCGTAGGCCTCGACGAGGATCAGACCGTAGCCGAATATCTGCAAGCCTCGGGCGATGCTCCTCCGGTATCGACCGAAATTGCCACCCGGGAAGGCGACACGCGCAACCCAAGTGCACGCGAAAGGGCCGAGCGTACCGGTCGGGTCGAAGTTGTCCCCGAAACTCCTTCCCGCCCTCTGCCGTGGGGTGCATTCGCCGCGGCTCTGCTTGCTATCGCGCTCGCGCTTTCCTTCTGGAGCCATCGCCGTCAGCAGCTTGCAAAACAGCCCGACGGCGGAGCCTCGACCATCACCATGCCGACATCTGGCGGCTCCGCAGGCGGAGCACCCGGCACTCCGCCAAACCAAACGAGCGCCGCCCCAGCGACGGAGCCGGGCTCAGCCGCAACCTCGGGCGACGCCAATCCCGCGCCGGCTTCCGCCAGCCCCGCCTCGCAGAACGGCGCCTCTCGGACCGGGGCCGAGTTTACCGTCGTCATCCAGTCTCGCGAAGAATCCTGGGTGACCATTACAGCCGACGGGCAAAAGCTCCCTGCCGAACTCCTTAAGGCTGGCGGCGAACGTACAATCCGGGGCCGGAAACAGATTACCGTCAAGGCCGGAAACGCGGGTGGCGTCGACTTTGTTTTTAACGGGAAAAAGCTCGACTCCAGGGGAAGCTCTGGCGAGGTGAAGGTCGTTACTTTTGGCCCCAGCGGAATCGTCCCTTTACCCCCGACGCCTTGAGATTATTGCTTTCTTTTCTTCATTTACCGCACCACTCACGCCATTCGCCGCGATCCAGCTCCCGCTCAATGAAATCTCTCCTCAACCCTTTCAATTTCATTGCCTTCGGGCCGTGATCTCTGATACCGTTTTAGGGAAGCTGAAGCCAAACCCGAAATTGAGTCGAGCTTGGGAAAAACCCCTTGGCTTCTGTAGGCCCGCCTTGATCGGACGTGAAGCCGAAGTCACCTTGAGGAGATACCAGATTGCCAGCAACCAATCGTTTTCTATTTACCTCGGAGTCGGTAACCGAGGGACACCCGGATAAGATCGCCGACCAGATTTCCGACGCCATTCTCGACGCCTGCCTTCGTGACGATCCGAACAGCCGCGTCGCCTGCGAGACCCTGACCTGTACCGGCCTGGTCGTGATTGCCGGCGAAATCACCACCAAAGCCTACGTCGACTTTCAGAATCTGGTACGCGGGGTCGTGCAGTCGATCGGCTACGACAACGCTGTTTATGGCTTCGACTCCAATACCTGCGCCGTAATTTCCAGCATCAACAAGCAGTCCGGCGATATCGCCATGGGCGTTGATACCGGTGGGGCAGGCGATCAAGGCATGATGTTCGGCTACGCCTGCAACGAAACTCCCGAACTGATGCCTCTTCCGATTTCCCTGGCCCACAAACTTACCCAGAAACTTGCCGAGGT
This sequence comes from Terriglobales bacterium, assembly GCA_049520935.1. Classification (GTDB taxonomy): domain Bacteria; phylum Acidobacteriota; class Terriglobia; order Terriglobales; family Acidobacteriaceae; genus Acidiflorens. Next base: position 46,659 of record JBEKPJ010000009.1, on the reverse strand, counting down.
TCGCAAGAACGGAACCTGCCCTTACCTGCGGCCGGACGGAAAATCCCAGGTCACGGTCGAATACGACGCGCAGAAAAAAGTGAGGCGTGTGGATGCGGTTGTCGTCTCCACCCAGCATTCGGAAAGTGTGGGAAACGACGAACTGCGCGCCGACATTCTGAAGCATGTGATCCAGACGGTCGTACCCGCCAGCCTGCTCGATGCCGACACCAAGTACCACATCAATCCTACCGGGCGTTTCGTCATCGGCGGTCCGATGGGCGATTCCGGTTTGACCGGACGGAAGATCATCGTGGACACCTACGGTGGCATGGGCCGTCACGGCGGCGGCGCTTTCAGCGGCAAGGATCCGACCAAGGTCGATCGTTCGGCCGCCTACATGGCGCGCTACATCGCGAAAAACATCGTGGCCGCGGGCCTTGCCGACCGTTGTGAAGTGCAGCTTGCCTACGCCATCGGAGTGGCCGATCCCGTGAGCGTCCTGGTGGACACGTTCGGAACTGAAAAGATTGATGCGGCCGTAATTCCGGATCTGGTGCGAGCCAACTTCAGGCTCAAACCGCGCGAGATCATAGAAACGCTCAACCTGCGCCGTCCGATTTACCGCAAGACCGCCGCCTACGGACACTTCGGTCGCAGTGATCCCGATTTCACCTGGGAAACAACCGACAAGGCCGCCAAGCTGGCAACCGACGCCGGCTTGAGGCGGGAGCCGGCGGGGGTAAGGAAATAATCTCACCACGAGCGAAAGACGGGGCTTGCTTCGGTCTTTCGCCAGCGAGCACTCAGGGTTTCCAGTGCGATTCGCATCCGGAGCCTCGTATCAGGGCATCGCTTTCGCGACGCCGAAAGTGTTTCGAAATCCCATGCCCCTTAAGGGGCTAACAATCCAGCGTAATCATCCGGGGACGAGGAGAAGCAATGGCTACAACATCAATCAGCCGCGACGTGAAGAGTCTTGAACTCGCCGATCTGGGCAAGAAGCGCATCGAGTGGGCAAACCAGTCGATGCAGGTTCTGCAGATCATCCGCAAAGAATTCATTAAGAACCAGCCGCTCAAGGATATCCGCGTTTCGGCCTGCCTGCACGTGACCGCCGAGACCGCCAATCTGATGATTGCCCTGCGCGATGGCGGGGCGGATGTGGCGCTCTGCGCCTCCAACCCGCTCTCCACCCAGGACGATGTCGCCGCCAGCCTGGTGCGCGACTACAACATTCCCGTTTTTGCCATCAAGGGCGAGGACAACGACTCCTATTACTCGCACATCATGGCGGCGGTCGATCACAAACCGCAGATCACCATGGATGACGGCGCCGATCTGGTTTCCATCCTGCACACCAAGCGCAAGGCGGAATTGGCGAACGTGATTGGCGGGACCGAGGAGACCACCACAGGCGTGATCCGCTTGCGTGCGATGGCGAAGGAAGGCGTGCTCGGTTATCCCATCATCGCCGTCAATGACGCCGACACCAAGCACCTGTTCGACAATCGCTACGGCACGGGGCAATCCACCATCGACGGCATCATCCGTGCCACAAATTTCCTGCTTGCCGGATCGAAGTTCGTCGTCGCCGGCTACGGCTGGTGCGGGCGCGGTTTGGCCTCGCGTGCCCGCGGCGCCGGTGCTGAAGTCATTGTCACGGAAATCGATCCGACCAAGGCGCTGGAAGCCGTAATGGACGGATTCCGGGTGATGAGCATGGAAGAGGCCTCGAAACTCGGCGATGTTTTCTGTACCGTGACGGGCAACAAGAACGTGCTCACCAAGCAGCACTTCGCGCTCATGAAAGACGGCGCCATTATTTCGAATTCGGGACACTTCAACGTTGAAATCGATATCCCGTCGCTCGAGAAGATGTCCTCGTCCAAGCGCACGACGCGCAACTTCGTCGACGAGTACACCATGAAAGATGGCCGCCGCATCAACCTGCTCGGCGAAGGCCGCCTCATCAACCTGGCGGCCGCCGAAGGCCACCCCGCCTCGGTGATGGATATGAGTTTTGCCGACCAGGCTCTTTCCTGCGAATACATGGTGAAAAACCACGCCTCGCTCGAAAAGAAGGTTTACACGGTGCCGGCCGATCTCGATAAGCGCGTAGCCAAACTAAAACTCGAGTCGCTCGGCATTAAAATCGATCGCCTTACCTCCGAGCAGGAAGAGTATTTGGCCAGCTGGAACGAAGGAACCTAGGACGACCGAACCGCAGTCACGGACGCCCCGTCGGGGCGTCTTTCTAACCGGCAAGCAAATAGGGGCGGCGCCAGCCGCCCTTTCCTTTTGGGTTTGAGCGGCGATCTGAGGTAACCACAGGTCTTGCCCGCTTGGACCCTGCGCGCGTTCATGTTCCCCTCCGCCTTGCCGATGTGACCTTACGAGGGCTGTATGAGGCCATGAACGCCAAGGTGCTGTTGGTTGAGGACAGCAAGTTTCTCCGCATCGCCAACGAGCGCGCTTTGTCCAGAGCCGGTTACCAGGTCAGCACCGCTGCCGACGGCGAGGAGGCCTTGCGGGTGGCGACGCAGAAAATGCCCGACGTCATCCTGCTCGACATGCTCCTGCCGAAGCTAAGCGGTCCGGAAGTCCTGAAATCCCTCAAAAGCAATCCCGCCACCATGGAGATTCCGGTCATTGTTCTCACCAGCCTCTCTCGCAAGAACGAGGAGAAACTCCTTCACGAAGGCGCCGCTGCGTACTTCGAAAAGTCCGCTCTCCATCTCGACAAGAGTTCCGATCAGCTCGCCGCCACCGTGGAGACTGTGCTCAGCGACTTTCATCAGCAGAAGCAACGACAACGCGACTGCGAGGAGCTTGCCGCCGCTCGGAAAGCCAACACCCTGGCTGCGGTGACCGCCGATTCCGCCACCGAAGAGTGGGAAATTGAAGTCGACGCGATAGAATCTAGATCATGTATCACTACAACCCTTCCACAGCTCTCGAAGAACTGACCGAAGAGGCGACTCTGCCCAACCCTGTTCATGTGCGCGACATGATGCTCCGCCATAAACTCACGGCCGACCAGTCGCTCGAGCTGAACCGAATCTTCGTCGCATATCAGAAATCGTTCGGCGAAACGCAAAAGCTGGGCCGAGAGATCCTGAAGCGCCTGGCAGCATAGTTCTCTTGCTCACTCCGCGGGAGCGATGCCGGACGGAGGCGCTCGCCTGCCGGAGGCGGCCACAAGAGAACGGCTGGCAGAGTTCGAGCTGCCAGCCGTGGGATCTGCGATCGACGATCAATCCGGGCCAATTGTTTTGGTTAGCGGCGCCCACCGCGTGACCCGCCGCGGAACCCCCCGCGCGCGCTGGCAACGGGGCCGTGTCCTTCAAAACCGCGGCGTGCAACTACCGGTCCGTGTCCGTATCCCCGGTCAAAGCCGCGTCCGTAGAAGCCGCGGCCGTAAGCCGAATAGTACGGATGTCCGAACCCGTGATACCAAGGGCCGGCGCCAATGAAGATTCCGTTGGCGAACCAGCTTGGACCGTAATAGCCATAAGGCGCGCAAGTGTACGGATAGTCTGGGTAGTAGCCGTACGAGCAAACCGGAGGCCCCGCCACATAACCGCCAACTCCGACACCGATTCCGACTCGAACTGCGGCTTGCGAATACGCCAGCGGCATCGTCAGTAAAGCCAACAACGCAGCATATCTCAGGTATTTCATGGTGAACCTCCCCTTTTCGTCCGCTCGGTCCTTCCGTGCTTGGAGCCCGCCGGAGCGTGAGGTCCTTCAGTTTGTTTGCTCTGAAGCGCCTACTCAGTTAAACGCGGACCGGCCCGAAAAGTTGCGGAAAGACGAGTGGCTGATTTCAGCCATCCTGCGTGAAATCAACCAGTTGAGAGGAACCACTCGGGACGCCTGGGTTCCAGGTTTTGTCCCGGCTCGGCCTGCCTTAACGGCAGTACCGCCTTGGTCAGACGACGCCTGGACGGCGCTTGTGTACTCATCCGGGGGAGGAATTCCCGCGTTCCTCGCAAGATGGCCTGTCGAGGATGTCCCTGCTCGCTCTGTACGGCAGTCCGTGATCTCCGCCTAATCACCGCTCAGCCTCACTGCAAGCGCCCGGGACGCCACCTGGCCGGGGCCGCCCGTCTCTGGCTCCCCCTTCCCTCCGACCGCACCCTCCGCCCGGGTTCGTTTTCGATCGCGGTCGACAGTCGGGCCCCTCGCCAGATTCGATCGTCCTGGATTACTAAAGAACGGGAAGGCGCTCCCTGCGCCAATCGGCGGAAAGGGCTGGGAAGATCTGGAGGAGCGGGATTTGCGCGGCGCGATTCCAAACCCAATTGTGGCCCCGGCGACCGCGGGCGCTTTTGGAGGAAACGCACCGGGCCGTAAAAATCGCCCTTGGCCCTCCATGTTAGATTCGAAGTGTGCGCTCCATTCTGCAAAAACGCTCGCTGCGATTTGTTTTTGCGGCGAACGTGATCTCCATGCTGGGCAGCGGCATGAACTCCGCCGCCGTGGCCTGGACGATTTTGCAGCGCACCCATTCCGAGATGGCTTTGGGGACGTTTGCGGCTCTGCAAACGATTCCGGCGATGCTGATGCTGCCCTTCACCGGTGTCATCATCGATCGCGAAGACCGGCGACGGCTGGTGATGTGGCTGGATGGTTTGCGCGCCGTCGTTATTCTCACGGTAACGGTGCTGGCGTTTGTCGGACGCGTGCGGGTGTGGGAACTCTACCTGATGAATACGCTGGTGGCGGCTGGCTTCTGGATGTTCTGGCCCACGATCACGGCGCTGATCCAGGAACTGACGCCCGAGGGCGAGTTTGTGCACTCGAACACATTTCTGCTGGCTGGAGTGCAGGGCGGGTGGTTGATTGCCGGGGCGCTGGTTGGATTTGTCTATGAACATATTGGGCTGGGCGGAGTGCTGCTGATCGACGTGAGCACTTATGCGGTTTCGTTTGCCTGCTACTTCGCGGTGCGCCAGGGGCGACATGTGGTGCCGCGAGCGGTCGAACTGCGTCACGATCTGCAGGCAGCAGAAACTGCCGTGGAACGGTTCGTGCGCGAGATGCGCGAAGGGCTTGTATTTTTGCGCTCCCATCGCAGCGTGGTTTTTCTGGGGACGAGTTGGGCTCTGTTTCTGGGCGCGATGATGACCGGAGTCGTGGTGACGGCCCCGCTGAGCGACCGCGTTTTTCATGCCGGCGCGACCGGCTACGGATGGTTGAATGGGGGATGGGGCGTGGGAGCGTTTCTCAGCGCGCTGTACACTCCGGTGTTGATTGAACGGGTGGGGGCGCGGTGGTCGATTGCTCTCGCCATGCTGCTGCTGACGCTAACCATGGCGCTCGCGCCGTTCTCTCCTTGGCTCGGGATGGCGGTTTTGCTTTACGGGCTGATGGGGTCGGCGCGCGGGGTCAGCGGGGTGGCAATGAACACAAGCTTGATGGAACAGGTGCCACCGCAGTTTATGGGGCGCGTGCAGAACACGTTTTATTTCTTTGGGACGTTTCTGCAGGTCGGCTTGGGACTGGCAGTGGGATGGATTGCTTCGCGGGTCAACCTGGCCGCCGGGTTTGGAGTGATCGCGGCCGTTTACGCACTGGCTTTCGGGAGCGCTTGCTGGCCGATCGGAGCCCCGAGGGCGGTGGCGGCGGCGGCGGATTAGCGGCGGCCCCTTCTAATGCACCCCTGAGAGGTTTGCATTGCTGGTATTCTTTCTTCTTTCCACCGGGAGCTTCCATTCATGTTTGACGATTTGAAGGGGCGGACTGCGGTTGTGTTTGGAGTGGCGAACAAGCGGTCGATTGCCTGGGCAATCGCCCAAGGGCTGCACGCGGCAGGCGCAAACCTTGCGATCACCTACCAGAACGAACGGCTGGAGCAAGAAGCTCGCGACCTGATTATTTCGCTGCCCGGTGCGGAAGGATTCATGTGCGACGTTGCGAATGATGCGGCGATCGCAGTCCTGTTCGAGAAACTCAAGGAGCGTTACGGCAAGCTGCATGTTCTCGTGCACAGCGTGGCGTTCGCTCCCGCAGAAGAACTGAAGAGCGATTTTGACTTCGTAAACACCTCGCGCGAAGGTTTCCGCATTGCGCACGACGTCAGCGTGTATTCCCTGATTGCCGTGTGCCGGGCGGCGGCTCCTCTCATGGAAGACGGAGGCAGCGTCATTACCATGACCTACTATGGCGCGGAGAAAGTTGTGCCGCACTATAACGTGATGGGAGTGGCCAAGGCGGCGCTGGAGTGCACGGTTCGTTATCTGTCGTACGACCTGGGACGAAGGAAGATTCGGGTCAACGCGATTTCCGCGGGACCGATCAAGACACTGGCAGCGCGCGGCATCTCGGGCCTGGGAGACATGCTGAAGGGACACGCCGAGCGAGCACCCCTGCAACGCAATGTTGAAGTCAGTGAGGTGGGCAGCGCGGGAGTATTTCTTGCTTCGGACGCCAGTTCGGGCATTACCGGCGAGACCATCTACGTGGATTGCGGATACAACATCATGGGATTCTGAGCGCGCGGCTGCCGATGAAGCGGCTCCGCGGATTGACCGCAATGGTTACCGAGGTCACGGTTTTGACAAGTTGTTGACAAAAATCCTGGACCCCCAGGAAGTAACCTACTGTTCTATGAAGTGCCGCATGATTGTCTGCTTCGGTGTTTGGATGGTGGTGTCACTGCATCCCTGTTTTGCCCATCACATGGCGGTCGTGGTCAGCAAGGACAACCAGATTCAGGATCTTACCTCCGCCCATTTGGCTAGGATCTTCAAAGGGGAAGTGAAGAAGTGGCCGGACGGAAAGTCCGTGACCATCGTACTGCACGGTTCTTCAGCGGACGAGATCACGACGCTCGAACACCTTAATAAGATGACCGCAGCCGAGGTGAAAACGCAACTCGCCTCCCATCGAGATTCGATCCGGACGGTGGAGTCGGATGCAGATGTGATTGATGCGGTCGCCTCCACCCCGGGGGCGATCGGTCTGGTCGAAGAGCGATCCATCAACGATCACGTACGGGTGGTCAGGGTGGACGGCAAACTGCCGATGGAGTCCGGCTATTTACCGCATTAGTCGCTATTCGAAGCCGCGGCTCTTAGCAGCCCCACTCCGCCTGGCCAGGGATGGCAAACGTCTTCTGTCTTCGGTTTCCTTTCCGTGGCGGCCACTTCCAGGATCGTGAGGCGCGCCGCCGCTACCATCCGATTCTTCTCGGGCTGGGATATTTGTTCCCACGACTCCCGCGGTGCGCCCGTTATACAACCGAAATCCGGCGCCAGGGCCTGGTGATAGTGATGGAAAAGTTCCGCTAGTTGTTCGGCTGATACTTCCTCGATGGACATTGGCAAATAACCTTTCTTAGTTCCGTTCGTGTTTCGGGCGCTTGCCCGATCGCTTGCGTTCTACCGCAGGCGTGACCGCGGGTTGCTTGTCCCGTCGTTTCGGCTTTGCCGTCCCGGACCCAAGCGGACCTGCCCTCCAAGCAGAGCGCCACCAAGAACCGGAGATTGAACGCGATGGCAGCCAGACAAAATGCCGTAATGACGGTCGAGGCAACCCTCCAAGATTCCCGTTCGGGATTCGCCACCGGAACGCCTCCGAACCACTCAAGAGATTGGATGCTACGGCCCATAAATTTCGAATAAGGCCTTCGTTAAAGATTCGTAGAGAATCGGGCCTTGCCCTGGGAATTATGAAAGGGCGAACAATGCGCAACCGGAATTCATCGCTGGAAGCCCACGTAATATTTTTGTAATGTAACCAGGATCACCGCACACCTTCCCACCCGGCCAATATCCTGCGGTTATCGAATCTCTTTCAAAATGAAAATGGAAACCCATCTCAAGGGAAGTCATGCTCGTATTCTGTTGAGCTCCGTGTTTGGCCCTTATGCGCAGGACGACCAGTTCGGCAGCCGGGCCATCAATCCGATGGAGCTTTATCACAATCAAGTGACGCGGGCGCAGGGAAGTTTTTCGTTGCGCATGTTTCATCGATCATGGGGCATCATGATGATTCAGGAAAATATTTCGGCACCTTGCAGCGTGCTGGATTTTCCCACTCGCGAAGCCTTTGCCCGTGAATTGACGACGAACAAGTACGACATCGTCGGGATCTCCTCGATCATCGTGAATGTGGGCAAGGTTCGCGAAATGTGCCGCATGGTGCGGGAACTGTCGCCCGACTCGGTCATTGTGGTGGGCGGACATGTGACCGCCCTTCCGGATGTGGAGACGATGATTGACGCCGATCACATTGTGCGCGGCGAGGGCATCTCCTGGATGCGACGGTATCTGGGAGAAGACGCAAGCGCACCCATTCGCCATCCCAATATTATTTCCGGGCTGGAGACCCGCATCATGGGACTCAAGCTGCCGAATCGCAAAGGCGGGACGGCGGCCACGCTGATTCCGTCGGTGGGCTGCCCGATGGGGTGCAACTTCTGTACCACTTCTTCTTTTTTCGGCGGCAAGGGGAAGTTCATCAATTTTTATGAGACGGGCGACGAATTGTTTGCTCTGATGTGCCGGATGGAATCCGAACTTAAAGTCCAGTCCTTTTTTGTGATGGACGAGAATTTCTTGCTGCATCGGACGCGCGCCATGCGACTTCTCGAACTCATGAAGAAGTCGGGTAAGAGCTGGGAGCTTTCCGTGTTCGCCTCGGCGAATGCCATCCGCAAGTACACGATGCTGGAATTGGTCGAACTTGGTGTCTCCTGGGTATGGATGGGGCTGGAGTCTCCGCGGTCGAGCTACAGCAAGCTGCAAGGCAACGACGCCCGGCAACTGACGCACGAACTGCGCGAGCACGGGATCCGGGTGCAGGGCTCGACGATCGTCGGACTCGAACACCATACGCCGGACAACATCGTCGAGGAAATCGAAGCCGCCATCGCGCACCAGACCGACTTTCACCAGTTCATGCTCTACACCCCGGTTCCGGGGACCCCGCTCTATGCGGAGATGGCCGAGCAGGGGCGTTTGCTGACCGACGTGGATCCTGCCGATATTCACGGGCAGTTCAAATTCAACTTCCGGCATGCCTCAATTTCGCGCGAGGACTCCAAGCGCTTTCTGGATTGGGCCTTCTGGCGCGATTTTGAGAGCAATGGGCCAAGCCTTTATCGCATGTGCCAGACCATGCTCATGGGCTGGCGGCGATACAAGGATCACCCTGACGCGCGCGTCCGCGAGCGTTTTGAGCGAGAAGTGAAGAAGCTCAGCAGCGCATATAACGCGGCGCTTTGGGCGATGGAGCGGGAGTTCAAGAAAGTGAATCGCGGCGTAAGCGCGAAGATTCACAAACTGCGCCGTGAGGTCGAAAGTGAATTTCCGGTGGTGGCGAGGCTGACAGCGGCGGCACTCGGGCCGGTGTTATTGTGGTCCACGCGGCGGGAGGAGCAGCGGTTGGCGAATGGGCAAACCTACGAGCCACCTACGTTTGTCGAGCGTCGGAATTGGGTGCCGTCCTAGCGGGATTGCCCTTCCTTTCTGCCTCCTCAATGACGTCGCGGAATCAGGCCTGGGCTGGCCTTCGGCGGTCGCCCTGGCCCCGAGCCTCTGGCTACGGCTTGAATTGACAATCGCAGGGAAGCGATGCAATGGCCGGCCGAAGCGTCCGCCGGGAGAGACGTGGCTGATATCGCTGCCGCACCGGCGTTTTATAGGACTTGCCGGAAATCAAGGCATCGTGAAACTCAGCCGTTTTAGACGTCGCCAGTGGGAGAAGGTTTTTCGAGCCTGATACCTGGCTTGGGCACTGCTCGCCACCTGCGCCACCGCACAAGATCCCAACCTTCTGTCACTGCGCTCGGAGAGATCGGGCCAGACGGGCCGCTTTCTACAGGCTTCGCCCTGCGGCGGCGACATACCAGCCTTCGCCTACGAACCGCTCGATGGAGTGTTCTTTGACGCCCTCCTGAACTCGCAATTCATCGTTCAGAAAATGATAGGAGAGCGTTCCCGCGCCGGAATCGAGGCGGTCGATACGAATGCGATTACCGTCGCGATCAGCACAGATCAAACCCACTTCGAGATCGGATTCGGTTGCTTTACGGACTGTCGCCGATTTCGGAGGCATCGTCTGGCCGCCTCAGTGCTGCTTCTTCAATTTCCGGCGGATGTCGGGCCAAAATTCCTTGACCACCAGCGTGACGGTATCGTAGCCCACCTGCGATCCCCATACACTGGCGGTATTTCCCACGGTGCGGTCGGCCCGGGGATGGTAACTGTAGGTTGAGATGGTAGAGGCGAGAGCGGCGCCCACCATTTCGGAGAAGTTGAACTGTCGGTGGCCGGAATCGCTGCGGGTAATGAAGATACGGCTCACGGCATACTCGGTGCGGCTGGAAAAACTGCCTTGACCTTTGGGGAAGAAGCGCGGGTCCTGATGCAAGACGGAAGGAAGGATGGCACCCACAAAGAAATTCTCGATCGTGCCGTCGGCAGCGTAGGCGCCGTAGCGCTTCCCGAAGCCCGCGGCGCCCTGTCCGTAGCCGTCCTCGCTATCTTCGGCCTGGCTGATACCGGAGAGCGCAGCGTACCAGGCGATTAGCACCGGGTCGAACGAGCCCTGGGCGACCACTTTGAATTTTTGCCCGGTTGTCAGGGGCGGAATCTTGCCAGCATTCTCCACCGTCAAGAAGTTCGGCAGCGCAAAGAAAAGACGGTCTTTGGAGGTGCCGGATGCCGTGCCGCCATTCGCCGCATCCTTGGCAGATTGAGTGTCCTTTCCCTCTCCCTGGCTCTGATCGCCAGGCTGGCTTGGCTGACCAGTCGACGGTTTGGCCGGAGCCGGTGTCTGCTGCGGCGTTTGGCCGACGGTTGCCGGAGGCTGCTGGGCGGAGGGATCTGCCGCGGATGGCGGAGAATCTGGTGTGCTCTGCGCAGCGCAAAAGACCGCTACGAGCAATCGACAGACAAGTATGACGTTGATAACTCTCAAGTTTGATTCCCGCTCCCCTGCAGTGGATTGAATTTTGCCCCGGTCGGCAGTGCCAGGCTAACCGCACTACTCGGTTGCGCAAACCAGCCTCGGTCAACTGTTTTCCTGAACCGTACATTCAACGGCTGGTCACCTGTATTTTGCGCTCCGTTTCCCCCGCTCGCTCTTCTTCGACCTGACCCAGGGCGATTTCGACGTTCTGGTCGCGTTGCAAGCGAGGGAACTTCTCTCCCCACTCTATCAGTAGGATGCAATCTGGGGCGAGGAGGTCGTCGAGGGCGAGCGTTTCCAACTCACGCTGGGTCTCGATGCGATACAGATCAATGTGATACAGGGTGGCCTTCGGTCCAAGGTATTGGTGGACGAGGGTGTAGGTGGGGCTGGTCACGTCCTCGGCGCGGGCGGCGCCGAAGCCTTCGGCGATCCCCTTGACCAAGGTCGTCTTGCCGGCTCCCAGTTCGCCGCGCAGCAGAACGATCAGAGGGGGATGCAGCTGTGCGGCCAGCTCTCGGCCGAAGGCGATCGTCTCCTCGGCGGAGTGGGTGATAGTCTGCGTCGTCATGCCGGAACCCACAGTATAACCAAGCGGCGGCGGCTCGAGGTCAAGCTCCCAGCCTATTTAGGAACTCGACCGATCGCATCGAGCGCGTTCCGTGGCGGCGCGAAGACTGCCCGATCCGACGAATCAGAATCCGGACGGCGTATGGATGTCTTTGGAGACCGGATCGAGGAAACTGCGGTCGAGGGCGGAATCGAGCGCCATCGAAAGCTTCCGGTGATCATCGTCGGCCAGGGCCACAAAGCGGAACGGCTGCAGGCAGGCGGTTTGAAACTTGCGCGTAGGGCGCAGCATTTCTGCCATGCCGCAGATTGCGCCGGAGCGGGTGTGGAAGGCGATTTCGACGAAATCCCCGGTCGCTAGCTCCTGCTGCAGCTGCAGCAGTCCGCCATTCATAGAGATGGATTGGAGTTTTGCGCGCTCCCGCTGGCCGCCTTCGGCCATGATTGCAGCCGTGACTGACCCATTGAGTTTGACACGTGGAGAACGCCGGTTGGCAGTGGTTTGGGGGAAGTGACTCATAGCGAATTGAACTATGCCATGGCGGCGGGCTTTGTGACAGATTACGAAAGCGCGTGAACACGAGCGTATGCTGGATCAGCCGAGGGTTGGGAGTTTTCAGCCGCTCCGACAAGTTTGCGATAAAAACCGCGGTAACTTTCGCAGTCCGTGGCGAAGAGAGTACCTTGGTTCAGTAGGATATTGATAAGACGAAGGTTGCGGCACGCGAGGCGCTCAGCGATATGGGTATGGGGAGAGATTCAAAAATTCAGCAAGCGACGACGGCGGTCTGCGTGCTGGCGGCGTTACTGACAGGTTGCACCGGGAATCCGGACGAGAAAAAGCAGAGATACCTCGAAAGCGGACAGCGCTACTACGACAAAGGCCAGTATCGGGAGGCCGAGATCCAGTTCCAGAATGCCCTGCAGGTAGATGCGCGATTTGCCGAGGCCCACTACAAACTGGCGCTGGCGGCGATAAAGCTGCAAGACGGGCGAACCGCCGTCCAGGAACTGATGACCACCGTGCAATTCAAGCCCGATCACTATGCGGCCCACCTCGATCTGGCCAATCTGCTGATCATGGCTCATGAATTCGCTCAGGCGAAGGAGCAACTGGATCTGCTGGCGCAGCAGCAACCGAATAATCCCGACGTCTACATTGCGCGGTCGAACTACGACACCGGCACCAACAACACCGGCGCCGCGCTGGCGGATATCCAGAAGGCATTGCAACTGGATCCCCAGCGTTCCGATTCGTACCTGAGCTTGGCAATGTTACAGATGCGCGGGCAGCAGTTTGACGCGGCAGAGTCCAATTTCAAGAAAGCGGTCGAACTCAGCCCCAAGTCCACCAACGCGCTGGTGCTGCTGGGAAATTTTTACCAGACGCGCGGAAGATTTCCCGAAGCCGAGCAGTACTATCGGCGAGCGGTGGAGACCGCTGCCGACGATCCGAACCCCAGGCTCTCTCTGGCCGGCCTGTACATCGCCGAGAACAAGACGGGCCAGGCCGAAGACTATCTTCGCCAATCCAAAAAGGACTTTCCCAACAACTCCACGGGCTATCGCATGCTCGGTGATTATTACTTCTCCAGTAACCAGCTGGACAAGGCCACTGCCGAGTATGCCTCGCTCTATCAGGACCATCCCAAGGACGGAGTGGTTAAAAAGAACTACATTCAGCTGCTGATTCTGAAGGACCGCCTCGATGAGGCTCGAAAATTGAATGACGAAATCGTAAAGGCGAAACCCGATGATCAAGACGCGCAGATTTACAAAGGCGAGATCGAGATTCGCACCGGCAAGGCTAACGACGCCAGCACCACGCTGCAAGCGGTGCTGAAAGTCGATCCCGATAGCGCCGTCGCTCACTATCAGCTCGGCCTGGCGTTTGCTCAGCTGGGCAACAGCAGCCGAGCAGAGGCAGAGTGGAGAGAAGCCGTTCGTCTGGCTCCCGACATTGTGGAGGCACATCGGGCGTTAGCGGGCACGGCCATCCACCGCGGTGACGCCTCGGAACTGGCGCAGGAGGCGGACCAGATCATCGCCATCCAGCCGGCGGCTCCCGATGGTTACCTGCTGCGCGCAATCGCCGAAATCGATCGCAAGAACTACGCGACGGCAGATGAGTTCGTGCACCGGTCGCTCGAGAAGGAACCCCATGATCCTGCCGCCTACGTGCAGTTGGGCAACCTGCGGATGGCGCAGAACCAGTATGGAGAAGCGCAAAAGGCCTACCAGCAGGCGCTCGATCAAGATCCGAATTTTACCGACGCGATGGGCGGCGTGCTGAACGTCGACCTGGTCCAAAAACAGCCGGATAAGGCGATTGCCCGAATCAAAGCGCAATTGGCCAGTTATCCGAAAAACCTTGGCTTCCACATCATGCTGGGGCAGATCCTGATGGAGCAGAAGAAGGATCTCGCCGGTGCCGAGGCGGAGTTCAAACAGGCCTCCGAACTGGACAAGAAGAACGTCGAGGCGACGGTGAAGCTCGGCGTTGTGCAGAACGAACGTGGCAATCCGGATCAGGCTCTACAGACATATCTCGATGGGTCGAAAACCAATCCCAATGAAGTCACCTTCAATCTGCTGGCGGGTGGAATTTACGAGAATAAGCAGGACTGGGACCATGCCAAGCAGCAATACCAGCGGGTACTGGACATCCAACCGGAGAATCCATTGGCCTCCAACAATCTCGCCTACGTGATGCTGCAACAGGGTGGCAACGTCGATGTTGCGTTCTCGATGGCACAGACGGCTCGGCGTCAGCTTCCCAATAGTCCGAACACCGCCGACACATTGGGCTGGGCGTTTTACCACAAGAAGGTGTACGCATCGGCGATTACCCTGTTCAAAGAAGCGGTGAAAAAAGAGCCGGACAACGCTCTGTTCAACTATCACCTGGGACTCGCCTATGCCAAGAGCGGTCAAGCCGGACTGGCCAAGCAACAGCTGGACCGTGTGGTGAAGATCAAGCCCGGTTTTCCAGGGGTTGATGAACTGCGGCAGGCGGTGGCTGAGGCGAAGGGATAGGAACAACCCACCCGGCAACAACAACGCCAGAAAAATGGCGCAGCCCGGCGCGCCCGGATTGGGCAGTCGAGCCTGCACTTTCCGGTCACGCTCCGGACGCGAGGCGCAGCCCTCCCGGGAAAGAATCCGCCCCCTGCGGCCGTAGCTGGAGATCGACGCGCAGAGCCTCTGAGCCCAATGCCAACGGCCCTGTCGGCGAGCGGATTCGACCGGAAGGCAAGGTCGGCCCAGGCGGGCCTGCAGACAGGCGGGAAGATTCGCAGCCCCGGGCGGTGCTACACGGGCAATTGTTCCTGCATCCATCCGTCCGCTGCCTCGGGCTTCGGTTCAGCGGAAAGATCCAGAACCAGTTTTTCGAGAATCATCCTTTTGCCCGGAGGGTTCGAGCGCAGCGCCAGATCGGCCCTGGCGACCAGTCGGATGGCGCGCGTCAGTTCGCGCTTCGATTTGTAACGACGCGCCTGCCGGATGATATCGTCAGCTGCGAACGGCGGTACACGGAAGCCTTGCCATAAAGCCGCCCAAAGCATGCGCTGGTCGCGCACATTGCGCTCCAAGATCACCAGCATCTGGCGGAAGGTTTTGGCCAGCATGTAGAGATGGCCGATGGCGGCTTCCTCGCCGTCGCCGGTCGCCAGCAGGCCATCGAGCACTTCGAGAGCGCGCACGGACGCTTTCAAAGAGATCGCATCGGTCAACTCGTATAACGAACGCTGCTTGGCGGCGACCACCATGGTCTCGACATCGCCGAGAGTGATGGTCCTCTTCTCTCCCACATAAAGAATCAGCTTTTCGAGCTCATTCGAAATCGTCATCATGTCCCCGCCGAGCGCGTCGACCAACTCGCGGGCGCCATCTGCGTCCATCTTGACCGCCCGCGTGTCGCAATACGCGGTAATCCATCGGACGGCCTCGCCCTCTTGCACGCGCGACAGCTCGACAATACCGCAGAACGGACCGAGGTCCTCGCGGATCTTCTGGTAACGATCTTTGTCGGTCATCTCCATGCGGCGGGCATCGGCGGGAATGCTGATGTGATCGGCGACGAAAATCACGAGCGCGTCGGGATTGGGATTCTTGCAGTAGGCCTCAATGGCTCCGATTTTTTCCTCGTTCGAGCCCCGGCCAAACAACGTTTTCACACCGCGCACGAAGAACACCTGAAAGGGAGCCATCAGGGAGGGAGTGCGCGCGCGATCGAGAACTTCGTTGAGCGAAGTCTCGGCGAGGTCAAACTCAAACAGGCCGAAGTCGCGCGAGTCGGGCGCGACCAGGTGCTCGAGAATGGCGTCGCGGCAGCGCTTGCGAAAAAACGCCTCATCGCCGACCAGCACGTAAGCCGGCTTCAGCTTGCGCGATTCAAGCTCGGAAAAAAAGCGATCGGCCTGGGTGAAAGCACGCATCAGCATTCCTCGTCAGTAGGCCTCCAGGATGTTGGCCACAAGCGTTCGCGCAAAATCGCGCGATAAACGATCGACCGCGGGAGAATCCTCCTGAAAAAAGCTGGGGAGGTCGCTCGAAATTTCGTATTGATCGTGGAACAGATAGGCGGGATTGTCGAACAGCACCTTGCCCTGGCGGTCGGTCAACCTCACCTGGAGGCTCACAGTAACCAAGGCGCTGACGGCGCGGCCGGTGGTGGAGTCGTAAGCAAGTGGAGCGGCTGAGGCCGATAAAACCGTCGCCTTGAGCACCGCATCGGCATCGCTATGGGCGTCATGAATCACATGATACTGGGTGCGGGCGTTGAATTCGCGCACCACGGCGTCGGTGAGCAACTGCTCGATGCGAAAAGTCTGGCTATGGCTCACAAAGCCGGGAATCGCGACGGTGTGGATATTCTGCGGCAGTTCCACTGCGCTTCCGACGGTATGATAGCCGCAACCGGCGGTGGCCAGGCACGCCCCGAGGGCAGCAGCAATGACACGGCCGCTTACCGAGCGCACGTCCACCGAACGCAGGCTCATTGAATCTGGCCTCGCGGCCGCGAGGCGGTCAAGGTCTCGGCGCATTCCACGGCCGTCAGCGCCGCCACGCGCAGATTGTCGCTCGTCGCCCACAGCCAAACGCCGTTGTTGTGGCTGGCATCGGCGCTGAGCGAAATCTGGATGTCTCCTTGACCGGCGGCGCTCACGCTGGTGGGCATATCTTCCGGGCTGCTGCTGACGACCACGTGCTCTCCCTCGAGCGCGCGGGCAACATTGGCGATGGCGATCGGATTGTCCATCTCCAAATAGACGGAAAAAGCGTGACCATGAAATACGGGTGCGTGCAGCATTTGCAGCGCAGGCTCAGGTGCGTTCTGCGTGATCTGTCGATAGTGTCTGCGAATGCGCTCTCCTACGGCTGCAAGCGACAGCTTCGATCTCGGTCCGTAGTCCGCGGCCATGTTGAAGGCCACCTGGATGTCGAACACGCTCTTGGGCAATTCCTGAAAGGAAAGCAGATTCACGGTCTGTTCGTGGAGTTCATCCATGCTTTTTTGACCGTTTTCTGAGGCCGGTTCAAACACGGTTGCCGCCAGGCGCAGGATTTTGCCGGCCTTAGCACCCCGTAAGGCGAGCATGGCGAGCACCGTAGCTGCGGGATGGGCAATTACGACCGGCCCAGGTTGCAACTCGGGCGCCGGAGGCTGCCCCATCTGGCGCTCGATCCAGGGCGAACGGACCGAAGCACCCGGCTCCTCTTCGAGCGCGTACGAGACATCCACAATCGTATCGCCAAGGTCGCGCGCCGCCTTCCAACTATTGCGTGTCGATCGCGGATCGGAGGCGAAGAAGGCGAAATCGACGCGCTCGAACTGCTCGGAGCGGACGCTCTGGATAAAGTTCATCTCGTCGCCGACCGCTTCCAGTTGACCGAGAGATTCGTCGTCATCGAGCAGGCGGACATCGACGGCCGGGAAATTCCGTTCGCGCAGAACCTCAGCAATATCTTTTCCTTTGAGCGAAGTGGCACCAACGATCGCCACGCGATAAAGGTTCGTCCCGCGGAGATCGGGTGACGCGACGGCGGACTTGGCAACAGGAGCTTTCGAGGAGGGGGTCATGGAGTCTGAGATGCCTCCCGGTACGCTGGAGGTGCGGGCGGGTTCTTGCGATGGAAAATCCATTGCAGGCGCCACAGGACGCCCGATGCCATGTACAAAATCGCGATGACGAAAAGCGCCGGCCGGGAAAAAAACCAGATCGACGCGCCAACCACGCCAAAAATCACGACCAGGCGAAAGGGATGCCGGGAACGGAAATCAATGTCTTTGAAGCTGTAAAAGCGCCACGTGCTGACCATCAAATAGCCGACCACGACCACCATCAGCAACCAACTCACCGCCGTCGCCCAGGAAGTCAGGGGCTCGCCGGCTGAGTAGTGCACAATCGCCGCGACCACGCCCGCGCCAGCCGGGATCGGCATGCCTACAAAATACTTCTTTCCTGGGCGTCCGGGGTTCGAAGGCTGCGGATTTTTCGCAATATTGAAGCGTGCCAGTCGGCTCGCGCCCGCAATGAGGAAGGCGAAGCAGGCTACCGAACCCAGATCCGTAATCTTCAGACGCAGGTCTGGCGCAATGACCATCGGCAACAGATGGAAGCCCCACATCCAGGCGAGAAGCGCAGGAGCAACGCCAAAAGTAATTACGTCGGCCAGCGAGTCGAGTTCCCTGCCGAAATCGCTGGCTGTGTTCGTCATGCGGGCAATGCGTCCGTCCAGGCCGTCAAATAATACGGCGAAGCCGATGGCCTTGGCGGCAAAGTCCATGTGCCAGGCTTCCCCGGCGTTGCCATGCACGGTCTGCAAAATGGCGTAGAAGCCGGCTGCGATGTTCGCGGTGGTAAACAGCGACGGCAGAATATACATGCCCTTGCGCAGTTTTCCTCGCGGACGGTCCGATTCGCGGCGCCGTGGCGTTAGCTGGTCCATAGATCCAACTCTGTTCTCCCACTGTTCATCTCGGCGAACCTTCCCGCTTTGCCGATGCGCCGGCAGGCACCGGAAGCGCAACCGGCAACAAGGCAAGCACCGTGGCTCCCCCCTTAACGCGATCATCCGGTTTCACTTGGATGGTAGCATCGCCATCGAACAGCACATCCACACGCGAGCCGAACTTGATCAGACCAACGCGTTGACCGCAGGTTACCCGGTCTCCCACCCGGAGATCAAAAACAATGCGGCGCGCGAGCAATCCGGCAATCTGCTTGAAGACGACAGTACGGCCTTCTCCCCCCTCCACGGTGACAATGTTCTGCTCGTTTTCTTCGGCCGAATGCGCCGACATGGCATTGACGAACTTGCCGCGCTGGTAGCGCACGTCGCGAATTACACCGGCAATGGGCGAGCGGTTCACATGCACATCGAAGACACTCAGAAAGATGCTGACCCGGTTGCGCGAAACCCCATCTTGCGTCACCAGCGAGACAGCGGTCACTCGGCCGTCGCCGGGAGAGACGATGGCGCCGGGCAGCGCGGGAATTTGACGCTCGGGATCCCGGAAAAACCACAAAAAGAAAGCCCCAACAAGGAGCACCGGGATGGCATAGGGCCATGTCGCCAGCCAAGCGATCACCCCCGCTGCGAGCAGGCAGCCCGCGCCGTAGAAATAGCCGTCACGAACCATAGAATTCAGAACGATTATAGAGCCGGGCGGAGAGATTAGGCATAACTGCAATAAAAAAAGGCGCTTAGAAGCGCCCGGCGGAATGGCACGGAACTAGTACAAGCCTGCGGGTTTGTGAGATTTCGGGCCTGATCGCTCAGGCCAGGCTAGGCAGACTGTCGCTGGAACTGCGTTTCCAGACTCTGCATCTGGTCCTTGAGGCGCAGCTTCAGCTTCTTTAGCCGCACTTCTTCCAGTTTTTCGTCGTCAGTGAGGTATCGCTTTTGGGTGAGGGATTCGAGCCGTTGGGAATATTGCGAATGCTCCTGAACCAGTCTCTGGAACTCGTCATGACCGGTCAGGAGTTGCTCTCTCGGAGTCAGCATCCTTGCCAGACCTCCTGCTGTTTGTTACAGCACGGTTACAAAGTAGCACAGGAATCGGCAGGGGTTCAACGAGATTTCGGAGAAAGTTTTCCACCGCCTTCGGACATGCGAATGGTTTGTAAGTTGAACAAAAACGATGCTTTGCACCGCCGCCAGACTGAATCAGCGAGCCCAGTTAAGGGTACAGAGAATCGCGTCCTCGACAGGATCGGCGTAGTAGCGGCGGCGGCGGCCAACTTCGCGAAATCCTCGTTTCTCATACAATCGTCGCGCGGAGAAGTTGGAGGCGCGAACTTCCAGCAGAATCGCCGACGCTGCCCCTCTTTGGGCGCGCTCGACCAGTGCGCGCAGCAGTTGATTGGCGATGCCGCGGCGGAGAAAGTCCGAGGCCACTACCACATTCTCGATCTCCCAATCCCCGGCGACCGATTGGGCGCAAATGAATCCGCGGAGATCGCCCGCCTCTTCGGCGATCAACACGGTTCCGCTGTTAACCAACTTGTTATACTCTTCGCGGCTCCAGTGGGCAGCGGTCGGGGACTGGCGCTCGAGCGCGAGAATTGCGGGCACATCGTGCGACCCGGCCGAGCGGATGGCAACGGACATCAACTCTAGACCCATGAAGAACTCTCACCGCACCGGCTTCGAGAAAATTTCCGCGTCGGAGTGGCGAATGTAGTTGGCTTCCAGGTTTTCGGGGCGAACCGTTTCCCCGCGCTGGAGATGCACCCAACCCAGTCCGACTAGAACGCCGCTGTCGGGATAATCGATCGGTTCCAGTTGGATTGCGATGGCGCGCACCGCCTCGGCCAGCGTCGCGTCCGGCGTTACCAGTGTCTGCCCTTCGGCCTCAGCCTCCTTGGCCAGGGAAAGAAACTCTTTCCGGCTCAGCAAGCGTTCGCTGCGCATGTGTGCGTTCATCGGAAGGCGCGGCTCGAGTTCATAGTCGCCCACATACACATCTCCGCGCCCGGCGTCGAGGGCCGCGAGAACTCGACCGCCCGTCCCAGCGCTGCAAGCGACAGCTTCGAGCAGCGAGATCGCGGCGATCGGCTTCCGCAATACCTCGGCAAGAGCCTTGATGGCCGCCAATCCCACGCGCAACCCGGTAAACGAGCCGGGGCCGGTAGCGACGACCAACGCCGCCAGATCGCGCCGGTGACGTCCGTGCTTTTCGAGCAACCCGGCAATCTGCGGGACCAGTTCGGCGGAAAACGCGCCGCCGCGGAGCGGTACGACCTCGACGACTGCGCAACTCTGCCGGACGCCGCACTCCGCAAGTGCGATGCTGCCTTGCTTGCCCGACGTATCCACCGCGAGAATCAGCATGGAGAACTATTTGGCTAGGCGCACTTGCGCCGGTATTGCACTCCGCCCCTGGCGCCTGCTCCATTTACTGCGAACCCGTTCGTGGACCTTGCTGGTTCGTCTTTCCCGGGAAGTCTTCGTGATTGCTGTCGCGCCATGGGGTATTGCCATCGCCATCGCCGTCGACCACTGCCGAACCACTCTCCTCCTGCTCGGCAAATTTCCGCCCTCTGCTACTCGCGCCGGTTTCCCATTCGAGTCAGAGCGTGCGTGTCGAACAACTGCCGGCCAATTGCTTGGCTGGCTTCAGTGTCCCTCGACCAGTTCCAAAAGTACTCCCCCCGTGCTCTGCGGGTGGACGAACACATAGCGATGGCCACCCGCGCCCGTCTTGATCTGTTCCGAGACCAAACGCACCCCGTCGCTCTTCAACTTTGTCACCGCCGTCGCCAGATCCGAAACGCGCAAGCAGACATGGTGCAGGCCTTCGCCGCGCTTGGCGATGAACTTGGCAATCGTCGAATCGTCCGACGTGGCTTCCAGCAATTCGAGGCGACTCTCGCCGAGGGGCACCATTACGAGGCGGACCTTCTCCTGCTCCACGATCTCTTCGGGGGAGATGGTCAACCCCAGGTTCTGGTAAAAGGACTTTGCCGCGGTCAGGGAC
Source organism: Terriglobales bacterium (assembly GCA_049520935.1). Lineage (GTDB taxonomy): Bacteria > Acidobacteriota > Terriglobia > Terriglobales > Acidobacteriaceae > Acidiflorens. The sequence goes on along the minus strand of JBEKPJ010000009.1, from coordinate 25,199 downwards.
TTCACGGCTACGCCGAGATGATCAATCTGGAACATTCTGTCCCTCCTCAATACTCAAACCAAGACTACATCGGACTCACGACCGGGCTCAGGGTCCGGAAGGCGCGGGCACTCCCACTTCCCCGATAATCTCCTCCACCAGCGAGTAGGGGTCCCGTTTATGGTCGGCGATTTCTGCAGCATAACGCTCGAGACGGCCGCCGGCGATCTGCGAGCGAGCCCGTTCGAGCATTGCGTCACGCAGCATCTCGACCAGTCGGTCCTGCCAGTTTTCAACACTTTTCTTGAAGACCAGGTTCTCCTTTTTCAGGAACCTCTCGTAGTCGGCGATCGCCTCCACCAAGTCTTTCGTGCCCACTCCTTCGCTGGCGATCGCCTTCACAATCGGAGGAGTCCAGTGGTCTTTGCGCGTGGCGAGCGACTGCATGGCGCGAATTTCCCGCTCGACACGCTCGGCTCCGTCGCGGTCGCTCTTATTGATGACGAAGATATCGGCAATCTCCATGATTCCGGCTTTGATTGTCTGCACATCATCGCCCATGCCGGGAACAAGAATCACGATGGTCACGTCGGCCAGGCGCACAATATCGACTTCGTCCTGCCCGACCCCGACCGTTTCGATCATGACCAGGTCGCGTCCGGAGGCGTCGAGTACCGTGGTCGCATCCGCGGTTGCGCGCGCCAAGCCTCCGAGCGATCCGCGCGTAGCCATGCTGCGGATGAAAATCCCCGGATCGCTGTAGTGATCCTGCATGCGAATACGGTCCCCCAGAATCGCTCCGCCCGTGTAAGGGCTGGTCGGGTCGACCGCGATGATGCCAATGGTCTGATCCTGCTTGCGATAGTATTTGGCGAGCTGATCGACGAGCGTGCTCTTGCCGGCACCGGGAGCGCCGGTTAGGCCGAGGACCCGCGCTTTTCCGGTGTGCGGGAACAGGGCTTTGAGCAGTTCCGACCACCCAAGGGCGTGATTCTCGACAGTGGAGATGGCGCGCGCCAGCGCACGCGGGTCGCCCGAGCGGAGACGGTCAATGGCGAGATTCGAAGCTTGATTCAACTTGCCAGTGTAAAGCAGTTGGGGCAGGAGCGGAAACCATCCCCACCGGACGAAACCGAAGCGGCCTGCACGCCGGCCTCCGGAACTGCACCCCTGCCCGCCAAAGCGCGGGCGATAGGCCCCGCTCCGCCGAGTGCAATGAAGATCCAATTCAAGGCTCACCTGCTGCGGAGGACGGCGGTGAAGATGGGCGCCGAGTCAGTCTTTCAGCAACTGGCGGGCGATCACCAGCTTCTGGATTTCGCTGGTGCCTTCCCCTATGGTGCAAAGTTTCACGTCGCGATAGAATTTCTCTGCCGGATAGTCCTTGATGAAGCCGTAGCCGCCGTGGATCTGCACCCCTTCGTTGGCGCACTTCACCGCCACTTCGCTCGCGTAAAGCTTGGCCATGGACGACTCCAGCGTGGTCTTCCTGCCGGCATCTTTCAGCGCGGCGGCACGCAAGGTCAAAAGTCTGGCGGCATCGATTTCCGTGGCCATGTCGGCCAGCTTCCACTGGATCGCCTGGAATTCTGAGATCGCCTTGCCGAACTGCTGGCGCTCCTTGGAATATTTTAGTGCCGCGCCGAATGCGCCTTCGGCCATGCCCAGCGACAGCGCAGCAATGGAGATTCGCCCGCCATCGAGAATGCGCATGGCATCGATAAATCCGTTGCCCTCTCCGCCGAGCAGGTTCTCGGATGGCACAAAGCAGTCTTCGAAAATCAACTCCGCGGTATCGCTAGCGCGCAGTCCGAGTTTGTTTTCTTTTTTTCCGGCGCGGAAACCCTTGGCATCTTTCTCGACAATGAACGCCGAAAGTCCATGCGTGTGGGCGGCGCGATCGGTAACGGCCAGCACAACGATCACATCCGCATAGTGACCGTTGGTGATGAAGGTCTTGGTGCCATTGAGCACCCATCCACCTTGGGTCCGCGTTGCCGTCATGCGCGCGCTGCCGGCATCCGAGCCCGCAGAGGGCTCGGTCAATCCCCAGGCTCCGATGAACTCGCCGGTGGCCAGTTTCGAGACGTACTTCTTTTTCTGCGCTTCGTTGCCCGCCAGAAAAATGTGGTTTGAGCACAGCGAGGTGTGCGCCGCCACGATGATCCCCACCGAACCGTCGACGCGAGAGAGTTCAGCGATCGAGATGGCGTATTCCACATAGCCCATGCCCGCGCCGCCGTATTCGTGCGGAAAAATCGTGCCCAGCAGCCCCAGCTTGCCCAACTCCTTGACGGTCTCGAACGGAAATTCTGCCGCCTCATCCCACTCCATGACGTGCGGGCGAATCTCGCGCTCGGCAAAATCGCGCACGGTTTTCTTCAGGTGCAGTTGCTCTTCGTTCAGCTGAAAGTCCAAGCGATACCCTCCTCAATTGCTCTCCAGGTCGCCCCTCTGCCAGCGCTGCCTGCGCCGAAGTCCCCCGCTCTGCTCGGGGACAACCAGCAGTCGGCGTGACGGCAGTCGCGTTCTATGATTTTCGACTGGGAGGCCGTGCGCGGGGACGGCACGAAAATTGGCGCCCAATGCTCCATTTAAGCACGGCAGGAGGCGATCAGCGAAGTTCTCGGACCGACCGGTTGGCTGGGGAGAATGACGATTCGGCGCCTGCGCGAAGGCCGCCTGTGCATAGTCTCGGCGGCAGCCGGAGTTGCGTGGCCGGCAAAATCGGTTGCGGGTAACTTCGAGCTCCGGAGTCGATGATGCGATCAGCACCCCCCAGAATCCGGGTCACGGTGAACCGCTACGCTCCGAGGAGAGCACCGGGGGCCGCTTTTCGGAGCGTCCCTGCTGGTCTCGAGCGTGATCTCGTCCGCTTGGCCAAAACACTGATGGCGGGCTGGTTGCCTTCGACCAGATGGCCGCAAACCAGGCAAGCGCGAAAGCGCTCGGGATGAGCCAGAGCGCAATCATCAGAGTGCCACCAAACAACAATGACCGAGGAGGACCCGACGAAGATGGCGATCCTGTGCCGGGCGCGATTGACGGGGTGATTGTGCGAGCCGTCGTGCTGAGAATACAGTCCCCTTCGTCCCACCCCCTGTCGCAGGCCTTTCGGGGAGAAGATGGCCGGTCCGGATTCTATCGCCAAGTCAGCTGCTTTGAACCATGGAAATCCTTTATTTGGAGGGTTCTCGGCGCTTTGCTGAAAAGGATTTCCGAGGTATACTCTCCCGATATTGGAGTGCTAGGTTCTCGAATTCCCCTCGACAACCTGAGGCGAAACGCTGCCTTTGCCGAGGGGGTGAAGTGCGCTCCCCCGCTGGCTCTCCGAATCCGGGCAATTCTAATGGATGAGCGCGACCCTAGGGGCAACGATTCCGACAGCCCGACGATGCCGGGTAGGCGTTTGCCTGAGGATGTCGTGGGCGCTGCTGCGCTAACGCCTCCGCCGCTGTCGAACCCGCCGATTTCCAACCCACAGTTTTCTGACACTCCGACGTTGCCGCACGGAACACCGATTCCGGGGGCAACGGCCGCGCTTCCTTACGCTCGGCAAGGAGAGCCCGCCGTACCTTCGCCCGGCATGATCTCAGCCTTTCATACTCTGGTACCCGGCGTCCTGTTTGGCGGACGCTACGAAATTCTCGGCGTGCTGGGGCAAGGCGGCATGGGTGCAGTCTACAAGGCACGCGACCGAGAACTCGACCGCATGATCGCGCTCAAGGTCATCCGACCCGAACTGGCGACCGATCCCGCAATCTTGCTGCGCTTCAAGCAAGAACTCATTCTCTCGCGCAACATCACCCACAAAAACGTGGTTCGAATCTACGACCTGGGTGAAGCCGATGGCATCCGCTTCATCAGCATGGAATACGTCGACGGCGAGGATCTGCGCACGATCCTGCGGCGGGAGCGTAAGTTTCATCCGAATGAGGCCATCGCGGTCGTCGAACAGGTCTGTCGCGCGCTCGATGCCGCCCATTCCGAAGGTGTGATCCACCGCGATCTGAAGCCGCAGAACATCATGCGCGACAAGAACGGCCGGATCGTGGTGATGGACTTTGGCCTGGCCCGCTCGCTGGGCGATTCGGGAATGACCCAGACCGGAGCCATCGTTGGCACGCTCGAATACATGTCGCCCGAGCAGGCGCTGGGCACGGCGCTCGACCAACGTTCCGACATCTTCAGCGTTGGCCTGATTTTCTACGAACTGCTGACCGGCAAAGCGCCGTACGAGGCCGACACAGCGATTGCCAGCCTCATGAAGCGGACGCGCGAGCAGGCCCGATCTGCCTCCGATACCGATCCCTCCGTCCCCAAGTCTCTGAGCGCAATCGTCAGCCGCTGCCTGGAGCGCGATCCGGCAAACCGTTATCACTCGGCGGTCGAGCTATTGCAGCAATTGACTACCTGGGAGGCCAACCCGAACATCAGCGCCGAAGCGTTGTCGAAAATGATTGCGCACCCGATCACGCGCGAGTCGCGGGTCAATCTCAATCTTCCGGGTCAGAGTTGGATGTGGATTGCGGGCGTGGTCGTGGTCGTGGCGCTGGCGATATTCGCCGGGCGGGAACTGCTCTATCGCACGGCAACGACGGCCGAAACATCGTCGGGCATCCCGTCACTGGAGCAGGGCAAATACATCGCCATCTTGCCTCTGAAACAGGTAGGGGACCAGAAGGCTCTTGGTTATGTGGCCGACGGTATCGAGGAAGCCTTGGCGACAAAGCTGTTTCAGTTGAAAGAGGTTCACCTGGCGTCCTCCGATGCCGTGGACAAAGTCGCCACCAAGGATTTGCCCATCGCCAAACTCGCCCGTGAACTGGGCGTCAACCTCGTGTTGCAGGGCAGCATCCAGGGCAACAGCGAGAAACTCCGCGTCACCTTGAGCCTTGACGATGCGACAAGCGGCGAGCGCCGATGGAGCCAGGAGTTTTCTGGAGCCTCCGGGGATGTGCTTGCCCTTGAAGACCAGATCTACGGCACGGTCGCCTCGGCCCTTGCACTGAGGCCAACCGACGAAGAGCAGGCCCGCGTCGGCGCTCACCCGACGGAGAACGTAAAAGCGTACGATCTCTACCTGCAAGGACGGAACATGCTGCGCAACGGCCATGGTCAGGATACCTATAAACAGGCTGTCGGACTGTTCGAGAAGGCCATCGGCGCGGACCCGAATTTCGCCCTCGCCTACTCGGGACTCGCCGATTCCAGCCTCCGTGTCTACGGGGAAACTCACGAAAGCGTCTGGGCTCAAAAAGCTACTTTGGCCGCACAGCAGGCCGAAGGCCTGTCGACCAACCTCCCCGAAGTTCATCTTTCGCTCGGCAGTGTATATGCGACAACCGGGAAGAATACGGAGGCAGTGACCGAGCTCAAGCGGGCATTGGCATTGGCGCCGAATTCGGATGAAGCCTATCGCAATCTAGGCGACGCCTACGACCGTAGCGGTCAAAGTGACGAAGCCATCGCGGCCTTTCAAAAGGCGGTGGCCGCCAACTCCTACTATTGGCTCAATCATAATTCCCTGGGAAATGAATTTTGGAGGCTCGGCGATAACGCGAAAGCGTTGCCCGAGTTTAACAAGGTGATCGAACTCGCCCCCGACAATCCCATGGGCTACGAAAACGTCGGGTCCGTGTATCTGCGGCAAGGCAAATGGGGCGAAGCGATCCCCCAGTTCCAAAAGGCTTTGTCAATTGCGCCGGACTCTACGACGTACTCGAATCTCGGCACGGCATACTTCTGGTTGAGGCGTTACGACGAGTCGGTCAAGATGTATGCCAGGGCAACCGAGATGACGCCTAACAGCGAGGAACTGTTCGGCAATCTGGGGGATGCTTATCGCTGGTCGGGCCACTCCGATCAGGCCGCTTCCTCGTATAGCAAGGCCATCTCGCTTGCTTTTCAGGAACTCCAGGTCAACCCGCGAGCGGCGAACATCATGGGCGATCTGGGGCTGCTCTATGCCAAGAAGGGGGATGCAGCAAATGCGCAGCAGTACATCAATCAAGCTCGCGCGATCAGCCCGGACGATGTGTATTTGATTTACTCTGAGGCACTGGTTAAAGCGCTGGTGGCGAGTCCCGAAGAGGCCATCAAGCCGCTGAAGCTGGCCCTGGAAAAGGGGTACCCTGCGCAGGAGGCCTGGAACGATCCCGAGCTGCAGAAGCTCCAGGCCCTACCCCAGTTTTCGCAGTTAATAAAGCAGTTTGCGAAAAAGAATCCCTAGCTTTCAGGCGCCTCTGTTCCACATCTTGCGACGCGAAACGATCCCGACCAATCCCGTCATCATCAAGGCGATCGTGCCAGGCTCGGGAGACGTCCCGGCGTGCGCAGTCACCGACAGACCACCGGGCCAGCAGCTTTTGTCCACGCATGCGAAGCCAATGTCAAAGCTCTGCCCATTCAGAATGCCGTTGCGCGGGTTGAGTCCCTGCCGCACGCCGGAAAGCAGAATTTCGACCGAGCCGTTCTTTTCCGTCTTGGTGGTGCAGTTCAGAAATTCGCTCTGAACGCAGCTGATGTCGGCGGCAGGAACTCCGGTTTCAACCAGCGCCAGGGACGTCCAGTTTTTTCCGCTGGTGTTGGTGAAAAACAAGAAGCCACTTCCGCTCTTGGGAATGTTGAAATTGAAATTTACGCCAACGTCATTGCATCCTTGCGGCGGGCACGTAATATTTCCGTTCACACCGTGGATAATGACTTTTGGATCGTTGATACCGTCGGCGAAGGCCATCGCCGAACCCACCACCCATAACAGAACCAACGCACAGATCTGAGAAAATTTCATCGAGGTGTTCCTCTTCGCCGAAGGAATTGCCGGGTAACGATCGCCCAGCTTTAGGGGGAGTGGGGCGAGGTTAGCTCGTTCAGCCACCAGGGTCAAGCGGAAATTGGTGCATTCTCAAGAAATATCGCAACGACGTGCAAACCGTTGCGCATTGATAGCCCGGAGATGTGTAAGTCCGTGCACCATTGGCCGCGCTTTGCGGGTCTCCAGCGAGCCCGAAAAAAGCCGGAGCACAAGGCCCCGGCTGTCCAGTTGGTGTGCGCCCGGATAAAAATTGAAGACTCGCAGATTGCCGTCGCCACCGGGCAGAGCGGCAAGCAAGCGGCGGCCGGTTACGCGCTCCGTCGCGGCCGCACCGTCAGGTCCCGGACCTGCGCCAGAATGCTGGACATCTGCATCCCGTTCAGCTGTGACAGATAGGGCAAAACCTCGGCCACAAACTGGTCCTCCATCAACTCACGAACTTCTTCTTGCCGGTTTCGTTCCCCACCGGAGAGCAGATCGGGCACGCTCACTTCGAGCGCCCGTGCCAGCCGCTCCAGCGAAGACAATGTTGGCGTCGCCTTCTCGTTTTCGATTTTCGACACATAGGTGCGAGGCACGGCCATGCGCAGCGCGAGCTGCCGCTGACTCAAGCCGTTGCGTAACCGCAACGATCGGATCGAGTGCGCCAGTTTCAGATGCCCACGCCCGTTAGAATTTAGGCTGACCGGCAGTACTTCCGGCGCCGGAGCCATAGCGGCAACCTCCGCCTCTACCTCATCCAAGGACAGATGACAGCGGCGGCATAGGCTGTTCGATGTGCGGAATTGCACCAACAGACAACGATCACAACGTACAACTTCCCGTGAGTCCACGGGGGTTAATGTGGTAGCCATTCAGGGTTTGCGAGTGCCAGAGCGGGGGCTACTCTCAAAACCAACTAGCGTGTAATCTGCAGGATTGGACCTGTAAATGTCAAGAACAAAGTAGGAAAAACAATGCGCTTAAGTCGCAAACCGATCAGCCGACACGAAAAAATGCTCACAAACCAGGGAAGAACATGAGTCAGCGTGCAGCCGCATGGTGTTTACTAACTGAGTTCACACAGTCGGAAAGTCTTCGCAAACATGCGCTCGCAGTCGAGGCTTGCATGCGCGCTCACGCGCATAAAGCTGGGGCCGACGAAGAGTTGTGGGGACTCGTCGGCCTGCTTCATGACTTCGATTATGAAAAATATCCGACTGCCGAGGGGCACCCTCACCAAGGTTCTGAGATTCTGCGGGAGCGCGGCTATTCCGAACAAGTGCGCCGCGCCATTCTGTCGCACGCCCCATACACGGGAGTGGCACGGGTCTCCGCCATGGAAAAGACGCTCTTTGCCTGCGACGAACTCGCCGGATTCATTACCGCCTGCGCGCTCGTCAAGCCGGGAAAATCACTTGCCGAAGTCGAAGCTGCTTCAGTGCGGAGAAAAATGAAGGACAAGGCCTTCGCCCGCAGTGTGCATCGTGAAGACATTATCGAAGGCGCAGCCGATCTTGGCTGGGAACTCGAGGCGCATATCGCGTTCTGTATCGAAGCCATGAAAGCGGTCGCCCGCGAACTGGGCCTGGACGGGTCAGCGGCTAAGCCCGGCTAGAACCCGCGCCATGCCAGCGCCCGGCTCGCCGACCGTAGCAGATTCGGCGGGTTGGGGAAGGCACACATAGCCCGGCGGCGAGGTCGCTCACTCCGTCGTAGGTATCCCCCGAGTAATCAGAGTTTCCCGTCACAAACAGTATGTTGGCCGCACCGTCGACCGCAGGTCCGTAACCCGAGATCCAGATCGACGGCAGGAAAAAGCTGTTGGGCGAAGGTGCCTGCTGGTCGTTGAGCTGGTTCTAAGGAAACAGAGTTAGCGATCCCGCCGTCCACCCCGGCAACCAGCCCCGCGAGAGATTCGCGGAAAAGTCGCAGAAGCTGCCAAATCCCGCATAAATACCGCCGTTAGCCAGCAATAACGCCGGGCGCTGCCGCTGATATTTCGCGTTAAAGTTGCTCGACCGCGTAAACCGTGTTGCCTTCGGTCACCACATACTCAACATCGTGCGTGCCCTGATACTGACCGGTGCTGATCGGCACACCCGGCGCCACGAGCGGTTGTGCATCCACCTGGTCATCGAGCTTCACGGTCTGTAGCAAGAAACGGACCGTCTAACTCGTCGTCCAATTACGTGTATACGATGAATTTGCGGTTCGGCAAAAGCGGCGAGACTTTGCGGTGAAAATGCAAGTGTTCGCACCCGTGTCGAGTGCGGGATCAGCTTATCGCTCTCCGATCTCGCGAATGCCCGAGGATTGAACTCGATCCTCGAGGCGGTCGCGAGTGATCGGGCAACAAACAGCCCACTCCCGCCTTCGCTGGCTGACGCCACGGGTGGTGCTGCAGGGTTTCCGGCGACACAACGCGGCTGATTTCGGGCCGAGACAGCAACTAGCGCACCAATCGGGCCAGTTCCCCGCTGGCAATGAGATCCGCGATGCGCGCGAAATCCTGATACATTACGCGGTCTCTCTCCATGGTCGCGCACACCAAGCGGATCGCTGCGTGCGCGTGCTGCAAAGGTTTGGACGTCCTGAGCGGTGCCAGGAAGTCAATAGCCTGCGCCGCCGCCATAGCTTCGATGGCGAGAACATTGCGTGTGTTCTCGATCACCTTCTTCAGCTTGTTCGCTGCGATCATGCCCATCGAGACGAAGTCCTCTTTGTTACCCGAGGTGGTGATCGAATCGACCGACGCGGGATGCGCCCACACTTTGTTCTCGCTGACCAGTGCGGCGGCGGTGACTTGCGGCATCATGAAGCCCGAGTTCATGCCCGCACCTGCGGCGAGAAATGGCGGTAATCCTTCACTGAGAGCGGGATTCACCATTCGCTCCAGCCGCCGCTCGCTGATGCCGGCGAGCGCGCTCAGGGCAATCGCCAGAAAGTCGAGCGCGAACGCCAGTGGTTCGCCATGGAAATTTCCGCCGGAGAGCACGTCCCCTTCGCTGTCCATCGCTTTCGGATTTTTTACAAACACCAGAGGGTTGTCGACCGCCGAGTTGGTCTCAGTCTCCAACACCGCGCGGCAATGGGCAAGCGTGTCGCGCACTGCACCGTGCACCTGCGGCATACAACGTAGCGAATAGGCGTCCTGCACGCGGCCACACTCGCGATGCGAGTCGCGGATCTGGCTTTGATCGAGCAGTTGGCGCAGGTTCGCCGCCGTCTTGATTTGTCCGGCATGCGGGCGCGCCCTTTGAATGCGCTCGTCAAACGCGACGTTCGTTCCTTTGAGCGCGTCGCATGCCATCGCGCCGATCACGTCGGCGGTGTCGACCAATGTTTCGCCGTCGAGCAACATCAGAATGCCAATGGCCAGCATCGCCTGGGTGCCATTGATGAGCGACACCGCCTCCTTGGCTTCGAGAGCCAGGGGCTCAATTTGCGCATGCTTCAACGCCTCGCCGCTGCCTTGCCGCCCACCTAGCTGGTCAATACATTCACCTTCGCCGATCAAGGCCAGCGCCAAGTGGGCCAACGGCGCGAGATCCCCACTCGCTCCCACGCTTCCCTGCGATGGAACCATGGGAGTGACGCCGCGATTGAGCATCTCGCAGAGGGTGTCGATGATGATGGCGCGCACACCCGAGCTGCCCTTCGAAAGCGAGTTGGCGCGCAGTAGCATCATAGCCCGGGTCTCGGAGACGGCAAGCGGCTCGCCGACACCGACGGCATGCGAACGTACCAGATTTACTTGCAGCTCGCGAACTTGATCGCCGACGATGTGCACGTCGCTTAGCTTACCGACACCGGTCGTGATGGCATAAGAGACCTGGTTGTTGGCAACGAGCGCGTCGACGACGGCGCGGGCGCGGTTGACGGCCAGGCGGGCATCGGAATCGAGAATCACGGGCCGCTTTTGGACGGCGACTTCTCGTACCGCCTCCAGAGTCAAATCGTTTCCATTGATATGCAGGGCTTTCAAGGCAGTTTCCGGGTCTCCGTCCCAGTTATTGATCGTATTTCATATCCGAGCGTCGATCAGCAGGGCTGCACAAACCTTCGAATAAGCAGGACTGCTAGGGGCTGCTCACGGCGGTGCGAAATACCTTCATGTATTTTTCCGGCAGGGCGCGGGGTTTCATCTTGGAATCGGCGACGATGTGCGTGGTCTCGCCTTCGGCCAGCAACTGACCCGTTTCGGCCCGCCGCAGCTGGTATCCGAAACGGATCACTTTCTCGCGTACATGCTTCATGCAGGTGCGCACCACGACCTCGTCATCATAGTGCACGGGAGCCTTGTAGCGGCACTGCGCATCGACCACCGCGATGAAACAGTCGTCCTCTCGCTCCATCTTTCGATAGCTAAAGCCGAATTGCCGGAGAAGTTCGACCCGCCCGACTTCGAACCAGATGAAATGGTTCGCGTGATAGACCACGCCCATCTGATCGGTTTCTGCATAGCGGACGCGGATGTGGGTCTCATTCACCGCCGATGGTCTTTCTTTGTCGGAGCTCGAGGCGGGGGAAAGTCTCATCGGCCCGTCCATTTTGGCCCGCGCTTTTCCAGAAACGACGTGATTCCTTCTCGAAAGTCAGCACTCGCGCGGATGCCGGCATTTTCGCGGATGGCCGCTTCCATTTGGCCATCGAGTTCGGCGCGTGCATGATCGATCAGTAATCGCTTGGTGCGGAAAAGCGAGAGCGGGCTATTTTCTGTCAATTGAGCTGCGAACTCCCGGCTCCGATCGAGCAACCTAGCCGGAGGGACAATTTCGTTGATCAGGCCCAGTTTCAGCGCCTCCGCGGCATCGAAAATGCGCCCGGTGAGGAGCAGGTCACGGGCGGTTTTTTCGCCTACCTGCCGCAGGAGAAAAGTGGCGACAATTGCGGGCACGAATCCGATCCGGACCTCGGTGTAACCAAATTTGGCTTCCGGCACGGCAAGCGTGAAGTCGCAGAGCAGAGCCAGTCCGGTACCGCCGGCGATGGCCGCGCCGTTTACCGCGGCAATGGTCGGCTTGGGAAATTCATACAGCGAACGGAACAGGCTCGCCATGGTTCGCGAGTCTTCCATATTCTGACCCGGCGTGCGGCCGATAAGGGCTTTCAGGTTGTCGAGGTCCATGCCGGAGCAAAACGCCTTCCCCGCTCCGGTAACGATCAGGACGCGGGCGGAGGAGTCTTTGACTTCCTCAAGAGCTCTTCTCAGGTCGTCGATAAGTTCGTAGCTGATCGCGTTGCGCTTGTCGGGTCGACTGAGAGTGAGGGTGGCGATCTCCGAGTCGAAGGCGAGATGTAACGTTTCATAGTTCATGGCGCTTCTCAGGGCTTGTCAGTCGGCGTCGGTGGAAGTTTTGTACCTCGCGCCGATCTCGGCAGTCGCCCTCAACAATGTGTCCAGCGCTTTGAGCGCTGGCAACTGCGCGCCCAGCGTGCGCAGGCTGTCCAGCGCGGCCTCCGTCGGAATATTCCCAATCAGCGCATCCTGAGCGAAGGGACATCCGCCGAGTCCGCCGATCGCGGAATCGAAGCGGCGGCAGCCAGCATTGTAGGCCGCGAGGATCTTGCCAGCAGCCTGGTCAGGCCGGCAATGCAGGTGAACTCCGATTTCCAGGTATCCGTACTCAGCCATCACGGCAGATACGACTTCCTGAATTTTGTCGGGCGGCGCGATGCCTACGGTATCGGCGAGCGAGATCGTGCGAATCTCCTGCAACTCGAGCAGACCCACCGCCGCAACCACTTCATCGACGCTCCAATCGTCGCCATAGGGATTGCCGAACGCCATCGAGACGTAGACGACGGTTTCGAGCCCGGCTTCATCGGCTTTCTTCTCGATCTTCTCCAGTTCCTCGATCGCATCTTCTAGCGTTTGCCGTTGATTGTTCTGCAGAAATGTCGGCGAAATCGAGTACGGAAAACCTAGCGTGCGCACGGCTTCGGTCGCAATCGCGCGCTGCGCACCTTTTTCGTTGACCACGATGCCGATGATTTCAACATCGTCGGGCGGATCGAGTTCCCGCAGAACTTCTTCCGAATCGGCCATCTGCGGAACGATATTCGGAGACACGAAGCTGACCGCGTCGATATGCTTGAAACCGGCAGAGATCAGGGCCTGGAGATAGTTGATCTTCAGATCCGCGGGAATCTGCCCCTTGAGACCTTGCCAGGCATCGCGGGGACATTCGATAAGCTTCACGGCTTCATTCATGGCTGTCAGCAATCGTCTCGTCCATCGAATCCTCGGAGCTTGCAGATCGCCCGACCGGCCGAGGATCCGGGTACCCCATCATGTTTGCAGCACTCCCACCTTAAACTCCTCCACCTCCGGATTCAACGACGCCGCCTCCAACGCCTGCGTGATGGCTTGCCGCGTCTCCATGGGGTCGATAATTCTGTCAATCCACAAGCGGGCCGCCCCGTAGCGTGGATCCGTCTGCTCTTCGTATGTCTTCTTGGTCGAATCAAAAAGTTCTTTTCTTTCCTGGCCGCTCAACTTCTTGCCGCTGCGCTCCAGTTGCTTCACCTTGATTTCGACCAGCGTGCCGGCCGCGGCGTCTCCGCTCATCACCGCGTACTTCGCCGTAGGCCACGCAAAGACCATGCGCGGATCGAAGGCCTTGCCGCACATGGCGTAGTGTCCAGCGCCGAAGGACCCGCCTACGATCACTGCAATTTTGGGGACGACGGAGTTCGATACAGCGTTCACCATCTTCGCGCCCGCCTTGATAATGCCGCTCCATTCCGCATCGCGGCCCACCATGAAGCCGTTGACATCGTGGAAAAAGACCAGCGGGATCAGATTTTGGTTGCAGTCCATGATGAAGCGGGCAGCTTTTTCGGCAGACTCTGTATAGATGACGCCGCCAAACTCGACCCGTTTATGGCCTTCGTGATCGGTCTGGTGCGCATGCAGTTTTTGGTTTGCTACGATGCCGACGGCAAAGCCTCCAATTCGTGCATAGCCGCAGATCAGCGTCTTGCCATACTCAGGCTTGTATTCGTCCAAGCGACTTTCGTCGATAATGCGCGCCAGAATCTCCTTCATGTCGTAGGGGCGCGCCGGCGAGGCATCATAGATTCCATAGATTTCCTCAGCCGGCATAGCCGGATCAACCGGTTTCTTTCGATCCCATGGCGATTGCCGTCGGTATCCCCACTTTTCGATGAGAGATCGAATCCGGGCAATACACGCTTCGTCGTTCGCCTCGCGAAAATCAACTGTGCCGCTGATGGCGGAGTGCATCGCCGCGCCTCCCAATTCCTCGGCCGACACTTTTTGCCCGATGGCGGCTTGCACGAGTGCGGGACCGGCGAGGAAAAGCCCGCTGCCGTCGGTCATGAGGACGTGATCGCACATCACCGGGAGATATCCGCCGCCGGCGACGCACATGCCCATGATTGCCGCGATCTGCGGAATCCCCATCGCCGACATGACCGCATTGTTGCGAAAGACGCGGCCAAAATCGTCTGTATCTGGAAAGACGTCCTCTTGAAGAGGCAAGAACACTCCCGCGGAATCCACCAGGTAAATCGTCGGAACGCGATTTTCGATGGCTATATTCTGCGCACGGATAACTTTTTTCGAGGTCATGGGGAAGAACGCTCCCGCCTTGACCGTGGCGTCGTTGACGATGAGCATCACCATGCGAGTTTGCACACGTGCCAGTCCGGTGATCACACCGGCCGCCGGCGCGCCGCCCCATTCTTCATACATCCGGTGCGCGGCGTACAGACCGAGTTCAAAAAAGGAGCCGGGATCGGCAAGCAGATTGATGCGCTCGCGTGCAGTCAGGCGCGACTTGGAGTGCTGGCTCTCGATGGCTTTCGGCCCCCCACCTTCGCGGATCTTCTCCTCTTCGTTGCGAAGCCGGGCGACCAGGTCGGCCAGCGACCGCATGTTCGATTCGAAACGAAGGGAACTGGGGTCAACCTTGGTGGGGAGGATGTTGTTGACCGTGATGGCGGTGGATTCGATTCGTTCGTGCATGAGGGCGGAGTGAAATATCTACGAAACTACTTACTATACCAGCGCCGCGCGACGCGGACGCTACAATCGAACCATGTTTCGGAAGCTCCCGTCTCGACCCGACTGGCGGACTGCGGCTGTGGTAACCGCGGCTCTGCGTATCTTCTATACCGCGTTGGCAGCGGCGTTTTCTCCATTTCTGCACCCGAAGCTGGCGGCTATTCGCAGCAACCAACTCACCGATAATCTGCCGGCGCCGCATGGATTACATTATGCGTTGCTCGACATCTGGGATCGCTTCGATACCCTCTGGTTCTTACGTATCGCCGAACACGGATACGACCGTCCAATGGCGGTGATTTTTTATCCTCTCTATCCGGCATCAATCCGGCTGGTGAGCCTGCTGATGCCTGCGATTGCAGCTGCGCTGCTGGTTTCTACCCTTGCCACCTTCTTTTTGTTTTGGGGCATACTTCGCATGGCCGCCGATCGGCCCGATCCGGAACGACTTCGGATCGTCCTGCTACTCGCGATGTGGCCAACCAGTTTCGTGCTTTTTGCGGGCTATGCGGATTCGTTAACCATTGCCCTGGTGTTGTGGGCCGTCGTTTTCGCGCGTCAAGCACGCTGGGAATCAGCAACCGTTTGCGGCTTTCTGGCTGGGGTTTCGAGGCCGACTGGAGTGTTGGTTTTCGTCCCGCTTGCGGTCATCGCGATCCGCAGCCGTCAAGTTCGCTCCCTCGTCGTGGCACTCACGCCGCTTGGTCTGATCGGGTACTGGGGTTGGCTGCGGTGGTCAGGGAGAATCCGTGTCGTCGACGCCTATCGACTCTACCAAGGCATGACCATGGCTCCGCCCTGGAGAAGCGCTGAAGAAGTATGGCAGTTGATCGTGGTCCAGCACGACGTAGTTCTCGCCATCAAAGTGGGGCTGGTAATCGCCGCCGTTATCGTCAGCTTGCGACCCGGCACTCGAATGAGAATTGAGGACAGGGTGTTCGTGTGGGCAGTCTGTCTGCAGATGTTCATGTACACGGGGCGCCCACTACTCGGGGGGTTGCGATATATGCTGATGATGTATCCGGTGTTCTTGACCGCTGGAGCGTACTCGGAAGGTTCCAATAAGAGGCGGTTCTGGTTCTGCCTGTCGTCGCTCGCCTTTCTGAATTTGATATGGATGTGGGCATTTTTGAACTGGTCGCTGGTGTTGTAAACTCCGGATCGTTCGGACTAAGCGCGCGCCCATTGGCCTCGGCAGCCGAGGTATCATTCCCCGTGAAATCTCGTCCCGTCCGGCTGGCCGAATCAGTGGGTTGAAAACCTGATGAGCCTGCGCTATTTTGGCTTTGATCGTCTTGTCCGACGATCTCTCACCGATCAAACACACGGTTCCAATGTCTGAGAGCCAGCCTCGCGGGTTCAAGATAACTGATTGATTTCCCGGATCGCCCCTGCAACAGGATCGTCTGCAACCGCGTCAGCTAACCCAATCTCGAACGCTCGCACCCCGGAGATCCTCTCCGCGGCCACAAAAAGTTCCAGTGCCCTCTGCTTCCCGATCAACCGCGGCAAGCGTTGCGTGCCTCCCCAGCCGGTCATGAGACCGAGAGCGGCGCCGCGATGCCCGAAAACGGCATGCGGAGCTGCAATTCTGCGGTGACACGCAAGCGCAAGATCAAGGCCTCCACCCATGCAGTGCCCCTCGACTGCGGCAAGGATCGGCGCGGGGTGACTGGCAATGGCGTTCATGAGTGACTGGCCCAAGGCGGAGAACTCGTAAGCTTCGGGGCCCGTTAATGCGGCGATTTCTTTGAGGTCCGCGCCCACCGAGAAGAACTGGCGATTACCCGCGATGATCAATGGGCTGTGTTTTCTTCTCGCCCCGTCGATCGTAACCGTCATCGCCAGCACACAGGTGCGCGTGAGACGATTGGTGCCATCCGCTGAAGTAAGACGGAGGATCTGCGCATGGCCTCTCGCTTCGATGCGGAAAAAGGAAGAAGACACAGAAGCAAGCCTAGACAGTCGTCACGCTCTGAGGCTTCACGTGTTCCCGGATGAACTTTACGATGTCGTCCATCGGAGTACCGGGCTGGAAGATGGCGGCCACCCCAAGTTTCTTGAGGCCCTCGATATCCTGATCGGGGATGATTCCACCGACTAGCACGAGCACATCGTCCATTTTATTTTGCTTTAGCAGCTCCATCACACGCGGAACAATGGCGTTGTGCGCACCCGAGAGAATCGAGAGTCCGATGACTTGCACGTCTTCTTGGAGCGAGGCGTTTACGACCATCTCAGGCGTCTGGCGCAGGCCGGTATAGATGACTTCCATGCCGGCGTCGCGGAGGGCGCGGGCGATCACCTTGGCGCCGCGGTCGTGGCCATCAAGGCCGGGCTTTGCAACTAGAACGCGGATTTTTTGCTCGGTCGGCATCGATAACATTTAACCACAGAGAGCGCCGGAGAGCACACCCGAAATCGGGAGCTCGCCGGCGACTTCGGGATTGTGCAAAGCGGCAACTCTGCGAGGATGCTTGGACAGGTCCCATGAGGCGTCACCAGGAGCCGTCCGGAGATCGCTCGGGCGTGGATCCAGGGACGCTGGTCTCGAGGCCATAGATATG
Organism: Terriglobales bacterium; assembly: GCA_049520935.1. GTDB lineage: Bacteria > Acidobacteriota > Terriglobia > Terriglobales > Acidobacteriaceae > Acidiflorens. The sequence goes on along the minus strand of JBEKPJ010000009.1, from coordinate 7,822 downwards.
TCGCACGGACCAATGTTCCCGTTCGCTCCGCAGTGGTTCAGGACGGACCCTGGCTGGGCGCGTGTACGCCCGGTTCCCCACACCTTCATCGTGTAGATTATGGTTTTATGCCCAGCTGCCAGAACAGGAATGAATACATATCGGTGCTCTCTTCGATCTGCTTGACCACGGGCTTGCCTTGGCCGTGCCCGGCTTTGGTCTCGATGCGCAGTAGAATCGGCTTGTCTCTGCTCGCGCCGTTCTTGGCCAGGGATTGCATGAGCGCGGCCATTTTCTTGGCGTGCATGGGATCGACGCGAGTATCGGTATCGCCGGTCATAAAGAGGATGGCGGGATAGTCATGGCCTGGCTCTACGTGATGATAGGGAGAATAAGCGTAGAGCCAATCGAATTGTTTGGCGTCGTCAGCCGAGCCGTATTCGGGGATCCAGAGTTTTGCGATCTGAAAATGCTGGTAGCGCAGCATGTCCAGCAGGGGGACCTGGCACACCACCGCGCGGAACAGGTCCGGACGCTGCGTGATCATGGCTCCCATCAGGAGGCCACCGTTGGAGCCGCCTTGAATCGCGAGGTGATCTTTGTCAGTGTATTTCTGGGAAATTAGATATTCGCCGGCCGCGATGAAGTCGTCAAAAACGTTCTGCTTTTTCTCGAGCATACCGCCGCGGTGCCAGTCTTCGCCAAACTCGGCGCCGCCGCGGAGGTTGGCGACGGCAAAGATGCCGCCATATTCCATCCAGAGATACATCGTGCGGCTGAAACTCGGAGTTAGCGAAACGTTAAAGCCGCCATAGCCGGTCAGCAATGTCGGGTTCTTGCCATTCTTCTCGATTCCTTTTCTGCTGACAACGAACATCGGGACCTTAGTGCCGTCTTTAGAGGAGTACCAGACTTGTTGCACTTCGTAGGCGAAGGGATCGATAGAGGGAGCATCAACTTTTGCCCACAGCGCACTTTTGACTTCGCTCAAATCCACTCTATAAATGGACGGGGGCGCGGTGAAAGACTGGAATCCGAAAAAGATCTCGGGGCGGTCATAACGACCGGAGGCACTGAAAACAGATCCAATGGCCGGCAGCGGAATCTCTGCGAGCTTCTTGCCATCGAGCGCAAAGAGCTTCAACTCCGAGGTCGCGTTGTGCTCGTACTGCGCCAAAAGCTTGCCGCCGGTCACGCTCACGGTCTGCAGTACGGCATCGGTCTGCGGAATTATTTCTTTCCAGTTTTCGCGTTGGGCGTTGGTTGCCTCTACAACAAAAACGTGAGAGCGAGGTGCATCTTCATTCGTTGTGATGTAGAGTTTGCCCTCAAAAAAATCCGCGTTGTAAAGAAAATCCTTGCCGGTAGTAATCTTTAGCGCAGGTTCCTTCGATTGAAGATCTTTCAGGTACAGTTCCGTCTTCGTCCATCCTTCAAACACGGCTATTAGCAGCCAGCGGCCGTCGTCGGAGAGAGTGGCGCCCGGAATGTCTTGCGGGTTGCGCCCCTCGCCGAAGATCAGCGGATCCATGGCGGGATCGGTTCCAAGTCGGTGGAAGAAAACCTTGACATGGTAGACCTCTTCTCCGTCCGGGACCTCGCCTTTTTGGGGGGTTCGGTCATAATAGAATGCGGAGCTGTCCTTGAGCCATGCCACACTGGCGAAGCGTGTTCGCTCGATCGTATCCGGCAGCAATTTGCCGGTCTGGCTTTCCACAATATGGAGGGTACTCTGTTCCGATCCGCTCGGAGACGTTCCATAGGCAACGTACTTGCCATCCTCTGACGGATACCACCAGTCGAGCGCAATCGTTCCGTCAGCCGCGAATTTGTTTACGTCGACAAGCACCCGGTCATCACCCTTCAGTCCTTCGCGGACGTACAGGATGGGCTGATTCTGATTGCCTTCGCGGCGGGTATAGAAGTAATATCTGCCACTGATTTGAGGAGATCCCACGGTGCCAATCTGCAGCAATTGTGCGAGACGGGAGTTGATCTTGTCCCGTCCGGGAAGCGGGTCCAGAATGCGGCGAGTATAAGCCAGTTCGTTTTCGACGTAGAGTTTGGTGTTGGGGTCGTCTGGATTTTCCAGGTAGCGGTAGGGATCGACGAGTTTGTGCCCTTGGACAGTATCCTCGACAGGGATAACCTTGACTTTCGGAGGACCCGAGGGAGTCGTGGAATCGTCGGCATAAATCGCAGCCGCGGTACCGGCAAGAAAAATCAGAAAGACAGTCAGCAAACGCAACCCTCCCGGCATGAACAACCTCACTGCTTTTGTGGACGAAACACCGACGACTAGGTTAGCAGAATCGCAGAGCGCCGGGCGCACCGTCAGCGTATCTTGGAGTCCACACGACGACGCGGAATTTTGAGAGGCGTGACCACTGGTTCCAATCCTCTGCGGTGTCTGATATGATTTTGTTGTTATTGGAAAGCACGCGCGGTGTGCGATCACTCCTCAGTAGCTCAATGGCAGAGCATCCGGCTGTTAACCGGAGGGTTGTAGGTTCGAGTCCTACCTGAGGAGCCATTCTTTTCATGCATTTGCAAATACCCCGCAACCCAACTTGGAACCGTTTGGAACCGTTGTGTTCCGAGGTTTGAGAGAATTGGGCTTCCTCTGGTGAGAAACCGGGTTCTCCAGTTGACTCAGTTCTGTCGTACGCTGGCTGAAAATCTCCCGCGTCCGAGAGTTGATGGCCGAGCGCACGCTCGCCTGAATTTCCTGCATGTAAATCTCGGCCGTGGTCTTGATGCCGGCGTGCCGCAAGATCTGCTGCGCGTCCTTCATCGTCCCGTGCCCTTGCATGTGCGTTCCCAGCGTGCGGCGCATCACTTGAAAGGTCACGAGTTTCCTTGGAATACCCAGCTTGTCGGCGATGGGATGGATTCTCCATTTGAGGAAGTTCCGTCCCTGACGCGGCACCACTTTCCCTTTCCTGATGCCACTGCCGAATGTCGGAAACATAAGCGCGTCGGGTGAAATGTTATTCGACACGCTGCGCCAAGCCTCAATGATCGGTATCACATCTTCCGGTATCGGGATCGCGTTGCCGCTCTCCCGTGTTTTGAGCCTGCCCTCGTAGAGCTGACCTTCGAAGGCAGTGTTCAGCGGAATCAGTTTGTCCCCAGCGTATGACTTCCATGTCAACCCGAGCGTCTCGCTAGTTCGGGTTGCACAGAACAGGGCGATGCTCATCAGGCAAAGATCGTGGATTGATTCCGACAGTTACCGTGCCATGGCACTATTGCAGAGTGTCGGAATGGATTTTGCGAGTGGAACGCCAAGCGAAAATAGAAATCAGAATCAACATCACCACAATCGAGACAAACATATCTCCGCGACGATGAAACGGGGCCAGATAGGCGAAAACGCCGAGCGGCAAACCGAGGAGGAGCAGATGGAAAGATAGCCCACACGCCAACCCGCTGCTCTGGCATCGCTCAACGAGCGCACGGAAGCGATTCGTTCGGGCGGCTATCCGCATAATGACATACCAGCCGACGATTAAAGCCAATGCTGCTCGTGGTCTCCATCCACCTGTCATCAGTGATTCCCATACGGTGGGCAAAGCTCTCCACAAAACGAGGGCTGCAACGACCGACAAGAGAATGTAGAAAACCCTGCGATATACGAGTTCCCACGTCGCTGGCATCAGGGCACCTCAATGACACGGGCAATGGTATCACTGGGGAGCAGCAGTGTCTGTGACGGGCCATTATAGGCATCGCCGGATTGGTTGGCGTTACATCGTGATAGCGCTTTTTGACCCGGGCAGACGGTCGGCCAATTCTCGATGAGCGCAATCCCATCTGGTTTCGCCAACTGTGCAACTCGCTTACCGTATAGAAATGAATTACCATCTCGTCGATGCAAGTTCAGGACTTCGTAAAGGCTTACCAAGCAAAGAGCGACGAAGAACTTATCCAGTTGGCTGTTGCGCCGGAACATCTCGCTGTTGAGGCACGCCTCGCCCTCGAAGGCGAAATGTCCAGACGTGCAATAAGAATCGCAGACAATTCTGACGTCTCCCAACACGATGGAGATGGGCACGATGTGCGCCGCTCAACTACTAGTGAAAGATTGCAAACGGGTGATGGGCACGATGAACGCGTCGGTGATTTTGTAGTTGAGGTTCTTCGGACTTATCACAGTCATTTCTGGTTGTTTTTCACAATTAATGCTCCGGCCGTGATAATCACCACGATTGCAATCATCACAGCCCGTAACGAGGTGCGAGAGATTTCACGCCACCTTCCACGAGGCATTGAACTGCTTGCGCACAGAACTGAGTTCTTAGAGATTGGGCTTATCAATTATTCAGCATGGATTCTCAGTTGGATAGTCTTCTCTTTTGTTTTCGGCGCTACTTGCATTGCGGTGGAAGAAAGCGTAGCCGGGTTCACTGCATCAGCGTGGCGGTCTTTCCTGAATATTTGTGAACGGTTGGGTCCCTTTCTGCGCCTATCTCTGCTGCTCTTGGTTCTCGTAGTTGTGACGGAAGCCGCTGCGCTGCTGTTGATGACAGGTGTGTTCTGGGTACTGCATCAATGGCGAGTGCACCCTACCGGCCTTCCGATTCTGGTAGTTTCGTATGGACTTGTGGGCCTAGCGATTCTCGTCGCGTCGCGGTTCTTTCTGGCAGTACCAGCGGTTGTTCTGGATGATTGCCGAGTTGGGCAAGCGATGTTTCGTAGCGACAAGCTGACTCGGGGGAAGTGATTGACGCTTGCTGCGCTATTAGCGAAGTCCCTAATCGGCGGTTATGTTGCAGCCATGTGTCCGTTCTGGCTGGCATCGTTTATTCATCATACTGTGCCACTACCTTCGTGGTTCGCGTGGATTCTGACCATCGCGTCGATGATCGCCGTTACCGTGGTCGAACCTACGATGTTTGTAGGCTTCGCTCTGATCTATTTGAAGATGACGGCCCTAGATTCCGCTCCGAGTAAAGTACTCACCAGTGTCAATTGACGTAAAATCGCACTCACCTACAACCCATATTCGGCGCAAAAACGGATGCTACTCGTCGCTTGACGTGATACGGTCTTGTCTGGCTCCGGGCTTCCCATAGCGTTTTACGACATACGAACCTTTCGGAGCACGGAACTTCTTGAGCACTGGCAATACCGCCACGAACAATCGCTCCGCGCTTGGGCCATACATGCAGACGGTGCACATTCCACCACCGTACTCATCACCGTCGAACTCGCCTGTCGAAGAGCGCTTGATTGCGTCCGCCAGTTGGCCTTCCAGAGCGGTAATGCGTTGCCGTTCGTCGGCGCTGCCCATGTCGCCGGAGTTAAGTTTGATTGTCACGACGACGGCCTGCTCTGAACGAAGACCTTCAGGAAATCATCACCACGCTTTTCGGATCGCTCCGAGTCCTTGGAGATAATCGTCATCTTCGATCCTGCTTTCCACTCCGAACTCGGTCAGGAGCGTCATCATCTGCCCCAGGGGCACGCCAGCAAGCTCAGCCGCTTTGCCAAGCGACGCTTCGCCATTCTTGTACCGTTCCACTCCTAATAAGACTCTGCCCCGGGTGACCATATCCCGCACAGATTTGGAAAGATCACTTCGCTGTTCCTTCGTGAGCTCGTTCAAAAATTCGAAATTCGCGCGATCCATTCGGATACTCATTGTCTTCGTCATGTCGCTGTCTCCAGTTTGCGCCTGGCGTGTTCCAAAATTGATTTTTTGTAACGGCCATGCTTTGCCAGCCCCTCAAGTTTCAGGAGAGCTTCGCTCGTCGTGAGTAATCGCTTTTCGTGCATACGCACCAAGATGCCTATCGCCGTCGTAAACGCGACACCGAGCAGCTTGCACGCGTTGATCCCATTTTTGTCGTCGATGCCCAAAACTCGAGCTTTCTCCGCAAGAGCCAGGATGATCGCCTCTGCTTCGCCCCTGCCGAGGCCAAAGTCTCCTTGCACTTTGGCCACGAGCCTCCGATCCTTGACCGCGACGACTCTGATTCTCGATTCGTCCAGCGCCTTTCGAATCATCAAGGCATCTAACGATTTCTTAACGCTGCAGCACTCTTTCTCCACTTCAAGCGGAATGGCAACTTCGAGCCCGACATCACGCAGAAAGGAGTCGAGTGTCTCGGTCTTCGCAATCAGAATCAGCGTCGAAGCATCGAAGATAAACATGTATTACAATATATTGCATCTGTAATTTTAGTATAGGTGCGATATTCCTTCAAGCGCCTTTTTCCAGAAGACTGCGGAATGTTACTCTCTCACGGCGGCGATTCCCAGCTCATCGGCCGTCGGTCGACGCCAACGCACGTCGATCGGTATTGATGCCCCACACCGCGGCAGTGGAAAGACCTCGCGGGGACGCCTTTTGTGCAGTTTATCTACTACTTACTCGTCGGGAAGATCGAAATCGGATCTCCGGAAGCCGAATCTCAATATCTTGTACGAAAATGGTCATCGAACCACGAAGCTCGACTCGCAGGTCGGCGCGGCTGGTCGTGCCGAAAATCAGTTACTTCCACCCCGGACTGCTAACAGCCCGGGGTGTAAGTCCGGATGCGTAAGCAAAAGAGATTGAAGGATCCACAGGTAGGATTCGTAGAATGCGCATATGGCGATGGGGACGCGCAAGCAGCGGGAAAAGCAAGAAGACATTTGGATCGCTCATACGGAGCTGCCTTCGGCTCCAGGACATCCGTTCTATCAGCGGCTCAATGAACTGTTTGATCCCAATGCGGTCTACTGTCGCGGTGCACAACATTTACGCGGGAATTAGGCGACCTATCGCCTTACACACAGCCAGTGCGCTGCATTTTCTCGAATTTGTGTTCTAACGCAAATTCGAATCCACCTTCCGGTGCGTCGTTCGCAGTGAGCATCAGAGGCTTCAAATACATCGGAATCAGCGCGCCACACGAACGGTTCTCCGCGACCAAACTTGGAACCGTTTTTGGAACCGTTTATCGCCGAAAGCACTCCAAAAACACCGAAGTGCTCCGTCTAAGTCATTGAGAGTACATATACTCCAGCATATGCTCCCCGGCTGTTAACCGGAGGGTTGTAGGTTCGAGTCCTACCTGAAAAGCCATTCTTTTTATCAGTTTACAGACGGCTTCCTGTTTGACTGTCCAGCCAAATTCAGCAAAACCCTCGTAGATTTCCGCTGCTGCTTATTACGCACTGCGAAGATCCGCGTCTGTGCGTGCCTCAATTGCCTTGCTTACGCCAGCCGGAATATGGTCCATATAGACCTCAGCTGTGGTTTTGATGTGTTTATGACGCAGAATAGCCTGGGCGTCTTTCATTGTGCCATGCTTCTGGAGGTCGGCTCAGCAGGACGAGGGCAAGGGATGGTTCGTGGGTGATCCGCATCGAAGCCGTATCACTCCGGCTTCCGAATCCCAATGCTTTCGCTGGTTGACACGATTTCTTGCCGTATCTATAGTTCTCGTCACTACATGAACTGGAGGAGTAATATGCGTCGAATCGCTTTAACGGCACTTGGTTTCGCCCTGCTGTTATCCGGAGTCCCGTTGTTCTCGCAGATGAACGCATCCGTAGAGAAGGCACTCGAAAGCAATGAAAAAGCTGGCTGGCAGGCGTGGAAAGACCACGATGCCAAGCCCGTGGAAGGGTTTACCCCCGACAACGCCATAAGCGTCGCCGATGGAGGGGTATTCAAGGGCAGGGAGCAGGTTCTGAAAAGTATGACTGACGCGAGATGTGTGGTCAAGAGCTTCTCGCTCTCCGATTTCTCCTATATGTGGCTCGATAAAGACACGGTCGTCATGACGTACGCGGCGACGCAGGACGCAACTTGCGAAGGCAAAAAGCAAGCGGGGAAGGTTTTCGCCAC
>JBEKPJ010000008.1:0-206774 GCA_049520935.1 Terriglobales bacterium | reverse complement strand
TTGTTGCGCGGATTGCCATTCAGCCAGGTCCAGTCCCAGTCCGAGAAAGGCGCAATCTTTTCCTTTTTTGTGGATTCGGCGGTCGAAGTATCGCCCGATGGCTGCGCCACCATGGCCTGAGCTGGAGCGGCGACGGGCAAGACCGTTTCTTTTGCGGGCACGACTGGCGCCAGAGATGCGTTGGTGGTGACGCTCCGGCTCTTCAACTCCGCTTCGAGCAGCTCAATACGCGCCTTCAGCGCAGCCAGTTCTTTGGCAACATCGAGCGAGACGGGATCGGCAGAGGTGGCGGCAGACGCGGAAAGGTCAGGCGCGGGCAATGGCGGATGCAAGACCGCGACCTTCGCCGGAATATCTGTCTGCCCCCCCGTTTGTCCGTAAACCAGCTGCGGGTGACCGAGCGCCAGACTCAAAATCAGCGTCGAGGGGAGAGCGGAAACCGCTGCGGCCTGCCGCAAGAGAGTTCTCGTGATTTTCAAGTGTGAATCCTTTCCCGCCCCTCATGCCGGTGGTCAGGGCCGAATGACGGTTGTCCAATCTGACGGAACTGCCGGATGGAATGTGCCGGAAGCTTGGCGTCGCGGCCACGATCCATGAAACTGGAAAATTCATAAGGACGGGAGAAAGAATTCGTAAAGAACACATAAAGCGCGGGCGACCAAACCGCCGGAGAAACGACAAGCCGGCTATTGCAAGGGGCAAACTATTTGTATGGAGGAATGAGCGCCGGGGACTGACTGGATCGACGCCGTTTTCCGGCTGGCGGGAAGGCGGGACCTGCCTCTCTGAGGTTGCCCGCGGCCTAAGCAACCAACCTGCCCCGACCCGGAGAACTAGCGGCGGGCGCCGCAGCGCCCGTCCCAGAGGGTGATCGCGCGAGCAAGAGTGGAGGGAAAATGGAGGATGCCTGCCGCAAAATCAGTGCTTCATGCTGTCGTCTGGCTTCATTTCGTCCTTCTGCATGGCGCCTGCGTTCTTCTTCGCTTTCTTCGATTTCTTCTGCTTCTTCGACGAGTCTTCCGCCATGTCATCCTTCTTCATGCTGTCGCCAGCCTTCTGATCGCCCTTCATCTGATCGCTTTTCATGTTGTCTTTCTGCATCGCGTCGCCGGACTGCGCGAATGCCAGGGCGCCGAATAGAAGGATCGCGGACATCAGCTTGACAAACTTGTTTTTCATCGACACACCTCATCCTTTATGCATGGTTTGTGGGTTTTTTCGCCCCGATTCCCCAGAGCTGGAGAGGAGATGCCGCGAGCGCGAGCAAGTTACGAAGTCCCGCACCGCTCTGCGGGCTGCAAACAGACCGCCATCAGGCTTGCCCTGATGGCGGCCAACAGAGGAGGTATGCCGGAGCCGAGCCGTCCAACAACCCGAGCAACCGTGTCCTCAAACTAGCCGCGAGTCAGGCGGCGCCGCAGCATGCCTGCGATCCCGATCAGGCCCGAGGAAAGCAGCAACAGGCTACCCGGTTCCGGGGTGGACGCTCCACCCCGCTCGGCCATCCTGTCCCAGTTAGAGGTTCTGAATCTGACGTTGTTATGCATCGACGCACCCGAAACGGGAAGGGTCGATAGCGGAGCCGTGAGGTCCCGGCCGGGTGCGACTTTTCCAGCCAGCAGCCCGGCGAGTTGCCCGCTCCGCTCCTCCGGCGCGCGGTTGGCCAGAGTAAAAATCACGCCCGCGGAATGCCCGCCGCCAACTGAGAGTCGGCTAGCACTGTCCACTGCACGGATCGAGGTGCTGGTGGGAACAGACGTCGCAGGGATAGGAAGGGAGTTGGCTGCCGCCAGCGTGCACAGCAACAGAGCGGCCAGCAGAGACCAGAGAACGTGTCGACGAAGCACCATGGAAACCTCCAAAAAACAAAATGGGATAAACACTCCCGGCGGGAGGGACGTAACCGAGAGATGCACCTGCATTACCAATAGGCGAGCGGGTCTGGACTCACGGCTGCAAGCACTTGCCGATTGCGGAAACGGGAACGGGGGAAAAATGTTGCAGACCCCTCGTCGGGAAAGGGGAAATCAGCCAAGTTTCGGGTGGAGTAATCGCGCCTTGCGATAGTCGACGCGAGTAACCCCATCGATGTAGTTCGAAAAATCCGGATGCATTCGATGCAGAAAGCGCTAAACCCTCAGCAATTCCCAACCTAAGGCAATTCCGTTCGCGAGGTAATCTCGCGCGCATCCCTCGCCCACATGCATCGCCAACATATCCGCAAAACATCGCGGACTCGCCCGGAATACCTGGATCGTGCGCTGCCGCAACCGGCGATGTTTCGCCATCAGCAGCATCATGCGTGCCATGAGGAGGGGACGGCGCATCAGGCTGCGATGCCCCTCTTGATAGCGAATCAGGTCTCCCGTCGCCAGGCAATCCCCCAGCAACCCAGCCTGGCGAAACGCGAGGCAGAGACCTTCTCCGGTGATCGCATCGACCGCGCCTGAGGCGTCGCCGACCAGCACAGTCCGGCCGTTTGATACGCGTCGCAATCTGCGAGTGACCGTGATCGCGCCGCGCTCGCTGGACGCCAGTTCGGCATTTTCAAGGCGCGAGACCAGTTCGGGAAATTCTCCCAGCACGTTTTCCAACCGTGATTTGGAACTGGACGAAATCAGCGCTACGCACACTTCTTCCTGGCCGACCGGCGTGACGTACACCTGGCACTGGCGGCCCCAATGCAATTCCATGAAGTCGGTCCAGGGGGCGATGCGGTAATGTCTTCGAAACCCGAAACGCAGATTCCGGTTTCCGGCAGGATCGAGTTCGCTCGGGCCGAGCTTTGCCCAACCGCGCACGCGGGAACCGGCTCCGTCGGCTCCCACCACCCAGCGTGCGCGCATCAGTTCTCCGGCAACCAGCGCGCCTTCCTTATGAAGACCGGTGACCGCCGCCTGCCAAAACAAGCGCACCCCGCAGGCCGCCGCATGTTCCACCATGATGCGATGCAGATGAGTGCGCCGGATTCCAAAGGCCCTCCCGCGCGGAAACGTTGCCTCGGCTTTCGCGCCGTGGCTGACAAAGCGAATGCCGCGGAACGGATAGGCTTGGTCGTCGCCGATCCCGATGCCGAGAGCGCCCAAAGCCTGGACTCCATCCGGCATGAGTCCCTCGCCGCAAGGCTTGTCGATGGGCGGAACGGCTCCATCCGCCACCGCCACGCTCAAACCATGGCGGCGCGCCGCGATCGCTGTCGCCAGCCCGGCAGGCCCCCCACCGACCACCAATACGTCCCAGGGCTTCAGAAAATGCATGCTCATTGATGAGATTGAGATGCGCGATTTCATCCCCGTGCCGCCTACCACTGCAGCAAGACGAACTCCGAGCAGAAGGCGGGCCCCATTGCGGCCAGCAAGCTGAACGTACCCGGCGCGGGCCGACGGTTTTTCATGACCTCTTCGAGCACCACTAGCACCGAAGCCGACGACAAATTGCCCGTCCGCCGCAAACAATCCCAGGAGACATCCAGCTCGCCATTCTTTAAGCCGAGTGCGTCCGCCGTTGCTTCGAGAATCTTCGGGCCACCGGTGTGGAGAATCCAGCTGCCGATGTCGGCGCGCACCAATCCGCGCTCGGCCAGAAAATCGTCGACATCGCGCGCCAGGTTTTTTCGCACCAGGTCGGGAATATCGCGCGATAAGACAATACGAAAGCCTTTTTCCGATACATCCCAGCCCATCATTTCTTCGGTGTCGGGATAGAACACGGAACGGGTGGCCAGAATCGCTGGGCCCGGCAGCTGGCAATGGTCTCCGACTACGATCACCGCCGCCGCGCCGTCGCCGAATAGCCCGGAGGAAATCAGGTTGGCCATCGAAAGATCCTCGCGCTGCAGCGTCAGCGAGCAGAGTTCGACCGAGAGCACCACCGCTACTTGGTCCGGATAGGCGCGCACATAATCGGCGGCGCGCGAAATCCCCGCGGCTCCTGCCACGCAACCCAAGCCGAAAATGGGAACCCGCCGAATATTCCGGCACAACTTCATCCGGTTGACCAGCAGCGCGTCAATCGATGGACTGCTGATGCCGGTCACCGAGACGAAGAAAAATGCCCCCAGGTTTTGGCCGTGCAAGCCCGCATCCGCCAGGGCGCTGGTCACCGCTTTCTCACCCAGTTCCTTGGCGGTACGAATCCAATGTCGGTTGGCCTCGCCCCAAGTCCTCATCTTCAGATATTCTTCCTTGGGCAGCGCGAGGTGACGACCATCGACGGCGACATGACGATGCAGACGCCGCAGCACGTGCGGGTTTTCGATCTGATCGCCCCAGTATTCCTGCAGGGCTGCCAGTAACATCTCCTGGGAGTAGTAATACTGGGGAAAAGCGCTTGCCGCGCTCACGATTCGCATTGTGTGTACCGTCCTTGTAGGACTCGGACCCTCTCGCTTGCAGGCCAATTGCCGATTGTATGCCAACTAAAACTCGCTAGGATACCAATTCGCAGTGTTAGAGTAGGAAAATTCAGAAAGGCGGGCCCACTCGTGAAATTCGTCGTCGGACTGATTCTCGGTCTTCTGGTCATCCCCTTTGGAGCCTATTTGTATTTTACCGGCGGCAGCGCTCCCGTTGCCACCACCGATTCCGACATGCCGTTTGAAGCCTTCTTCGCTCACAAGGCGCTCAATGCCCGCATCGCGAAAGAGATGCCGAAGAATGTGCCGATCCAGTCCAACGACGCCAATTACGTCGCGGGCGCCGAGCTTTACAAACAGCATTGTGCGGTCTGCCACGGCTTGCCGCTGGCACCGAAAACCGCGATCGCCACGGGGATGTATCCGCAGCCACCGCAACTATTCCAGGGTAAAGGCGTGACCGATGACGAGCCTGGTGAAACCTACTGGAAAGTCTTCAACGGCATTCGCCTGACCGGCATGCCCGGATTCAGCAAATCGCTCTCCGAGACACAGATGTGGCAGGTCTCGATCTTGCTGGCCAATGCCGACAAGCTCCCGACGGCGGCAAAAGCTGCGCTCGTCGCCCCACCGCCCACCATTCCGCCTGCGGCCAGCCTGCCCACCGCACCCTCCGCGCCCGGGTCCTCGAGTCCCGAGCCACCGCCCAAGTAGCCGGCCGACGGTAGGCTCGACAAGCGGCAGGAGCACTAACCATCGAGCCTTCACTCGCGCTATTGTGTAGGCATGGCATTGGGCCATCCGAAGAAGCCGATGACCGAAGCCGAGCTCTACGAATATGCCCTGGGCGCCCTGGCCCGGCGTATGCGCTCGGTGGCTGAACTGAAGCGTCTGCTGCGCCGCCGCGTCGAAGCCGATAGCGAATGCGGCCAGGCCCTGATCGAGCTGATCATCGTCCGCCTCAAAGACCATGGTTACCTGAATGACACCCAATATGCGACCGCCTTTTCTTCCTATCGCCGCGACAACGAAAAATTTGGCCGGGCACGCGTCGTCCACGAACTGAAAGCCAAAGGAGTGCATGGCGAAATCATCGAGAAGGCGGTTGGTTCGGTCTACGATGAGGTCAAGGAAGAGAGTCTCGCGCGCGACTACCTTCGTCGCAAACGAGTGCACAGACCGACAGATCGGGACCCCAAGCAGACAGCCCGCATTTTCCGCCAGTTGACGCGCGCCGGATTCGGGGCACGAACCATTTTCTCAATCCTCAAGAAATGGGACGTGGACGAACAGACCATCGCGGAACTGGAGAACGAGGTCTCGGACGCGTCTCCCTGAGGCCCGAGCCTGTGCGGTTGCGCGAATCCCCGTGCGGTGATAAAACTTTGCCTCTGAGGGTCCTTCTAGGAATTCCTTCGGAGGAAACCATGAAAAGCAAGCTCTCCTTGATGCTCACCGCCGCGCTGCTCGCTCTTTCCGCCTTCTCCTACGGCCAAGCCGGAGACGACGTGAAGAAGGCCGCCGACGATACCGGCAAAGCCACCAAGTCGGTCGCCACGAAAACGGCGCACGCGACCAAGAAAGCAGCCGTGAAGACCGGCGACGCCACCGAAAAGGTAGCCGACAAAACCGGTGATGCCACCAAGACCGCTGCCAAGGATACCGGCAAGGGTGTCAAAAAAGGCACCAAAGCAGTCGGCCACGAAGTGAAAAAAGGCGCCGAGAAAACCGGCGACGAAATGAAGTAGGTGCCCGACCAGGAACGGGTATCGTTGCCCGTCCTGCGGCTCGGTCCGGTGGTGACGGGCGGGGGGTGTGGTGCGTCCGAACCGCGCTGGATCGATTTCTCTCCCTATCCGAATCGTGCTTATCGTTTAGAATTTATTCTTTACCCGTCAACCCCGAATGCTCACAGGTTCCGAAATCCGCCGCAAATTCCTCGACTTCTTCGTTCAGAAGCAACACCGCGAGGTGCACTCCTCATCGCTTGTTCCGGCCAACGACCCGACGCTGCTGTTCACCAACGCCGGGATGAACCAGTTCAAAGACGTCTTTCTCGGACTTGAAGCGCGCGCCTATTCGCGTGCCACCACCTCGCAGAAGTGCGTCCGCGCCGGAGGCAAGCACAACGATCTCGAAAATGTGGGCTTCACCAATCGTCATCACACGTTTTTCGAGATGCTGGGAAATTTTTCCTTCGGCGACTATTTCAAGAAAGACGCCATTGCCTATGCCTGGGAGCTGATCACCTCGCCCGCTTGGTTCGGCATCGACCGGACTCGGCTCTACGTGACCATCTTCGAGGGCGACAACAGAGTCCCGCGCGATGCCGAAGCCTACGACCTGTGGCTCGGCCAGGGTGTGGCCAAAGAACGCATCTATGAATTCGGATCGAAAGATAATTTCTGGCAGATGGGAGACACCGGTCCCTGCGGCCCCTGCAGCGAGATCCACTACGACATGGGCGTGGTGGCCAGTGAACAGGGTCATACCGACTGCCAGTTTGGCTGCGATTGCGGACGCTTCGTCGAACTCTGGAACTTGGTCTTCATGCAGTTCGACCGCGACGCCAGCGGCAAGCTAACGCCCCTGCCGAAACCCTCGATCGATACCGGTGCCGGGCTCGAGCGGATGGCGTCAGTGCTGCAAGGCGTAATCTCGAATTATGACACCGACTTGTTCACTCCCCTGATCCGGCGGGCAGCAGCGCTGACCGGCGCCGCCACCGCACCAGCGGGGACCGCCCCGCACCTCCGTCCAGCCCCCTCCGGCGCCGCGGGATCGAAGTCAGCCGCCTCTCTGCGGGTGATCGCCGATCACTCGCGGGCCGCTACATTCCTGATCTCCGACGGGGTGATTCCGTCGAACGAAGGTCGCGGCTACGTCCTGCGCAAGATCATCCGCCGCGCCATCACTCATGGCCGCTTGCTCGGCCAGACCAAGCCGTTTCTGTGGGAAATGGTGTTCGCGGTGCGCGAGCACATGCAGGACGCGTACCCGGAACTGCGGGAGATGGCGGATCGGATCTCGAAAGCGGTCCTGGGCGAAGAAACCCGCTTCGCTCATACCCTGGATCTAGGTTTGAGTGCGCTCGAACAAGAACTGGCTCACGCCAAGCTTGGGCAAATACCAGGCCAGCGCGCAACCAAGGCGGTGGCAGAGACCCGGAAAACGGCGGGAGTCGCCGTCGGTTCCGCTACACCGAATCTCCCTGTGCTCAGTGGTGCCGCGGCTTTCCGGCTTTACGATACATTCGGGCTGCCCAAGGATTTCATCGAAGACGCTTGTCGCGACCAGGGTGTCGTTCTCGATGAGGCCGGTTTCGACAGCGCCATGGCCGAACAGCGCGAACGCGCTCGCGCCTCGTGGAAAGGCGCTCCCAAACAGACCGCCAACCCTGCCTACCAGCAGCTGCCAAAATCCGACTTCGAGGGCTACCTCCAGACCCGCTCCGACAACTGCGAGGTCCTGGCGATCGTCCAAGGCGGACAAGGTGTCGAGCAACTTCACTCCGGCGACGCCGGCGAACTCATCCTTGATCACACTCCGTTCTACGCCGAATCCGGCGGCCAGGTCGGCGATCGCGGATGGCTCTACTCCGACGATCACAACACTATTGTCGCCGAAGTGACGGGGTGCTATTACCCGGTCCAGGGCATCCGCGCGCATCAGATCATCGCCAGGCAGCCGCTGCGAGTGGGCCAGAAAGTCGATGCCGTCGTCAACACCCCGATTCGCGAAGCCACCATGCGCAATCACACCGCCACGCACTTGCTGCAAGCCGGCCTGCGCGAGGTCCTCGGCAAGCATGTGAAGCAGGCCGGTTCGCTCGTGGCTCCCAACCATTTGCGCTTCGATTTCTCGCATTTCACGGGCGTCGCCGAAGAGGAACTGCGGGATATCGAAGACCTCATCAACCAGGAAGTTCTGCGCAACGAGCGCATCGAGATCATGGAGAATGTTCCGATCGATGTGGCCATCAACGAGTATCACGCCATGGCGCTGTTCGGAGAGAAATACGGCGACAAGGTACGGGTGATCAAAATTGGAGATTTTTCCACCGAACTGTGCGGCGGCACGCACACCGGCCGAACCGGCGAGATCGGCCTGATCAAGATTTTGAAGGAAGGAAGCGTGTCGTCGGGCGTGCGGCGCATCGAAGCCGTCACCGGCGAAGGCTCGCTGCGCCATTTCCGCAAGGATCACGAGCTGGAAACCGTAGTCGCCACGCTGACCACGCACTCCGATTCGGCTTCTCCCGCGGAGGCGCTGAAACAGGAACTGGAAAAGAAAGACGCCGAGATCAAGCGCTTGGCCCGCGAACTCGATCAAGTCCGCATGAAGTCCGCATCCTCAAGCACGGCCAACATCGGCGACAAGGTGCAAGAGGTTCACGGTGTCAAGGTGCTGGCGCATCGCGTCGACAACCTCGAGCGCGCCCAGATGCGCACTCTGATCGACCAGTTGCGTGACAAGCTTGGCTCGGGCGTTGTGGTGCTGGGTTCGGCGGCGGCGGAAGGCAACGTCTCACTGATCGTCGGCGTAACCAAAGACCTCACCAGCCGCATCCAGGCAGGAAGAATCATCGGCCCGATAGCGCAAAAAGTCGGCGGCAAAGGCGGAGGGCGTCCCGATCTCGCCGAAGCTGGCGGAAAAGACCGATCGGCGCTTGACGCTGCCCTGAGCGAGGCATACAGTGTCGTGGAATCTTTGCTCGGATAAACCAAGTCGTGGGGCCATCCTTCGTCGGCACCACCCGGTGACTTTCATGGTCGGCTGCTCTGCGTAACGGAATCCAAGTTCTTCCTGCGAGGTGACGGCATGGGCCGACCCTTGGTGAACAGCGAAGCGATTGTTTATGGTCAGCTGGTGCAGGCTGCCTATGGGATGTTCAAGCGCGCTCCTTCGCGCCCAAACGGGCCGCGCTCAACCCCACCAAGGGCCGGCCCGAGCGTCCCTACGTGGTTACCGGGCACAGTCTGGGGGCGGCGCTGACCACGCTGTTCGTCATGGAAAACAAGGAAAAAAGAAAATTCGACATCACGACTTCGTGCAAGTTCGCCTCGCCCCGCGTGGGCAACACGCTTTTTGTGCGCACCTTCAATCTGCTGCCGATCACATCGTGGCGCATCGTCAATTCCCTGGACCTCGTTCCCAAACTCCCCCTCCACATCCCCATGATTCTTGACTACGCACACGTAGATACCGCGTACGAGTTCTGCGCGGAGGGCATGGTCAAGGTGAACCCCGTGTGCTGGTATTCGATGGAAACGTATTTGCATTGGCTGGATCCGTCCCGGCCCGTGGATGACTCCTGCAAGCCGTAGAATGGTATTGGCGAGAAGCCATGGACGATCGTATCCATTTCGTCGAACATCAGGGCAAGCGGATTCTGCTGCTCGATTTTTCCCACGCTAACGCTCACGAGATGCAGCTTCTGCTCGAGTATGTGAGGGTCGTGGTGGCGCGGCACCCGCACGAGTCGCTGGTCACTCTCGCCGACTTTACCGGCTCCACGGTCGACCATGCCGTCGCGACCAGAATCAAGGAAGTGATGACGCTCGACCGGCCATTCGTGAAAAAGACGGCGTGGATCGGAACCGAAGGCATCGCGCACGCATTCCTCGAAAGCTTCCACAATTTTTCCCAGCGCGAGATCGCGACCTTCAAGACGCGGGAAGAAGCGATGGACTGGCTGGTGGCAGAGTAGTGGTTGCCGATCGAAAGGCGACGATCGCCCGCATCGTGCTGCCGGCAGGAGCAGTTTCGCCACTGGTGCGACAGTCACAAACCTCGGCTGCGTTCCGCCATCCGACCCGGCATCGGCACCGCCTTGGCTCCGGAGCCGGGGGCGGGATGGTCGCTTGCGGGACCGGCTGATAGGTATTCGGGCGATCGAGCGGTTCGAGCCGACTCGACCGGTTGGAAAAAAATCCTGTTTTCGATCGCCCTGATCGTGGCCTTGCTCCACCGTTCGTTGGCATCAAGACCGCCGCCCAACTGCCCTCAGCTTCTCCATTTCAGCGTGACCGGCCGCCGCATCGGATGCTGAAACTCGCCGCCGTTGCTTTTCATTTCCAGCATGGCGCTCTTCAATCCGAAATACCATTTTGCCGGCCGGTCGGCATCGTCGATCAGCATCAAGTGCGGGTTGTGTCTCAGACCCTCGGACTGCAGTTCCATGGTGCGCCGATCCTGCTCCACAAAGCGGCCGAAGACAAACTTCAGCAGCTCCGCACCGAACGGGAACCAGCGAAACAGATTCCAGGCGGCCACCACGTCGATGCGGCACCGGCTACGGGTGAGGGGAGTAACGGTGGTCAGGCTGGAAAACCAGTATTTCCCCGCGCGAATCACCTCCGAACGCAGATTGGGCAGCACAAAATCAATGGTTGTGGTAATCGAATCGGCGTCGGCGTAAAGCCGCAAAAGCTTGTAAGGAGCGCTGTTCGAGCTGGGCGTGTGGGCGCTCATGCGAAATCCGTAGGGGATAGGCTCGAAGCTCTTGTGCTTCTCGTGCATCGATTTCTGCGTGCGCCACCACCACGCTTGATGGACGAAGGGTCCGTGCGCAGGGTCCATCAGACCGATGATGCCGTGGTCGACCGAACACGGCAGATCGGCGGTCAGGTAGGCCATTTTATAGCGCTCGCTGAATTTCGGAATTTCAGGGGTGGCGGTCGGGGCGGGTGCGGCCTTCGAAAATCCCGCGCCCGCCGGGCCCGGGTCGGGAATGAAAGCCCAGATAAAATCGTCGCGCTCTTCGCAAGCGTAGCTGCCCGCGTAGATGCGGTCGATTTTCAAATTCTGCTCGGGGACAAGCGACGGGATCCGCTGGCATTGTCCGGAATGGGCGTCGAACCGCCAGCCATGATAGGAACATTCGATTTGTTCGCCGTCGTACCGACCGCAGGAAAGGGGCATGCCGCGATGCGGACAGGCGTCGCGCAAGGCGAACGCCCGCCCCTGCCGGTCGCGACCGATCAGCAGCGGTTGCTCGAGCAGCGTGGCTTTGCGCAGCGCTCCCGGCCCGAGCTCGGCGGCCGGGAGCGCGCGATACCAGAAACCGAACAGCATGAGAGCATCGGGCGTCTCGGACTGCAATGGAAAATCGTCGGGCATTGGACAGGAGAGAATACCGCAGCCGGCGCACAATCTGAAAGCCTCAGACGCGTCGTCCAGATCGCAAACGGGTTTGTAGCCGCACGTAGGCATCGCGGGCTGCACCCGGCTGTTCGATGTGCAGGAGAAACAGCTTGCGCAGAGCGGCCGGCGTGAGGCGGCCCTCCAGGTAGGCATCGTAGAGATCGTTGCCGGCAAGAGATCCGAGTTGCTCGACAACATATTCATACTTGCGGCCGGTAAAAGGTGGCGCCTGCGCGAAACGAACGGGTGCCTTCCGCCGCTCGATTACGAAATCCAGAGCTTCCAGGGCGGCGGCGAAGGGAAGTCGGGTCTGGGTTTCCAGGTCTTCCCGGGTCACGTCGAACAAATCCGCCATATCGGCATCGCGGACCGCCGCACGAGCCGGATGCAAGATGCGGGTTCCAAAAAAAGCGAGGGCGTGTTCGAAGACGGCCGTGTAAAATGCGTCGTCCTTGAGGAGAGTCTTGCCCCCCGGTGTCGCTGCGCCTGCGATGGGTTGCGCCGAAGCTCTCGCGTTTCGAAGATTGGGCAGCCCGCGGCATGCCTGATGAAGGAAGCGAGTGGCATCCTCGGCCGAAGAAATCATGTGGAAGTGGCGCACGTAAATGGCGTTGAGCGGCGCAAGATAAGCACTGCCGCGCTCGCGGACTCGGCGCAGCAGGGATCGGCGTTGAGCGTCTGTAAATCCTTCGCGCAAGAGCAGGCGGCGCAGGAGTGCGTCCGATTTCCGCGAATACACTTCCGGCATAAGGTCCACCAGGAGCTTCGGCTGCGTTGTGTTGTGCGGCGAATACTGGTTGATGCCGAGAAAGCGAACCATACCGTCAATCAGGTTGTAAATCGTGGGTCCGAGGTCGGGCGGGCTGTGATCGTCGTCACTGCGTCCCCAACGGGCGAGGCAAAGCCGGTAGTTTTCGTATTTCTCGAGCGGCGTGGCGTTGAACACGCACAAAACATTGTCCCGGACCTCGATGGCCTCGACACGATCCGCCGCCTCGCCAGCGGCCCGCCAGTAGAGGGCGTCGACATTTTGCAGAAGGATCAGGGTGCGTTGTGCGCCAAGCCGCTCCTCGAGCAGAGCTGGCAGGTGTTGCGGCGCCAAGTGCGACTCGCCAAAAAGTACCATGATCCGTGCTTCGGGATGAAGCCTGCGGAGCTCGACGATCTTGTCCGCGGCGTGACGGTCCCGGGCTCCGATTTTCCGCAGATCTTCGCGTGGCGTGCAATCAAGCCCGTAGGTCAAGGCTCCATGATCGCGCGCCGCCGAGAGCAGCTCAAAAAAGGGGGCCCACTCGTACCCCCAGTCGAGCTCGAAGCGAACGCGCTGCCGCAGCTCTTGTTCGCTGATCTCGCCACGGTTCCATTCATCGAGGATGTGCTGGTCGCGCGCGAACACGGTTTCGACCCCGAGCACAACCGGCCGCCGGTGGAGTTCCGGATCGCCGAGCAGGCTCGCCAGATATCGCTGCGAGTTGGGCAGCGCGTGGTAATCGCCGACCAGGACAATGTCGGCATTGTCGACCGCACGCCGGACCTCGCCCGGCGCTAGCACCCTTTGGTAACAACGGTAGGCTTCGCGAAAGTCGCGGATATATTTGCGTCCGACGGCGGGATCGATGGCACGAATTTCGCGCTCCACGCTGGCGATGGCGTGGAGTTGAGCGGCGCTGCGCCGCGATCGTAAAGTGCCGGTCGTTGCCATGAATTTGTCGTCAGTCGCGGATCGTGCGCTCTTCGCTCACCCGGTGTGGCATTCCCCGTCAGGAAATTACCCACGGCCCATCCGCGCTCTCTGTCTCCGCCTTGACTTGCCTTTCCGTCATCCCTATTCTCAGTTTTCGAGGTTGCCGATCTCGACTGGGCCTCGGGGAGCACCAACTTTGCCGATTCTCGCGCCCGTCAACCTGACGGTGGCCACCACCGGCGCCAGTGGGTCGCTATTTCTGAAGCACTTTCTACTCGCCGTCGACCGCGATCCCCGGGTAAAGACGGTGAACTTCATCGCCTCCGACAGCAGCCTGCGCGTCATGGCCGAGGAACTCGCGATCGAGGGCCGTTCCGACCTTCTCCATCAAATCATCGGCTCCTCTTCGCTAAAGATTCAGCAACAATCCAACCACGATATTGGTGCAAACATAGCCAGCGGGTCGTATCCTTCCGACGCCATGGTCGTGATTCCATGCAGCGTCGGAACCCTCGGCCGCATTGCCAATGGCACCGCCACGCACCTGATCGAGCGCGCCGCCGATGTCACGCTCAAGGAGCATCGGCCGCTCGTGCTCTGCGTCCGCGAGACGCCGCTCAACAAGATCCACATCCGCAACATGTCGCTGGCGACCGACGCCGGAGCCACCATCTTTCCGCTGATCCCGACCTTTTATAATCACCCGTCGAGCGTCGATGCCATGGCGCTGGAATTCGCCAACCGTGTGTTGGCGCATATCGGACTGCCCCAACAGGGTGCGTACCGGTGGAAGGGCTGAACTGGAGTTTCCATTTCTCAGTTCGCGGGCCGCGTTCCCGGCCTGCCCGCAGCTGTTTGCCCGAGAGCGCGAACCGAGTGCTTGCCTGAAAGATCGGTCACTTTGGGGCAAGCCCTTCCTGCTTTGCAGGCGTGCCCTCAGTCTAGGGGCCGGGCAGTGACGAAGGTAGGTATCTGGCGGGCATGTACTGCAAGTGCCCGGCCGGCAGCGATGGCATCGTCATGCTAACCTCCTTACCCGGGAGATCCTATGCCCTCAATCGAGCCCTGGTTGCGCGGTGGTGAAGCCGAGATTCCGGCGGTGGCACGCGCGGTGCTGCACGCACTGCAATTGGCGGAAGAGGATCTGAATAAGTGGTGCGGTCGTCTGTCAGATGCCGAGCTCAATGCCCGCCCTCGCGGAGCGCCCGCGGTTGCATTTCACATCCGGCACCTGGCGCGCAGTATCGATCGCCTGCTGACATATGCCGAAGGCGAAGCCTTAAGCGAGCGACAGATCGTTCTTCTCCAAAGCGAACTCATGCCCCAGGCAACCCGCCGCGAGCTGTTCGCGGAACTTGGCGCGGCGCTTTCGAATGGGATGGCGCGAGTGCGGGCGCTGGCTGTCATAGACCTCGAACAAACGCGAGTCGTAGGCAAGAAGCGTCTGCCGGCAACGGTGGGAGGATTGCTGGTCCATGTGGCGGACCATACGCAACGTCACGTCGGGCAGGCGATCACCACCGCGAGAATCGTCACCGGAGAAGACGCCCTCTAGTTTTGGCGCACCGCTGTCGTCTCCAGCAGGGCGAGAGAATCAGAATCCGATGCCGGAGCCCAAAAGGCTGTAGAGCAGGACCGCGAGCACGATCAGCGTGAAAGCCACATACATTCGATCGCCTTCGATCGCGAAACCCACGACGGAGAAGGCCACGCGAGCAATCGGCGTCGCGATCAGCAGGAGCAGCCCGAGTTGAATCAATCCCCGGCCTCGTGCACCGAGCACACTCCGAATCACTCCGGGAATCGTGCGGTACTCGGAGGGCTCGCCGCGAAAAACGCGGTAATCGGCAGCTTCGTGCGCGTGCCGATAGAGATAGATACACGCTCCGATCATGACGACGGCGGCCGAAAGCAGCACGCCAAGCCGAAGCAGGCTGCCGAGAATAACCTCCATGCGGCGATCTCTCCAAGGCTGAGGCGGGAAACCTCCCGCCTGAGGGACCGGAGTCCGGGTTTCAGTCATCAGATTTTTCCCCAAAATCCCTGGTAGAGCATCTGCAGGCCTAAAACCAAAATCACCAGGCTGAAAACCAGACGCAGCGACTGCGTTTCCGCCTTGACCAGAATGCGGCTGCCCAGCAGCGAGCCCACCAGGACCCCCAATATGACCGGCATCGCGAGTCCAGGATCAACATATCCGCGGCTGAGGTAGACCCCGGCGCTGGCCGCAGCCGTCACCCCGATCATGAAATTGCTGGTGGTGGTGGATACTTTGAAAGGAACGCGCATGGCCTGATCCATGGCCAGCACCTTGACGGCGCCGGAACCGATCCCAAGCAGTCCCGAGAGCGCGCCCGCGCCGAACATAAGGCTAAAGCCGGCCGGAACATTCTGGACGTTGTAACTGCGTTGCCCCTCCAGATCCGGAAAGCTGCCATTCAATCGCAATCGCGTGGCCAGGGGATCGGGCGGCAAATTGCGCTGCGCTTCCGGGCGCGGCTTGCGGGAAAGGTACGCCGAATAAAGCAACATGACGCCGAAGATAATCGCCAGCAGGCTGGTCGGAATCCAGGTTGCCAGGAATGCTCCCAGCAACGCCCCGAACGTGGTGGCGATCTCCAGGAACATGCCAATGCGAATATTGGTAAATCCCTCCTTCACATAGGCGGCCGCCGCGCCCGATGAGGTCGCTATCACCGAGATCAGAGATGCTCCGATGGCGTAGCGGATATCAACATGGAAGAAGATGGTAAGCAGAGGCACGAGAACAACTCCGCCCCCGAGACCGGTAAGCGATCCGAGCAGCCCCGCGGCGAAGGCGACGATCGCAACGACGCCGGTGAATTCCAGGATCGTCCAGTGAATGATGGCCATTGAATTTCTCATTAGGGTAACATTTCCTTTCTCAAGGGCAGCGCATTGTGCTCCGGAACGGGGCGAGGATTCGTAGGCAGAGCAGGAAGCGAAGCGCGGCGGCCATGGCGATGCCCGGGATCACACCTCAACTGCTCGCAATGAATCCCCCTCCGGGGTCACCGGTCCGGACCAGAATCCGGGAGACGGGGTAAATATTTTGATCGTCGGCACGGAGGAAGAAATGGTCGACGCCTTCACCACGGCGGGCCGGGTAAAGGTCGACGGCGCGCGCAGCACGCTTGCGGCGGGACTGATTTTTAGTGATCTTGGCGGGTCAAGCCGTTATTTCGGCTGATCACGTTCGAAACCGAGGGCGAGCGGGAAGAGGTGAGCGAAACGGTCTGAGGAACCGGCCGGGTCGGCTGGCGTCGACACGTCGTTTCCGCAAATCCTGCAACGCACGGCAAAAACCGCCACCGGCGTAGAGTTTTCTTCCGACGGCAGGATTTTAGTGCTGGTTCCAACCAAGAACCGAACGGCCGCTCACCCCGGCAAGCGACTCCCGCGGCGCCTCAAAGGCCGTGAAAGGCAGTTGCGGCCGGCCGATTCGCGCGACCGCGACGCGCACCCTGGCTACTGATTGACCCACACCACCCGGGACTTTTTCGCTTCCGAGTGCTGCTTCTTGATTTCGCGGGCATAGGTGCCGAGCGAAGTACTCTCGGGCTGTGGGAAATCCGAGGCTGGCCGGTCCCCCTGCGCGGAGGCGTAACTGGTGGCCGCGATTACGCTCCGTTCCTGCAACATTGGCGCATAGGCTGCGTGCGCCGGATGATCCGGCGGATGGTAGGGCTGCGGTTGACTGCTCACGGTACTGGTGCCGTAATACTGCGCAAATACCGCGGTGGCAGAAAACAGGCAGAGGACGAACAATATCTTTTTCATGGTAGGGTCTCCGTCGCGGAGAGGTCGAGCGCTCATCTGCCGACCTGGCGGCGGATGTGGACTTCTCCGGACATAGGGCAGCAACCCCGCTTCCAAACCGCAATGGTGTGCCGTGGAGGCTTAACGGGTTTTGCCCCGCCGACAGGCAACTGTTTGCACAATTGTGGAGGCAGCAGGGAATCGAGTTCCCTCCCCGGTTTTGCGATTAAGGGTTACTGTTACTGAACTACGATAAAGTAACAACCGGGACCCGGGCAGGCTGAACTGGATCGGTGGAGTCAACGTGGCAAGGGCGAGAATTGGTGGGCCGCTGCGCTCCTTTGGCCAGGACGCCTCGGTCGTAAGACAAACCGTCAGACCGGGCACGGTCAAGCGCACCCTGCGCTTTGCCGCGCCCTACAGCGGGCTGCTGGCGGTGTTTCTCTGCGTCGTCGTGTTGGACGCAGCCATCGGCATCGCCAATCCTCTGGTCTACCGCTCGATCATCAACAATGGAATCCTCAAGGGCAATTCCGCCCTCATCGTCCACCTCGCCGTTCTGGTGGGAGGGCTCGCTCTATTGGATGGATCCTTCGGTCTGGCGCAGTCCTACCTCTCGGCTAGAATCGGCGCCCGCATCGTGCTCTCCCTGCGGGCCAAGCTCTTCGATCATATCCAGGAAATGCCGCTCGCCTTCTTTACCCGGACCCAGACCGGAGCGCTGGTCAGCCGGCTGAACAACGATGTGTCAGGAGCCCAAAGCGCGTTTACCGATATTCTCTCGAACGTCGTAGGCAACATGATTACCGTCGTCTTGATCCTGGGAGCCATGTTCGTGCTCTCCTGGCAGATCACGCTCGCCGCTCTTGTCCTGCTTCCGCTGTTCGTTTTTCCCGCTCGCTTTTGGGGACGAAAACTTCAGGCCATCACGCGCGAAAGCTATGACCTTACGGCCACGATGAACAGTCTTATGGTCGAGCGTTTCAATGTCGCCGGAGCCCAGCTCGCAAAACTCTTTGGACGCCGCCCCGAGGAACGCCAGGCCTTCGAAGCGCAAGCCGCCCGCGTCTCCGATATCGGCGTCAAGCACACCATCTACGGTCGCATCTTTTTCACCGCCCTCCTGCTCATGGCCTCGTTTGCCACTGCGCTCGCCTATGGCTGGGGGGGCGTGCTTGCCGTCCAACATACGTTGGACGTTGGCACCGTGGTGGCGCTGGTTTCGTATCTGGCCCGTCTCTACGGGCCGCTCGTCGGACTCTCCAACATCCAAGTCAGTGTAATGACCGCGCTCGTATCGTTCGAGCGCGTATTCGAAATTCTCGATCTGCCGCCGATGATCGAGGAAAAAGCGGACGCGATAGCGATTCCCGAGGGTCCGGCAAGAATCTGTTTTGACCAAGTCTCGTTTCGCTACCCGTCCGCTGCCGAAGTTTCGCTCGCCTCTCTAGAGTCGATCGCCGTCCCCGCGCAGGCGGTGCCCGAAACCGCCGCACTCGACAGGAGGCCAGAGAAGACAGTGCTTCATGACATCACCTTCACGGTCGAACCGGGGCAACTCGTCGCTCTGGTCGGACCCTCCGGTGCTGGCAAAACCACCTTGACCCAGCTCGTGGCCAGGCTCTATGACGTGCAAAGTGGTGCCATACGGGTCAACGGCGTTGACGTTCGCGATGCAAAACTTGAATCGCTCCGTGCGCGCATCGGCATGGTCACGCAGGATGCTCATCTTTTTCACGACACCATCCGCGCCAACCTTCTCTATGCCCGGCCGAATGCCAGCGACGCGGAGGTGACGGAAGTATTACGAGCGGCCCAGATCCTGGCGCTGGTGGCTTCTTTGCCAAAGCGGTTGGACACCCTGGTCGGCGAACGAGGCTACCGCTTTTCGGGTGGCGAGAAGCAGCGTCTGGCCATCGCGCGCCTTCTGCTCAAAGCGCCTGACATTGTGATTCTCGACGAAGCCACCGCCCATCTCGACTCGGAGTCCGAGGCCTCCATCCAAAAAGCTCTCGAAATCGCACTCGCTGGGCGAACTTCCATGGTCATCGCCCACCGTCTTTCGACCATTCTCCGGGCAGACCAGATTCTGGTGCTCCAAGACGGACGCATCGTTCAGCGCGGCCAACACGTCGACCTTCTCGAACAGCAGGGTATCTACGCGGAACTGTACAAACGCCAGTTCTCACCGCCCCCACCTGTGATTTAGACGAGTCCTTTGGCCCTGATTAAGCATCGGCAGCAGCACTTTAGTAACCCTTGTATTGATCGCCGATTAACATTTCCCCATTTACAATGTAGGTAATCAATCGGAATGGTGGGGTGCCGTTGTGGATAGCGTAACCAGAAGTCGTGAACGTCGAAAATTGATGGTGGAATTGCTGGAAAGAAAGATACGTCTGCGCGCGCGACAGCTTTACGATGAGCGCGGGCAGACCGAGGGTCGTGACCTGGAAGATTGGGTGAAGGCCGAGTCCGAAGTGCTGCAATCAAGCATCCTCGCACCCCTCTGGAATCGACGCCAGGAGCCGGAATTGACCGAGCTTTAGCGCCCCGGGTTGGCTGGCGCTTTCCCGCCGCCGATCTCAGACCCGGTCATCCACAGCCGGAATCACGTCAAGCTTAAGACCGAGCTCCGGCCTCCCCCCGATACGGCTCTAAGCACGGTTCCCGGCATCTCTCCAATCCGCATCCCGCCACCAACCGTCGGGACGCAGCCGAACGCTCAAAAAGGGGATAAGCCACGACTGGCGACCCGGCTCATGAGCATCCAGACGGTCGCCGCTTCGCGCTGAAGCGCAAACAAAGGCCGGGCGTGGACCTGAACCGGGTACGCCAAGATTGCAACTCGCATCGCTCAGGAGCGTTCGGCTGTTCGAATTTGGCTTTTGCGGAATGAATCTGTTAGCTTTCACCCGTATGCACGGCAGGAACTTGTTGCCGACATCTTTGTGGAGGCTATACGTGGGAACCAGAAAACGCGGTTTGGGCCTGCTTTCGTGTCTGCTGTTGGCCGTATCGCTGCAAGCGCAATCCCCATCACCAGCCGATCTTGCAACCCGCAAGCTGGCGCTCGACATCTTCAAACAGCTGATCGAAATCAACACCACCGACTCGGTGGGCAGCGTGACCACAGCCGCAGCGGCGATGGCGCAGCGCTTTCGCGATGCGGGGTTTCCCGAGGCCGACATTCAAGTCATCGGCCCTAACGAGCGCAAAAAGAATGTGGTCGTGCGCCTGCACGGCTCTGGCCAGCACAAGCCCGTGCTGCTGATCGGCCACCTCGACGTGGTCGAGGCGCGGCGCGAGGACTGGACCACCGATCCTTTTCAGTTCGTGGAGAAAGACGGCTACTATTACGGCCGCGGCACCAGCGACATGAAAGATGGGGACGCCATCATGTCCGCCACCCTGATCCGCATGAAGAGAGAAGGTTACCTGCCGAGCCGCGACATCATTCTCGCGATGACCGCGGACGAAGAAGGCGGCACCTCCAACGGAGTCGACTGGCTGATCAAGAATCATCGCGACCTCATCGATGCCGAGTTCGTGCTCAACCACGACGGCGGAGGGGTCCTCGCCGATCACGGCAAACCGGTGATGATGGAGGTGAACGCCACTGAAAAACTCTATGGCGATTTCGTACTGACCGCCACCAATCCCGGCGGCCATAGCTCGCTGCCACGGCCCGAGAACGCGATCTATGAACTGGCCGACGCGCTGACCCGAATCGAGCGTTACGCGTTTCCTTTCGAGCTGAACAACATCACGCGCGCCTACTACGAGCGCCAGGTAGATATGACAACTCCAGATCGCGCGGCCGATCTGAAGGCGATGCTGAAAACCCCACCCGACATGGAAGCAGTCGCGCGACTCTCGAAAGATCCGCTCGACAACTCCACCCTGCACACAACCTGCGTGGCCACGCGACTCAGCGGAGGCCACGCCAACAATGCCCTGCCGCAGATGGCACAAGCCAACGTGAACTGCCGCATCGAGCCCGGTCACACGCTCGAAGAGACCAGGCTGACGCTGGAGCAAATGGTGGCTGATCCCAAAATCAAAGTTCAGTTTCGCGAGAACGACAACCGGCTTCTCGACCACGGATCCGACCGCCACAGCTATGTGCCTCCGGCGCCGCGAAAAGAAGTCTTCGACCCTCTGGACAAAATCGTCGCAAGAATGTGGCCAGGGATACCCGTGCTTCCCAACATGAGCACCGGCGCTTCGGATGGGGTATACACCAATGCCGCAGGAATGCCGACCTATTGTGTTTCCGGCGAACAGTACGACCGCGACGACATCCGAGCCCACGGAAAGGATGAGCGCACCGGCGTAGAGTCCTTTGCCAGGGGCGTGGATTTCTATTACCCGTTCTTGAAGGGAGTCACGGCAGAATAGCCGGGGAAGATTTCTGCCCGCCCTGTGGGAAGCAGAGCTTTCCCCTCAATCGCTCCGGCTCGGTTGGGCTCGTGGGCTCCGTGGGCTCCGCTCTTATTGACATTCGCCTTGTATTCGCCTATGCTGCCGGCATGGCGATCACTCGGCGTCAACGCGAGTTGTATGACCTTATTTCGCGCTTCGTGGCCGAAAAGGGCTACTCCCCCTCGTTTGAGGAAATCAAGGAAGCCATGGGACTGAATTCCCTGGCCACGGTGCACAAGCACGTCACCAACCTGGAAAAAAAAGGGCTGCTGACCCGCGACTACAACCGCAGCCGTTCGATTGATCTCGTGCCGCCAAAGGGAAAGCTCAAACAGTCGATGGCGGTGAACACGGGCGTCGTCCTACCGCTGGTTGGCCGGATCGCGGCGGGGCGCCCGATTGAGGCGGTGCAGAACAACGAGACGATTTCGCTCGCCGATTTTGTCCGCTCCAAAGAAGTATTCGTGCTCGAAGTTCGCGGCGAGAGCATGCAGGATGAAGCCATCCTGGACGGCGATTATGTGTTGGTCGAGAAAACCAAGACCGCGCACAATGGAGACATTGTAGTCGCCCTGATTGATTCCGCCGACGCCACCTTGAAGCGCTTCTTCCGCGAAGGCGACAACATCCGCCTCCAGCCTTCGAACGCCGGGATGAAACCGATCATCGTTCCCGCTGCGTCGGTAGAAATTCAGGGACGCGTAATTGGCGTGCTGCGGAAGTACTGACAGGTCCTTGCCCTACGGCTGCCGAAAGAATTTGCGTTCCCGCCCTCGACCGTTGAGAGTCGAGAACTGACAGCCTACCCCACGTGGCGGTCCAAAGCCTTCTGAATATCGTCCTTCGAGCGATACCCGACCAGCTGTTCGACAACTTGGCCGTTCTTGAAAACCAGTAAGGTGGGGATGCCGGTGACCTTGTAACGCATAGGAGTGGCGCCATTGCGGTCAACGTCCATCTTGCCTATCTTGACTTTGCCCTGATATTCACCGGCGAGCTCCTCGACGATCGGAGCAATCGCGCGGCACGGACCACACCAGGCGGCCCAAAAATCGACCAACACAGGCTTATCGGACTTCAACACATCGGAATCGAAATTAGCGTCGGTGACCTCGACGGTGGTATGACTTGCCATTCATCCTCCAGTTCCTAATTCCGTCGAGCGGGGCTTTTCTGGCCCGCCGGCCGGAACCTTTATCGTAGCACTGCCGATTAGATGCACCCCTGGCACGAAGGTCGCATAGTGGCGTTTGGCTCGTCGGCGTCACGCCGTGAGCTCATGAACCGAAGGACCGAGCCGGGTTTTCCGGCCACGCTTTCCCCCGATCGGCAGCAAGCGCCAATCGGAGTGCACCGAAGTCGTCCTCAGAGGAAATGTCGGTGCTACTTCCCAGCCAGCTTCTTGGCGATTTCTTCCACGATCTTCGGACGCAGATCGGCCATCACGCTGTCCACGATGCTGGCGATGGTGCTGGCATCCGGTGCAGGGGCACTCTGCGCCGCCGCCGCCGCGGCCATGGCTTTGGGAGCCTCTTCCGCGCTGCCTTCGGCCTGCTTTGCCTGTTCGACTACGTCACTGGCGGCAGCAGCACCGGCAGACGCGGTGCGGATCTGATGCCAGTTCGATTTTCCGGATTTCGCCTTCGCGTCCTTACCCATGATTTCCTCACCCCCGGCGTCTGATCTGGAGTCGTGATTCTCTTCCGCTGTCGCATCTGGTGCCGCAGAAACTGTCGCTTGACCTTTGGGGCCTTCGGGCGTTGCCGGCTGGAGCTCGACCTCTTCCCTGCCGATTGCGTCCGCAAACGTCGCCGCCGACGCCTCTTCAGGCTCGGTTACGATATCGGCAGCAGCATCTTTCTGCACCGCCATCGGCGTGTCGGCCGAGATATTATCCTGCGCAATTGGTTCCCCGGGACTCTTCAGCTCGGGCATTGCCGGCTCATCGATCGCCGGTCCGGGATCCGACAAACTCATGCCGTCCGGGGGCATCGCCGTCGTTGTTGCCGGCGCCTCCGCAGCCGACGTTGCACCGGAGATGGTATCTGCCTGCTCAGCCGAACCAGGCTCCGGCAGAAGCTCGCCCACCGGTTTCGAGGGTACCTCTTGCTCGCCTGCCTCCAGACTCAGCGCCACGGGATGGTTTTCAATCGCGACCGCAATCTGGGAAGCGGAGGCCAATTGAGCAACTTCGATGTTGCTCTCCTGCGCCGGCGCGGGCACCGAAGGTGCCGACCCGGCGAAAGTACCGAACATTTCCGCTTCCAGTGAAAGCGCCGCCTCCTCGGGACTCAATTCGACCGGTTCGGCGATCCATCGCGGAGCGGCCGCAGCCGCCCGTGCCGCTTCCTCCGCCAGCAATTGGCCGGCAGCCACCAGGGTCCCATGCGACGGTAATGTCGAGATCTCTGCATGCCCGGTGGGCGTCAGCAGGCGCAACGCCTCGGCGAGCTCTTCGTCGGTCGGGGCGGGCTCTTCCGGCTCTGCCGGTTCTGTCAGGCTGGCCGCAACAGGAGCTGATTGCTCGATGGTCTCGGCTTTCATCTCCTCGGCTCCGAGCTCGTCAACCCTCGGGTTGACGGCCGGCAACTCTGTGCCCTTCACTTCTTCTGGTTTGGGTTCTGGAAGCTGAGATTCTGCCGCCTGCTGTTGCTCGACTGGCGCCTCCGCGGATTCCGGGCTCTCGACAACCGGCGCTTCAGCCGGTGCGGTCGGGGCAAGGCTCTCGCTGGGGACAGCAACTGCGGTCGCGGCCGGCTCGTCGTTCGCTTCGGCTCTT
Source organism: Terriglobales bacterium (assembly GCA_049520935.1). Classification (GTDB taxonomy): domain Bacteria; phylum Acidobacteriota; class Terriglobia; order Terriglobales; family Acidobacteriaceae; genus Acidiflorens. Next base: position 182,606 of record JBEKPJ010000008.1, on the reverse strand, counting down.
TCTTCTGGCACGGTCGGCCCAGGGCCAGATGCGGTCAGAGCGAACAGCGGTTCGTCGTTGCGCTCGACCGGCGCGACTTCCTGGTTGAACAGTGCTGTATCGACCGTCATCAGCGCATCCGGCGCCTCGGTATTGGCTTCAGTTGGCGGGGTCTCCCGCGGCGCGGCTTCATCCACACGGATTTCGCACGCGAGGTCATGGGCAGCTGCCGGAGCGGCTTCGGCCGCGACTTCGATGGGCTCAACCGGAATCTGGATCTCGCGAATTTCCTCAACCGCGGAAGCTGGGGCTTCGACGGCGAACGCCGGGGCTGCGACCGGTTCCTCGATCGTTGCCGTCGCAGCGACAAGGGTGGAATTCTCTTCGATTGGCTTTTGTTCTGAGATCGCGTCGGTCTTTACTTCGGCTGGGGGTTCGGTCTTGGCGGCGGCGTCTAAACCGGGCGCTGTTTCCGTTTTCGATTCGGGCGCAGCGGAAACCTCTGGCGCTATCTCGATCTTCGCTACTTCGGTCTTTTCGGGTTCTCCCTTGGTCTCGCCCGCTCCATCGCCCGCAGCCTCAACCGGCACCGGCTTTTCCGCCGGCCCCGCACTAGTTTCGGCCACCGCAGCCGGCCCATCGAGTTTCGCGGCCACTGCGCTCAATGCGTCCAGTTCTTCCGGCGTGATATCACGCGGGATATCCGGAACGATCTCCGGCTCCTTCGCCGCTCGCGGCGCCTTTGCCGCGGATGCCCTGCTCGTGTCCGCCTTGGCTTTGCCTCTCCGGAAATCCCTGAAGGTCGCCCCGAGCGCGGCATCGTCGATTTCCGGCTCCGGTTCTTCCTTCTTTTTCTTCGACGGAAAGCGCAGCCGGCTTTTCCACCCGGTATCGGATTTGGTTTCTGTCTTCCTGCCAACTCCCTCGCTGCCAAAGCGGTCTCCCGACGCGAAACGAGATCCATCGGATGGCTGTGGCACCATGCGGTCTTCGAGTCCGGTGATGGCCGTCAGCAACTCGCTCGCTTCAAACGGCTTCACGATGTGTGCGTCGGCCCGTACCCGGCGCGCTTCTTCCGGCTTGAATGGTTCCAACTTGCCCACCGTCAGAAGCACTGGAATGTGGGCCGTATCGTCGGAATCCTTCAGACGTTGACAGACTTCCAGCCCGCTGTAGCCGGGCATGTAGACATCGAGCACGATCAGATCGGGTTTGATTTCGGCAATCCGCTTGAGAGCGGCGGATCCGTTGTTGACCGTGACGACCTCGTACCCGGCATCGGCCAGTATCTTTCGCCCCATGTTCTGGGCTGTCACACTGTCATCGGCAAGCAGTATTTTCCGCGCCAAGAGTCGTCCTTCACACAAAAGGAGAGATAACGCGAAACTACCTTGTCCCCCAGGCTAAGTCAACGATTCAGGCATGGGTAACAGGTTACGAGCGTACCTAGTCTATTAGGGAGTGTACTGTTGACCGCTGCAGCTGAACGCCAATCGCGGTCTCCGACGGCGGGGAAGGGCCGTCTGGCGGCGAGCTCAGAACGGGTTCAGCTTTCCCAATCCCTTCTTTTTCTTCTTCTTGCTCGAGGAAATGTCCGCCATCTCTTCGCTTTTGGTCGCCCCGCTCGAAGAGACAGCGCTTGAGGTTCCGTTGCCGCTATCCAGCTGATTGCTCTGTTGCAACGGCGGAAGCGCGTTCGCGTCAGTATCAACGTTCGGCTTCAGCTCACCGGGGTCGTTGGGCTTCAACTCAGCCGCCGCGTCCTGAGCTGCGGGTGCGGTCGCAGCCTGGTCGGCAGAGGCCGTGGGAGTATCGGAACGCGGCGCCTCCTGGTTCGGTACGGCGTTGCCATTGACCGTCTCCACGGTGACTTTATTGTCGCCTCCAATTAATGAACTGGTCACTTTTCTGACCACGTCCGTCGCCGTCACTGGCGTCGGATCGACCATGGTCGGGTCGCCCACATGCGCGGCCATCGACACGTCCGGATGCTTCTCGAGGTTTCCTACAATACTCATCATAAAGGTCGCTTCATGCCGACTCGCCACTTCTCTCTTGTTCTGTTCAAGGGCGGCACGCGTCGGCCGCGGCACCGGCTGATGCAGCGCGACCAGCCGGTCGCGCGCATCCACCGCCCGGTTCATCGCCGGATAGCGTCGGATGATCTTCCCGTAGGCCTCGGTCGCATCCTTTGTCAGATCGTCGATCATCCTGGCTTTGGCCACTTCGTTCATGCGACCGTTCTTGCGAATCGCATTGATCTCGCCTTCGTAGGATTGCCCGAGCAGAAATAGCGCCTCATCCGCACCGCTGTATAACGGATAGCGGTCGACCAGGGTTTTCAGCCGTGCAATCGCCGCCGGATAGGCCAGCCGCATATAGTAAAACCTGCCAATACCGAATTCTCGTGCCGCCAGCACCTCCTGCACTTCGCGCAACCGTTGTTTCGCCCGTGGCACCAATTTGCTGTCCGGATACTCCATGATCAGCGACCGGTACTCTTCCTCCGCCCGCATGGCGTGGGTGTAATCGCGGTCTGGCTTTTCCATCTCTTGGTAGTGAATGTTGGCCACTTTCAGCTGCGCCTCGGCCGCCTCCGGCATATTGGGAAAGAACGTCTTGAAATCCTTGTATTCGATCTCGGCCTGCTGCATGGCGGTTGTGCCGCCTTCGGCGTACCAGGAGTCGGCCACCGCCAGTTTGGCGCGCGCGATAAATTCAGAGTCGGGGTAGGTGTTGATCAGCGTCTGCAGCGTCATCCGCGCCACGTCGAACCGGTTGTGCTTCATGGCGTCCATGGCGCGATCAAACAGCACCTTGTCGGGCTGCTTCGAGCCTACGTTGGCCAGTGGATTCACCGATTTCTTATTCGTACAGCCCACCGTCAACGCCACCGTCAAGGCCAGCAGTACAATCGCACGATTCCGAAGCATAGGAAAACCTCAATCAACAAAGTCATGGCGTGACCGACACAGTCGTGCCTTCACCCCCGCGGACCGGACGCTTACGCCCGCTGCAAATTCGCACTTCGCGCCGCTTCCAACAATGCTGCGGCATTTACCTTCGCGTCGCCCTTGCCGAACACCGCATTTCCCGCCACCAGAATTTCGGCCCCGGCTTGCACCACCTGACCCACGGTGTCCATATCCACACCGCCGTCGACCTCGATGCGGTATTGATGCCCGCCCTCGGATCGAATTTCCGCCAACTTGCGCATCTTATGCAGGGCCGTCGGGATAAATTTCTGCCCCCCAAATCCGGGATTCACACTCATCACCAGCACATAATCCACAATGTCGAACACTTCCGAGAGCACATCGACCGGAGTGGCCGGATTGATCACCACCCCTGCCCGGCAGTTATGCTGCTTGATCAGGTGAAGCGTCCGGTTCAGATGCCGGCATGCCTCCTGATGAACCGAAATCCAGCTCGCTCCCGCATCCGCAAACGCGGCTATGAACTCGTCGGGGTTTTCTATCATCAGATGGCAGTCAAGCGGGAGCGGGGTTGCCTGGCGCAACGATTTCACCACCGGAGGTCCAAGCGTCAGGTTGGGCACAAAATGCCCATCCATGATGTCCACGTGAATCACACTGGCGCCGCCAGCTGCAGCCTGCACCACCTGATCGGCGAGGTGGGCGAAGTCCGAAGCGAGTATCGACGGCGCAAGTTCGATCAAAACGGGATCCGGGAAGTAGGGTCTAAAGCTGGAGAAATTCTAGCACGCCCGCGCAGTACCGACGCGCCGTCCGGGGAAGGAAAGCTCGAGGCACTCAGGCCGTCGATTCCGATAAGCGCGCCGGTTCCGAGGCCGCCCGCGCCTTGCGCATCTTTTCCACCCCCTCGGCCATGGCAAACTTCAGCTTCTCGATGCCTTCGCCGGTTACCGCCGAAATGGGATAGAGCTTGAGTTTGTTGCGCGTAGCCCACTGCTTCAGCTTTTTGAGTTTTTCCGGATTCGCCACGTCAACCTTCGAGGCGACCATCAGCGTCGGCTTGTTCTCCAGACCCGCTCCAAAACTGGCCAGCTCGCCGAGAATTACCGCCACATCTTTCGCGACATCCGGACGACCGCTGCCGTCGGAGACATCCACCATGTGCACCAGCAAACGCGTGCGCTCGATGTGCCGCAGAAACTGCGCACCAAGGCCCGATCCGGTGTGCGCGCCTTCGATCAATCCCGGGATGTCGGCGACCACGAAGCTCTCTTCTCTGCCCTTGTCGCCCGCCAGCACGACTCCGAGGTTCGGCTCAAGCGTGGTAAAGGGATAATCGGCGACCTTAGGCCGAGCCGCGGAGATGCGCGAGATCAGCGTCGACTTGCCCACATTGGGAAATCCCACCAGCCCCACATCGGCCAACAGCTTCAGCTCCAGGCGGAAGTTGCGCTCTTCACCCGCCCGTCCCGGTTCGTGTTCGCGCGGCGCCTGATGGGTCGAAGTGGCAAACTGTGCGTTGCCGCGTCCGCCGCGTCCTCCGCGCGCAATCACAACCCGTTCATCGGGACGAGAAAAATCGTAGACCCTCTCGCCCGTGTCCTCGTCATAAACGATCGTGCCCACCGGCACTTTCAGCACAATACCTTCGCCGTCGCGCCCGGTCTTTTTGGCGCCTTCGCCGTGGCGCCCGCGCTCGGCCTTGTACTCGGGATTGAAACGGAAATGCACCAGCGTGTTATGGCGTTCGCTTGACTCCATCCAGACATCGCCGCCCTTGCCGCCATCCCCGCCCGAAGGCCCGCCGCGCGGAACGAACTTCTCGCGGCGGAACGCCATGCAGCCGTTGCCGCCGTCGCCCGCCTTGACCCGAATTTTGGCTTCATCGATGAACATAGACGCTGCAAGTTTGCGTTCCGGGGTCACAGCCACTTGTACCAATCGGTACGTTCATGGCAATCGGCGGTCACTGCGCGTCGCTCGGCATTGCGCTTGAATCGAGTAAGGGTATTGTATGGACCCCAGCGGTATAGCTCAAATGGCAATTGAGATATGCGATCTGCTGCAAACCCAACTCGACGCCCTCTCGGGTCGCAAGCTGACCGATTTCACGCCTGACGAATTGGACGCCTATCAGAAGAGAAAATCGAGAATCGCGGAACTGCGCGCCGAACTACACAGGTTTGCCTACCCGACCTGACCGCATCTATTCGCCGACCGAAGGATGTCTCGCGCTGCGGCGCCGGAAAACAGGATGTGCCGCTCCCCGACCGGCCTTTTTTTCGCACTCGCTGAGAAGCCGGTTCATCTCGTCGATGATCTGCTCCAGTTCTCGCGGGTCTCGCGTGCTCCGCGCCCGTTCCTGGAGTTCACGCCAGCCCGGGGGTTCACTGGAGCTCGCGGGCCAGTCTGAACCGCCGAAGTTTGATCTCGGCATCGGCCCCCCACACTGCATTATCCCACAGCTGGCGATCGAAGTTCGCTCTCCGCGGACTAAATCTTTTCGCCTACTTCGCTTCGCTCGCCTCGGGCTCGACCATAACAAACTTGCCCATCGACCCCTTGTCGACAAACTTGATGCGTCCGGTAATCTTGGCGAAGAGCGTGTCGTCTTTACCGCGCCCAACGTTCAGTCCGGGTTTGACCCGCGTACCGCGCTGACGCACGATGATGGTGCCGCCCGGCACCAGTTGTCCGCCGAATGCCTTGAATCCAAGTCGCTGCGCGTTCGAGTCGCGCCCGTTTCGTGAAGTGCCTTGTCCTTTTTTATGCGCCATAAATCAGTTCCTGATTCCGAGTGGCCAGTTGCCAGCGATCCATCCTTCAGTAGTCCCCAACCTTGATGCTGCGAGGAACGTCGCCTTGCCGAAGCGAAGGCTGCAGGGATTCGAGCAACCCCTACTTTTTTTTCTTTGCCGACGATTTCTTGGGCACGGACTTTTTCGCTTGCGCACGCGCTCCCGGCTTCGTCGCTTTTTTCCCTGGACGCTGCGAAGTCTTCACCTCGTCTGCCTGCGTCGCCTTCTTCACCTTTTTTTCTTTCTGGGGAAGCTCGGGCGCCTTGAACGACTGTCCCGCGAAAGCAATTTCCGTGATGCGGACCGCGGTATAGTCCTGCCGGTGTCCGCGCAGCTTTTTGTATTGCTTCTTGCGCTTGTAGTGGAAGACGAGGATTTTCTCGCCGCGTCCCTGCTCGACCACCTGGCCGGTCACGCTCGCTCCCGATCCGGCGGGCACGATGCTGCCCGCCTCGGGGGAAACCGCCAGCACATCGCCGAACTGGACCGTTCCGTCCTTCTCTTCCTGCGTTTCCACCCGGATCACGTCTCCCGGAGACACCCGATACTGCTTACCACCTGCGCGGATCACCGCGTACATAGACTCTCCTTATGCTCGTCTAGCAAACTCGTATCGAGACCGACGATCGATCCCGTCGGCGTAGGGACAGCCGCCCTCGGCTGTCAAAACCGAGCGGCGCTCGGCACATTCCTAAAGTATGCTTGCTGTTTTCCCGCTGCGGCTTCTGACCGGAAACGCGGCGCGGCCCCAGAACGGGTCCGCAAGTACAGGCAAACACAACCAGTCTATCGTGCGCTGTGGAACTCGGTCAAACGAAACCCGCCCGCAGCGCCCGCAGCCCCTGAGTGTTTGCCGGAACAGCAGCGCCACCATCCCAAATTATGTCGCCCATTCCGGGCCCCGGAACGCCCATACCCACAAGGACTCGCGGCTAGAAACAGAGCTCGCGCCCCCTCAGTACCTGCCGAGGTGGAGTCAGTCCACGCACCAAACACCGTTGTCGTGGTAAGCGTTTTTTTCAGAAGCCTTTCGAGGAGTCGAGCAGGATCGTAACCGGCCCTTCATTGACCAGTTCCACTTGCATCGTCGCCTGAAACCGGCCCGTCTCGCAGCGCAGGCCAGCGATGCGGACTTTTTCCACGAAGTGTTCATAAAGTTCGCGCCCCAGCGCGGGCGGCGCGGCGCGGTCGAACGACGGACGCTTACCGCGACGCGCGTCCCCGTAAAGTGTGAACTGGGAGACCAGTAGCACGGCGCCCCCCACCTCGGCAACCGAGAGGTTCATTTTGCCGCCGTCATCTTCAAAAATGCGCAGCCCAATCGTCTTCTCCGCAAGGTAATCCGCCTCCGCACGGGTATCTCCCGCGCCGACAGCAAGCAGTACCAGCAGTCCGGGGCCGATCTCGCCCAGGATCTCGCCCGCAACCGTGACCCGGGCGCGGCTCACGCGCTGCACCACCGCCCGCATTTAGCGGCGGGCCTCGCTGACTAGCGATTCCTGTCCGGCGAGTGCCTGCCAGCGGCCCTCGCGGTAGGTGAACACATCGGTAAAGCGGACGCGGGCCACGACCTTGCCAGAAGAGTCCACCAATGTGGCCAGTCCGCGCGTGAACCCGGAGTCACCCTCGACGTGGGCACGCATTTCCGAGAGATGATTCACGCCCGGTTTGCGGTTCGGAATGTGCTCAAGCATTTGGCCGCGGCTAAGCAGCGAGCCATCGACATCGGCGTCTTCGAATTCGTCGGCCACCAGGCAGGCGACGGCTTCCGCATCCTTACGACTAAGGGCGGCGGCCCAGCTCTGTTCAACTTCGATGAGCGCCGCCTCGGTCTTCGGCTGATTTTTCGGGCAATCGGCAGCGAAAGCAGACGTCGCAAGCGCCAGCGGCCAAACAAGCAGGGTTATGATTTTCACGTCCAGATCGTGACATGATCGTGGCGAAATGAGCAAGCGGCGCGGTCGGGGCGCCTCGGGCGCCGCTTCCCCGGCAGGGCGGTCAACCCGACCGTTCCCCCACCGCCCGCAACCTGGTGTCTCAGCGATGGGCTATCGGTCCCTGCCATGCCAATGATCTATGCTGACGATTTCGATGTGCCGTTTTCTGACCATGCCCACGACTAGCAAGGGAATGAAAGAAACGCTGCGGCAGGCCTTGTTCGGACCCGACGGCAAGCTGCGCGCGATTTGGCGCGCCACCATCTATTACGCGGTGGGGACCTGGCTCATTTTTCCGCTGCTCGATTGGTCCTTCGCCTTCGTCGCGGAATCACTGCATCTTAGCCCGGGACTTTCGGCCGGTAACGTCGCGTTCGGAGAGTTATGCCGGAACTTGCTCGACGCCCTCCTTTGTACGGGCGCTTTCGCCCTTTACGAACGCCGCCGCATCGACAGTTATGGCCTTCCCCTTACTCGGGCTTTCCGCTGGCAGACATTCGAAGGCGTGGCGGCCGGAGTACTCATGGCGGGCGCTGTAGCCCTCGGGATGATTACCCTCGGCGGCATGCAGATCCAAGGATTGGCGGGCAGCGGTCGTGGGCTCGTGCTTTCCGCGCTGGCTTGGCTGGTCGCCAATGTCTGTGTCGGCATTGCCGAGGAGTTCTGGTTCCGGTCCTATTTCCAGCAGACCCTCTGGAAGAGCATCGGCTTCTGGCCAGCCTCCATTGTCATCGCACTCATCTTCGCGGCTGAGCACTATTTCTTCAAGACCGGCGAGAATGTCTGGGATGTGATCACGCTCGTCTCTCTGAGCCTGCTCATGAGCTATTCCATACTGCGGACCGGGACGCTGTGGTTCGCCGTAGGCTTTCACTTTGCCTTCGACTACATGCAGCTTTTCATCATCGGAACGCCGAACGGCTCCCAAGTTCCCGTCGGACGGCTGTTCGAGGTGCGCTTCCTGGGGCCGGCGTGGCTGACGGGCGGCGTGCTCGGCACCGAAGCGAGCGTCCTGATGTACCCGGCGATCGCGCTTCTGTGGCTCTATGTCGGGTGGCGCTATCGCGCCAACCCGGCGCTGCGGCCGTAATCGCAAGACTGGACTTCAACCAATGGCGGACCCCTTTCCCGATGACGCAGGGCGTGGGTTGGCCCGACCTCCCCCGTCATCTCGGCTGCAGGGTGCAAGACAAAGGCGCCATCAGAGATCGGGGTGAGCCGAAGTATGCTGGAGGTCGATTTTGCGTTGACCCTTCTCGCCTCTGCTCCTACAATCCGAATGCTCTGCAAGCGCACTTCTTACGCTGGGGTTCCAGACATGCGATTGAGGTCAATACAGATAATTGCTTTCCACTGCATCGGCTGGGTCACGCTCGCGGTAGCACCTGTGCTCGCACAATCCGCTGCTCACCACGATGTGCTGATCAGAAACGCCACCGTGATGACGGTCACACACGGCACCATCAAGAATGGTTCCATTCACATCAGGGACGGCAAGATCGTCGCGGTCGGCGAAAATGTCAACCCCCCAGCCGACGTCGCCGTCATCGACGCCGGGGGCAAATACCTCACCCCGGGCATCGTCGATTCGCACTCGCACATCGCTCTCGACGATGACGTCAACGAGGCCACCAGCCCGATCACGCCGCACATGATGATGAAGGATGCCTTCGACTATCAGGACAAGGCCATCTATCGCGCCCTCGCCGGCGGCGTCACCACCTCACTTCTGCTCCATGGCTCCGCCAACATGATTGGCGGGCAGGCCGTCGTCATCAAGCACAAGTACGGAGCATCTCGCGACGCCATGCTGTTTCCGGACGCGCCTCGGTCGATCAAGTTCGCGAGCGGCGAAAATCCGAAGCGCGTCTATGGCAGCCGCGACCAGCTGCCTTCGACCCGCATGGGCAATTTTGCGGTGCAACGCGAGGCCCTGGTCCAGGCCCAGGACTACATGCGCGAATGGGACGCCTACAACGAGAAGCTCAAGCGGGGCGACAAGGATGCGACCGCCCCCAAGCACGACCTGAAACTAGAGGCCCTGGCCGATGTTCTGCGCGGGAAACTGATGGTGCAGATCCACATCTATCGCGCCGACGAAATGCTGACCGAAATCGCCATGGCCAAGGAGTTTGGCTACAAGATTCGCGCCTTCCACCACGCGCTCGAAGCCTATAAAGTCGCCGACCAGCTGGCCGCCAACAATATCGCCATTGCCACGTTCGCCGACTGGTGGGGTTATAAGCAGGAGGCCTGGGATGCCATCCCCTGGAATGCGACGATGTCCATGCGCAAGGGGGTTCGCGTGGCGATCAAAAGCGACTCCGAGGACTACACCCGTCGCCTCAACCAAGAAGCCGCCAAGACCATGCGCTACGGAGGCGCGAGTGAAGAAGAGGCCTTGAAGATGATCACCCTGAACGCTGCTTGGATTGTCGGTGTGGATGATCGGGTGGGTTCGATCGACGTCGGCAAGGATGCCGATCTAGTGATCTGGAACGGCTATCCGCTGTCGACCAGCGGCGTTCCGGAAAAAGTTCTGATCGATGGCGAGGTTTACTTCGACCGCGCCCAACCCGGCCTTGGCACCACGCATTACAGGGAGGGACAATAATGCAGCGGACCATGAAGCTCTCTGTCATCGTCAGCGGAGGGGAGTCGAGCGAGCCCTGCTCCCACCCGCAGTTGATGCGGAATTTGCTTGCCCTCGCGCTCGGCCTCGCCGCCCTGGTCCCGGCTCTGCTCGCCCCGGCCGCCGCCCAGGACCAGCCCATCGTCCTCAAGGGAGGCCGACTGTTAACCGTCAGCCACGGCGTGATTGAGAACGGCGTAGTCGTCATGCAGGCGGGAAGGATAACTGAGGTCGGAACGGCGACTGCGGCCAAGGTTCCAAGCGGTGCGCACGTAATTGACGCGACCGGCATGACCGTCTATCCCGGCCTCATTGATTCCGAGACGCAGCTCGGCCTCACCGAAATCTCCGCAGAAAACATGACCAACGATCTGGTCGAACCGAGCGACGAGATCATGCCGCAGATGCACACCGCCGAAGCCTTCCACGCCGAGTCCGCCCTGATTCCCGTGGCCCGCATGAACGGCATTACCAATGCGGTGATTGCTCCCGATGGCGCCGACACACTACCCGGTCAGGATTCATTCATTCAGCTCGCCGGAGCCAATGCCACCGAGATGCTCCTGATCCGCGATAATGCCATGCCCCTCAACTTCACCGGCGATCAGCGCCGCAACAAGGGTGGTTTCGACAAGCACAAGTTTCCGTCGACCCGCATGGGCATGGCCGCACAACTGCGCCAGGCGTTCCTCGATGCCGAAGACTATAAGGTCAGGCTGGCCGACTACGAACGCAAGAAAGCCGACGCCGTCCACGACAACAAACCCGCGCCCCTGGCCCCCAAACGAGATCTCAAGTTGGAAGCGCTGATCCCCTACCTTGAAGGCCGGAAAACAATTGTGCTGGCGGCCGAGAGTGCGAGCGATCTTCAAACCGCCGTCGGTCTGGCCCATGAGTTCAAGCTGAAGTTCGTGCTCAATCACATCAGTCATTCGCAACCGATCCTCGATTATGTCGCGAGTCTTAAGGTACCGGTGATCGTTGGGCCCATCTACGAAGCTCCGAAAGAAGACGAGCGCTACGACACGGTGTATCGTCTGCCGGCCGAACTCTACCAACGTGGCGTGAAGATTGTCTTCGCTTCCTACTCGGGGCACAACGTGCGCAATCTGCCCGATCAAGCAGGTTTTGCCACCGCTTTTGGCCTTCCCTACGACGAAGCACTCAAAGCGATCACCCTGAACGCCGCAGAAATCTGGGGGGTAGCGGACCAGTTCGGTTCGCTCGACGTCGGCAAGACCGCCAACGTTATCGTGGCGAATGGCGACCCCCTCGACGTGAAAACCGACGTGAGGCAGGTCTTCGTCAACGGACGTGAAATGCCGATGACCGACCGTCAAACCCGATTGCGCGACGAATATAAATAGAGACGCGGCCTGCCGAGAACGCCACCGCAACCGCGTCTCTGGGCACGGTGCCGCGCTCACAAACAAGCGCGGTTCGCCAACTTGAACTACAATTGCGCACGCGCATTCCGTACACCTTACAGCGTGTCCAAGAATCGTGGTTCTCAATTCTCAATGCAGAAAATTCAGGAGTGAAATCATGAAAGCCAAGCTCGTACTCGCAGCCATCCTATGCGGATTGATGTTGTTCACCGCTTGCGAAAATGCTCAGAAGACCGGTGCCGATACCGCCATCAAGGCCGCTCAGACGGCCTATGCAGCGGTGGCCGACCAGGCCAACCAGTATGTGCCCGATCAGGCCAAGGACGTTCAGACCGCCATCCAGTCGGCCAAGGACTCTTTTGACAAGGGCGATTACACGGCCGCCTTTGAGGCCTCCAAGGCTCTCCCCGGCAAAGTGAAGGATCTTGCCACCGCCGCTGCCGCCAAGAAAGACGAACTCACCGCCAAATGGGGCGAAATCAGCGGCTCGATGCCCGGCCTGGTATCCGCCGTCCAAGCGAAGGTTGACGCACTCACCAAGAGCCACAAGCTACCCGCAGGGGCCGCCGACACTCTCGCGTCCATCAAGCAGACCTGGACCGATGCCTCGGCCGCATTCAGGTCCGGAAATCTTTCCGATGCGATGGCAAAAGGTTCCGCCGCCAAGGCCAAGCTGACCGAACTGCAAACCACTCTAGGAATCAAACCCGCGGCGTAATTGCCGGCGTGGCGCGGGCCTGCCCTGAGGCACGCAGTCAGAGGCGCAGGCCCGCGCCCGCATGGGCTGCGAACCGAACCCGGCCGGTATCTTCGTCCGGCCCGCGTTTGACCACTGTCCCTGCCGCCAGTTAGCATTCCGTAGTGATCTTGTCACCCTCAGGTTTTCCATGCCCGCCACTGAAACACTGCTCTGCACGTAAATTTGCCGCGGGGCGCGTGTTCGGTCCTGGCGCACGGGCCCCGGTAGGACGGACCGATTTTGCGGCTCAGGACAGGCGCCGCACACCCCGGGCATGGTCTCACAATCGGTTTTCCGGTTTCCTTCCTTTGCATACTTTCCCGATCCCTTTTAGACTACTGGTTTCGACTTCATTCAATCGCTTCACTAGCATGCAGTCGTAAATCGTAAAGACGCCGGCCCGGAATCCGGACCCGCGATCCCCAGACTTGGAAACGAGGATAACAATGGCAGCCGTTGATGAAAAAGTGAAACAGATTATCGTCGAGCAGTTGGGTGTGGACGAGGGTGAGGTTACTCCCAGCGCTTCTTTCGTGGATGACCTGGGCGCCGATTCGCTGGACACCGTTGAATTGGTGATGGCCTTCGAGGAGGCTTTCGACATCGAAATCCCGGACGAGGATGCGGAGAAGATTCGTACCGTTTCCGACGCCGTCGACTACATCGGCAAGCACGCCAAGGCGGGCAAGTAATTTGCCAAGCAATTCGTCACGACGGGTCGTAATTTCTGGCATCGGCCTGATCTGTTCACTGGGCAATACTGCCGACTCAGTGTGGCAGGCCCTGCGGGCAGGCCAGAGCGGCGTTGGCCGCATTCGCGGCTTTGATGCGTCCGCTTTTGCCTGTCAGATCGCTGCCGAGGTCCGCGATTTCGACCCCTTCCGGTTCATCGAGAAAAAGGAAGTGAAGAAGATGGGCCGCTTCATTCACTTCGCCATCGCCGCCGCCGATGAAGCAATGAAGATGTCGCAGCTTAAGATCACGCCGGAAAACGCCGAGAGCGTTGGGGTTCACATCGGTTCGGGTATCGGCGGATTCGATGTCATCGAGCGCGAACATACCGCGCTCATCGAGGGCGGCCCGCGCAAGATCTCCCCCTTCTTCATTCCAGCGGCCATCGTGAACCTCGCCGCTGGACACGTCTCCATGCGGTTCGGCGCCAAGGGGCCGAACGAAGCTACGGCGACCGCCTGCACCACCAGCGCTCACTCCATCGGCGATTCTTTCCGCATCATTCAGCATGGCGATGCCGACGTCATGATTGCTGGAGGCTCCGAGGCGGCCATCACTCCGATGGGAGTCGGCGGATTCGCTGCCATGCGTGCACTTTCCACGCGCAACGATGATCCTGCCCGCGCCAGTCGTCCCTGGGACAAGGACCGCGATGGCTTCGTGATGGGCGAGGGCGCGGGCATTCTCGTGCTCGAGGAACTGGAGCATGCTCGCCGACGCGGCGCCACCATTTTGGCGGAGCTCGTCGGCTATGGCATGAGCGCGGACGCTTATCACATGACCCAGCCGGCTCCGGAACACGAAGGCGGATTCCGGGTCATGCGCAATGCGCTGCGCGACGCGAAGCTCGAGCCGAGCGCGATCGGCTACCTCAATGCCCACGGAACGTCGACGCCAATCGGCGACACGCTCGAAGCGCATGCCATTCGGAATCTGTTTGGAAAGAAAGTTCCGGTGAGCTCCACCAAATCCATGACCGGCCATCTGCTCGGCGGAGCGGGCGGGTTGGAGGCCGGCATCACGGTACTCGCGCTGCGCGATCAGATTGTTCCGCCCACCATCAATCTCGAGAATCAGGATCCCGAAACCGACAATATGGATTTCGTTCCCAACCGCGCTCGCGAAGTCAAATTCGATTACGCCATGTCAAATTCGTTCGGCTTCGGCGGCACCAACGGCGCTCTGCTGTTCCGGCGCTGGACGGAATAAATTCTGCAATCCATGCTTCGAGGCTCGGGCGGAGCGAAACCGGTGCCGGAGTCGAACCACGCCTGACGGCGGCCGCGCGGCGGTTCAACCCGTGCTCCACCGATCGAGGACCCTGGCTAGTTTCTGTCGTGAAACTGGTAAGTTGCTGATAAAAGAATGGCTTGCGCGCCAGTGCGCCGTGCCAAAGAACACAGGTCACGGCTCGGTTTGCTTAGAAATCCGCGTTTTCTCCCTCGCCTTCGGCTCAGGAATGTTTCTGGTTTCCCGCTCCTGGCGCAGCCGCAGGCGGGATAACGCCATGCCCAGAGCCACCCAACGGTCGGTCAATTTTTTCAGGCGTTGATAATTGCGCACGTGCGCTTGCACCAAGTTGAGTTCGTGCCGGCGCACGAACTGGGTGCGACTTTTCCCCTTGCGCGTGAAACTCAACTGATAGTAGGGACCATGCCGCTGCGGAGGATCGGCCTTGCAACGACAGCCAGGAGATCCGCAGACATTGTATTGCTGCGTGAGCACGCCGGGCTGCAACTCCAAACCCAGAGCCATGATTTCCTCTTTGATCTTAGCGATCTTGGTCTCCAGCGAGAGCTGGGAGTGCGGCATGGCAGGCGCATCCTTTCTGGTTCTCTTTCTTCTTTTCCTGGCCGGTGAGGATACCGATCTTAGCACGAAGGTTGGTTTCCATTACCGATAGCATTATACTGCTATCGGTAACGAGGAGATCAGTCCGCCTATGCCTCGCGTCGCGGACCAGCAGTTTGACTTCGCCGACCTCGCCTTTCGGCAACAAGGCGTGGCCCTCGATCCGATTTTGCAAATCATCTCCGACTTCCTCGATCGCCATAACGAACTGATCGAGCAGGTGCGCCAAGATCTCCAGCGTGGCCTCAAGAACCCCAACACGGGACGCGACGGTTTGACTCCTTCCCAGGTGTTGCGCAGCTTCCTTCTGTGCCGCATCAAGAATTGGGAATATCGCGAGTTGCGGGAACGCATTGCCGACGGGTATACCTTGCGTCAGTTCACCGACTTCTACACCCAGGGCACGATCAACGAGCTGATCCTTCGCGTCGCCGTGGAGATGGGATTGGAACAGGGCAGCAAATTACGGGTGGACACCACCTGTGTGGACACCAACATTCATCATCCCACCGACAGTCGCTTGCTCTGGGATAGCGTGCGGGTTTTGACTCGCTTGGGCGACCGCCTGGTGGAAAAGGTGGGCCCGCCCTTGCCGCCCTTTCCCCACCACACCCGTGCCGCCCGCCGCCGCATGCAAGCCATCGAGCGCATGAGCGCCAAACAGCGGCAGGAGCAGCAAGAGCCCAAGTATCGGGAACTGCTGCGCATCACCGACGAGGTCGAGCACAGTGCCCGCCGGTTGCTCGAGCGGACCCAGAATGCTTCCGGCCTCAACCTCCAACAAGACATGGCGATTCGGGGTCTGCGGCAGGAGATCGAACACTACTGCCAGCTGGCCGACAAAGTCCTCAACCAAACTCGCCGTCGCGTGCTGGAGGGAGAAACCGTGCCCGCCAGCGAAAAGATCTATTCCATTTTCGAACCCCACACCGACATGATTAAGCGGGGCAAGGTGAATAAGCCGGTGGAATTTGGACACAAAGTTTTTCTGGCGGAAAGCGAACAGGGCTTGATCACCGATTACCAAATCTTAGAAGGAATCCCCAATGACGAACAGCACGTGGCCCCCTCGCTCGCCCGTCATCAGGAACGGTTCGGCCATGCCCCCGAGTGGTATGGAGCGGATCGTGGTTTCGCCAGCGCGCAAAATGAGCATGCCTGTCAGCAAGCCGGGGTCACGCTGATCGCAATTCCGCAATGTGGAGGTCAGAAGACACCGGACCGCGCCGCCTACGAAAAAAGTGCGTCGTTCAAGAAAGCGCAGCGGTTCCGCGCCGGTATCGAGGGCCGCATTTCCGTCTTGTTTCGCGGCCGTGGAATGAAGCACCGTTTAGATCATGGGCGAGAACGTTTTGAGTTGTTAGTTGCGGCGGCCGTGCTGGCTAACAACTTACTCCGCATCGCCACTCTCCTTCACCAAGCCAAGCCTGGTGGCCGCCGCGGCCCAAAATTTTCGTCTTAGCTTCTGTTTAACCCCTCGGATACTCCCTTCATTGCTCTCCTGCAAAAGACCCGTGTCTGCATGCCCGCCACATCGCGGTTTGCTCCCATCTCGCATCTTTATCTTGAGCAAGTTTTAAGTCTTCACGCTAGAATCTATCTGTCTCGACTGTCATTTTCCCCAGCAATGACGCCGGTTTCAGTCGTTTTGCGACAAAAACTAGCTAGAGCCCTTACTCTTTTTTCATGGCGTCGATCATCACATACAGATTCTTGGTGTCGGTCACCTCGACATAAGCTTTGCCGGTGCGTTTGCTGCTGACCAGCCAGATCGTGGGCGTGTGATCGATATGCAGGCTCGTACCTACGTCTTTGTCCGCTCTCACCAGCCCGGCAAGCTTGCCATCGGGATCGACCACGAAGGGCAAACCAATCTTGTGCTCGCCGGCAAATTTCTCGGCGAAGACGCGCAAGTTTTGGGGATTGATTTCCATCTGGTGCTCGAATACGGTGGCGCGAAACGCATTCCCCACGTCCTTCGAATGGGTGTCGAAGTAGCGGGCCAGCACCGCGGCGTCGAATGACCAGTTGTGCATAGGCAACGGGAAGTCGTG
The DNA here is from genome assembly GCA_049520935.1 of Terriglobales bacterium. Lineage (GTDB taxonomy): Bacteria > Acidobacteriota > Terriglobia > Terriglobales > Acidobacteriaceae > Acidiflorens. Next base: position 165,560 of record JBEKPJ010000008.1, on the reverse strand, counting down.
CTGCACGAGCGGAATTTTATAAGTCTGCGAGGCCTGGGCCAGCAGTGGCGCGACCCGGCCGCATTGCGGACATTGCAGGTCTTCAAAAACAACAATCGCCATTGGCGAACCCTTCGGCGGGCGCAGAGCCTCGGGCGCATCCTGCGCCAAAACGCTCAGGGACAGCAGAAGGACAATCGGCAAACAGAAGTGCAAGCTGGGTTCAATTTTCATAGATTTTATTTTGGATGCAGATCGAACTGCGAATGCATTTATAGATAGCGAATTCAGCACGTGCGGTCAATCCGACGCCGGCCGAGGCCACCCCTGCCTGGCTTTGCGGCTTCGCGATTGTCGCCAGTTGGTCATGGGGCAGAGCCCTATTTTGGACATGAAATTTGGGAAAACTCACTGCTGCAATCTATTGATAACGAAGTCGTTAGTGGTCACATCCCGCCCAATACTGGCGCCGCCACTTTCCGCCACCATGTCCAGCCAGACAAAGCATTCCCGCACTTTGATTATAGCCGCCAGTGTCAAATCTTCTGGTGCTGCAGCCGACCCCGCGCGCTCGCGCGGTGGAGGGCGGAGTTCTGGCGCATCCGGGCGAGGATCGGACGCCAGTTTGACCGGTCACCGGGCCGAAGCAACGGGTTCGAAACATTGGTCCACACTTCTGCCATAATCATCCCCATTGCATCGCGCCCCTCGGGGGTGGTTTCATCTCCCTCCGAGTGCGTCGGAGGTGTCGCCACCATGACGGATCGAATAAGGTTGCTCTTGCTGTTGCTCTCGGTGTTGGCCGGCGCGATCGACCGGGCGGACGCGCAATCGAGCTCGGCTGCTGCGGTTGCGTCTTCGGCAGCCATGGGCGCCACCACCGCGTCCGGCGCAGGGACCGCGGTGATCGAGTACACGCCTCCTCCGGAGGAGTATGCGCGCGCCAAGGCTTACTCCAACGCCCACTATCGCCACCTCTTGCTCGGTGCATTGTACGGATTCCTGGTGTTGCTGGTGCTTGTGCGATGGCGCGCCGCTCCGGCGTTTCGCGACCTGGCGGAACATGCTTCGTCGCACCGCTTCCTGCAGTTGATCATTTTTGCGCCCCTGCTCCTGTTGACGATCGCCGTCCTCGGAATCGCCTGCGACATTTGGGACCAGTCGCTGCAGAGCGCCTACGGACTTTCGGTGCAAAGCTGGGGAGCGTGGACTCGAGACTGGATCTTGAACCAGGCCATTACGCTGATCGTCGGAACCTTGCTGATAGGGATTCTCTATTTTGTCCTGCGGCGCAGCCCGCGCCGCTGGTGGCTTTACTTCTGGCTGGCGTCGATTCCTGTCCTGCTGGCGCTGTTCTTTTTGCAGCCGATCATAGTCGATCCTTTGTTCTACCGCTTTCAACCGCTCGCCAGCGTGCAACCGGTTCTGCTGTCGGAGATACAGCGGGTCGTCCATCGCGGCGGTATGGAGATTGATCCCGATCGCATGTTCGTGATGAATGCCAGCTCGAAGCAGACCGGACTGAACGCTTACGTCACCGGTTTTGGCGCATCGAAGCGCGTAGTCGTTTGGGATAACACGATTGCCCGGGCGACCGTGGCGGAAACGTTGTTTGTTTTCGGACACGAGATGGGGCATTACGTTCTGCATCACATCCCGAAAGAAATTGCGATTGATGCGACCATTCTGCTGTTCTTGCTTTATGCCGGGTATCGCCTGTCGAACGGGATGCTGGCGCAATGGGGCGCTGGGTGGGGTATTCGCGACCTGCAGGACTGGGCTTCGTTTCCGGTGTTGCTGTTCGTGATCACGCTGTTGGCATTTCTGGCTACGCCGCTGTTCAACGGAGTGAGCCGTCATTTTGAACACGAGGCGGACCGCTACGGGCTGGAGGTGATACACGGCATTGTGTCTGACCCGAATCAGGTTGCGGCCCATTATTTCCAGAAAAGTGGCGAGAAGAACTTGTCGGATCCTGATCCGAGCCCTTGGGTTAAAGTCTGGTTCTTCGACCATCCGACGCGGCCCGAGCGAGTGCATTTCGTGGCGACCTATGATCCCTGGGCCCAAGGGGGAGCGCCGGAGTATGTGAAGTAGTGCTATCGCGGGGCCAACGGTTTCTGCCCGCGCAAGGCCGCGGCGCGTTCCCGAGCATTCTGCAGCGCGCGCTTGACGTGACGAGGCGCAGTGCCTCCGGGAACATCGTGCAGCGCCAGCACCGCGGTGAGTCCCAGGCAAGAGGGGAAGCCGGCATCAAAGCTGGCGTGAATTGCCTGCAGATCGGTCAGGGGGAGTTTCTGCAGATCGCATCCGCGCTCCCATGCCAGGGCAACCGCCTTGCCGACCGCCTCGTGGGCCAGGCGCGAAGGCACTCCGCGCTCGACCAGGTACGCGGCCGCGGCCCAGGCGTTCATGAAGCCCGAGTGCGCCGCCTGGTTCATTTTGGCGTCGTTGAATTCGACCGTGTTCATGAATCCGGTTCCGAGCGGCAACATGGCGATGACCGTATCGCTTGCGTTGAACACCGCCTCCTGCGTTTCCTGCAAGTCCTTGTTGTAGGCGAGCGGCAATCCCTTGGTCAAAACCTGCAGCGTGGTGGCGCATCCCAGAACGCGCGCCGCCTTGCCGCGCACCAACTCCAGCAAGTCGGGATTTTTTTTCTGCGGCATGGCGCTGCTGCCGGTCGAATACGCTTCCGGCAAGGCGACAAATCCGTATGCTGCCGTAGAGAACAGAATCATTTCTTCCGCCCAGCGGCTAAGGTGAAGGGCCAGCATGGCCAGGCCATCGACGAACTCGATCGCAAAGTCACGATCGCTCGTCGCATCGATGCTGTTTGCCGTCGGACCATCGAAGTCCAGTTCCGCCGCCATGGCCTGGCGATTGAGGGTGAGCGTGGCTCCCGCAACCGCGCCCGAGCCGAGGGGACAAAGGTTCGCGCGCTTGCGACAATCGGACAGCCTGGAGGCGTCGCGCAGAAACATTTCGACATACGCGAGTAACCAGTGCGCCACCAGCACCGGCTCGGCCGGTTGCAGGTGCGTGTAGGCGGGCATGGCGGCGGGGATCGAGAGCGATGCGCCGCCCATGGCTTCGGCACGAGCCAGGATGGCATCGATCCAGTCGGCGATCAGGTCCTGCAGGGTATCGATGCTGCTGCGCACGAACAGCCGGAGATCGGTCGCAATCTGCTCATTACGGCTGCGTCCGCTATGGAGCTTGTAGCCGGTCGCGCCGATCCGCGCGGCAAGCTGCTTTTCGACAAAGTGGTGCACATCTTCGGCTTCCGCATCGTTCAGGAATTCCGGAGACAATTGCGAGCGGCGTCCAATTTCCTGCAGCGCCTCCACAATCTCCGAGAGCTCCCGCGGGGAAAGCACTCCGGCGCGCTCGAGCGCGTTGGCGTGAGCCCGGCTGGCGGCCAGTTCAAACGGCAGCAGCCGCTGATCGTAGGGGAACGACCGCTGCCATTTTTCAAATTCAGGGTCAAGCGGCTGCCGAAAGCGGCCCGACCACATCTTCATTGCGGAACCTCGACTTTACTCTGCGCAGGAACCCCGTGCGCCTGGGCTTGCGTCTGCGCGCGGCATCGCGACGGCAACCCGAGAATGCGAATGAAGCCTTCGGCGTCCTTCTGATCATAGCTCGCGCCCATGGTGAACGAGGAGAGGTCGGTGCGGTAGAGCGAGTAGTCCGATTTGCGGCTGACGATGCTGACGTTGCCTTTATAGAGCGCGAGCGTGACCGTGCCGGTAAGATTCTGCTGCGTGGTTTGGACAAACGCATCGAGCGCTTCGCGCAGGGGCGTGAACCACAATCCGAAATAAACCAGTTCGGCATACTTGAGCGCCACATGCTGCTTGAAGTGCAGCAGATCGCGATCCAAACACAGCGCCTCCAACTCACCGTGAGCGGCGAGCAGGAGTGTGCCTCCCGGGGTTTCATAACACCCGCGCGACTTGATGCCGACAAAACGATTCTCCACCAGGTCAATCCGTCCCACCGCGTTGCGGCCGCCAATCTCGTTGAGCAATTCAACGAGCGATACCGGATCGAGCGCCTGCCCGCCTACGGAAACGGGTGCGCCCTTTTCAAATCCGATTTCGACGCGCTCTTCGAGGTCGGGAGCCTCTTGCGGCGATTTGGTCATCTGCCACGTACTGGTGAACGGCGCGGCGCCGGCGTCTTCGAGTTCTCCACCTTCGTGGGAGAGGTGCCACAAGTTGCGATCGCGACTGTGGATTTTTTCCCGGCTCGCAGTCACGGGTACGCCGCGTTTCTCTGCATAGTCAAGACAGTCTTCGCGCGATTTCAAATCCCACTCACGCCATGGAGCTACCACTTTCAGCTCCGGGGCCAGCGCCTGGTACGCCATCTCAAATCGCACCTGGTCATTTCCCTTGCCGGTGCATCCATGGCTGACGGCGGAGGCACCTTCGCGTTGCGCAACTTCGACTTGATGCTTGGCAATGACCGGGCGCGCCAGCGAGGTACCCAGCAGATACTTGTTCTCGTAGACTGCGCCCGCTTGGAGCGCCGGCCAGACGTACGCGGTGAGAAACTCCTCGCGCAGGTCTTCGACCACCACCTTGCTGGCGCCGGTCTTGTAAGCCTTGTCCACCACCGCCTCGACGTCGTCGCCCTGTCCCACATCAGCCACCATGGCGATCACTTCATAGGCATAGTTTTCCTTCAACCACGGAATGATGATCGAAGTATCGAGCCCGCCCGAGTAGGCGAGAACGATTTTCTCCTTGGCAGACAAGTCTTGCTTAGGCATGTGCACTCCTTGCCGGGAAGCGGCCCACGCCACCGCCCAGCAGCCATACGAGGATAGCTTTCTGAATGTGCAGGCGATTTTCGGCCTGGTCAAACACCACCGAATTTACGGAGTCAATCACCTGATCGGTCACTTCCTGCCCGCGGTGGGCCGGCAGGCAATGCATAAACAAGGCATGCGGCTTGGCGAGTTGCATCAACGCGGCATTCACCTGGTACGGAGCGAAGATGGCAGCGCGTTCGGCGGCCTCATTCTCCTGCCCCATGCTGGCCCAAGCGTCGGTGTAGACCGCATCTGCTCCGGCCACGGCTTTGCGCGGGTCGGTCAGGATGCGAAGTGTCGCTTTGGTCTCGTCGGCTATCGCCTTCGCCATGGTGAGGATGACGGGATTGAGAGCATAGCCCTCTGGGGTCGCGATCGAGACTTTCGCGCCCAGCGAGGCGCCCGCCAGCAGCAGCGAGTGCGCCATATTGTTGCCATCGCCAACGTAGGCGAAGTGAATTTTCTTGAGATCGCCGAAATGCTCTTGCAGGGTGAAAAAGTCGGCCAGTGCCTGGCAGGGATGTTCGAGCTCGCTGAGCGCGTTGATCACCGGAACGCCCGCGTAGGTCGCCATCTCCTCGACGACCGCATGGCAAAAGGTGCGCAGCACGATGATGTCGATCCAACGCTCCACATTGTGTGCAATGTCATAGAGCGACTCGCGCGCGTTGAGGCGGCTCGCAGTCTGATCGACAAAGAAGGTGCTGCCGCCCAGGCTGTCCATGCCCGCCTCGAAGGTAAGCCGCGTGCGCAGCGACGGCTTCTCAAAAAACATCACCATCTGCTTGCCGGCAAGAAGGCTGCGGTATTCTGCCGGTCGCTGCTTGAGCATCGCGGTAAGGCTGAAGAGCGAGAGAATCTCGGCGGGGGAGAGGTCGTGGATCGAGACGAGATCGCGCGGCGCGCTTGCGTCCGCAAGCAGGCTCGGCGGATTGGTCTTCATCGTTGTCGGGTTCATCAGTCCCGCATCGTTTCTCATTGGCTAACCCTCCCTGGAATCCTTGCGTGCCCAATCTCGGCAGCCGGTTTTGCTGACGCCGGCGACCGAACGCCGGCGGCATATCTTTAGGACAGCTCGCGAATTCGCTGCGCCAGCGCTTGCGCCTTTTTCCTGTCGGTTGCAATCACCAGAACCGTATCGTCACCCGCCAGCGTCCCGATCACCTCCGGCCAGTGAGAGGCATCCAGCGCGGCGGCCACGGGCTGGGCGCTGCCGACTGTAGTTTTCACCACCAGCAGGTTCTGCGCCGGACGGATCTCAAGCACAAACTGGTGCGCCAGGTGCATCACCGACGGCAAAACGCTGTCGGCACCGGGAGTCTCTCCCGCCCGCCGATAACCGTCAGGCCCCTTCACCAATTTCAGTTCATGGATGTCGCGCGACAGCGTCGCCTGCCCCACCGCGAAACCTTTGCGCTCCAGACGTTGCTGCAACGAGTCCTGGCTTTCGAGCGGCCCCTCGTCCAGCAGATCCAGAATGGCTTTATGGCGCGCTGCTTTCGACATGAATAAAAATGCACCGTGATGCATAAGTATGCAGGTGAAGAGATCGCCGTGTCAAGCGGAAAGACGGGCGGATTGGGGCGCGGGTGGCCCGAGGGCGCGGTGCGAACACGCCTTTTTTTTGGGGAATCTCGCCGGGGCGCGGGGCTCGAGGCCCGGCGCTCTCGCCAGGTGATGCACGAGGTTCGGAGGAGGGCTGCGTCCGGGGAAAGTCTCCCCGCCCGAGCTTTCTCTCAGGCGGGGATGGTTGCTCTGGGTATAATGAGCCGGAAATCGCTGTTAGCGGTGCATCTCCTCGCGCTCCTCGCCTTCCCACCTTCCGCTCCAGCCGCCGTTGCCCCACTCGCCGCTGCCCCAGCCTCGGAACCGTCCGCCATCAACGATGCTGCCATCCACATACTCAAACATACGCTCGTGTCCGTTCGGACCACGCGCGTAGATGCGCAGCACCTTTTGATGTCCCTCATCGGGGTCGACGCCGAGTACCCGGAACTCCAGGCGGAACGTCCGGTCGTGATGCGCCAGCTCCTTCAGCCGATTCGTAACGTCGACATGGCGACGCTCGCTGCCGTACTGGGCGGAGAGAATCAGGAACTCGCCCTCGGCCGGGCCACCGCCGTTCCAGTTGCCGCTCCACCCACCATTGCCCCACTCCCCGCGGCCCCAGCCTCGGAACATCCCGCCGTCAACCACACTGCCATCGACAAATTCAAACATGCGTTCGCCACCGTTCGGACCACGCGCATAGATACGCAACGCCTTCTGGTGTCCCGGGTCCGGATCCGCCACCATTGAGTCGTGGCTGACGCGGAACGTCCGGTCGCGACGCGCCAATTCCTTCAACCGTCCGGTGACATCAACATGGTGATACTCCGTTCCGTATTGTGCACTCAGAATCAGGAACTCACCTTCGGGCTGCGCCAACGCTGTGCCCAGCAGCCCCAGCAACATCGCCAACATCAACAACATCGTGAACCGCGTCTTAGACATGAGAATCTCTCCTATTAGACTGAAATTTGGACTGAAGTGAATAGAGTCAAACACTGCGCCCGAGTATCTTATAGGAAACGGCACCCGAATGGACACCGCTCGCATCGCCGCGCTCCTCGAACCCTTTCTTGGTCCGCTCGCCGATCCGCCGTCAGAGCATGCGCTTGGCCCCGCCCAACTCGAGCAGATATCGATATACATCGATTTACTGCTCCGCTGGAATGCCCGCATCAATCTGACCGCCATCCGCCACGAAGAGCAAATCGTGACCCGCCATTTCGGCGAGTCCTTATTTATGGCCCGAAATCTCTTCCCGGCCGAGCCCTGTCGTACTGAAGGGCGCGAGGTCGAGCGGGACGCGATTGGCCTGGAGCGGGCGATCGATCCTTGCCTGCCCTCGAATCCCTCGCCCCAGCCGGGAGGGTTGAGCGCGCCGCCGGCAGCGCCCCGGGTCCTCGACATCGGCTCGGGCGCTGGATTTCCGGCTCTGCCGCTGAAGATCTGGGCTCCGCAAATCCGACTGACGCTCATCGAAGCCAATCACAAGAAGTCCGCTTTCCTGCGCGAAGTGGCCCGCGCATTGGCATTCAGCCACATCAACGTAATCACCGGTCGAGCCGAGACCATTTCCACCCTCACTGACGCTCCCCGAGCCGAAGTAGTAACCCTGCGGGCGGTGGAGCACTTCGAGACCATCCTCCCGCAGGCCGCTTCTTTTCTCCGCCCGCACGGTACCTTGGCTTTGATGATAGGAGTCGACCAACTCCCCAGCCTGAATACCCTGACAAATATGAACTGGAACCCACCCGTCCACATCCCACAATCTCGATCTCGTGTATTATCGAGCGGGGTGATAACATAAAAGTGGTATAAACTACGTTAGGTGTGGCCAATATATTACATTAAAAGTATGTTTGTCGCTTTTATACATGGAAAAGTGGGAAATCTATACAATATCTCATTATGAGAATGAGTCTGCCCGACGTTTCACGTGAAACATTTCTCAGCTTTTGATCGGTCCGACTCCGCTTTTCGCCCTGCCACGCCGCATTTCCAGAGCCCATGGTTTATGTTCCACGTGAAACATATCGCCAAGGGTTTCGCCCTGCGACTGTCTGTAACCCAAACGTTTCACGTGAAACACTCGTCGCAATTGCACTAAAAACTGGCATTGATTTCACGGTAGCATTCGCATATTCTGGCGCGCAAACCAAATAAAATCATGGGACGCATTATCGCAGTTGCCAACCAGAAGGGTGGCGTCGGTAAAACCACCACCGCCATCAACCTCGCCGCATCACTCGCTGCCGCCGAAGTCAATACCCTGCTGGTCGATTGCGATCCGCAATCGAACTCGACCAGCGGCATGGGACTGATCAAGGATCCGGAGCGTGTCAATATATACGACGTCATCATGGGGGTTGCCTCCGCCGAGGAGGCGCTCAAGCTCACGGAGCTTGAACAGCTGTGGCTGATTCCATCGCATAAGAACCTGATCGGAGCGAACATCGAACTGGTAGCTGCCGAGCGCCGCGAGTATCGTCTGCGCGATGCTCTAGCCAGCGTACTGGATCGCTTTCAGTTCATCGTCCTCGACTGCCCGCCAGCGCTCGACCTGCTTACTCTGAATGCCCTGGTGGCTGCCGATGGTGTGCTGATCCCGATGCAGGCAGAATATTTCGCGCTCGAGGGTGTTTCGGAATTACTCGACACCATCGAGCGGATCCGTGCCGAGCTCAATCCCGCGCTCGTGGTTGAAGGTGTTGTGCTCACCATGTTCGACGAGCGTACAAATTTGGCGCAGCAGGTGGCGGACGAGCTGAAGAAGTATTTTGGGGAGAAGCTGTGCACCACGACGATTCCGCGAAACATCCGGCTGGCGGAGGCGCCCAGTCATGGCCTGCCGGCACTCGTCTATGACGTGCGTTCGCGGGGAGCCGAGAGCTACATTCGCCTGGCGAAGGAAATACTGGACCGGCAGGCCAAAGCCGTCAGTGGGCCGCAAGAAGCTGCTTAGATTTATGTGTATAAATATTTATCATTATCGATATTGATTGGGGGATGGGCTTGATGATTACGGCAAATCCGGTTGGGGATAAGACGGAGGTCGAGAAGAAGGACGGGGCGCATGACAAGCTGGCGGAAAAGCGTCGCGCCCTGGGCCGCGGGCTTGACTCGCTGTTGCCTGGACCCCGCGTCGTGCCAGCGACTCCTGCCCTTCCACCGAACGCGCGAAAGACTGCCGCGGCTGATTTTTCCTCACCCGAACCTTCGGCCGATGGTTTTTCCTCCCCTCGAACGCAGCCGGGAGCGGCGCAGGCCCCAGCCGAACCACGGCAACCTGCGACCGCTGCACCAACCCCGGGCGGCGAGCCTGCATGGCAACTCGCCCTCGATCAGATCGAGCCGAATCCGTATCAGACCCGCACCGAGTTCGAGCCCAAGGCGCTCGAGGACCTAGCCGCTTCGATCCAAGCGCAGGGGGTACTGCAACCGATTGTTGTCCGTCCAGCAGTCGGGCGGCCCCAGGCGGAGGGCGCCGACAGCCCGCAGCGCTTCATCCTGATCCTCGGCGAGCGACGTTTCCGTGCCTCGAAAATGGCGGGGAACACGGTGATCCCCGCGATCGTAAAACGCGTCTCGGAGCAGCAGGCCGCCGAGATGACCCTGGTCGAAAACTTGCAGCGGCAGGACCTCGACTGCCTGGATCAGGCTGTCGCCTTCGCCAAGTTGAGCACCGACTTCCACCTCACGCAGGAAGAGATCGGCAAACGTGTGGGCGTGTCACGCGAGCAGGTATCGAACTATTTGCGACTGCTAAAACTCCCGCCCGAAGTGTTAACCGCCCTGCGCAACAAACATCTGACCTACAGCCATGCCCGCTTGTTGCTCGCCTTGCGCGACGATGGTCAGATTACCGAAGTGGCACGCGTGGCGATCGCGAAAAAAATGTCGGTGGCGCTCCTCGAAGAGCTTGTGATGGGCCGCGAGCTCGCCGCGGGTGCCCCAGAAGAACAGAAGCCAAGCGGAGCCCGCTGGGTCGATCCCAACGTGCGCGCAGCCCAGCGCTCGCTTGAGACCGTCTTAGGAATGAGGGTGCGGATCCGCGACCGGAAGGGCAAAGGCAAGATCACCATCGAGTACGGGACGCTGGAAGATTTCGATCGAGTGGTGACAATGCTCAAGGGTCGCTAGCGGCAGGCTTCAGTATTTGCCAACATTCTGGGGAGAATCAGCCGAGTAATAAGTGGAATGCGATTGCCTTTTCGACCTTAAATAAAAAGGGGCAAGTCGCTGCGGGACGCTATTTCGAATCGCGGGAAGGGCGGCAACCGTCGGGGCGCTCAGCCGCGGATCGGCGAACCTAATTAGGATTGCTGGCGGTGTGTACAACTATGCTACTGTGACAGCACGGCCCGTGACCCGACCCTTGGCGCCAGCAATTCGCCGGCGGTGAGGCGGGTAGCGGAGAAGGTGAGAGACCGAGATTTCGCCGGAAGTGGTCCCTACTGTTTGAAAACTTGCACGTTCCCAGAGATTTCTCGCCCCTAGGCGCGCGGAATCCTCGTAGTAACAAGTGGACCTTGGCAAGGATTAGCTGCTTGCTTTCGCAGTGCCGACGCCGACCGCCGGCCCGGTTCACAGCTAAAATGTGGGACCGATCTCGCGAAGTGATGGCAAGCGGCATTCCCGTATCAAAACAGTAATAAGTGGAACGCCCGGGCTAGGTTCTGGCTACGGACTGGATCTGCACCCGAACAACGAATCAGCGGCCGCCGGTTACGTCCAAGATCGCTCCCGTCACGTAACTGGCTTCCTGCGAGAGAAGCCACAGGATGGCACTGGCTACCTCTTCGGGTTGTCCGCCGCGCCGCATCGGCACCTGGACTTTGACGCGGTCGACTCGCTGTGGTTCTCCTCCCAGCGCATGAAGCTCGGTATAAATGAAACCCGGGCGCACGGCGTTGACCCGGATCTTTTCCTCGGCGACCTCTTTGGCCAGACCTAGGGTGAGAGTTTCTATAGCGCCCTTCGATGCCGCGTAGTCGATGAATTCGTTGGGAGAACCGACGCGAGCGGCCGCGGACGAGACATTGACGATGGCGCCTCCTTGGCCGCCGTGTTTGGTCGACATGCGGCGCACGGCTTCGCGGGCGCAGAGGAAGCTGCCGAAGACGTTGGTCGCGAAAACACGCTGCAGCCGGGCGAGGTCAATTGAATCAAGGCGCGACTGGAGCCCGACGATTCCGGCATTATTCACCAGAGCCGTGATGGGACCTAGTAGTTGTTCGCTGGCGGAATCGAACAAACGGACGACATCGGCCTCGGAGCCGACGTCGGCTTGAACGGCCACGGCGATGCCGCCGTCGCGTTGAATCGCGGCCACCACTTGGCTGGCGGCTTGTTGCTGGCGGCAATAGTTGACGCAGGTGCGGAACCCGCGAGCGGCAGCGAGTTGGGCGGTCGCGGCTCCGATGCCGCGGCTGGCGCCGGTTACAATCAGCACGGGCGATGGCTCGGCGGTCATGATGGGTTGATTACTACTAAGTTGCGCACATCCGGAAGGTCCTCATCCTTGCCCGAATTCCATTTCGGCTTCACACCCTCCACTGGTCGGGACGCCACTGCCGGATGGCTTTCTTGATGTCGCGACCGGCCAGCTTTTCGTTGAGTGCGCGAGCGGCCAAGGCGGGAACTTCGGCGTCGGAGGCGAAGCGAAGCGCGACCAGTTGCGAGACGGTGAATTCGGCGATCCGCGGACGCAGCGCCGGATCGAGCAAGCTCCCGAGGCGCAACCTCTCTTCGAGGCGGATCACACGGTCCTGCACCTTAAGGGCATACATGCGGATCTTGAACAGGGCAATGACGGCCGCGATGACGACAACCGTCAACCAGGCGGAATGCAATCCAGGCCGGCGGACCAGATGTACGATGATCATGACCAGGGAGATGGCAGCCACGGGCAGAATGAAAAAATGGAAAAGCGGGTCATAGCGCGTGTAGTTGGAAAAATTCTGGGACGACCCATTTGCCATGGAGAAAGCCTCCTCATCGGGAATTGGGGATATCATCGCATGTTTCCCAGGAGCTCGCGCTCGCAGATCGCGCGCCAGCGACCGAGCCTCAGCCGTCTTCCATTTCTTGCCGCCTCGCCATTGGGCTGTTTTTGGGAATCACTACCGGCACCCGGTCCCCGGGTTCAACGGTCGACCACGCCGAGCGCGGTAAAGTGCGATTGCACTGTCGCTTCCATTTCGGGAGCCAACCCTGTGCGACAAGAATGCGAGAACGACTCGGCTAGTTGCGCCGGACTTCTATCCCGTGCCGCAGGGTTTCCTGTTTTGCCGGGCTGCTGCTCTCTGCAGCCACTGCTAGCGGAAAGTCTCCGATACCGAGTCTCTGGCACCTGTCTTCACGTCGAGCAGCAGGTCTCGAATAGACGGCGGTATTCGAGCACAGACGCCAGGAGGGCATCTTCCGAGAGCTTGGGATCGATTTTCTTGCGACATAACTCACCTCACCGGGGTTCGCACCCGCGCCGAGTGCGAGAAAATCAGGGTCAGGCGCGGTAGGGTTACGCGCAGGGAAAGTCAGCGTCCCTGCTTCACGGTCGAGACCATGATTGCGATCTCACCCGTGGGCCGACGCCCGACGCGCACCATTCGGGGAACAAGAATCAGAGCCACTGCGTAGAGGAAAATCGAGACGGCAGTCGATCCAGGCTTTCCATGGTGCAAATCTTCGAGTAGCAACTTTGCTGTGACCAAAGCCAGTATGCCATAGGCAATCCGCACGAGTTCAATGCGCTGCCAACGCGAACCGCCGAAGGCAAGCGCCAGCGCAGCCAGGCAAGTGATGAGCGTGCGGATCACGGCCACTTGGGATGCACCCGCCGTCATGCCGAGTGCCGCCAGCCACACCAGGACAGAAACCAGAAACGTGATCATGGCGGCTGTGGCCAAGCTGGCCGCAAGCAGTTGCAGGAGGCGCTGGCTCCATCGGTCGGCTCGATAGTAGCCTCCGACCGCGTAGCAGGTGACGGCCGACGCGGCGACGATCCAGACAATCCATCCCGGCGCGGTCGGGAACGTTCCGGCCAGCGCAAGGCCCGCATACTCCAGCAGGCCGGATGCATAGGCCGCCACGGCCAGATAGGCCAGGCCGTGGAATTCCAATGTCAGGCGAGATGTCCGCACACCCCAGAACGTGGCCACGATCGCCGCCGCGCTCAGACAAAACGCCAGCGGCAACGGCGGCAGACAGAAACAGCCACCGGCGAGGAGAAATGCCGTACCCCAAATCGCATACACGTGATAATTACGTTGTTCGGGGAAGCGGTCGAAATAGCTATAGGCAGCTGCATAGCACCCGGCCGAGAGAAGCAAACAAATGGCTCCTAACAGCAACCCAACTCTCGGTGCGCGGGCACTTGTGCTGAAGCTCAGCACGCAAAGCGCAGCCAGCAGGGACACCACGACAGTCTGCCCGATCTCGAACCATCTGATTTTCTCGCGCAGTCGCATGGTCCGGAAGGCGGTGCTGGCACCATAAACCAGAAACAACATGCACCCGAGCGCCGGTAAGGAAGCAGTCGCGATGGCTTTGTACTCCGAAGGAATACCCTCCGGTCGGGAACAAATATAGAGCAGAATCCAAATGGCAAGATCCGCCGCGGCAGCCACCAGCGGCCTGAGTCTGAGCCAGCGGTTCCCAAGGGCGGCCAGTTCGCTGGCCAGAGCCATGAGGAGGAGTGCCAGAATGAATGGCACCGGATCGCGCGTCGCGGTCAGCAAAATGAGCGAAGTGAGAATCGCGGCGACATTGATGACCCAGACAACCGATGCCAGATCGCGCTTCCAAGCCAGAGCGTAAGCGGCAGCCGCGAACCCGCCGAGGACGGCTGCCGTCGCCGCGGTGGGCAAGACCTCGAATCGCAGAGTCAGTTCCCAGAGCATGGGAGCGAGGATCAATGCCGACGTGGTGGCATAGACTGTACTGGTAAAATGCGCATCGTTCGGAACTCGCACGGCCCCTACCAGCCACATTGCGGCATAGCCAAGCGCCAGAACCACCACTGCAATTTTCGGAAATGAGCCCGATTCGGCGACAGCCCGGAGCAGGTAGGCGCCGGCGATTCCGAGCATGGCTTTGCCGAGCACCGGGAAAACCCCGCCAGCTTGTGCAAATGAGAATGCGGACGCCGCTCGATCTTGGTCGGCAGGAGTCGCGGGTTCGGCAGTCAGGGTTGCGGTCTTTTCTGAGCCCTGCTCGAGGACGGAGACTCGGCTCTCCAGCCTCTCAAGACGTTCGGTGAGCCGTGCTAAAGCGTCGAGATCGTCCATAATCTCCACTCGCTTCGAGGCTGGCAAACAGTTATCGGTAGATCGTCGTGCGCCGAGCATCGTTTCTGAAACCCGGCGCGAAAGCGGTTGCCTGAAATCTAATGGGCGGGTGCGGTGCCCGGGAGTGAGCCCGGGTTTTTCTCCGGCCATGGAGGCAGGAGCTTGACCAGCACCCACAAGATAAGGAAGGGCAGAATGGTCAGTGCCACGGCGACCAGTAGTCCTTCGCGTGTAATCAAGCCCATCTTGTAAGTCGTGTATCCCAGAAAACTCTTGGAAAATAACTGTCCCCCGATGACCACATTCCAGCGCATGGCAAAAATTCCAACCAGCGTCAAGCATCCGGCCAACGCGTAGATGCGCTTGCGGGCGATTTCCCCGAGCCTCAACACCTGGGTCAGGGCGAGAAGCGTGATGGGAGCAACCGTACCCAGGATGATCTGGACCACGATATGCGACATGTACAGCTTGGTGTGGACCATGAAATCCAGGCTGCGGAAGGATTCATCGGACTCGTAGATGCGGTGAACCAGGTCGAGCATTTCCAGGCCGAAATCGATGATGAAGGTGTAGAACAGGTAGCGCGCCACCGTATCGACGCAGCGCATATCGATGGTCTGTTTGCGGAACCACGTCGATAGCATGTAGAGCAACATCACCGCGGCGATTCCCGATACCATGGCCGAGAAGATAAACACTACCGGCATGAGCGGCGATGACCACCACGGGTTCGCCTTGACGGAACCAAAGATGAAGCCTACATATCCGTGGAGCAAGAATGCCGAGGGGATGCCGATGAGTGTAATGATCCAGCCTACTCGGTCATCGATCTCAAGTGCGTGCTCAGAGATATTGCTCGATCCGAGGGTCATCAGCCGATAGATCAGACGTTTCCATCCCGTGGTGGATTGCGATAGAAGCACGATGTCACGCCGGTAGTCGAGCCAGATTTCGAATACCAACACCGCCATCAGATACCACAGGTACACAAACCCGAACATAGCCATCGCCGACGTCTTGTGCGGCGTCAGATACATCTCGTACGACCGTTCCGGGTGTCCAAGGTGGAGTTGCAGCGGCAGCGGTGCCACCATCAGAAAAGCCAGGGCCGTCAGCAACGCCAATCGGTAGGTGGGTTTGACTTCCTGCACCTGGAATACCCGCTCCAGCGAAGCCAAAATGAATGCGCCGGCCACCAACCCGGTGAGAAACGGATAGAGCACGATCAGGACACTCCACTGGAGCTCCACTTCGTTCGGATACATGAAGCCTTCAACGCCGGACATCATCGTGAAACGTCTCCTTATCGCACCGAGCCATCCAGATCGTTGTAAAACACTTTGGCGTGAGTCGCCATGCTGGGTTTCAGGATCTGAACGTTGTGGGTCTTCAGGAATTCGTGAATCGGGTCGTGGGGATTCTTCAAGTCCGCCAACTGGCGCGCGCCGGTCGGGCATACTTCGCAACAAGCGGTGATCAGTCCTTTTGTAATCCGGTGGTAGCAGAGCGTGCATTTCTCGGCGGTCATGGTCTGCGGATTGATGAAGCGACATCCGTAGGGGCAGGCCTGCACGCAATAGCGGCAACCGAGGCAGTATGTCTTGTCGACCAGAACCACGCCATCCGGGCTTATGAATGTCGCGCCCACGGGGCAAACCTGGGTGCAGGGCGAATCCGCGCAATGGTTGCACAGCTTGGGCACGAAGAAGTTCTTTCCTCCCGCCTCCTTGGAGGGAGGAAATCCCTTCTTGCCGCCGTCGGGCGAGTCCACATGCGGATCTTCGATGTCATAATCGGTCACGTGGTAGCGTTCCACCCAGGTGCGAAAATATCCCTCGGGCACGTCGTTTTCAGCCTGGCACGCTCGCACGCAGTTGCCGCAGCCAATGCATTTGGGCAAGTCGATCAGCATGCCCCACCAGTGCTCCGACAGCTGGTAATTGGGGGAGGTTTCCGGGGTCCCGGCACGAACGTATTCCCAGGCGATCGCCGCCGCCGGCAACAGAAGCAGCATATGTCGCCGCGTAATCTTCATTATTCTGTTCCTCCGTCGGTGATGGCCGGGCTATGCGGCTGGTGGCAGGTGTCACAGGGCATACCGGAGGCATGGTCGGCGGAAGCGACTTGTGGAAACGCTTGCGGCTTGGCGAGGTTGGCCTCGTGACAGCGGACACACAGCACGGCCGTGTCGAGTTTGGCAGGCTGCACCGAACCGGGGTCATTGACGTGTTTCGCCAGCGGCCCGTGGCACGCTTCGCAGTTAACGTGCACATGCTTGCCGCGGCTCTTTTTTTCCAGGACCTCTGAATGACAGTCTTCGCAGGCCTGATGGCCGGCGAAGTTGACCGGCCGGGCGGCCATCTCGGCCATGGCGATTCCGCGGTAGTGTCCGTACTGACCGAAACTTCTCGGTACCAGGAGCGCGCGCACTGCCAAAAACGCCAGACCACCGACCATGAACACAGCGGCCAGTCGAAACAGATGCCCGGAATCTTTGAACGCCTTCATAAAGTGCCTACTTAGATAGCTCAGTTGTGTCATTCCGCGATGTGCTCAGAATCACGTGACCCTCGTGCTTGGATCACAGCGCTCAGTGACATCAATGAACAAGCCGGAATCGCGACCGACGAACCCCCGCTCGATTTGGACCTGGGCCTGGGTTGGAGGAGTGTGACGACGCCGTTCGCAGAGATTTGCTAGACCCTAGTGTCGTTTCTCTGTAGTTAGGCTCTTCCCGGAGTAGGGCAACGACTCGATACAAAATTGGCCATTCGGCGTTATCGTGGGGATACGGTCGATCTTCGGGTGTATCCGTAGTTTGGCTGCGGCGGTTTCGGTTCAGTGCCTCGCTCTTGTTAGTTGCGCCTTGTATGGTGGACCCCAGGTGGATGGCCAAAGACGTAGCGCAGCAGAAAGCCCGTGCGGAGAGCTCGGCCAAGCTGGTACTTGACCTCCCCATTTCGGCAAACTCAAAGCCAGATCGCATTGGCAAGGAGACAAATTGGGTGTTTACGGTGGCCGATTGCACAAACTTTCATGAGACCCTCCGAGCGGGCAAATTGACCGTGAGAATCTTGGAACGCCATCCCTTGCCGAGAATTCCGCTAACCAGCAGCCCACGTATTCCCTCAAGCCCTGGCCGTCAGCAGGAAGCCTACAGTTGCGGAAGGGGAAGAATACGTAATCCGATTCGATTCAATTCCGACGATCAATCGTCCCAACGTTCGAGAAGGCATCTTCTATAGCAGAGATCTAGTTTCCGAAAAAGGGGCCGGGTACGCTCTGTGTGGGGCGCGTCTCCAGATCGAAATGTGGAGACAAGTTCCTGTCTGGAGACATACTGGAGACATCAATTATGTCGGCTGTCTATGTCTCCCGCTGGATGCTATAGGACGATGTTCCCATTATTTACAAGTAGATAATCGAATTTTCTGCATTCTTTGGATGGTGCTGGACGCCACTCTATTTTCCGATGCAGAAGGTTCCGAAAATGAGGTTCAGGATGTCGTCGGCAGTGGTGGCACCAGTGATTTCGTCGAGAGCACGCAGCGCCCCGTACAGATCGAGGAGCAGCATCTCGTGCGGTACGTGGGCGGCGACGGCGACCTTGGCGGCGTCGAGCGCTGCGAGCGACTCGCTGACCAGTTTCTGATGGCGAACGTTGGTGAGAAAGCCGGGCTCTGCTCCAGCGACGGAGTCTCCGGTCAGGTGGCGGAGGATGGCGGAACGCAGGGTGGCAATGCCTTCGCCCGTTACGGCGGAGGTAGCAATACGGATCGGCTCGCTGCCGGATTCCACTCCCCCCTGACGGCGCGACGCGTCGTCTCCACTGGAGCTCGGCAGGTCGCATTTATTCTCGACGATGATCGTCGGCCGGTCTTTCACCTGGCGTAGCAATTTCCTGTCTTCGTCACTCTGACGCTCGGTTTTGTCGACCACGACCAGCACCAGGTCGGCGTCGGCCAGGGCCTCGAACGATTTCTTGATGCCGATACTTTCGGCTTCGTCGAGCGCCCGGCGGATGCCGGCAGTGTCCACCAGTTCTACCGGAATTCCGCCAAGAGAAACGGTTTCGCTGATCAAGTCTCGCGTCGTCCCGGGCTGGGCGGTAACGATCGCGCGCTCGCGTTCCACCAGTCGGTTGAACAGACTCGATTTACCTACGTTCGGACGACCAACGATCGCAAGCGTGAGTCCCTGGTGCACGAGCTTGCCGTAGGTAAAGGTCGCGGCCAGCTGGGCGAGTGGAGTTCGCAGTTCGGCGATCCGCTCGCGGATGGTGGCATCGCCAGCCACGGAAATATCGTCCTCGGCGAAGTCGATGCCGGCTTCTAGCAGAGCGATCAAGTCGACCAATCTCCGCTTGATGGGCTTCAGCCGGTTGGAGAGTGAACCTTCGAGCTGCTGCGCGGCCACCTTGGCCTGGAACAGAGTTTGCGAGTCGATCAGGTCGCGGACCGCCTCGGCCTGGGTCAGGTCGAGGCGTCCATTCAGAAAGGCGCGCATTGTGAATTCCCCCGGCTCGGCCAGTCGTGCGCCACGGTCGAGACAGCATTCGACAATGTGGCGCAACACCACCGGCGACCCGTGGGCGGAGAGTTCGACGGTGTCATCGGTCGTGTAGGAGTGGGGCTTAGCGAAATAGGTAACGACTACTTCGTCGATACGAGCCTGGGCAATGGGGTTGTCGGAGGTTTCGCGGGCCGGGCTGCCCGCGGGGTCGATCAAGTCGCAGACCATGGCCCGATTCGCTTCCAGTTTCCCGCTCAACCGCAGCATCGGTTGCGCAATGGCGCAGGCTTCCGGTCCCGCCAGACGGACGACGCCAATGCCCCCGCGGCCGGGCGGGGTTGCGATGGCCACAATCGTGTCATCGAGGTTCACACAACGATTCTAGCCGGGCCTCAGTTCGCGCGACCGAGAGATGCTTCCGGAGCTGATTTTTTCGGTAGCGGGATCTTGTGCCACATGGTTGTGAACTACCACGCAGATTACAAGTTCGGTCACCCACTGCGCGTAATGCCAGCCATGAAAGCGACGGACGGCTTGCGAATCCATCGTGGGGCCGATCGGGCGCCCTCACAGGCGACGAGCAATTCGATTCCGCAACCAGCCCACTACCAATTTTTCCAAGGATTGAACAAATATGAAGAGAGCCTGTATTTGAGGGGTTCGGGAACCTTCCCCGTTTTCCCGAACCCCTCGCTTACTGGTCTCACCTGCCTCGGTCGGAAACGGTGAGCAAATCCCGCAAGTGAGTGCAAGCTTGCACCCGATTCCGGGAAAGGTCCATGGAGCGGGGCTGAAGCCCTCTGAATTGATCTGAAGAACCTGCCGCTTCGCGCTCAGCATCCATCAGCCATCGGTTTGCTGCATCCGGCGCGCGTCATTTATACTTACGGTTTGACTTGAGCCAGCCGATTCAATCAGGAGCAGGGATTTTCGATGCCGAAACGTACATTTCAACCCAACAAGCGCAAGCGCTCGAAGAAGCATGGGTTCCGGACCCGCATGAAGACAAAGACCGGGGCTGCGGTGCTGTCGCGTCGCCGGGCCAAGGGACGCAAGCGCGTTGCCGTAAAGCCGGGTTTCCGCGATTAGTTCCCCACAACGGACAGCAAGGGCCGTCATTATTTTGTGCAGGATTTGGAGCCGGTGAGCGGTGACGCTCCTAACCGGAGTGTAAGGCAGCCCGCAGCAAAAGCGGGAGCAAGCTTTCCGCGCGCCGCGCGACTGCTGAAACATTCCGATTTCGATCGCGTATATAAGCAGGGACGGCGGCATTTTTCCTCGCACATGACTGTGTTTTACCTGCGGCAAGCGGAGCAACCTTCGCCGCAGAACGTTTTGCCGGAAAATGCTACGTCGAAAAGGGTTCTACTGGAAAATGATAGGGCGCAGACAAGCGCGCGGGTCGGCTTCACGGTGGGCAAGGTGCTCGGCGGCGCGGTCGTTCGGAACCGCATCAAGCGCAGGCTCCGCGAAGCGGTCCGGCAGCGGCGCTCGGTCTTGCCGGGCGCGGTGGACGTGGTGATCAATCCGAAGAAATCGGTGCTCACGCTGGAATTTTCCCGGCTACTCGAAGAAGTGGGGCGGGCGCTGGAGGCGATCGCGAAAAAGCTGGTGGAAAAATGAGGACATGTGTGCTCCGGCTGTTGCGCGGCTATAAGCGGTGGATTTCGCCGGTGTTTCCGCCGTCGTGCCGCTATGTTCCCTCTTGTTCGGAATATGCCATCGAAGCCCTGGAGCGTTACGGTGTGGTTCGCGGCGGCGCAATGGCCGCTTGGCGATTGTTGCGGTGTCATCCACTCGCCAAGGGCGGACTGGATCCAGTTGTGAACCGTACGATGCGGGGTTCCGCACTCGACGTTCCCCATGGAAGTTGCGGTGACTAACCGAGAAATGACGAGTTACTGATTTGGCTGAATTTAACAATCCTCAACAAGAACCCGGCATGGAGCGCAGGCTGCTGATCGTGTTTGCGCTGACGTTCCTGGTCATTATGCTGTTCCAGCCGCTGCTGAAGAAGTATGGACCGCAGCCTCCCGCCAAACCGGAAAACTCGCAAGCCGCGGGGCCGAATCTCTCGCCGGTTGCGCCTCAACCCGGCGCGCCCCCTTCTCCACCCATCGCGACTGCGCCTGCCGTTGGCGGTATAAGATCGACGCCAGTACAAGCCCCCAGGGAATCCGAGACGGTGATGGAAAACGACGTCTACCGCATCGTATTCACCAATCGCGGCGCGCAGGTGAAGTCCTGGGTGTTGAAAAAGCACTTCGACGACAAGGGTGGTCCGCAGGAACTGGTGAATGCCGAGGCGTCCAGATTATATGGTTATCCGCTGTCCTTGTGGTCTTATGACGAAACCCTGCGCAAGCGGCTGGATTCGGCGCTCTATGTGGCAACGAGCAGCGCATCCACGGCTCCGGCCGAGGTCAAGTTTGCCTACGACGACGGCGAGCTGTCGGTGCAGAAAAGCTTCACCTTTGATCGCAGCAGCTATGTCGTCGGCGTGAAGACGGCGGTTTACCAGAAGGGCGCGCCCGTAGCGGCCTTTCCCATGTGGCCGGCCGGCTTCGGCGGCGATACCACCGGTCCCCAGTACGCTCTCGGACAGGTCGTCTACCAATACGATGACAAGGTCGAGCGGCTGGCAATCAAGAAGATCAGCGGCGGCGGGACGCTCCCGGGACCGTTCAATTGGGCGGGGGTGACGGATCAATATTTCGCGGCGGTTTTCGTGCCCCAGGATCCCAAGAACGCAACGATGGTGACGCTGCGTAACGCGATTGAAATTCCGCACAACGCCTCGGATCCCGCCAATAAGCAGATGGACCGGCTCGACGTCCTCGGCGCAGCCGTGGGCAGCTTGAAAGGCCCCACCGATGCGCGGCTCTACGTGGGGCCGAAAGCTCTCGCCGATCTGGAGTCTGTAGCTGTGCCCGGCATCACCGGGGCGGAGCCCGATCTGCGAGCGGTGATCGACTTTGGCTGGCTCGGCATTATCGCGCGACCGCTGTTCTTGTGGTTGAAGTGGATGTATAACCACATCGTCTCCAACTGGGGCTGGGCGATCCTGCTGCAGACACTGATTATTAACCTGACGCTGCTGCCGCTCCGCCTTTCGCAGATGAAGTCGATGCTCAAAATGCAGCGCGTGGCCCCCCAGATCAAGGCCATCCAGGAAAAGTATAAAAAGTACAGCCTTCGCGACCCGGAAAAAGCGAAGATGAACGAAGAGATTTCGACGCTCTACAAGAAGGAGGGCGTCAACCCGGCGGGCGGATGTCTGCCGCTGCTCATCCAGATGCCTTTTCTTTTTGCGTATTATCAGATGCTGAGGGTGGCAATGGATTTGCGACACGCGCCCTGGCTTTGGGTGCATGATCTTTCTGCGCCCGATCCGTATCACATTCTGCCCGTCGCCATCATCGTGACCATGCTGGTGATGCAGCGGATGACCCCGCAGGCCGGCATGGACCCGGCGCAACAGAAGATGATGAACGTGATGATGCCCGGCATGCTCGGCATCATGAGCTGGAATCTGCCCGCCGGCCTCGGGCTGTACTGGTCCGCCGGGCAACTGATCGGAATCGTCCAGCAATCGGTAATGAATCGCACATCTCTCGGCCGCGAGATGCGCGAGATGATGGAGAAGCGGGCCAGAAAGAAAGAGAAATAGCGGTCCGCGGTCCGCTCCCATCCCTCGGAGGCGAGGAAGACCTGGGTGCCGGAGAGGGCATGCGTTTTTGCCACCCACGGAGAGCAGACAACCGACACCAGAGAGTGTACCTATGCCGATCACAGACAAAGTTGCCGCCGCGAAACAGATTGGAGAATTCCTGCAGGCCGTGATTTCCAATGGCGGCTTTAAACTGAAGTATCGGATCACGGTCGACCCGCCGATCGCCGAGAACCGCGAGTGGGAGCATCCGGAAATCCTGGTCGAGTTTGCCGGCCCGGATTCTTCGCTGCTGCTCGAGCGCGGCGGCGAGCTGTTGCGGTCGTTTGAGCTGCTCGCGTCCGAGGTCCTGCACCTGCAAGGCAGCGAGCACGAGAAGGTCTGGTTCGACTGCCAGAACTTCCGCGCGCTCCGCATCGACGAATTGCAGGTGGCGGCGCGCGTGGCCGCCGAGCAGGTGCGACGAACCAGCGAACCCTACCGCTTCGGCCCGATGTCCTCGCGCGAGCGCCGCATCGTACATCTGGCGCTGCGAGAGGAAAAAGACTTGCGCACCGAGAGCGACGGCGAGGGTGGCCGCCGCTCGGTGGTGGTCTATCCCGGGAACTACAAAACCGCAGCCCCGGCCAAGCGCGAACGGCACCAGCTTTGATGGTAGAGATCAGGTCGCGCTCGACCGGACGTGCGACGCGATCTCCTCTCTCCCAGAAAAGTGTTCGTTGCACAAGTTGCGCGGCAGTTAGTTTCTCGACACTTGACAGCAGCCAAAAATCGCGATCCGTTTCCGAACGGAACGATTTTTTTTTGTTGCAACTCACCGACACGGCGAATTTTTTTGTGCTAGTATGCCGTTCGTCTCTTAATAAATTTCGCCGACACTCTTTACTGCAAAACAGAAGCTGCTCTGCAGGAAAACGACGAACTCATAATTCAAGTTTTTGATTTTTTCCCGGACGCTGGTCGCCGGCTCTTTTCAATATTCTGGTAAAAAATGTCTCTCTCCAGTTCCACCATCGTCCCGAACCCGTGGGCGCGCATTCTTGACGCCCTGGAAAAGAAAGTCAACCGCCATTCTTATGACACGTGGCTGAAGCCGACGCGCTACAGCCATGCCAGCAATGGAATTCTCTTCGTACGCATTCCAACCGCCGAGTTCCGTCACGTCGGCGACAAATACGCAGACCTGATTCAGGAGGCGCTCGATAATCTGGGACTCGGCTACGAGGATGTGAAATTCGTTACCGCCGAGGACGACCCTTCGAACACGCCCATCCGGCATAACGGCGGCCTGTCGGCTCATAGTTCGAGTGCCGGTCCAAGTGCAGCCCCGGGTCCGCAGCCGGTGGGAGCCTTGTATCCCGCCCAGGCGCGGTTCGACTGGGACAGCGCTGCCCAACTCAATCCGCGTTATACCTTTGACGCGTTCGTCATCGGCAGCGGCAACCAGTTCGCGCACGCCGCCTGCCAGGCGGTGGCGGAGCGCCCTTCGAAAGCCTACAACCCCCTGTTTCTTTACGGCGGCGTCGGCATGGGCAAGACCCACCTCATGCAGGCGATCGGCCACGAGATCAAGCGACGGACGCCGCAAGCAGCCATCTGCTACGTCTCGAGTGAAAAATTTACCAACGAAATGATCAACTCGTTGCGCTACGACAAGATGATCAGCTTCCGCGATAAATTCCGCACCATGGACGTGCTGCTGATCGACGATATCCAGTTCCTCGCGCAGAAAGAACGCACCCAGGAAGAGTTCTTTCACACCTTCAACGCGCTGCACGAATCGATGAAACAGATCGTGATCGCCAGCGACCGTCCGCCGAAAGAGTTGGCGGAGTTCGAAGATCGGCTGCGCAGCCGCTTCGAATGGGGACTGATTGCCGACATTCAGCCACCCGACCTGGAGACCAAAGTCGCCATCCTGCAAAAGAAGGCGGAGCAGGAACGGGTGACCCTGCCCACTGACGTCGCGCTCTACATCGCCTCCAACATCCGTTCGAACGTCCGCGAACTCGAAGGCGCACTGATCCGTCTCGTCGCGCATTCGTCGCTGATCGGTGCCGAAATCACCCTGCCCTACACGCAACAGGTGCTGAAGAATTTCATCGATTCCCAGGCCCGCAAGGTGACGATCGAATCCATTCAGAAGGCGGTGGCTGAGCAATTCGGACTGCGCTTGGTAGAAATCAAGGCCAAGAACAATTCGCGCTCCATCGTCTACCCGCGGCAGATCGCCATGTATCTCGCCAAACATCTCACCGAAGCTTCTTTGCCGGAGATCGGGCGCCAGTTCGGTGGCAAGCACCACACAACCGTCTTGCACTCGGTCGACAAGATTGAAGAGGTCCGAAAGAACGACAAGGATTTGAACAGGCTGCTGAATAAATTGACCGAGCAATTGGGCGTATAGGCAATGGTTTCCACCGTTTTTCCACTTTTCAGGCTGGTTGTCCTGCGCGGCGGCTGTGCAGGGCTTGTGGAAACTGTGGGAGACCCGGCAGAAACCGGAAACGGATCCCGACGATAGGTTGGCGTCCGCTGCGGCAAGGAGCGATTCTCCACACCAGGGTTGTAGGAGGAAACTGCTGAACCGCAACCACCTGGGCCGGTTTTCCACTTCTCCAAAGTGCCTACGGTTACTACTGGTTTTCTTGCTTTTGTATTTGATATAAGAAGAGACAGAAGTAGAGAGTCGGGAGATCCAATATGTCGGTGGAAGTCGCCCCTGCCGTTGCCGCCACAACCATGGAAATAACGGTCAGCAAATTTGAGTTGCTTCGCGAACTGACCGCCACTCAGGGCGTAGTCGAGCGTAAGACCACAATTCCCATTCTCTCCAACTATCTATTCGAGGCCGCGGGAGACAAACTGTCCCTTACTGCGACCGATCTCGATCTGAGCCTGCGGACTTCGTGCAACGCGAAAGTCAGAAAAGAAGGCGCTTGTACCATCCCGGCGCGCAAACTTCACGATTATGTGAAACTGCTGCCC
This sequence comes from Terriglobales bacterium, assembly GCA_049520935.1. Classification (GTDB taxonomy): domain Bacteria; phylum Acidobacteriota; class Terriglobia; order Terriglobales; family Acidobacteriaceae; genus Acidiflorens. The sequence continues at coordinate 139,753 of JBEKPJ010000008.1, read as the reverse complement.
GATGCCGACATCACCATTAAGTTGCTCGAGAACCACTGGGTCAGCATTCGCTGCGGACGCTCCAATACGAAGATGGTCGGCATGGCCAAGTTGAATTTCCCCGGCCTTCCCGTGTTCCCCGCCGCGGGAGCCATCAAGATTCCCGCCGCGGTATTGCGCTCGATGATTGCCAAAACAGGTTTTGCCATTGCCAGCGAAGAATCCCGCTACACCCTCAATGGTGCGCTCATGGTGCTCAAGCCGGAGTCAATCACCATGGTCGCAACCGACGGCCATCGCTTGGCCCACGTGGAGCGTGCAGGAGAAAAATTCGACGGCGTTTCCGGCGAAATGAAAACACTGATCCCCAAGAAGGCAATGGATGAGTTGAAATCGTTGCTTGATTCCGACGTCGAGACCATTGACTTCGCCAAGGATGAGTCCACCCTGTTCTTCCGGGTTGGGCCCCGCCTGCTGACTTCGCGCCAACTCACGGGCCAGTTCCCCAATTACGAGGCCGTGCTGCCAAAGGACGTTTCCAAGTCCATCGCACTGCACGGCGAGGAACTTGGAGCCGCCATCGCACGCGTCGCACAATTCGCCGATGAACGATCCCGCGCCGTCCGACTGCGTCTCGAAAAAGGGGAATTGAAACTCTCCGCTTCGTCGACCGAAACCGGCGAGTCAGAAGATACCATCGAAGTCGCCTATGATGGCGATCCGATGGCGATTGGATTCAACGCCCAGTACTTGATGGACTTTATCAAAGCAACCGGTTCCTGCGACGTCAAGTTGGAACTCAAGGACGCGCAGTCGGCCGGCCAACTGCGGCCCGCCGAAGGGGAAGATTATAAGTACCGCTACATCGTAATGCCGATGCGCATTTGAGGCGGGAGCTGGCGAAGAGGAAAATTGGCTCCGACGCCCGCGCCGGACGCACTCGCCGCCGAAGAGCGGGAGATTTAGCTGCAACGTTTTGCATCCTTTCCGAGCCTTGCCTCGCCACTCAGGCATTTCTAACTTGACCAAAGGCCACTCAACATTTACATTTTTGGCCACTTTGTTTAATGGAGGAAACATTATGCTATCCGGGTTTAAGCAGTTTATCTTGCGCGGCAATGTGGTCGACTTGGCAGTTGGCGTGGTGATCGGCGGCGCCTTTGGAACGATTGTTACCGCACTAGTCAAGGATATTATCAATCCCATCATCGCTCTCCTGGTGGGCAAGCCGGACTTTACCGGAATCTCTTTCACCATCGGCAGCACCCTGTTTCCGATTGGCGATTTCATCACTGCCGTGGTCAGCTTCCTGCTGGTGGCAGGCGCGGTCTACTTCTTTGTTGTAACTCCCATCAATGCCTTGATTGCCCGGACGCGCAAAGATCCGGCGCCCGCCGATCCCACCACCAAGAAGTGCCCAGAATGCCTTAGCGAGATTCCGATTGACGCTCGTCGTTGCATGCATTGCGCACAGCCCGTCATCGGCCGAGCGGCCTAGTCCGGTTGGCACGTTCGCCGGTTCAATTCATCAGCCGGCCCTACGGAGCCCTTGCCTTGCCGGGCAGGGCTCCCTTTACTCCCTTTACTTTCGGCCTTGGCGAAATCCTCCGCCTTCCTGTAAAATGAGTGTTTCGGCAACAGCCGGGAAGGATCCTCGAGTTATGGCACGAGTTTGTGACGTTTGCGGCAAAGGGCCGCAGTTCGGTAATACCATCAGCCACGCCCACAACGTGAGCAAGCGGCGCTGGAATGTCAACCTGCGGCCGGTTCACGCCAGGGTGGGAGCGGCCACGAAACATATCCGCGTCTGCACCTCCTGCCTGCGCAGCGGTAAGGTAGTCAAAGCGTAGCCGCAGGCTCACGCCAGCTGGCCCTCTCAACTCATTCTGCGTGTACGGACCCATTGTGCATCGAATAGGCGCTGACGGCCTCCCTAGCCCCGCGATAAGGCCCCTCGCGTGCCGGCTCTAGCGACGCTTTCGAATTAACCTTCGGCAATTAATGGCTCGTACGCGTTCAACCCAGGAACGCCCGAAATCTTTGAGCTCGGCGGCCAGGCCTTCGGCTTGACGGTCCGCCTGGCCCCGGCCCCATCGGCGGTCGAGGACGGCCTTTCGCAAACAGTTTCGTGAAGACTGACGTTCGGAGTCTCTTCCAGGGGGAGTATTGCGCGAGCGGGGGGCCGGAAGCGGGCGGCGGTGCGGGCCAAGCTTTGCTCGGTGACTGGCTGACCCGCCGGGGTTGGGATGGCCGGGCTCAACTGCAGGAGTTCGAAACCGATAGCCCGGTTGCCGGCCACATCGAAGGTCTCACCCTTCGTCTCTTCAATCCGCAAACCCAGCAGTGGAGCCTCGATTGGGCAAACAGCAAGGGTGGCCCCATCTTCCCACCCCAGGTCGGCGAGTTCAAGAACGGAGGCGGCGAGTTTTTCGGCGCCGACACACTGAATGGCAAAGCGACTTTGGTTGGATTCGTCTGGTCCGATACCACGACCAATACGCCCCACTTTGAGCAGTCTTCTCCGACGATGGAGGCAGAACTTGGAAAGTGAATTGGATCACCGATCAACCCGGGTGCCCAAGCAATCCGACCGAGCGCGCTGGTGCGCGTCGCATCGACGCTCCTGCTCCTGCCTCCCCTTCGCTTCCGAGCTACCTTACATCCACCAGTTGCACATCGAAGATGAGAGTCGCGTCGGGGGGAATTGCTCCCGGATAACCCTTTGCTCCGTAGGCGAGATCCGGAGGAATGCGCAGCTGGCGTTTGCCCCCTACCTTCATGCCGACGATTCCCTCGTCCCACCCCTTGATCACCTGGCCGGCGCCCAGCATTAACTCAAAAGGACGGCCGGTCCCGACCGAACTGTCGAACTTCTTGCCGGTGGTGAGCCATCCGGTGTAGTCGACTTTAACGTGCTTTCCCGTTTCCGCGGTGGCGCCGGTCCCAACCTTGATGTCCCAGTATTCAAGACCGCTGGCGGTCTTGGTGGGCTCGCCCGCAACTTTCGTGGGGCCAGCGGGCACCGCCGGAACCTTTTTCGCGGTGGTCTGAGCGATGGCAAGCGTGGACAGTGCAAGCAGCGTGATGCCTAGGATGAACGTTTTCATTGCGCCTCTCTTCTTCCTTGCATTGGTCAGGGTGTATCTCATAAAAGGTTCGGATGGATTCGGCACGGCCGCGGTCGTGCCGGGAACGGCACCCGGCTCCTTCAGGGGCCTCCCGTGTCGATACAAACCGGCTTGCGAAACGAGTTCCGCACGAGTTCTGCCAGATTTCAATTTTGTCGACCGGCGGTTCACGCCAGCGCAATCACATCAATCTCAACCAGCACGTCCTTTGGCAGCCGCGCCACCTCGACGGTAGAACGAGCCGGAGGGGACTGCTTGAAGTAACGGCCATACACCTCATTCATGGCCGCGAAGTCCGCCATATTTTTCACAAACACCGTGCAGCGCAGCACCTTCTCCAATCCGCTGCCCGAGGCTTGCAAAATCGCGCCCAGGTTCTTGAGCACGCGATCGGTCTGCACGCGAACGTCGCCTGCGATGACCTGCTGTGTGGCCGGGTCTATGGCAATCTGTCCGGAAGTAAAGATCAACCCTTGCGCTCGAATGGCCTGCGAGTAAGGACCGATGGCCTGCGGCGCTTGGTCGGTGGCGATGACGTCGCGCATGACTCCTCCTCATTGGTACCGGACACGAATGATGAAGAGTGATTAACGCAGATTGCGCCGCTCGAAGTCAAACGGTCTGCGGCCGAGAAAAGGCTCGTGGAAATGTGGCGCACCGCGTCTCGCAGGGATTCGCCGTCGAAGTCAGTCTATAAATCACTGATTTCAATCGATCGCGAGGCAAGCTTCGCTCGACCAGAGCCTCTTTCGGACCGCGGTAGACCACGCGACCGATCCCGCAATCGATCGACGAGAATCCGCGAGCCTCCCTAGAACAGTGAACTCTGCCGCCGGTTAGGCGTGATCCCGAAATGCTCATAGGCAAGCTGCGTTGCCACCCGCCCGCGAGGGGTGCGATTCAGAAAGCCAATCTGGATCAGGAAAGGCTCGTAGATCTCCTCGATGGCGTCAGGCTCCTCGGCCAACGCCGCCCCCAGCGTATTCAAGCCTACCGGGCCGCCCTGGTATTTCTCGATGATGGTCAACAGCAACTTGCGATCGACTTCGTCAAAGCCGTAACGGTCAACCTCCAACATGCCGAGTGCGGCTTGCGCCGTAGGCAGATCGATGGAGCCCGCAGCCCGCACCTGCGCATAATCCCGCACCCGACGGAGCAGCCGGTTGGCGATACGCGGAGTTCCACGCGATCGGCTGGCGATCTCTGTCGCTCCCGGACGATCAATGGAGACGCCAAGAATCTCGGCAGAGCGCTCGACGATCACGCGGAGGTCATCATGCGTGTAGAATTCCAGCCGCAGCAAGAGCCCGAAGCGCGAGCGCAAGGGCGCGGAAAGCAATCCGGAGCGAGTGGTGGCGCCGATAAAAGTAAAGGGCTTCACGTCCATGGTATGTGTCCGCGCCGAAGGCCCCTGCCCAATCATGATGTCGAGTTTGTAATCCTCAAGCGCCGAATACAGGATCTCTTCGAGCGCCGGCTGCAGCCGATGGACTTCGTCGATGAACAGCACCTGCCGGTCGCGTAGATTGGTCAGGATCGCCGTCAGATCGCCCTTGATCTGCAGCGTAGGTCCGGAGGTCTGCTGGAAGGCCGCCCCCAGCTCGTTCGCAATAATGTTGGCCAGCGTGGTCTTGCCCAGCCCGGGCGGCCCGTAGAGCAACACATGGTCGAGCGCTTCGCCGCGCGACTTGGCGGCCTGGATGGCCACGTCCAGATTTTCCTTGACCTTGTCCTGCCCGATAAATTCCTGTAGTCGCTGCGGCCGCAGATTGAGCTCAAAGGAAGAATCGTCCTCCACCGGAGCGGCGGAAACCAGGCGGTCTTTAACAGCGGGATTGTCTTTGGCGGCAGACACTGAAGGCGATGGTAAAGCGAAAAGGCAAATCAGGCAATTCCGCGTCTGCCGGGCGGCGCGCACCGAAAGAACGCTCCCATGTTAATCGCGGTCCCCCTGCGCCGGGCTGCAGAAGCGGGCGCCTGTGAGCGGCTGCACCCGGCCACGGCGGCGCTGTGATTTCGAGCGTCGCAAATCGGAGCAGCGACTATTGCCCAATCACACCCAGCCGCACGCCCTTCAGCTTCGCCTGGTCGAACCAAGCCACCTTCTGTCCGAACCAGATCTTAGTCCCGGCGAGCTTGTACTTCTTGGTTGCTCCCGCCAGGTCGCGCGTGGCCAGCAGGTAGGCAACCGGGCTCTCGCCTTCCTTGGCCAAGCGGTCTGCGAGCCAGCCTCCGCCAGAGGGCGCTGCTAGAATCACTGGCTCGCCGGGAAAATAAGCAAGCCTGCCGAAATCCCTCTGCGTCTCGGTAATGGGATCGGCCCAGCCGAACGCCTTGCGGAAAAGGGCAATCGCCGCATCAAGGTTGACCACGCCCAGCACGACGTTCTCGACGCCGCTCACCGGCGCTCCCTGTGTGCTCGCTGAAGTCTGGACACGCCACGCCCGCGGTGTCTGGTCTTCGATCATGAACGGCAGCGTGGAGCCCGGGGTCCCGCTGCCGAGGTCCGCCGTGTTCCACTCGATCGCCATGCCATCGGGACGCTTGCGGCTGCCATGGTCGGGCCCCTTGACGGGGATCCCGGCTTTCTTCAAGCGATCGATTTCCTGCAGCAAGACGTTGGTGCCGACTGCCCAGGCGCAGGTGGCGGCGTCCTCTGACATGAACTTCGCCCACTCCGAACCCGCCGTGACGCCGGGCTTGATCGGCGCAATCAGTTCGATGTAGGTCGCATCATCGAAGCCGATGCTCGCCATTTGCGTAATGCCGTTGCCATGAGGGCCGCCGAAGTCCGGAGTCAAGCCCAGGTCGGTAAATGCCTGACGAAGCGAGTCGAGATTTGATCCGCAGACCGACACGTGGTCGAGTTCGAGGATTGTAGTTTTGCTGTCCTGAGTCATGGCGGAACGAGAAATCAGTAGAAGAGCGAGGGTTGCCGAGAGCAAGCGGCAGCAGATCGGAAAACGCCCCTTCGACATGCGGCCTCCTTAAGTAAAGACGAATGGTACGCCACAAACAGCTCATGGTGAATCGGTTTTTTTGGATTGGGTGCAGTGACCCTTGCCGGAAACGCGATCGGCAAGGGAAATCTCGACGAATGGTCAGCATCGGCCTTTCCTTCGTCGGAGGGTTTCGCCCTGCCGCGGGTTTCTGTGCGCCGGCTGCCGGTCCCGTTCCGGCCGCGGTGCCATCCCCATCGGCTTCCTCATCACGCGATACTGGGTCTCGGCGAGCGGCGGACTTCACCTGCATCCAGCTTCAAAGCGCTCGCTGTCCGGCGGGGCGGCGTGGTTCGCTTCTCCGACCCTCATCCGCACTCACTCTTCTTCTTCCTTCACCTCACCCCGCTCGGCTTTCGCCTTCTCAATAATCTTGTCCTGCAGTTGTTGCGGGACGGTATCGTAATGGTGCATCTCCATGGCGAAACTGCCCCGGCCTTGTGTCATCGACGTAAGGTCGGCGCCGTAGGTCAGCATCTCGGCCATGGGGACTTCGGCTTTCACGATGGTGTTGCCGGCCTTGTTATCCATGCCCTGGATCCGTCCGCGCCGGCTGTTGAGGTCACCCATGATCGTGCCGGCGAACTCGTCAGGGATGGTGATCTCGACAGTCATGATCGGTTCCAGCAGCGTCGGCTTGGCCACTTCCATGGCTTTGCGGAAAGCGATGCGGCCCGCCATCTGGAACGACAGGTCATTGGAATCCACATCGTGGTAGGACCCGTCGTAGAGGATTACGCGGAAGTTCACCACCGGATAACCCGCCAAATAGCCGCGGCTGGCAGCGTCCTTGATTCCCTTTTCCACCGCAGGGATGAAGTTTTTCGGAATCGAGCCGCCGAAGATGTCATTGACGAACTCGAATTCGGCGTCGCGCGGCAGTGGCTCCATCTTGATCTTGCAGTCGCCGTATTGCCCATGCCCGCCGGTCTGCTTCTTGTGTCGTCCCTGAACGTCGGCCTTACCGCGAATGGTCTCGCGATACGGCACCTTGGGCGCCTTCAGCACGACTTCAGCGTGGTAACGCTTCTTCATTTTCGAGACCACGACTTCGATGTGCTGCTGTCCCGTGCCTGCGATCAGGAATTCTTTCGTTTGCGGGTCACGGAAGAAGCGCAGCATGGCGTCTTCTTCCATGAGCTTGTGAAGGCCCACGCCCAGCTTGTCTTCGTCCGCGCGGCTCTTCGGTTCGATGGCGAAGGTAATCGCCGGCTCAGGCAGGAGCACCGCCGGGTAGCGAATCGGCGAGGCCTTGTCGCCCAACGTGTCCCCGGTCAGAGTCTCTCGCAGCTTGGCCACGGCACCGATATCGCCGGCATGGATCTCGTTGATCGGAACCGCCTGCTTGCCCTGCACCAACGAAATGTGGGCGAACTTCTCTTGCGTATTGCGATTGTAGTTTTGCAAGGAAGCGTCGTTTTTCAGCACCCCAGAAAAAACCTTGAAGTAGGTGATGCGGCCGGCGAAGGCGTCGGAGGTGGTCTTGAAGACGTAAACCGAGGCCGGTTCATTGTCGGTGCCTTTGCGCGAGGCCGGTTCGGTCCCCTCCGGCGTCCATTCGGTGAGGGCATGATGTTCGCTGGCGGCAGGCGTGTAGTCGACGATGAAATCCATAAGTTCGTCGACTGCGACGTTGCCCAGCCCGGAAGTGAACAGGACAGGGAAAAGCCTGTCTTCGCGAATCGCCTCGTGCAGCGCCGGGACCAGATGCTCTTCCGGGATGGTCCCGGTTTCGAAGAACTCCTCCATCAACGCGTCTTTGCCTTCGGCAACCAGTTCCACCAGTTTCTCGTGTGCCTCTTTGGCCTGATCGGCCATGTTCGCCGGAATCGGACCTTCCTTGCCCTTGCCGCTTCCGCCCATCTCGTAGGTGTAGGCTTTCATGCGCACCAGATCGACGATGCCGCTGAGGCTCTTCTCACTGCCGATGGGGAGCTGCAGGGGAGTCACCGCCCGGCCGAACGCGTTGATGAGCGACTCGAGCACCCGGTTGGCATCGGCGCGCTCGCGATCCATGCGGTTGACGACGATCATGCGCGGCAGGTCGACGTCGGTGCAATAATTCCACACCCGCTGGGTTACGACTTCAACGCCGGCGACCCCGTCGACCACGACCAGCGCGGCGTCGACCACCGGCAGAACCATCTTGGCCTCGTGGACGAACATGTTGAAGCCGGGCGTATCGAGCAAATTGATCTTGACCTTCGACTCCGGTTTGCCCCACTCGACGAAAGCAAGGCCGGTCGAAATTGACATCTTGCGGGCGATTTCTTCTTCGTCGTAATCGGTGGCGGCCGTGCCGTCGTCGACGCGGCCCAGCCGCGGCGCGGCTCCGGCGGTATAGAGCATGGCGGACACCAGGGTAGTTTTGCCGGCATGCCCGTGTCCGATCAGGGCAAGGTTGCGGAGATTCGCTGCTTCGTACACTTTCACGGGTTGTCTCCTTCCGCAGGCTTACGGGAAGGTTATGCGGCCCGGAATAATGATGAGAACGGGGTACAGGCCAGCCCAGCGTCACCTGCGAAACTCCCGATGCTACCACAGCGGGCAGGGATCAAGGAACAGCTTCGAAACCGGGACCGAGCGGACCGCGAGAACAGCCGAGTCGGCCGTCTCTAGGCGAGGACCGCACTTTTCCCGGCAATCAGTGCCTTGATTTTCTCCACAAATTCCGTCGTGCCCATGTCTTCGGTCTTCTCTTGGCCCCGGGTGCGGACGTTCACCCGACCGGCCTCGGCCTCTTTGTCGCCCACCACCAACAGGAACGGCACTTTCTGCATGGCATGTTCGCGGATTTTGGCGTTCATTTTTTCATTGCGCGAATCGACTTCCACGCGTACACCTGCCTGGCGCAGCTGCAAGGCGACTTTTTTCGCGTACTCGATGTGGCGCTCGGCGATCGGTATCATCGCGACCTGCACCGGCGAGAGCCATACCGGAAACGCCCCGGCGTAGTGCTCGATGAGCACGCCGAAGAAGCGCTCGACCGATCCGTAGAGCGCGCGGTGGACCATCAGCGGCTGCTTGCGCGTACCGTCTTCGGCTACGTATTCGAGTTCGAAGCGCTGTGGCAGGTTGAAGTCGAATTGCACGGTCGAAAGCTGCCAGAGACGCCCGATGGCGTCGACCAGTTTCACGTCGATCTTCGGACCGTAGAACGCAGCCTCGCCGGGGATGGTTTTGTATTCGATCTTCAGTTTCTGCAGCGCGCTTTCCAGCGTGTGGTTGGCGAGGTTCCATTGCTCGTCGGTGCCAAGAAAGCTTTTCTTGTCGTTCGGATCCCAGGTCGAAAGCTCGGTCTGGAATTGGTCGAATCCGAAAGCCTTCAGGACGGCAAGGGCGAACTCCAGGCAGCCTACGATTTCTGCTTCGATCTGGTCGGGAGTGCAGAAAATGTGGGCGTCGTCCTGGGTAAAGCCGCGGACGCGCAGCAATCCGTGCATCACTCCCGAGCGCTCGTAGCGATAGACCGTACCCAGTTCGCCCAGGCGCACCGGCAGATCGCGATACGACTTCAGCGAATCCCTGTAGATCAGGATGTGGCCGGGACAATTCATCGGCTTGAGGCGGTACTCGGCGTCGTCAAGTTCCATGGCGTCGAAAAAATTCTGCGAATAATAGCCCTCATGGCCGGAGGTGAAAAACAGCTGGCGACGCGCCACATGCGGCGTGCAGACCAGCGAGTAGCCGCGACGCAGGTACTCTTCGCGCATCCAGTCTTCCATCTCTTTACGGACGATTCCGCCTTTTGGATGCCAGAAGATCAGGCCGGGCCCGGCGAGTTCCTGAATGGAGAATAAGTCGAGTTGCTTGCCGAGCACACGATGATCGCGCTTCTTGGCTTCCTCGATGCCGCTCAGGTAGGCGTCGAGATCCTTCTTGGAGAAAAAAGACGTGCCGTAAATGCGCTGCAGTTGCGGATTCTTTTCGTCTCCCAGCCAGTAGGCGCCGGCGATGTTGAGCAATTTGAAGGCCTTGATTTTTCCGGTCGAGGGCAGGTGCGGTCCACGGCAGAAATCCAGGAACTTGCCGGTCCGGTAAATCGAGATGGTTTCATCGGGCTTGGTGAACTGCTCGATGAAATGACACTTCATGAAGTCGCCTTCCCGCTTGAATCGCTCAAGACCCTCTTGGCGCGGTAGAAATTCGCGCGCATAGGGCAGGTTCTGCTGCACCAGTTCCTGCATTTTCTTTTCGATCTTCTCGAGATCCTCGGGCGTGAATGCCGTCTCGCGATGAAAGTCATAGAAAAATCCGTTTTCCGTCGCCGGACCGTGGCCAAGTTTAGTCTCGGGAAAAAGTTCGAGCACGGCGGCGGCCAGAAGGTGGGCCGAGGAATGGCGATAAACCTCCAGCGCTTCCGGATCCTTCTCGGTGACGATGCGGAGCTCGGTATCTTTTTCGAGCGGGCGGGTTAGGTCGATCAGGTCGCCGTTGGTTTTCGCGACCAGCGCGGCGTCGGCCAGACGCAGGCTGATCGAGCGTGCAACGTCAAGTGCGGTCGAGCCCTTTCGGACCTCCTGGGTGCTACCGTCGGGGAGCTTTACATGAATGCTGTCGGACATAGATTCGCCTTGTATTTTGCTGAATTTCCTAAGTTTATCATCTGCGCACCTGGCGGCAGCGGTGGGCCAAGCCATCGGTAGTGGTGCCATTTGATTTCCACAAGGCTTACGCCTCCCCCGCCACGTGCGCTAGACTCGGATCATGGCAAAGCGCAAACTGCGATTCGTAAAGTCGGACTCTCCGGCCCTTGGCATCTGTGAGCGGTGCAATGCCCAGTTCAAGGGCGAGGACATTCAAGCCCAGTTCGACGCCCACAAGTGCAAGCCCGTAGACAGTAGCCAGAACGCTCTGCGGATCGTGCGTGAAGCGACCGAAGATAAGTAGTCGCTTCATTCCCCCTCGGCTTTCAATATCTTCTCCTGCATTGCCAAAAAGTGCTCGTATTTCAACAGCACGGCCAGCGGTTTATCGTTGTCCTGAATCACCAGCGTCTTGTCGAGTTCTCGTAGTTGCGTAACGTTCAAGGCTCGCAACTTGCTAATCCCAACATGCTGCACGCTCGGATCAAGGTATGGAATAGAGACCTGATTCGCTTTTGCCATAAATTCCCCTACGCCTTGTGGGCGAGTGCCTTCAAAACTAGTTCCTTGTCAGTCCGCGCATTGGGCTTGCGTTCGGGCAGCAACGCGCACAGTGCTTCAAGAGTCCAAACGTGATCCGTCAAACCAGCTTCCATCGCAGGGGTGACGCGCAGGCTCTTATGGACGCGGCAGAAGTTGTAGTGAAAGAAATACAACGCAACCTGGTGCCCGTGATTCTCAAACTTCTTCGAGAATCCGTTCGTTAGGCGCGTGAAGCGACGCATTCCCATGCGCATCGAGAGATTCTGTCGCTCCACGTAGCTAGTGGAGATGTGCTTTGGATCGGGCTTGCCGCTCAAAACTCCTGTGCGGCATCCGATGCAAGTTGCGGGACTGTAACGCGATTCGCCTTCGTGCGATGCACCGTATAGCTTAACCAGCATCGCGTAATCAATCTCAGAGCCAAAAGCATTCTCCACAGCGTCAGCATAGACACGGTGACCATCAGTCGTTAACTGAATCCGGCTTTCGACACGCGATGCTAAGTCCTGCATGAAAGCCAGCGCAGTACCCGCGTCGCGATCCCCTAGCATGTAGGTGATAATCAGTTTGGAGTCGGCATCAATCGCCGTCCACGTCCACACGCTGCCAGCGCCAGCATTCACCTGTTCGATAGTCAGGTTCTTATCCTTGCCGTAGACGAAAGCCCAAATTTCATCGCACTGAACACGGCGCGAGCGGACTCCGTGCACCATCGCATCGTGGTATGCAGCACAGGCGCATCCGGCATCTTCCAAAAGCCGCAACACGGTATGTTTCCCGACTCCTAGCATTCGGCAGGTCGCGTTAATGGAGTTTCCCTCTACCAAGGCCGCTATGATCTGGCACCGTTTCGCTGTGTTTAGCTGATTCATTGCCGTTCAACCTTGCCTAACATTAGGCCATATAACGGCAAATGTCAAGCATTATATTACCTCTTTAAGGAATTATTGTAGCCTCTTTCTGCCTTCTCTGCTACGATAATAATCCATGCTCCATAGCCTATTGGAATAATAAGCAGTGCGATTGTGATCTCTGCCCCCTTAGCCCAAATCGCTTCTAGCCTACTGACCGATCCTTCGGCCTTAGAGAGTTCCATTTCCGCACTTGAAAGAGATGTATCCGCCCTTGATAGCGCGGCTAAATCCCTAGAAATTTCATCAGCTTGCTGGGAACCTTGGGTTTGGGTGTTTTCCGCCTTGGTTGTAGTCGGCGTCGTGATGGAACTGTGGTTGGTCCGACACGACTGGCGCGAAGAATCGGAGATTTTTGCCATTTGGCATTTTGTTGGAGTGATCCGATCTCCATCTAGGCCATACAGAATCAAACTGTTGGTAGAGGTTCTTAGCATCGTGTTTATTGCGATAGGCGTTGCTGGCGAGCTTGGAATTGGTGTAAAGATTTCCCTCATTAACGGAGCAATACGTGGCATAGCTGGTGAACTGAGAACCAAGAATGCTGAGTTGCGGAACAAGAGTGAACGATTAATAGCCATACTCAACAAGCAAGTTGAGGATGAGCGATTAGCTCGCGTCCAGCTTGAACAAACGCTAGCTTGGCGGAAGCTAACACCGCACAACGAATTCACACTCCACGGCCATCTCATACCATTTGCAGGGAGATCGGTTGTCATCTGGTACAACGCTGGGGACGCGGAAGGATCATCCTTTGCTTGGGATATAGCGAAAGTGCTCCATGCGGCTAATTGGAAAGTGTTTAAACCAGCAAGCACGACCGAATACGCTGGATTCCCCACGCCCTTTATAGCTACCACCGATTTGCCTAAACTCGGCATAGAGGTAAAAACTAAATCGGACTCTCTGAGCAAAAGCGCAGGGGTGAAACTGGCGAAATCACTAGATGACCTCGGATTTGATTCAATCTTAGTGTCCAATTTCTTTTTAGATAAAGCATGGAAAACCGATGTGTGGGTTGACGTGAGAACTCGCCCCCCAGGAGCACAGGGCGACGCCAAAATACAAATGAAGGCTGCTAAGAAGTAGGGAATTACCTGTGAATGCCAAACGGCACCACTACCAAGCCATCCCGGCAAGGGCGAGCCTGTTCCTCCCCGAGCGGCGGCTACCAGCCCACTTTCTTGCCCCGGTTCTGCTCGTCCAGCCAGGCCTTCAGCGGCGCGAAGTACTCGAGCAACGCCGAGGCGTCGGTCTGGCGTTCGCCGGTCAATACCTCGAGCGCATCCGGCCAAGGCTTGCTCTGCCCCATGGCGAGCATTTGGTTGAATTTTGCCCCGGCTGGTCTGGAACCGTAAAAGGTGCAGCGGTGGAGCGGGCCCTGGTAGCCGGACTCGCGGCAGAGGGCACGGTAGAACTGGAACTCCAGGATGTGGGCCAGGAAATATCTGGTGTAGGGCACGTTGGCGGCCACGTGATACTTCGCCCCCGGGTCGAAATCGGCTTCACGGCGTGGAATTGGAGGTGCCACGCCCTGATATTTCAGCCGCAGATCCCACCACGATTGGTTGTAATCGGCGGAGGTAATCTCTCCCGAGAACACTTTCCAGCGCCACTGGTCGATCATCAGGCCAAAAGGAAGAAAGGCAACCCGATCGAGCGCCTGCTTCAGCAGTTCGGGAATGTCGTTGCCGGCGGGAGGGACGACTTCGAGCAGCCCGACTCGGTGCAGGTATTCGGGCGTGATGGCCAGAGCAATCGCGTCTCCGATAGCTTCGTGAAAGCCGTCGTTGGCGCCGTTCTTGAAGAGGAAGGGCTGATCTTTGTAGGCGCGCTGGTAGAAATTGTGACCCAATTCGTGGTGAATGGTCACGAAATCGGTGCCCCGCACCTGAATGCACATCTTTACCCGGAGATCGTCCATGTTGTCGACGTCCCAGGCGCTGGCATGGCAGACCACGTCGCGGTCAGCGGGTTTGGTAAACAGCGATCGCTCCCAGAACGTTTGCGGCAGGGGCGCAAAGCCCATCGAGGTGAAGAAGCCTTCGCCGTACTTCACCATGGCTTTCGGGTCCAGGGCTTTTTTCTGGAGGAGCGCGGTAACATTGACGCCGCCTTTGTCCTCTTGCACTCCCAGCAGGTCATAGATGTTGCCCCACTCCTGCGCCCATGGATTGCCCAGCAGATGCGCCGGGATCGGACCGTCCGGGGGAGCAACCCGGGGACCGTATTTCTCGGCTAGTTTTGAGCGTACATACGTGTGCAGGGCAAGATAGAGCGGCCTTACCTGGTTCCACAGGCGCTCAAGATCGGCAGAAAATTCTTCCGGCGACATGTCGTAACCGGCGCGCCACAGCGCGCCGGTGTCGCGGAATCCGATTTCCCGCGCGCCCTGGTTGGAAAGATCGACAAAGCGGGCATAGCGCTGGCGCATGGGTGGTCCGATGGCATGCCATCCTGCCCAGACTTCTTCGAGCTCTTGCGGGTTGCGGCTGGTCGACATCAGCCGCTCGATGGCAGTGATGTCGAGGCACTCGCCGTTCTTGCGGCAGTACTTGCCTTTGCCGTAATCGCCGTCCAGCGAGACGCTGATTTCGGTCATTTCGCGGCGCAGCGCGGGGTCTTTCGGTGCTGGCGCGGTGATCCCGAGTTTGAGCAGCATGAACTTTCTTGCCAGATCGGGAGCCAGGTTGAGGCCCTCAAAGCGCTTGGCCTGTTCTACCAGTTCCGTGGTAGCGGCCGTGACTTCCTCAATCGCATCGGTCGCTATCGCCTGCGTGTCGTCGGTGATGAAGTTCTCCTGCACCCAGGACGCGCGTTGGACCTTGACACTCAAATTGGCAAGCTGAGATTCGGCCTGGTTCATGAACTGCTCGGCTTCGGCGGCGGTGGGGGCGGGGTTTTGCGCGTGCACGCTCATAACCAGAAACCAGAATACGAGAAGCTGCCGCTTCATGACACCTCCCGACCAAAAATTTAGGACGGATCGCGGAGCGTGTCGTCCGCGCGAATACGCTTATTATCGGGCCGGAGGCGCCGAATGCAGAGCCTCGATCGCAGCCTTCACCTTGGCCGATACCTCGTCAGTGTCCCGGACGCTCAGGCCGGCGGTGGAGATGGCCTCTCCGACACGCATCTCCAGCGGCTGGCATTTTACGTGGTAGGTGTTCATGGGGAGCAGGTCGAAGGTACCGACAAGCACGATGGGCACGATATCGGCCTGTGCCTTGATGGCGAGAAAAAATGCGCCGGGCAGAAAAGGCTGAATCCCGCCATCGCGCGTGCGCCCGCCTTCAGGAAAGATAACGAGCGGCATGCCGCGGCGCAGACTCTTCACCGCCGATTTGACGGCGCCTACGGAAGCGGCCGGATTCTGCTGGTTGATGCAGACTTGCCCCGAGCGTGTCAGATGCCAGCCGACAAATGGATACGCCAGCAATTCACTCTTGAAAACAATGCGAAACTGAAAGGGCAGATGGACATAAAGAATCGGGATATCGAGCGCCGAGGCGTGCGTGACTGCGAAAACCCGCGGTTTGGAGTTGTCGAGCTGGTCTTGTCGGCCGCTCACGGTTACCGGCGACAGAATCGTCTTCATGACCAGCCACGACCAGAAGCGAGCGAAATTGTGCTGCATGCGACCGTCGCGGTCGAAAAACGAGCTGAGCAGAGAGAGCGTGCCGAGAACGATGGTGTACACCCAGATGAGGGGATCGAGAATGAAATACGAGCGCAAGCGGCTAGGCCAGCCGTGGCGTACCTTCACCGGAGTTGTCGCGGGTCGCTCCCGGGACCAGGGCGGGACAGCCGGCCCAGCCGAGCGTACCTCGGCCCCTTCCTTTTCCTGCTCCGCAGCTGTGGCAATCTTATTCAAATTTGCGTATTCGCGTAGGCAGGCGCGCGCTTGGCCCGCACCACAGATTTCTTAGATGCGCACGCCGAGCATTCGCATCGCCTCTCCTACCACGTAAATGGATCCGGTAACCACGATCAGGCCGGCCGCACCGGCGAGCTCCCGCGCCCGATGCAGAGCTGATCCTACATCCTCGGTGGCCTCAATCTCGACGCCCGTGGCCACGCGCGCGGCCGCCTGGCGAATCTCGTCGGGGCTGGCGGATCGTGGATTGTTGGCGTGAGTAAGGACTACGTGGCCGGCGATCGGGAACAGAATCTCGGCCATCTCTTGCACCGCTTTGTCACGCATCACGCCAAATACGAGTGCAATTGGTCGCCCCTCTGTCTCCAGATCGGGATAGGCGGCCGACAGGGTCGAGCGCAAGGCCCACGCTCCGGCCGGATTGTGGGCCACGTCGAAGACGTACTCGGGATTGCTTGCCGTGGCAGCAATCACCTGGAAGCGCCCCGGCCACCGCGTTTCCCGGATGCCGCGTTCGATGGCGGCCGGCGTGATCCGGGCCCTTCCATGGTCGCCAAGTTGGTCGCGAAGTTCCGTCGCCGCGGCGATGGCAAGTGCGAGGTTGCGGAGCTGATGACGGCCGACGAGCGGGGAGTCCACCGAGATCTGCGTGCCCATGACTTCCAACGGATAACGATTCCGGATGGTTCGTGGGTCGTCACCGCTTTCGACGCTGCTCGCGCTTCCCGGCGACACCGGCGGTACAAAGGGCACGGCATTCACCGCTCGCGCCCCGGCGTCTAAGATCGCATTTCCCAGAACCTCGTTGGCCTCAGGCAATTGCGGCAGTGTAACGACGACTCCGCCGGGCCGAATGATGCCTGCTTTTTCGCGGGCAATTGCGGCGACGCTTTCGCCCAGATACTTCTGATGGTCGAGCGAGATGTCGGTGATGATGCTCAGCCGCGGATGCACTACGTTGGTTGCATCCAGGCGCCCGCCCATGCCCACCTCGAGCACGGCCAGATCGGGGCGGCTACGGGCGAAGTACTCAAAGGCCATGGCCGTGAGCATCTCGAAAAAGCTGGGATGCCAGGGCAGATCGCCTTCGGAAACCAGCCGCTCTGCGGTGCGGTCGACGACGTCGTGGAGCACGGTGAAATCGTCGTCGCCGATCGGATTACCATTGAGACGAATTCGCTCATTGATGCGCGTCAGATGCGGCGAGGTATAGAGTCCGGTCTTCAGGCCAGAAGCCTGCAGAATGGAGGCCAGCGTGGCGGCGGTCGAACCTTTCCCGTTGGTGCCGGCCACCAGCACCGCGTCAAAACGATCTTCCGGATGCCCCAAGGCGGCGAGCAGCACCCGCATGTGCGCCAAGTCGAACTTATGCGACGGCGTCTGGGCCAGTTCGTGACCCAACGCAAACATCTGCGCGACTGCGGTTTCGTAGGACAAAGTCGTTCGTCGCCGGCCGTTGATCGTTGGCCGAAGGGCCGCTTCCGAGGTGGCCCCCAACGGGCTGGTTCAGGGTAGCAAGTCCGAGCAGGGTTTTCGAGGCCCTCTCATTGGAAGGATGCCGCCGCAGGTCCAAGTGCTTCCCAAGAGCCCTGAGCAGAGCTTCCCACCCGGCGGCCGCGAGCGAAGCGAACCGGCTCACCGCTAGCGAGCCGCGACCGAGGGCGGTTGCCTACGCTGCCCGCACCATGAAGGCCAGAGCTCGCGCGATGTAGGCTTTCAGATCCTTGCGCGCGACCACGGCATCGAGCATTCCATGTTCGAGGAGGAATTCGGAGCGCTGAAAACCAGGAGGTAGCTTCTGCCGGATGGTTTGCTCGATCACGCGCGGTCCGGCAAAGCCAATCAGTGCGCCGGGTTCGGCGATGTTGAGATCGCCCAACATGGCAAAGGACGCCGTCACGCCGCCGGTGGTCGGATCGGTCAAAACCGAAATGTAGGGCACGCGGGCCGCATCCAAACGGGCCAGCGCGGCCGAGATTTTGGCCAGTTGCATCAGGCTGATCACACCTTCCATCATGCGCGCCCCGCCCGACGCCGATACGATGATAATCGGTACGTGCAGGTCCGTTGCCTTCTCAATGGCCCGCGTGATGCCCTCGCCCACCACGGCTCCCATGCTTCCGCCGATGAAAGAATAGGCCATGGCGCTGACGATCACCGGACGACCATTCAGCTTGCCATGGGCGTTGAGGATGGCATCTTTCAGCCCGGTGTCGGACTTCGCCTGCTTCAGGCGCGAGGAGTAAGCTTTCAGGTCCACAAACTTCAAGGGATCGGTGGAAACCAGATTGCTGTCAAAGACCTCGTACTGATTGTCGTCGAGAAGCTGGGCCAGCCGGGTGCGGGCGTCGATGCGAAAGTGTTTGCCGCATTTCGGGCAGACATTGAGATTGTCCTCGAGGTCTTTCTTCCAGATAATCTGACGGCAGCCGTCACACTTTACCCATAAACCCTCGGTGCGGACTCTCTTCTCGCCCGAGGTGTCAAGTTCGCCAGATTGTCGTTTGAACCACGCCATAAAGAAACTTTTGC
Source organism: Terriglobales bacterium (assembly GCA_049520935.1). GTDB lineage: Bacteria > Acidobacteriota > Terriglobia > Terriglobales > Acidobacteriaceae > Acidiflorens. The sequence goes on along the minus strand of JBEKPJ010000008.1, from coordinate 121,198 downwards.
CCGTCAGCGCTCCCGGCACCATCTCGCCCCGTCTATCGTTCCGCGGACAACGGGCCTGGCAGCCGACAGCGGAGAGCTAATATTCGATTCCTCTCTGCGCCATCACGCCCTTTTCGTAGGCATGTTTTATCTGGCGCATTTCCGTTACGGTATCGGCAAGCTCGACAATTGCCGGATGCGCATTCCTTCCGGTCAAGATGACGTGGACCATCTCCGGCTTGTGTTTCAGTGACTCCGCCACTTTGGCGGGATCGAGCATGCCGTAGCTGATGGCGTAGTTGATTTCATCGAGCACCACCAGATCCCATTCTCCCGACTGGATGGCTTGCTCCGCTTCGGCCCACGCCTGTTCCACCATGCGCACGTCCTCCGCGTCGGGCTTCTCGGCGCCCACTTTCACAAAACCCCGTCCCATCTGCTTGAGGACGAACTTTTCGCCGAACGCCTTGGCCGCGTCGAGTTCGCCATAGTGCCACGACCCCTTCAGAAACTGCAGCATCAGGACGCGCATCCCCTGCCCGACCGCCCGCAGCGCCGTACCCATGGCCGCGGTGGTCTTGCCTTTGCCGGGACCCGTATTCACGATGATCAGACCACGGCGCAGATCCGACATAAACCGAATCGTTTATTGTACGCGGAGACCGATAGCCCTGCCACAGGCTCGAAACCGGGTACGCCGCCGGGCTTGGAAGCGGACCCGCGGGCGTGGGCGCACAAGCTGAAAAAAGCGGCAAAACCGTGAAGCGCTGCGGCCACCAACTAGCAGGCGGACGGCGATGGGCGCCGTCCGCCTCGTGTCAAACGGGGGAGTAGATCCTCTCTAGGGCATTTCGACGACCCGGTGCCGCCGCGGCTCGATTTCGCCGTTGGGAGCTTCCAGGTCCTCAGCATCCAGTAGGCGGGCTGCGATCCGCAAAGCATCAATTTCCTTGCGGACTCGCAACAGCTCTTGCTCTTTCATTCGTAGTACGTCGTAAGGGTTATTCATGGGGGAGGGCCTCGCCAACGAATTCAGACTGTTTCGCCTGTCTACAAATACAGTAAGCCAATTTCGCGCCCGCGGGAAGCTGCCAGAGGTGCATTCGAAAACAGGAATCAAGTCCGTGCACCAGCGGCTGACTGGCCGCTGTCCCATTACTACAAAGCTAATGTCCCAAATGATAGGGATGTTTCTGCAAAATCGTGAAAGCACGGTAAAGCTGCTCCAGCAAAACCACACGGGCCAGTTCGTGAGGGAGCGTCATCCTTCCTAAAGACAACGTGAAGCCGGCTTGGCGGCGCGCATCCTCGCTGAAGCCGTCGCTGCCCCCAATGGCAAATAGCAGCGCCGTCCCGATCGCCTGCTCCCGCTCGAGGAGCGAGGCCAGTTCTTCGGAGGAAAGCTGTTGGCCCCGCGGATCGAGAAGAACCAGCTTGTACCGCTCCCGGTTCTGCGGTCGCCCGCCCCGTGTCAACGACAAGACCGCGGCTTCGTCTTTCAGCGCCAGGCCCACAATCTCAGCGTAGTGCGAGATGCGCCTGAGATACTCCTCGGTCAGGGCCTGGATCGCCGCTTGTTTGGTCTTTCCGATCCACGTCACCTTAATCTTCAAGAGGTTCCTGCCGGCCTGACTTTTCCAGACGCGAAAACCACGTCGGCGCCGAAGCGGATTTCGTCGCCCACGCGATAGCGCTCGATTGCCTCTTTTGCTTCCGCCTGGATCGCCGGCCAGGCGTCGGCCTCAACCCGTTCCAGCAGTGGCCGGAACGGAGCGGCTACGGCGCAGGTGTAAGCAAAGACTTCTTCCGCCTCTCCCGGCCAGACCCAGGGCAAGTTGCGCGATGACTCCTCTACTTCCTCAAACCTGGCGGCCCGTAGCCGCTGGGCGAGGGCGCCCGGAGCCGAAAATCGAAAAGGATCGGGTCCTCCGGGCGTGAGCAGACTGCCGCCTGCATGCCGCTGCACAAGCTTCATCGTGGTCTGCCAATACGGCTGTTCGACCGGCCCCCAGGCGAGCATGCAGGCGCGAGCCACGGGCTTCAGCACGCGGCGCAATTCCGCCAGCGCTTCCGGGACGTCAGTGAAGAACATCAAGCCAAAGCGGCAGGTCGCCAGATCAAAGCTCCGATCGGCAAACGGAAGATGGTGGGCATCGGCACAATGGGTGGTGAAGTTTGACAGTTTCTTGTTCCGCGCCCGCCCGGCGGCAATCTCGAGCAGCTCCGCGCTTTGATCGACCGCCGCGACCGAACCCTGGGGACAGACGCGCCGCGCAAGACTGATAGCGGGTTCGCCGGTGCCGCTGGCCAGATCGAGAACATGCATACCAGCACGCGGACGCGAGTAGTCCACAAAGGCTTCGGTGACCGCCTGGCCGAGCACCGCCGATTTCGCCCTCCATTTTTCAGCAGCCACCAGGCGATAGGCGGAACTCCATGCGGCCGGGTTTGCGGCGGACACAGGTCAGGCTCTCTTCCGGCGAGTTTTTCCGGTTAGCGGAGACGCGCTTTTCGGCGCCGCGGTCGGCGGAGTCGTCGCTTTGGCCGCCGAACTCCGCCGGGGCTTTGGTTTGGCCAGCAAATCCGCCGGTTGGAGGCGGCTGGCCGACTTCCATAAACGTTCCAGGTCGTAAAACTGGCGCGATTTCTCGGAAAAAATATGGACGACGAAGTCCACGTAGTCCAACAGCACCCACTCGGCCTGCTTGTAACCCTCGGCGTGGGTTACGCGCAGTCCCAGTGCCTCCAGGCGCTCGTCCACCGCGTCGGCAATGGCCTGGATCTGACGAGGATTGGTGCCGCTGCAGACTACGAAGTAATCGGTGAACGCTCCGGAATCCTTTTCCAGTTCGAGCACCGCGATGTCGTTGGCTTGCTTGTCCTGGCAGGCGAGAAGCGCTTCGCTGACTTGCTGCTTGAGGTCATCTTTTTTCTTCATACAGGCACATCGATTGTACCCTGCCGGCGTTGCGCGGCCGAGCTTTGCTCGCCTTGTCCGGCTGCAGGAACAAGCCTCCGTCCCCGGACCGTCCAGGGATGCCATTGCCGTCCTAGCCGCGATATAGGCCTTGCTTGCGAATGTAATCAGCCACTTCGAGGTCCAGCCATCGGGCGAGCGACTTGCCCTTCCCGGCCGAGGTTCGAATGGCGGTCGCGGAAACATTCTGGTGCACCCCATCGAGCAAGTGCAGCGCGACTCCCGGAAGGACCAGGTCTCCGGTCGCAGGCTGTTTGTGAAACGGGCGAGTCACGGCTGCCGGCGGACGCAATTCTGCCGGCAGCGACTCAGCCACATCCCGCAAGGAATACCCGGGACGACTGGCCACGATGAACTCGCACTCCGCAAGAAGGGCACTGGCCTCGCGCCACTGGGCGATGTCGCGAAAGGCGTCCATCCCAGTCAGGAAAAACAGCCGGTCCGATTTCCGGAGAGATTGCTTAAGCCGGCGCACTGTGTCGATGGAATAATTGGCGGCCCCCCGGCCTGCACCCGCGGACCGGGCGTGCGCCAGCCGCGCGTCGGTCGACCCGGAGGGCGCCGTTGGCAGGGGGGCGGTGGCAAACTCCGGCGCTTCCAGCAGCGAGGCGGTGAAGCGCTTCTCATGCCGGGTGGCGAGTGCCACCATGGTGTAACGATGGATGAACGCTGTAAGCGGTTGTTTTTGTTTGTGCGGTGGAACATTGACCGGCACAAACAGCACCTGGCGCAGAGAGAAGCGGCTGACCGCGGCCAGGGCCAATGCCAGGTGTCCACGATGGATGGGATCGAAGCTGCCGCCGAAAAGGCCGATGTTCATTCCGATATTCCCGTCGGGGTTGGGCTGCAATGTCCTCGCTAGTTTCATCGCTGCCGCACGGCGTTGCAAGTACTGTTGCGGAACTATGTTCCTTTGACGCTTTTTTGTACCAGAGAGTTTTGCTCAAATGGTCATCTGAGATTAGGCTGTGGACAAGCTATTTTGGTGCTTTCGACCTTGCCGTGTATGTCTTGGAAGTGTACCTCTGGCCACTGTGCCGCCAGCAGGGTACGGTGGACTAGCGTAACTCGCTCTGCGCGCAATCGGCGCATAGCATGATCTCATGCGAATGAAACTCCCCCTCATCCGCAGTTTGGCAGTCGCTCCGGCGCGCGCTCCGATTCTGCGCTACGGAGTCGCTCTCCTGTCCACGGTTCTGGCGTTGATCCCAACTCTGTTTCTCTCCGATGTCGCCGAGAGCCGTCTGGTGGTATTTGCCGTCGCCGTAATGGTCAGTGCCTGGTACGGAGGATGGAAACCCGGCCTAGCCGCCACTTCTTTCGCCCTCACCGTTAGCGCCTATTACTCGTTTGCCGGAAACCTCACACCCGGCGAGTACCGCCGCGCGATCGCGCATCTCGGTCTGTTCTTCGCCGTGGCTTTGCTGATCTGCTGGTTCAACGCCGCCCTGCGCGCCACGCAAGACAGCTTGCGAAGGTCGGAAATCAATTTCCGCTCGCTCGTCATGAACGCGCCCTACGGCATCTGCCGCTGCGACGGATTTGGGATCTTGCAGGACGCGAACCCTGCTCTGGTGGCTATGTTTGGGTACAGCAGTGCCGCCGAACTCACCGGCAGGCATCTCGGAAGCCTGTACGCCGATGCCCAGCAATGGTTTCAAACCGCCGATTATTTTCACGCGCGAAAAGAATTTAATAATCTGACTACCGAATGTGTGCGGAAAGATGGAACGGCCATCGTGGCCCGCATTTCCGGACGCTCGATTCCGAACGGGAAATCAGGCGGCACTTTCGAAATCTTCATGGAAGACGTTACCGAAACTCGCACCCTGGAGCTGCAACTGCGCCAGGCTCAGAAGATGGAGGCGATCGGCCGTCTCGCAGGCGGCATCGCGCACGATTTCAATAACCTGCTGATGGTGATCTCGGGCTATTCCGAGTTCCTGCTGGAACGTCTGGGGCCGGATCCCCGTTTGCGCGGGCCGGCGCAAGAAATTTCCAATGCGACGCAACGCGCCACCTCCTTGACCCGGCAATTGCTTGCCTTCAGCCGCAAACAGATGTTGGCTCCCAAGGTGCTCGACCTGAATGAGGTGGTGGCCGAGAACCTGAAAATGCTGACCCGCATGATCGGCGAAGACATCGATCTGGTGATGGTTCCAGGCCCGGCGCTCGGCGCCGTTCGCGCGGATCCCGGCCAGATTGACCAAGTCATCATGAATCTTGCGGTGAACGCCCGCGATGCCATGCCGCAGGGGGGCAAACTGACGATCGAGACAACCAACGTCACCCTCGAGGAAAGCTTCGCGCGCATGCACGCGCCGCTGACCGCGGGCAACTATGTCATGCTCTCGATCAGCGACACCGGCATCGGCATGGACAATGACACCCAGTCGCGCATCTTCGAGCCTTTCTTCACTACCAAAGGCGCCAAGGGCACAGGGCTCGGACTCTCCACCGTATACGGCATCGTCAAACAGAGCGGAGGCTTTATCTTCGTCGACAGCCAGCCGCTGCGCGGCACCGCCTTCCGTGCCTATTTTCCCCGGGTCGATAGCCGGGAAGACGCCGTTGCCGCGCAGGAGTCGCTCGGCCTGCCTCGCCCGGATCGCGGGCAGGAGACCATCCTGCTCGTCGAGGACGAAACCAACCTGCGCCGCCTCGCCCGTCAGTATCTGGAAACGCAGGGTTACAAGATCCTCGAGGCCGAAGACGGCGCCGCAGCTCTGCAAATCGTCGACGGCCACCAGGGAACCATCGATCTGCTGCTCACCGACGTTATTATGCCGGGGATGAATGGTCGCGAATTGGCGGCGCACATTACCGCGCTGCTGCCGGGCTTGCGGGTCCTTTACATGTCAGGCTACACCGAGAACGCCGTCGGCCATGACGGCACGCTCGATCCCGGCATCAACCTGCTGCAAAAACCGTTCGGTCTTCCCGTCCTCAAAGAAAGGGTCCGCGAGATACTCGACTCCGAGCCCATACCGCTGGAGGTCGCGATGTCGTCCGGCACCAGTGCGCGGGTGGAAAAGAAAATTGCGCCCTTCCGGGCTCGTCGTTTCAATCTCCATCTGCCGCTGCGCTATCGACCACTCGGAGAAAAAAGCTGGCGCCCGGGCACCACCGAGAACATCAGCCGATCGGGATTGCTGTTTCAGGCGCAGGAACTGCTGCGCCCGAACGCGCAACTTGAGATCAGCCTGGTGCTGCCGGCGGAAATCGCCGGGTTGGCAGCTACCGAAGTTCTCTGTCGCGGAGAAGTGGTGCGATCGGTCGAAACGCCAGGACAGGTCCAGGGCCAGGTGGTGAGCCCGGCCTTGGCCGCCAAGATTCTGCAGTACCACTTCCAGCACGGCACACACCTAGCGGACGCTTGAGCAGGAGCGGTGGCGGGATCGCCGGGCGCGGCCAGCCCCTCCATCCCACAACCGCCAGCGGTGACCCGTTCGCGGTTACTTTCGATACCCCCGCGACCCTTGGACAACCTCCCTCAAGACTGCTACATTGCGGCCAGTACCGCTGCTTGATTGCGGGAGGTTGGGCGATGTCCCTGGTGGTAAAACTGGAAGACGATCTCGGCGAACGCAGCGAGTGGGTGATGCTGCACGGGGTGGTTCCCGCCAGCAGCAAGTCAGATTTCTCGCTGCTCAGCGGTATTGACCCGTTCGGCAAAACGGTTTTCAATCACCTGCAGATGGAAGCCTTCCTCAAGGAATGGGATCGCGCGAAAGATCGCGTGCGCGACGACAATCAACGCGAGGCGTGGGAAAAGGTGAGGCACATGGCGGAAACCTGCCGCCACGACCGCGACCTGTATCTGCGCTTCGTCGGCAACTGACGCTTCTCCGGTGGTTTTCAACGCAGCCTCGGAAAGGGCTGACCCTGGCCGAGGTGTCCCCCTCGGCTTCCGCTCGGTGATCCACGACCGCCAGTGCTCGGATTGGCGTCACCGTTTTCCCAATCGAGCAAAACCGGACCAGGTTCGGTCTGTGTCTCCGGCGCCACGAACTAGTTCTCCGGAAGATTTGCCTGCAGAAAACTCAGCACGTTTTCTCCCATGATCATGCGGATTTCGCCCTCGGAGTAGCCCGCTTCCAGCAGGGCATCGGTGATTTCCGCCAGCCCCGTGACATCGAAGGGAGCGGTGATGGCGCCGTCAAAGTCCGAACCGAGCGCCACGTGTTCGACGCCGACCCGGCTGGAAACATAGCGCATCGCCTTGACAATGGCCCTGGCATCGCTGCCGCAGGTGGCCGTATCCCAATAGCCGATTCCGATCAACCCACCCTTGGCCGCCACGGCGCGGATTTGCTCGTCGCTGAGGTTGCGATTGTTATCGCAGGTTCCCTTGACGCCGGTGTGGGAAACGACCAGTGGACGGGTGGCAATCGCTAGGACCTGCTGAATCGTTTGGGCCGAAGCGTGCGCCAGGTCGACGATCATGCGGTGGGCTTCCATTTGTCCCACCCACTCGCGGCCCTTTTCGGTGAGGCCGGTTTTGTGTGCGCCCGCCGCCGATCCTCCGATGTCGCTGTCGAAAAAATGGCTGGGCGACATCATCCGGTAGCCGGCACGGTAAAGAAGGTCGAGATTTGCGAGTTTGCCCTCGAGCGCGTGCGCCCCTTCGATCGAAAGCAATCCTGCGGTGAGCCGCCGATTGAGCTGTCGGCGTTCCAGGTAATGGGAGAGATCGGTGGAATTTTCGATCACCACAAAACCGCCGCCGGAACCCGCCGCGAACTGGTGAAGGCGCCGCGCTTGATAGAGTGCGCGCTCGGTCAGGCTGTTCCAGGTCGCCGGCGGCCAACGCTCCACAATCGCCAGCCAGAAAATATCGTCGTTTTTGTCCTCATTGCTTTCGATATTCAAGCCATGCGGGCTCTTGGTGGGCACGGAAAATACCTGCAGCGCAACGTTGCCATCCGCCAGGCGCGGGATGTCAACCTGTCCGGAGGTGCTGCGTTTCAGCAAATCCCGTCCCCACAAAAGCGAATCGGCATGCAGGTCGGCGATGGTCAGTTCCCCGTGCCAAGCGAGAGCGCGCGCGGACGCCGAATAGGGCGGTTTCTTCACGACTCGATTCTGGTTCTCGTCTACCAGTCGCGGGATTTCCACGAAAAACGCAAGCACAATGCACAGAACCAGCAAAGCAAGTTGCACCGGCCGTGGGCGCACAAGCACCTCCCCCTAGTTGCTGCCAGACGCAGGGACCACCACACAGGCGTTCCGCCGCCTCTCCGTTCCGCTTCGCATCAGGGCAGCGCTTTTGGCGATGGCGCAAGACTCTGCCATACGAAGCGCCATCCAGACTCCGTCTGGATGGGGGATGGTTCGGCCTGACCGAACCGGCAGCGAATCACTTGGACAGCGCTCCCAGCGCTTCGCGAAACAGCAAGTCAAAACTCGCAGGGCCCTCTCCCCTGCGGACTGAGTGCAGAGCTTTCTCCGCCGCCGCGCGCTGATAGCCCAGATTCACAAGTGCGGAAATTACATCCTCCTCGACCGGGCTGGCTGACGTCGCCCTCACTTCGGATGCTTCCGCAGGAGCGGGTAACTTGTCGCGCAGCTCCAACACCATGCGCTCCGCGGTCTTTTTGCCAATGCCCGGAATACGCGTGAGGCGCAGCCAGTCGCCTCCGCGAATCGCTCCTACCATTTCGTCCGCCGGCATTCCGCTGAGGATGGTGATCGCGAGCTTCGGACCTATGCCGCTGACCGTCAGCAGCTTTTCGAATAGAAGTTTCTCGCCGAGACGGAGGAAGCCATACAGACTGAGCGCATCCTCGCGAACATGAGTGTGCACGTGGAGCGCAACTTCAGCGCCGGCAGCCGGCATTTCGCTGAACGTCGGAACGCTGATGGTTACGTCGTAGCCCACGCCGTGAGTTTCCACGATTGCCTGGTTCGGATGTTTGGCCAGCAGCGTTCCTCGCAGATGCGCAATCATCGGAAGTATTGTACAGTCCGCATCGACACAGCCGCCCCGAATGCAGCCCGCCGGTTTCTGAAAGACCAGGGCAATAAAAGGAGGTTTTTCCTTCTGTTTCCACAGGAAGTATTCTCGCTCCACAGTTTTTACACAACCGAGCCGCAGTTTGCGATTGCGTTAATGCTCGCCCTCCGGCAAAGTGTCTTCAGTCAAAAGCGTGAGACGTTTTAACCCTGCTCTCGTGACGGTTCAACGTTGCCGGTGATTCTGTGAGAGTGAATCGCCGGGGGAAATTGCGGCGCATGTCCAGTGTGCCGTTGCCCGGGCTTTGCGGCCTCCTCAGAAATCTTTCTTCCAAGAAGGATGGAAGCGCTGGATCGTAACCCTGGAGCGCAAGCCTCAGGTGAGCATCGATGCATGGCATTCTTAAGAGTGCGCCTGCGCGGTGACCTTTCGTTTAGGCGAAAGACGGCAGAATGAATGTCCACGATAACAATGCGGCTTGGGTGGCTGGCCCGGGCCGCATTTGTTTTTTATTTTTTGGCGCGAGGCTCTCCACCACCCGACGGGGAAGACCTCGGAGCCGCGGTACGCCTTGCCTACGCTCGTCAGAGACTGCTGGCAGGAACGAGCAGGATCGTCGCCGCCTCCCAGGAAATCGCCGGATGCGGAGAGCGTTCGGAAAACGCGCAAAGAACGATCGGGAGTCGGTCGTTGACATGGGCGCGGAGGGGATGCGAGGGGACGGGCCATCAGCAGATCGCAAGCTGCAATGGGATGGTAGCCAAATGCCTGGGAGCGGCTCGCCGGTTCGCCCGCGAGTGAGCCTTGATCAATCCAAACTCAATGCCGCGTTTGTTTTTTTGGAAAGTATTTGCTTTTTGTTCGCCATGTGACATACTGCGTTGCAGGGACGCCGAGGGGCTTTGTTTGGCGGAACAGACCAATGCATCGTCGTTCCATCAGTTGGTGGAGCCAGGCGGGAGTTTCGGCCGGGTTTTCCTGTCGACTCCTCATACATCCACAGCCGGGAACGATTTACCATGCAGGGCACACATTTGAACATCGTGGCAACTCTTGAGACCAGCGTCGGCCGTATGCCGGCTAATATCGAAGCCGAGCGCTCCATACTGGGCGCGGTGCTGCTCGACAATCACGCCTTCAACGATGCCGCCGAGCACCTGAAGCCGGAAGATTTTTCTATCGATTCGCACCGGCGCATTTACTCCCGGATGATGGATCTCGCTGAGTCTTCGCGGCCCATCGACATCATCACGCTGGTCGAAGAACTGGAGCAGAAAAAAGATCTGCAAGCCGTAGGCGATGTGGGCTACATCTCCGGCCTGCTTGACGGCGTGCCCGACCGCCCGTCGATCGAGCATTACATAAGAATCGTTCGCGACAAAGCCATTCTGCGCGGGCTCATTCACGTCTCCAATGCCGCTATCGCCAAAGCCAGCGAGCAGGCCGATCCCGCCGACGAAATACTGAACGAAGCCGAAGCCGCCGTGTTTCAGCTGTCGGAGAAGCGCATCGGCAAGGGCTTCCAGGGTATTAAGGAGATCGTCCGCGACTCGTTCGGCTCAGTCGACGCTTTGCTGCAACGCGGTCAGCGAATCACTGGTCTGGCCACGCACTACAACGATCTGGACGAGATGACGAGCGGCTTCCAAAGGTCGGACCTGGTCATTCTCGCAGCCCGCCCCTCCATGGGCAAAACCAGCTTTGCCATGAATATTGCCGAAAACGCCGCCATCGACGACGGCAAGGTGGTCGGCATCTTTTCGCTGGAAATGTCGAGTGAGGCCCTGCTCCAGCGCCTGCTGTGTTCGCGCGCCATTGTCGACGCCCATAAAATGCGCACCGGCTCTCTGTGGGGCGACGACATGAAAAAAATCGTGCGCGCCATGGAAGAACTCTCGAACGCACCGATGTTCATCGACGACACGCCCGGCATATCGCTGAGCGAGATGCGGGCCAAGGCCCGCCGCCTGAAACAGTCGCAGGGACGACTTGACCTGCTGGTGGTCGATTACCTGCAACTGATGTCCGGGGGCAGCAAGCGCTTCGAAAATCGCACCCAGGAAGTCTCCTCGATTTCCCGCGGCTTGAAAGCCGTCGCCAAGGAATTGCAGGTCCCGGTCGTCGCTTTGTCGCAGCTCAGCCGCGCTCCGGAGAGCCGCGGCGGCGACCATCGGCCGCAACTCTCCGACCTGCGCGAGTCGGGGTCGATTGAGCAGGATGCCGACCTCGTCATGTTCATCTTCCGCGAAGAGATCTACAAGCAGGATGATCCCGACCTCAAGGGGCGCGCCGAAATCATTATCGCCAAGCAGCGCAACGGACCGATCGGCAAGTTCAATCTGGCCTTCCTGCACAATTCCACGCGTTTTGCGAACTTGATGGAAGGCAACAGCGAGCCGGGTGAATAGCTCGGAGTCTTGCTCCTCGCGCTCTGCCTTTCGCGGCCACAAAACTCGACCCGAGGACACCTCCAGCCTGTGGAAAAGATTGTGGATGGCAAGGACGAGCGTTTGACTTCAATGGCTCCGCCGCTGCGATGACTATATTTCGGCACCCTGCAGACTTTCCTAAAGCTATGTTTCTAAGTTGGTTAACGATGCTCCGCGGAATGAGTGCCGGAAACGCTTGCGAATCAGCACTTTCGTAACACAATGTGAGATTTGCACATAAGCGACAGCGGCATATTCCCACGGTGCGGTGGCTTTGGGGTTCGTTTTCACCCCGAGACCGGTTTCCCGGGGGGGACGGAAGTCCCGCCTTTTCATCAAAATTGCAGTCTATAACCACTCGAATGCCAGGCAGGAAACGGGCGTGGTTTCCGGTCCGTGGCATGGCCAGGACCGCTCCGGTGCGACTGATGTTTCTGGTGTATCGATGCTACCCCGGGCCAGCGCCCAGGCTGTGGCGCCGCCGAACCCTGGCCGGGCATGGCCGATCGAATCCCTGTCACAAGCAGGCGTGACGAGCTTCATGGCACCGGGGATCGGCAGGACGTACGCTTTGGTAGAAAGGAGGAGACTGGATGTCCTCCTGGTCCGAGCCGCGAGTCCCAGTCAGCGTAGCACCGGTCGGGTTGGCGCCATATCCAGCCCCACGGCCCCGACGAGTTCTTCAATCTTCCGCATAAACAGCGTAAATTGCGTGACCGGTTTTGCCCCCTTCACGCCCGATCGGCGAGGCCGGTTTGGGAAGGATGTGGTTCTCGATTCGGACCGCAAACCATTATGCCTTCGAGCCTGTTTCCCGGAGAAAATCTCAATGCTGCATCTCGACACTGGTAATACAGGATTCATGATTCTATGCACCAGCCTGGTCATGCTCATGACGCCGGGTCTGGCGTTTTTCTATGGCGGGCTGGTCGGCCGGAAAAACGTCCTGGCCATCATGATTCAGAGCTTCGTTTCGATGGGCTGGACGACGGTGATCTGGTATGTGTACGGCTATTCGCTGTGCTTCAGCGGCGACTGGCACGGGGTCATCGGCAACTTCCACAACGCATTTCTGCACGGCATCAATCTCACCACGCCGTCGCCGAATGAAACGATTCCGGCATTCGTGTTCATCGCCTATCAAATGATGTTTGCCATCATTACTCCGGCGCTCATCTCGGGTGCCTTCACCAACCGGGTGACGTTCAAAGCTTACATGCTGTTCCTCACGGCCTGGCTGACGTTTGTTTACTTCCCCTTCGTTCACATGGTCTGGGGCGGAGGATTTCTACAGCAGTGGGGAGTGCTCGACTTCGCAGGCGGAATCGTCGTCCACAACATCGCCGGCATTGCCGCGTTGGCCTCGGTGCTGTATGTGGGCAAGCGCCATACGGCGGACCGCGGGCCACACAGCATCCCGCTGGTTGCGCTCGGAACCGGCTTACTCTGGTTCGGCTGGTACGGGTTTAACGCCGGCAGTGAAATGCGAGTCGATTCGGTGACCGCCACCGCTTTTCTCAATACCGATGTAGCCGCCTCGTTCGCGGCCGTCGCGTGGTTGTTTGTGGCATGGATTAACGAAAAGAAGCCGAAACTCCTCGGATTGCTGACTGGTGCAGTTGCCGGGTTAGCGACCGTTACGCCAGCCGCAGGGTATGTTTCTCCAACCACGGCCGTCATTATCGGGCTGGTGGCCGGAGTAGTTTGCTACTACGCCGTGGAGATGAAAAACAAACTCCAGTGGGATGACGCGCTCGATGTCTGGGGAGTGCACGGAGTCGGCGGTTTCCTCGGCATCGTCATGCTGGGAATTTTTGCCGACAAGCAATTCAATCCCAATGGCGCCAACGGATTGCTCCACGGCGATCCAACGTTCCTGTTGAAGCAGGTCGTAGCCGTGACCTTTTCGTCGGTGTGGGCCTTCGTGTTCACCTACGCCATGCTGCGCATTATCGATGCCTTCACCCCGGTGAAAGTCGACGAGGTCAGCGAAGAGCTGGGTCTGGATGAATCGATCCTTGGCGAACACGCCTACGAGGAGGCTCCCGAGCCGGAGCACGATCTCGTGCACGCAGGCATACGCTAGGGGAGCGAATCAACCGCGGCCGGGGAGGATCGTCGGTCATCCCCGGCTCGGCCAAGGCTCGAACGTGGATCGTTGGCCCGCAACCGAGCCGGGCACTGGTTGCGCCACAACGGCGACGCCAGAGGCGTGACCAACGATAGGAAACGTCTTTCACCGCTTAACGGGAGCGGTAGTGCCCGGGGAGAATCGAGCGTCTGCTGACCCTCCCGTATGCCGCCAGTCATCGCGCCCGCCAGCGCGCCGCAGTTGACGACCTCGATCCGTATCTGGTTGCGGTCGGGTGCAGAGCGAGCGATGACGAGGAGGAACGCGGCCGGGGATGCAGAAACGGGCTTCACTTGCCGAGAATCATCGATATGTCGGAGGCAGCGGATTGAGGTCCGGGAATTGTCGTTGATGCCAGTATGGATAGGCGACCGAAGGCGCGCTCGCCTCGTCCAGTCGTGCGACCTGTTCCTCGGTCAGGACAAAGCTCGCCGACCCTAGATTGTCCCGCAGTTGCTTGGCGTCGCGCGCACCGATGATCACGCTGGCGACCGTCGGTTTTCGAAGCAGCCAGTTCAGAGCGACCTGGGGCACGGTCTTGCCCGTCTCAGATGCGACCTTGTCGAGCGCGTCGACCACCTGGTAGAGATATTCGTCGGCAACCACCGGACCGCCGGCCGCCGCCTTATGCAAGCGACTCACCTCCGGTAGCGGCCTTCCCCGTCGGATTTTGCCCGTCAGACGTCCCCATCCGAGCGGGCTCCACACCAGCGCGCCGATGCCCTCCGCCAAAGCTTGCGGCATCAACTCCCACTCATAATCGCGCCCGATGAGCGAGTAGTAAACCTGGTGTGCGGTGTAGCGCGCCCACCCGTGACGCTCGCTCAGATCAATCGACTTTTGCAGGTGCCATCCTGAAAAGTTCGAAGCCGCGATATAGCGCACTTTGCCTTCGCGCACAAACTGGTCCAGCGTCGCCAACGTCTCTTCGATCGGGGTGACGGCGTCGAATCCATGCATGTGATAGACGTCGATGTAATCGCTTTGCAGCCGCTTCAGGCTGCCCTCAATTTGTCGCATCAGGTGGAAGCGCGACGACCCGGCGCGGTTGGGCCCGTCGCCAAACGGGAAGGTCGCCTTGGTCGAAATCAGCACGCTTTCGCGCGGCAGGTGACGGATCGCCTGTCCCAGGATCTCCTCGGACAGTCCTTGGGAGTACACATCGGCGGTGTCAAAAAAATGGACGCCCGCTTCCATGCAGAGGTCGATCAGCCGGGTCGCCTCCGCCACATCCGTCTCACCCCAGGCGCGGAAGAATTCATTCCCGCCTCCAAACGTGGCAGTGCCAAAACACAGCACCGGCACCTTCAACCCGCTTCGGCCCAGTTGTCGGGATTCCATATCACCTTTGGACGGCGCCCGGTTCGCCGAGGTCGCAACGTTTTTAGGGGCCGCAAGAATCTGCCCTCCCGGCGGGGGACCTCGTCCGAGCCCGGGCAGGGCCTTTTTTGGGTTTTCGGGCGTGCCGACCAGGTCGCCGAGAGCAACCGTCCGTCGGCAACTCCCGCGCCTACCCGCCGCCTTCGCCCACTTTCAGCACCGCGAGAAACGCTTCCTGCGGAATATCGACGCGCCCGATTCGCTTCATCCGCTTCTTGCCTTCCTTCTGTTTTTCGAGCAGCTTGCGCTTGCGTGAAATGTCGCCGCCGTAGCACTTGGCGATCACGTTCTTGCGGATCGCTGGCACCGTCTCGCGGGCGATGATCTTTGCCCCAATCGCCGCCTGAATCGCCACTTCGAACATCTGGCGCGGAATCAGCTCTTTCATTTTCGCCGCCAGCGCCCGGCCGCGCTCGTAAGCGAAGTCGCGATGGATGATCGTCGACAGGGCATCGACTGGTTCGCCGGCGACCATGATGTCGAGCTTCGCCATTGGCGAAGTCCAGTTCCCGGAGAGATGATAGTCTAGCGATGCGTATCCCCGGGAAACCGACTTCAACCGGTCGTAAAAGTCGAGCACGATTTCATTCAGCGGCAACTCATACTGCAGCATCACACGTGTGCCGGTGACGTATTCAAAGCTCTTCTGCTTGCCGCGCTTTTCCTCAACCAGCTTCAGAATGCCGCCCACGTATTCTTCGTTGGTCAGAATCACGGCCAGAATCACCGGCTCTTCCACCTTCGCGATCTCGCTGGTGTCGGGCCACCGCGAGGGATTATCCACCTCGATGACGGTTCCATCCGTTTTGGTGATTTGATAGCGGACGCCGGGCGCGGTCGTGATCAGGTCGAGATTATATTCCCGCTCCAGACGTTCCTGGATAATCTCCATGTGCAGCAACCCCAGAAAGCCGCAGCGGAAGCCGAAGCCGAGTGCCACCGAGCTTTCCGGCTCGAAGAAAAACGAGGAATCGTTCAGCTTCAATTTTTCCAGCGCCTCGCGCAACTGCGTGTGCTCATGCGCATCCACCGTGTAGAGTCCGGCAAAAACCATGGGTTTGATTTCCTCAAACCCGGGCAATGCCTGCAGCGATGGCCGGTCGTCGTCGGTGATGGTGTCGCCGATCTTGGTATCCGCGACGTTTTTGATGTTCGCGATGATGAATCCGACCTCGCCGGCGACCAATTCATTGATCTCCACCGGCTTGGGAGTCAGCGTGCCGAGGGCCTCCACCTGAAACACGCGTCCGTTCGACCACAGTCGGATCTTTTGTCCCTTGCGCAGCGTGCCTTCAAAGACCCGTGCCAGCACGACCACGCCGCGATAAGGATCAAACCAGGAATCAAACAGCAACGCCTGCAGATGCCGTTCCGGCGCGCCCTTCGGAGGCGGAACTCGCTTGACGATCGCCTCGAGCACATCCGGGACACCCAAGCCGGTTTTCGCGCTGATCAGCAAGGCCTCGGTCGCGTCCAGTCCAACCGCACTCTCAATCATCTCCTTGGTTCGCGGAATGTCGGCGCTCTGCAAGTCAATCTTGTTGATCACGGGAATAATTTCGAGGCCATGATTGATTGCCAGGTAGGAGTTGGCCAACGTTTGCGCTTCCACTCCCTGCGAGGCATCCACCACCAGCAGCGCCCCCTCGCAGGCCGCCAACGAGCGCGAGACCTCATAGGAAAAATCCACGTGACCCGGCGTATCGATCAGGTTGAGCTGATAAATCTGTCCGTCCTGCGCAGGGTAAAGCATGCGGACGGCGTGGGCCTTGATCGTAATACCGCGCTCGCGCTCGAGGTCCATCGAGTCGAGAACCTGCTCCTGCATTTCGCGCATGGCAAGCGAAC
Source organism: Terriglobales bacterium (assembly GCA_049520935.1). Classification (GTDB taxonomy): domain Bacteria; phylum Acidobacteriota; class Terriglobia; order Terriglobales; family Acidobacteriaceae; genus Acidiflorens. The sequence goes on along the minus strand of JBEKPJ010000008.1, from coordinate 104,498 downwards.
CAGTCAACTCCAGCAAGCGGTCGGCCAACGTGGACTTTCCGTGGTCAATATGCGCGATGATCGCAAAATTGCGAATGCGAGAAGCTTCCATGCAGATGGATTGATTCTAGCAGGGTGCGACGGCGCAAAATTGCGTGGCGTCTCGCGGACCCGACTCGCTGCCGGTGGTTTGCTGCCCTGGTGAATAATTCGGGGTTGTTCTTTCTCGCCCGAAAGCAATTCACCGTCACCCCGGCTTCGGCCACCCGGCTGGCCGGTGCCCGCAGAGGTCCACCAGACCACGCAACCGTGCCTCACCAGCGGTGGGGCGTTCACCGCCGGATCGCGAGCATCGGGTGTAGGAGGAAGGTCGCAAAATGCACCCGGTTGGAGCAGACCGAAAGCAGGTTGGTATCGCCAACGTCGCCCAGGCGCCGGACTTAGCGCCGGACTTAACGATAAAGGCGCGCCAGCGGCTGGCGGGAACGCTCGGCATCGCCGTCTCTTCTCCTGACCTTCTCCTGCGCCCGACGATTCGACGATTGCCCGATAGCCGGGGAGACCCGGCGCGGGCGTCCCCATTGGGCAATGCCCCACAAGCGCTTTCGCTTTTATGAGAAGGTCATGAAAGTCAAGGCCGACGCCGCGGTGTGGCGGTGCCCCGACGGGGAACTCCGAATTCGCCTAGGACATCGTCCCACGTCTTTTTCTCGACTCCCATAGCCACCCCTGCCCGAGGGTATGGCATACAATGTCGGACATCGGAACGGGATTGTTTGCTCCTACAGGCAAGGAGCAGCGTTTCGCAGGCGGCCCTGACAAACGAGTGGTGACACAAGGCGCACAGCCGGCTTTTTTCAGCTATTGCCGAAAAGACTCCGATTTCGCCCTCAGGCTAGTCGGAGACTTGAAGGCGGCCGGAGCGAACGTGTGGCTGGATCAACTGGAGCTCACTCCCGGTGAACGATGGGACCGCGAGATCGAAGAGGCTTTGGCGCGCTGCCCGTGCGTGATGGTGATCCTCTCCCCGCCTCGGTCGAGTCCGACAATGTCATGGACGAGGTTAATTTCGCTCTGGAGAAAAAGAAAACTGTCATCCCCATCATTTATCGAGATTGCGAGATGCCACTGCGCCTGGGTCGCCTGCAGCATGTGGATCTCAGACAGGACTATGGGCGCGGGCTTCAGGAGCTTCTCAAGACACTGTCTGCTGGGCAAGGCGCAGGACCAGGCGGTACAGCGATCGAGGACGTTACGGATGAGCCGGCGAGGCTTGAGGATGATCGGCGGAAGGCAGCAGAACAGAGGGAAGGCACCGGGCCGAAACGCGACGAGGATGAGCATGCGACCCCGAAGTAACCGCTCAACCTAGGCAGGATCGGTGCGCTGTCCGGCGGAGCCGGGACAATAATCTTGATCGTTGCGGTCGGGGCGTGGTTGGTTTTTCACTCTCCTGCACCCGCCCCGCAAAAACTGCATACCGGGTTAACACCAACCAAACAGTGGAGTGCGCGCGCCAGCGGCACGCAGAACGATCTGGGTTCGATATTCGCGACCAGTGACGGCAAGCGGCTCTGGGTCTCGGGCGAGGTGGGCACGCTTCTGTCGTCCGATGACGGCGGCCAGCACTGGGAGCCGCGGGAGAGCGGCACGCAGAACGATCTCGGTTCGATCTTCGGGACCAGCGACGGCAAGCGGCTGTGGATCGCTGGCGCGAACGGCACGCTTCTGTCGTCGGATGACGGCGGCCAACGCTGGCATCAGGGCGGCAGCGGCACAAATGAATGGCTTTATTCGATCTTCGGGACGAGCAACGGCAAGCGGCTGTGGGTCGGCGGCGCCCGGGGAACGATTCTGACCTCGACCGACGGCCAACACTGGCATGCGCGCGATAGCGGCACCAACGAGAATCTTGAGTCGATCTTCGGGACGAGCGACGGGAAGCGGCTGTGGGCCGCCGCCGGGTTGCGTACCATTCTGGAGTCGGACGACGGCGGCGAACGCTGGAAAAGACGCGAGAGCGGGACTCAGAACTACCTTAGTTCGATCTTCGGCACCAGTGACGGGAAGCGGCTGTGGGTCGTCGGCGCCAAGGGCACGATTCTCGAATCGGATGACGGCGGCACGCATTGGACGCCTCGCGACAGCGGCACGCAGAACGATCTTCGTTCGATCTTCAGGACCGGTGACGGCAAGCGGGTGTGGGCCGTCGGTGACGAAGGCACGATTCTCGAGTCGGAGGATGACGGCGAGCACTGGACGGCGCGCGACAGCGGCACTCGGAACCGGCTTTTTGAGATCTTCGGGACAAGCGACGGCACGCGCCTGTGGGTGGTCGGCGACAAGGGCACGATTCTGGAAACAGCGGTTCCAGGGCCGACGGGTTAGTCGCAGCTCATGCCCGTCTGGTCCGTAGCCCCCGAGGTACCGCTCGATGGGCAACCTGCGGGTCGGTTCGAGTGCGGTTACCGAGGGACGGTTGGCGTCGTCAGAGGGACAAGTTGGCTGCCGGGTCGAAGGGCCAATTTTGGTCCTCGGGATCGACGCCTGGCCGGGAGCCTCACATCGTTGGACGGTTGGATGGTTGGGATCAGGCGTGCACCATGATGAGTTCGGCTTGAGGCGGGCGAACCGCGAAGGCTGAAACCGCGAAAAATCCGGATGAGAACAAAAAAAGGCGCGATCGCTCGCGCCTGATTTCCTATCTCGATTTCCCGGTGCGGTTCGATCCGCGCCCGCACTTCCGACCTAATAATAAGGAGCGGATGCGGGTCTCGGTCGCCGGCAAGTCCAGCCCGACAATGCTAGTCCCTAACTCCGTCCATGAACGCCCGCAACTTCCGCGAGCGCGAAGGGTGCCGTAGTTTTCTCAGCGCCTTGGCCTCAATCTGCCGGATGCGTTCGCGGGTCACCGCGAACGATTGCCCGACTTCCTCGAGCGTGTGCTCCGAGCCGTCTTCCAGCCCGAAACGCATCTTAATAACCTTCTCCTCGCGCGGGGTCAGCGTACGAAGCACCTGCGAAGTCTGGTCTTTCAGGTTGACGTTGATCACGGCCTCGGCCGGTGAAACGACCGCACGGTCTTCGATGAAGTCTCCAAGATGCGAATCTTCCTCTTCGCCGATCGGCGTTTCCAGAGAGATCGGTTCCTGGGCGATCTTCAGCACCTTGCGGACTTTGGCCACCGGAATGTCCATCCGCTTGGCGATTTCTTCCGACGTCGGTTCGCGTCCCAGTTCCTGCACCAGCTGCCGCGAAGTGCGGATCAGTTTGTTGATGGTTTCGATCATGTGCACCGGGATACGTATGGTGCGCGCCTGATCGGCGATGGCACGAGTGATTGCCTGCCGAATCCACCACGTGGCATAGGTTGAAAACTTATACCCGCGACGGTATTCGAACTTGTCCACGGCCTTCATCAGGCCAATATTGCCTTCCTGAATCAGGTCGAGGAACTGCAATCCGCGGTTGGTGTACTTCTTGGCAATCGAGACCACGAGGCGCAGGTTCGCTTCAATCAGCTCGCGCTTGGCGTGCTCGGCGTCCATGTCGCCCTGGATGATCTCGCGCTGCGTGCGCTTGAGCTCCTGGAACAGCAGGCCCGCCTCCACTTCAAGCTTTTCCAGCTCTCCACGGACAGCGCGCGACTGCTTTTTATATTCCTTCTTCTGCTCCTCGCTGCGCGTCGCATCCGCCCGCTTTTCCAGGTTCTGGATCTGGCGGTCGAGCGAGCGCATGCCGTCGACCGTGCGATTGACGCGATCGATCAGACGCTTGCGTTCGTTGTTCGTGAAGCCGAGCTTGCGCACGGCAACGGATGTGCGAACCACCGCGCGGGCCAGCTGAAAACGGTACCGCCGATGGTCGCGCGGCCGCTTTTTCTGGTTCACCGCCGCCAACTTCTCGACGAAGGGCAAGATCTTCTTGTAGAGCTTGTCTAGATTGTGGATCTTGGCAAGAAATTCCTTCAATCGCTTGTCGACAATCTCCTCCGTGATTTCCTCTTCATCGAAGGTCACCAGCTCTTTAATCGAGCGGACGCCCTTCTCGAGGTCCTCGCCCAAAGCGAGAAGTTCACGAATCACAATCGGCGAACGCGAAAGTGCCTTCAGAACGCGGTTTTGCCCCCGCTCGATGCGTTTGGCGATTTCCACTTCGCCTTCGCGCGTGAGCAGCGGCACGGTTCCCATCTCGCGCAAATACATGCGGACGGGGTCATTGGTTTTTTCCAGGGCGCCGGGGGTTAAGTCGAGTTCGACGTCCTCGGAGCCTTCCTCTACTTCCTCGAATTTTTTGTCCAGATCGGTCGGAGACCCTTTCGAGCCTTCGAGTACATCGATGCCTTGCGTTCCGATCGTGGTTAGCAGATCTTCCAGGTCTTCAGGAGAGTGCACATCGTGCGGGATGAGGTCGTTGACCTGATCATAGGTCAGATATCCCTTCTCTTTGCCTGCGTCGATCAGCTTTTTTATATCGTCGTACTTGTCATCTAATGCCAAGACAGATTATCCTTCAAGGCGTCCGCCGATACGCGCACGCCAAGCTATTCAGCGGTGGGAGTTGTTACGGAGTTGTGCGCGAGGCGCACAAACCCTAGAAGTATAGCACGCCGACCGGTGTTTCCGTCACGAGGAGTGGAAGCATGCGCCCGCCGGCCAACTTGCCCTTGCCGCCCGTATCTCTTTTTCCGCTAGTTTCTTAGATGTCGCGGCGGCGGGTTTCGTTCCAACCCCGGTTGCGACTACGATGCCTTGCTGCCGGTCTCCCCCAGGCCCGGATCCATCAAGGCTCGTTTCAACCGCACTTTTTCCTGCAAAAGCGCCTGTTTTTCCGCGAGCGGCAGGCCCGGACGCTGCAATGCCAGTTGCACCTGCTCCAGCCGCCGCCGCAAGTAAATCCGGCGCAAAGCCCGCACTGCGCCTTCCACGGTCTCAGGCGTCAGCTCTTCCTCTTCGCTCATCAGGATCGAAGCCAGAAGCCGGCGATCTTCTTCCGTCTTCGGCACCGCCATAACATCGGCCGTTCCGCCCCCGGATTCGAGCAGCGCCTCGATCAACGACTGCGATGCCAGCCCCTCGTACAGATGCTCTGGTTGCAGCGCGAATTGGGCCTGCCGGGCTGGGTCAAACTCCTCGTCCGCGCCTTCCCGAGCCGAACTCCGCGCTTCTCCGGCCTGCATCTCGGTAGCCGAAGCAAGCGCCCGAATCAGCACCCGCTCCGCGCCGGTAATCTGCCTCTCCGCCGAAGCTTGGACCTGGGTTGCCGAACGGCTGGTCGCGGCGTGCTTTAATTCCTGCCGCAGCACCGCGGAATCAATCCCCAGCTTCTGCGAAATCTCAAGCGCCAGTTCGTCGCGCACAATCCGGCTCGGTACCCGCTGGATGTGGGGAAGGAGATGGTTGACGGCCTTCACCTTGCTGTCGGCATTCCGCGCCGGAAACAGTGCGCGCGCCCGATCAATCAGATAATCGAAATACTTCTGCGAATTCTTGAGCGCCGCCCCATAGGCGTCCTTACCCTTGCGCCGTATGAACAGATCCGGGTCGAATCCGGTCTCCAGCGTCAGCACGCGAATATGGAATTCTTCTTCGACCAGCAAGCCGAGAGTGCGCTCCGTGGCCCGAGCTCCGGCCGTGTCGGGATCGAAATTGACGACCACATTCTTTGAAAACCGCCCCAGTAACTTCGCCTGAATCTCGGTGAAAGCCGTGCCCGAGCTCGCAATCACGTTGTGAAAGCCCGCGGCGTAGACCGAAATGCAATCCATCTGCCCTTCGACCAGAATGGAGTAGTCCAGCTTGCGAATTGCATCCTTCGCGTTGTCCAGATTAAACAGCACCCGCGACTTCGAGTAAATCGCGGTCTCCGGAGAATTCAGATATTTGGGCCCGGCCTTCTCGTCGGTAGAAAGCGTGCGTCCGGTAAACGCAATCACCTTGCCCTGGTCGTTGCAGATCGGAAACATCACCCGATTGCGAAATTTGGAATACATCGTCGCCAGCTCGCGACTCTCCGCAACCGCCGCACCGGGGTCGTTCTCGACCCGTTCGGTTTTCCCCGGCATGTGATTCGGAAGCGGAGAAGGCTGCGAGCTTTCCTTCCACGAAAACAAACCACTCTCCCGCAACAGCTCTTCCTCGAACTCCCGCCGCAGAGCATCCCGCAGGACAAAGCCCGAGTCGGGCGCATATCCCATGCGAAAGCCGGCGATCGTCTCGTCATCCAGCCCGCGCCCCTTAAGATAGGCACGGGCGTTCGCCCCTTCTGGACGCCGCAGACATTCCTGAAAAAACGCCGTCGCCCGCACGTGCACCTCCAGCAGAGCCATGCGAGCCTGCGCGTCGCGTGCCTCGGCCGGGCTGGAGAACGCAACTTTAGGCATCGGCACGCCCAGCTTCTGGGCAATCAGCCGGACGGCTTCGGGAAAAGTAATGTTCTCGGCCTTCTGCACGAAAGTGAAAACATCACCCGACTGTCCGCATCCGAAACAATGAAAAAACTGCCGCGTGGCATGCACCGAAAACGAAGGCGTCTTCTCGGCATGAAAAGGGCAGAGCCCCGAAAAGTTCTGCGCCCCAGCCTTCTTCAGCTTGACGTAATCGCCAATGACGCGGACGATATCAGCCTGCTGCTTCAGCGTTTCTTTGAAGTTGTCGGAAGAGGTCGAAGTCATTGGCGAGCGCTCACAACTCCCACAGTGATTATGAGGGCGGAAGTCGGCGAGGGGAATATGGCCGGGTCGAATTGCTGTGGGAAAGGTGTGGAATACCGGTCTGATCCCATACAAGTTCCTATGTTTTAGCGTTTTGCGCGGATAGAATCAAAGATTCCGAGCGGTCGAAAAGCCGCGAGCACTCCCGTTAGACTCGCAACTCGACCACCGTTGCTCCACCCCCGCCCTCATTCGAGGGTGGCTCGGTCACCGACTCCACGTGCGGGTGCTTCTGCAGGTACTGGCGAAGCGCCTTGCGCAGGATGCCCATCCCGCTGCCGTGCACGATGCGGACCCGCGGCATGCCGGCGAGGAAAGCTCGGTCGACGAATTTTTCGACGGCGCTGGTGGCTTCGTCCACCGTGTGCCCGATGACATTAATTTCGCTAGGGGGATTCCGTTCGCTCGATTCGTTCTGCAGTTGGACGGTGATCCCGCGGGAACGCGCCGCGTCCACGGGATTGGTTTGCGCTTTCGTCTGTCCCTGCGCGCTCGCTAGCACCTCCGCGATATCTTCGCGGGCGACGCGCATTTTCATGGATCCGATTTCAACATCGAAGTGATGGTCCCCAATTTTCTTCTGCACCACGGCCGCTCGTCCCATGGACTTGAGTTTGACCGTATCGCCTTCGCAGACGTGCTTGACCAGACTCGGCTGGGCATTCGGATCGCCGCGATCGGCGCCCGTCGCGTGGGCCACGACGGTGGCGTCGAACTGCTCGCGAAACTCGCGTCGCATTCTAGCGATGCGCCGTTCGGCGTCTTTGGAAAGTTTCTGCTGAGCAGCCCGATCTTGCACCGCGTTTACGGTCTCGCGAGCGTGGTATTCGAAATCGCGGAACAGAGCCTCGAGCTTGGCCTCCATCGCGCGGACTTTGGCTTGCTGCTCCTTGCGGCCCTCGCCGGCGAGTCGCTGCTTTTCGCGATCCAGCTCCAACTCGCGGCCCTGCAGGCGAGCCCGCTCGGCTTCGAGTTCCCGAAGGTCGGAGTGCAGCCGGTCCAGGAAGCGCCCGACATCCTGCGTCTGCGAGCCCAGTCGCGAACGGGCAGATTCGATGATGGCGGCGTTCAGTCCCAGTCGCTGCGCGATGTTGATTCCGGCCGATGCTCCGGGAACGCCGATCTTCAATTCATAGGTTGGCTGTAAGCTGATCTCGTTGAAGCCGACCGAAGCGTTGATGACTCCCGGGGTGTTCGCGCCATAGACCTTCAGCGACGTGTGATGCGTCGAGATCACGACCATGCAGCCGATCCTGCCCACATATTCGGCGATGGCGACGGCAAGCGCCGCGCCTTCTTCGGGATCCGTGGCGGAGCCGAGTTCGTCGAGGAGCACCAGCGAGTTTTTGGTGGCGGTGCGTGAGACAAAATCGATGTTGGTGATGTGGGCGGAAAAAGTCGACAAATTCTGTTCAATCGACTGATAGTCGCCGATGTCGGCCAGGATCGCGTCGAACACAGGCAGGTCGGCGCGATCGGCGGGCACGGGCATTCCGGCCTGCGCCATCAGGGCGAGCAGACCGAGCGTCTTGAGAACAACAGTCTTGCCTCCCGTGTTGGGGCCGGTGATCACCAGCTGCCGCCGGTCGCCTTCCAGCTCGATCGTGACGGGCACGATCCTGCCATCTTTGAGTTTTAGATTGCGCTCGAGCAGCGGATGTCGGGCACGGTGAAGGAGCAGATGAGCATCACCCGCTTTCGACAATCGAACCGCTACGCAGTTGTAATCTTCGGCGAAGCGGGCTTTCGCGAACTGGAGCTCCAGTTCCGCCAGCCCGTCGGAGGCGTCCACGAGGGCGTCGCCGTGCTCTGCGATCTGACGCGTCATCTGCAAGAGGACGCGATGGATCTCGGCTTGTTCTTCCTCGAGCAGCCGGACCAGTTCGTTGTTCTGCTCGATGGTTTCGAGTGGTTCCACAAAGACGGTTTGTCCGCTGGAACTCGCGCCGTGGACCACGCCTTGAACGCGACGTTTCTGCTCGACCTTCACCGGAATGACGAATCGCTCACCGCGGATGGTGATGAGTTCATCCTGCACCGCCCCGCCTTCGGCCAACTTGCGCAGATAGCCGCGCAGCGACTCCTGGATCTGGCGCTTCTGCTTCTCGATCTCGCGGCGGACGCGGCTGAGTTCAGGGGAAGCACGATCGTCAAGCGTGCCGTCGGGAAGGATCTTGTTATGGAACTGGCGCAAGAAAACAGTGAAGTCGTGACCGAACGCGGACAGCGCTTCGACTCCAGTCCACGTCCCGCGCATCGCGGCCGGCGGTTGAGCGACGATCTCGCGCCACTCCGAGGCGCGGTCGGCGATCAGGATGATGTCGCGAATTTCGCCGGTTTCCAGAGCAGCTCCGGAGATGCGAGATTTCTCGATCAACCGGTGTACTTCCGACAGGCCTTCGAATGCAAAGCGCCCGCCCACGCGGCGATATTCGCGAATTTCGCTGGTGAGCTGTTGCTGATTTTCAATCCAGTCCGGGTCGAGCACAGGTTGCAGTTCGGCAATGCGTCGCCGGCCCAATGGCGACGAGGCATATCCTCCGAGCAGATCGCGCAGAGCCTCGAACTCCAACAGGCGCGAACTGCTGTGCGTCACGGGATGGGGCAGAAAAGGCATGCGTTCTGATGGTACAACGTGACCGAGATTTCGCTGGGCATGCTAAGCGTCTCGCAGTGTAAAATCAACTGCGGCGAACGGCCCCGTAGCTCAATTGGATAGAGCATCAGACTTCGGATCTGAGGGTTGGGGGTTCGACTCCCTCCGGGGTCGCCACTTCGGTGCCCAACCGCCCTCCGGGTGGCTGTTCCGGTTACCTCAGTTCCCCTGAGCCTGCCCTTCTGACCCCGACCCGTGCACTCCGGTTACTTGCCCGGGTATCGAATTCGCGATGCAATGGGACTCGGGGAGCGGATTATGGGACGGGTTTTCGGTTTTATGGGCACGATCGTGGCCATGGCCATCGGCATGTACCTCTATTCCCTGCAGGTCAAAACGCTGACTCCGGGTGCGGGAGGGGGCAGTCCCGAGGAATTCGCCACCCTCGCCGGCGTAAAGAATGATCTGCTCGGCATTGCCAACGCCGAGCGCGGCTATCTGGCATCACAGGGGAAGTACGGTTCACTCGATGAGCTGACTTCGGGGAACTATCTCACGCTGAAGAGCGAGCGTCCTCCGTATATCTACGATGTCGAAGTTACCGGCACCAGCTTTCGCGCGACGGCCACGCGCACCACGAAGGGGGCGCCGGCGCAGCTCTGGATCACGGAAAGCATGCAAGTTCAGGCGTCGGACTGAAAAGCAAGTCGCCCGCCCGCGAGCCTAGCGGCCGAGCCGCGTCCAAGGTGGCTGATGCGGTCAGGTCTTTTTCCAGTCGGTCAGCGACCTGAGTTCGTCCATAATTTCCTGCAGTCTTTGCAAACGCCGCTCATGGTCGGACGCTCCGACCATTTTTTTCCCGCCTTGAAGATACAGGCGGTTTGCTTCAGAGATTTCCGCAATTTCTTCTCGCAACCTGGCAACTCGTTCTTTCACGGACTGCGGCATAACGATAGGCTAGCAGAGCAATTCGAACATGGGCAAAGTTGTTTTTCAAACCTGGTTGACAGCGTCCGGGCGAGCGGCTACGCTCGGGAACTGAAACGGGCCGCCCGTGGCCCGAGTCAGTAATTTTTTCCCGAACTTTTGGGTCTTCTTGCGGTGAAAAAAGTGCGGGTAAAAGCCTGCCCTGGCGCCGGAGGCGGCTCCCAAAATGCTGCGAGGTTGATGGCAAGATGAAGGCTATCCATGACTCCGTTCTCAGTCGCTGTGCGCTGTGCCTGGTGGTTTTGGCGATCCGCATTGGGTTCAGCACTTGTGTCCAAGCCCAGGTCAGCCTCACGCAGTTGAGTGAGGATACCTTTACCGATACTCCCAGTCAGCATGACACCGAAGTCGAACCGGGAACGTTCTCCTACGGCTCGACCATTGTCAGCGCGTTTCAAGTGGCGCGAATTTTCGGAGGCGGGGGCGCCGATGTCGGGTTCGCGACTTCAACCGATGGCGGCCAGACCTGGACCAACGGGTATCTGCCGGGAATCACGATTTACCAGGGTGGAACGAACTCGGCGGCCAGTGACGCGGCGGTAGCCTACGACGCACTCCACGGCATCTGGCTGATCTCGACGCTGCCGATCGCTGCCAATAACTCGGTGGCGGTGAGTCGCTCGACCGACGGCATTCACTGGGGCAATCCGGTGGCGGTCACGGGTTCGGCTTCGGCCGACAAGAACTGGATTGTCTGCGACAACACCAGCACCAGTCCCTATTACGGACACTGCTATGCGGAGTGGGACAACCCTGCGGACGGCGACCTTGTCCGCATGAGCACGTCGACCGATGGTGGGCAGACGTGGGGGCCGGCGTTGGCCACCGCAGGGCAGGATTTTGGCATCGGCGGCGTGCCCGTGGTGCAGCCGAAAGGGACAGTGGTTGTGCCGATTCTAGGGTTCCGCGGATATGTGATTGCATTTATCTCGACCAATGGCGGCAAGAGCTGGACCAAGGCGGTCAACGTGGCCAGCTTTATCAATCACAGTGAGGATGGCGGTCTGCGGAGCGACGGCTTGCCCTCCTCCGCAATTGACGGAGCGGGCAAGGTGTACGTGATATGGTCCGATTGCCGCTTCCGCAAGAAGTGTTCCTCGAATGACATCGTTTACAGCACTTCGACCACCGGTACGAAGTGGTCAGCGGTTAAGCGGGTGCCGATCGATGCGGTTGCCAGCACGGTGGATCACTTCATCACCGGAGCGGCGATTTTGCCGGGCACCGAGGGGGCCAAGGCTCAAATCGCGCTCGCCTACTATTTTTACCCGGTGTCCAACTGCAACAGCGGCTGCTCGCTGAATGTCGGGTTCATACAGTCGTCCACCGGTGGTGCCACCTGGACAACGGCGGAAACGCTGGCCGGGCCGATGGAGTTAACTTGGCTGCCGGATACGTTTTCGGGAACCATGGTTGCGGATTACATCTCGGTGGGCTGGGCCGGGGGCAGGGCCTTTCCAGTGTTTGCCCTGGCGCAAGCGAAAACCGGGTCTCTGTTCGACGAGGCGATCTACACCACCGCCTCGGGTCAAGCGATGTCTACGCCCTTGACCGAGCCGATGAGCGCAGAGGGGGACGTTGCGGTGCCCGGCGCCCATTCCGACCACGGGCCCATGGAATACCTGGATCAGGAACATGAGATTCCGATATCCGGGAAGCGGCCTCCGCAATCTCAGTAGAGCAATCAAGCTGGATCTTTCGGGCGCGGCAGGGGTCCAACCCGCCGCCGTTTGCTCCGCTTCCTCGCCTGGCGCTATAGTTAGGTGGTTCTCCAGTTCTAGCTATGTTCACCAACTTCACCGCCGTCGACCGCTGGACCAAGAAGCAAGTGCACGTTGTCTATCAGGCCCTGATCGTGGCCATTGCCACCCGGCATGCCGATGCTGTCGACGTCAAGTTTCTGGTGGACGGTCGCCCGGTCTGGGTGGCGCTGCCTCATCCGGCCTGGGTGGAATACAAGAAGCGCACCGGGAAGCTCATCACCGACCCCCTGACGAAGGAAATCGCGGGCCATTTTCTGAAAACCGCGTTGGAGTCGGGCGAAGGCCTGGGCCGGGAGATGTATTCGCTAACCATCGACGAGACTCTCCAGCACCTCGAAGGCGTGGTGGCCGATCCCCAGCCGCCGGCTTCCGCTGGCCGCTAGCCGGGCGTCGGGCGAGGCTCAACTTCATGTTTCCCGACCCGTCCATCAGCGCTCAATGGTCAAAGGCCGCACCGCTCAACTCGATTTGGTCCGGGCGTGCTGCGCGCCTTGGGCAGTCTGGTTTGGGGATGGCTTCCCGGGGCGGAGCCAGGCCGCGAAAGGATCGGCGGTCGAAGGGCAGAAACATTGCGGACGGAGCGAAAGAGGGGAGAGAAAGGTTGAGGCCATCGAGTTATGTTTGCCCGAAAAATCCGCGTGGAATACGAGCATGAGGGCAAGCTTCGAGCATGCCCTCTGAAGTGGCTCGACAATTTCAGCATGCGCAATTTCACCAATGCAACGGTTTTTGACGACACGCTGCCGGTGGCCGACGGGTCCCTGGAGATTGGATCGCAAGTTCCGCTCGATCAACTGCGGGCCGCGATGGAGGACTGGTTTCGCCGCAAGAATTACCTGCCTCCGGGTGCAATCCTGATACTGACCCCGTAGCCGGGGCTCCCTCTTAGCCAGCAGATTGCCGGCTTTGTCCGGCGAATGCCGATCGAAACGCGACAGGAATAAGGCGTTGCGCTTCCCCGCCTCGCTGCGGCTAGCTGGCGCCGCCGCCGAGGCTGGAGAGTCGTTCCATCTTCAGCAGGCGAGCAAACAGGCGCACGATCATGCCGTCCAAGCGAGTGCCGCTGAGCCTTCCCAGTTCCACCAAGGCCTGCTCGTCGCTTTTCGGGGGGGCCGAAGGGCGATCATTCGTCATATTCACGTAGGCATCGACGACGGCGACAATGCGGCCGTAGAGCGGTATGGTCTCGCCCTTCAATCCGCGAGGAAAACCGCTGCCGTCGAAGGCCTCGTGGTGAGACTCGATGGCCTGAGCCACGCGATCAATTTCCGGAATCACCCGCACCACTTCCGCTCCTACGAGCGGGTGCTGGTGGAGCACGGCGAGTTCCTCTTCGCTCAGCGCGGCGGCTTTGTTGAGGATTCGATCGGAGATGAACAGTGTGCCCACGTCATGAACCCGGGCGGCGAAGGTGATCTCGTCCACTTCCTGCTCCGAGAGATTGAGCCCGCGAGCGATGATGGCCGCAAAATGTGCGCATTGGTCCCCATGTCCGGAGGCGTTGTGCTCCCGGAGTTCGGCAGCGCGCGAAAGAGCTTCGACGGCCTCCCGCATGGCCCGATGACCGGTTCCTTCCTCGCGTCCGCACAGCTTGCGCAGGGTGGTGATCAGTTCCTCGAGGTGCTCCGCCCCGTTATGTTCGCGCTGGAGAAACCCTTCGATGTAACCGGAGATCAGCTGTCGCTGCACCGCGGTTCCCTCGCCGAACGCATCCGAGGTTGAAACCTGATTGCCGCCCGCATGCTTGGCCACGTACATTCCCGCATCCGCCACGCGAATGAGGTCCTCCATGGAAAACCCGTGGACGGGAAAGCTGGCGACGCCGAAACTGCCGGTGATATGGTGTTCTTCGAGCATCGGGTCGGTGGCCAGCCACAACCGTAATCTCTCCGCCAGGATCTGCGCCTGCTCGATGCCGGTTTCGGGCATGAGAATGATGAATTCGTCTCCCCCGTAGCGGGCAACGACGTTCGACTGGCGGCACTTCTGTTCGAGCAGCCGGCCAACCCGAGCGAGCACCAGATCTCCTTCCAGGTGGCCGAGGGAATCGTTGACCTCTTTGAATTTGTCCAGGTCGATCAGCACGACCGAGAAGGGGCGACCGGAGCGGGACGCCCGTCTCCACTCCGAACTGAGCGCCTCCCAGAAGAACCGTCTGGTCTTGATACCGGTCAATCCGTCGGTGATCGATTGCTGCTGCAGCTTTTGGAAGACGAACGAGTTGTGCAATGCCGTGGCGAGAAGATCGGCCAGGGTATTGAGGATCAAGACATCCTGAGGCGCAAACGCGTTTTCATCCCGGCTCTCCACGTTGAGAACGCCGAGCAGCGTCTCGCCGTAACTGATCGGCAGGCAGAGCACGGCCCGCGATTCCGGCAGCACCCCGGCGAGCTGTCCCGGACCGGCGTTTTGTACCAGGGCGCTCACCCCGGTGCGCGCAACTTTTCCCAGCACTCCACTGCCGAGCGCAATCCGGCGGCCCAAGGTTTGCGATGTCGTTCCCGCTTCGGCCTTGATCTCGATATCTTTGGCGGCGTAGTCCATGATGCCGATGCCGATGTGATCGTAGCGGAAGTTCTTCTGGATCTCGCGTACGATATCGGCCATCATCTGTTCGGCGTCCTCGCTGGAGATCGCCATTTTCGAAATGGTGTTGAGAAACGCGAGATGACGGGCGCGGCGCTGTTCTTCGGTAAACAGGCGCGCATTTTCGATCGCCACCCCCAGCTGACCGGCCGCGGTTTGCATGACCTCAAGATCCCGGGGCTGGAATTGCGACTCCCGGGAGGTACTCATGGCCGCCATGACACCGACCGGCTTGCCCCCCAGGAAGATAGGCACGGCGCAGAAAGAGCGCGCCGGGAGCGGGGGCACTAGTTCGACCCCCAGTTTAGCCCGCATCGCTTCCAGGTCGGATTCGATCAGCAGCGCCTCTCCGGTGCGGATGATGTGTTCGGTAAATCCGTTGGCAACCTTGCGCGAGCGCTTGGGAAGAATGGCGCCGCCTTCGATCTCCAGCTCGAAGTGAATCTCGTCTTCCTCTTGAAACGCAATGTAAAAAGTGCTGGTGTCGAATATCTGTCCCAGCTCGACCTGCACGGTGCGCAGCACCTCGTCCTGGTTGAGATGAGAACTGATGGCTTGCCCGATCTCGGTGAGCAGCTCGTATTCCTTGGTTCGGCGCTGCGCCGCATGCATGACAACGTAGTTTTCGAGCGTCAGGGCGATTTGCAGCGACAGTCCGATCAGCAGGCGCAGATTCGAGGAGCCAAACATGCGCCGCTCGGCGTGAGGAAACAGCAGCACGCCGAAGTTGTGCTCCCGCGTCTGCAGGCTGACCGCCATGATGTCGGTGATTCCTTCGGCAAGCAGCACCTGCTTGCAGGCTTCGAACCTTCCTCCGGAAAGTGCCGGCAAGGGCTCTTCCAGATCTGCCAAACCTCGGAAGGTGGCCACTCCGCCGCGCCGGTAGGCCAGTTCGGCGATGTAGTCGCCGGCGTGCGTCTTTTGCAGTTTCTCCAGGAACTCGGCGGAGAATCCCTTTTCTACCGAAGGCAGGGTCCCCCGCCATTGCTGCGACACAAACAAGACGGCGCGGCGCTTCGGCAGGGGCGATACCAGCCTCTCGACAAACGCCTGCAGACTGGGGACCAGTTCCGAGGCCGAGAACAGGCGACGCGGATCGATGCCCAAGGTAGAGAACGCCAGTGCGTTTTCCTGTACTGCGTTGCGCTCGTTTTCAAACAGCACCATCACCATAGCGATCGCGAGCAGCATCTGCGGAATGGGCCCGAGGAAACCTCCCAGTTGGCCGACAATCTCGAGGAAAGGCTGATGGAATTGGCCGGCATACATGAGAGCCGCCCATAAGGCGAGAGAAAACGCGAGCGTGCGGAAGGCGATGGAGTTCTTGCGAAAAGCGTAACGATAGAAGTGGAACGAACAATAGAACAATACGGCGGCCAGTCCCAATTCCAGACGCAGATATTTTGGCACCAAATTGGGGTCTTCGATGAACACCCCGCTGGCCATTTGCGCCCGCAGGCTCACCACCGCCAGCAGAACCCCGGTCGCCGTCAGCGCTGCGTCATACCACTTCAGCTGGAACGGCTCTTTCATCAGCCGGGTGGAAACAAAAATGCAAACCGCCATGGCCACCAGCAGCAGCGAACTCAAGAAAAATACTAGCGGGGAATGGCCCTGATAGTATTCCAGAGCCTTGAGCGCATAGTGCGCCGTATAGGCTCCCCAGGCGAGTTGCCAGGCGCGAAAATAGCTGTGACGGTTCTGCTCATACAGGTACCAGAACACCATGAACACGAGCAGGGCGACGGCCCCCGGAATCAGCACCTGACCTGTGGCGACGCTGTTCATCGCTTATCGCTTCCTCTTCACCAGTAGCTAGCCCGGATGGATTTCTCGCTTGGCCTAATCCTGTCACACCCGAGAGCTCGAAGACAACCGTCATTTCCGGGCACGGTCTCCCGGGAGGACCCGCCCGGGGCACGCCATTTCACCAGAGTATCCTCTCATGAGATGCATTGTCGCTAGGGTGACGTTCTGCGCCAGAGTTACCTTGGTAACCCTGCGGTAACCGGTCCGATCTTCCGGTCGACCCAGGGCTTGCCGCGGCATTTTCGCAACCCGGGTGGACGGTCCTCAAACAGACAGATCCACAGTGCCAGTCGCTCTCGGCCCGCTCCGCCCGACTGCGGCTAGAGCCAAGAGCGCAATCTCGCTATACTCAAGCGTCATGCTTCGTGTTCGGTTTGCGCCTTCTCCCACTGGTTTCTTGCATGTCGGCAGTGCTCGAACCTTCATTTTTAACTGGCTCTATGCCCGTCGCAACCGGGGAACCGTGGTCCTCCGACTCGATGACACCGACGTCGAGCGTAACAGCGAAGCCTCCGTCAGCTCCATCTTCGAGGGGTTGCGCTGGCTCGACCTCGGATGGGACGAGGAATACAAGCAATCGGAACGCCTGGCCGAGCACCGGCAAATTGCCGACGCCATCTTGCAGAAGGGATTGGCTTACCGCGATTTCACGCCCGCTCACACCGGCGACAGCGAAAAATCCGGCGCCAATCAGACCTGGCTTTTCAATCCTGGTATGCGCGATCTGGCGCGATCGGAAAGCGATCGTCGAGCCGCTGCCGGTGAGCCTTTTGCCCTCCGCTTCCGCATTCCCCGCGGCACCGGTGAACCCGTCCGCTTCACCGACGCTGTCTACGGGGAACAGATCAAATCCGCCGATGACATTGAAGACTTCGCGCTGCTCCGGTCCGATGGCATGCCCACCTACCACCTCGCCTCCTGTGCCGACGACATCGATCTGCGCATCAGTCACGTCATCCGCGGTCAGGATCATCTCTCGAACACCTACAAGCACGTTCTCATTTTCGAAGGGGCAGGCGCCACGCCGCCGCAGTTTGCCCATCTTCCATTGCTCGTCGCGCCCGACGGATCGAAGCTCTCCAAGCGGCGTCACGGTCCGGTCGTCAGCGTCACCACCTATCGCGATGCCGGGTTTCTTCCGGAAGCTTTTATCAACTTTCTGTGCCTGCTCGGCTGGTCGCCAAAAGACGATCGCGAAAACATGACCCGCCAGGAACTGACCGACGCCTTCTCGCTCGAAGGCATCAATCGCGCGAACGCGGTGATTAATTTCAGGGAGCCGGCCGCGACGCCGGATGAAACGTTTGACCCGAAGGCCCTCTGGCTCAATGCCGAACACATCCGGGGCCTCTCGCTCGAAGACCTGAGCGGCCGGCTGCTTCCGGTTGTCCGGTCGGCCGGCCATCGGATCACGGAGGAGAAGATGCGTGCCGTCACCCCGCTCATTCGCGAGCGCATCAAGCTTCTGCGCGATGTGCTGACGGCCGCCGATTTTTTCTTGGTGGAAGAGCTCCCGCCTTACGACCCGGTCGAGCTGATCCCGCAAAAGGGCGACGCGGCCATGGCTCGGAAGGTCCTAACCCGCGCCCGGGAAGTGCTGGCGCAAACCGAATTCAAGCATGACCCACTGGACCAAAGTCTTCGTGCCGCTGCCCTGGAGACGGGCGTGAAAGCGGGACAGATGTTCCAGCCCATCCGCGTGGCGGCGTGCGGCCGGAAGAATGCCCCGCCGCTGTTCGAAACGCTGGAAGTGCTGGGACGGGAAACGACCTTGCACAGAATCGAACAGGCAATTCGAAAAATGGAATCGTCGGTCGGGCATCCCTAGGCGCAACCCAGAGCCTTCCACGCACCTTTCGTCACCCGCGCCGAAGTGGGCCGCCTCAGTCGAACGGCACATCAACCTGATGCCTGACGCCTACGGTTCGCGAAACCGAGCCGCCCTTTGCGCGGCCTCGTCGGCTTCGCGGTGCATCCCTTTCGCTTGGTACGCGCGAGCCAGAGCGTCTTCGTTGTCTGGATCGTCTCCGTTCTCGCGCTGCTTCAGAAACGAAGCGATCGCGTCGTCATAGAGCGCCAGTTTGCTCTGCATTTGGCCCATGTCGTAAAACACGTTCTGATATTGCGGATCGAGCTGAACGGTTTGCGCATATTCTTCGAGCGCCTCGGAATATTGCTTCCCGAAGGAGAATACCGCCGCCAGCCCGGCGTGGGCGTCGGCACTGCTCGGGTTGAGTTTCAAGAGCTGTTGGAAAGCCGCGTGCGCCTGTTCCGGTTGTTTCTGCTCCAGTTCGGTGTATCCCAGGTAATACAAGGCGTTTTCGTCGCGCGGATTGAGTTCGATCACCCGCTTCAGCTCCGCTTCCGCTCTGGCAAAATCGTGCTTCATGCTGTAGGCGCGTGCCAGACCGAAATGGGCCGGCACATACTCCGGGTGCTGGCGGACGACCGTTTTCAATTGCGCGATCGCGTCATCGGTTTTGCCTTCGAGCAAGAATTGGTGTGCTTGATCCAGCGAACCGAGATAGCCCCGGGAATGCCGCAGCCAAGCCACTCCGCCGCCGACCAGCAGCAATCCGACAAGGAGCACCGCAAAGCGGCGAAACGATTCCTCTTGCCGCGGAGCCACCCGCGCGATGAGGGCGCCCAGAATCAGCCCCATGACCAGGCCACCCACGTGCGCCGCATTATCGGTGCTCGCGACCATGGCCCCAAAGACGAGGTTGTATCCGACAAACATGGCCACGCTGCGCAGCATCCCGGCCGTAGCCGCGCGGGGCAGCGAAAACTCACCCAGATAAAACGAGGCGATCAGGGCCCCGGCGACGCCAAAAATCGCTCCCGATGCGCCGACGCTGGCGACGGGAACGGGGAAATGCCACGCCGCGCTGGTGAGGCTCGCCGCCAGCCCGGTGATCAGGTAAACAACGGCAAATGTCCAGTGCCCGTAGATCGACTCGGCGAGCCTGCCGAGATACCACAGGCACCACATGTTGAACGCGATATGCACCAATCCGCCATGAATGAAAACGCAAGTCAGCAGCCGCCACCACTGGCCGCCGAGGGTATACGGCCCGTAATTGGCGCCCATGCGGACCGAGAGCGCCTGCCAGGCCGGACTGCCAAGCAAGGTAGCGCCCACGGTCAATGTCATGGCGATAAACACCGCCACGTTAATGCCGAAAATGGCCTGGGTGACCGCCATGGAGCTGGATTGCCGGCGCAGCCATGGCGCCGCCTCGACGCGCTGGAGCGGGGAATCTTCGCCCCGCTGGGCCGCTTCGTGCTGCACGCACCACCGGCAAATCTTCCTGCCGAAGCTGAGCGCGGGAAGCTGACGACCGCATTGAACGCATTTTGCCATTGAGGATGGAGACTCCCTGGAGCTCGGAACTTGGTCCTAACTATAGACTCTAGCAAACCCAACCGACACCGGGCCGGTAACGCCAACTGGGGACCCGCCGGCCGCTATAAATGCGTATAAAATGAAAGGAACATGAGTCCCACCAGTCCGCCTACCGCTGCCGAGAAAAAGCCGTCGCCTGAACCGGCGCCGGCGCCTTCCAACTTCATTCGCGACGCCATGATTCGCGATCGCGAAACGAAAAAGTTCGGCGATGCGGTCATCCAGACGCGTTTTCCTCCCGAACCGAACGGCTACCTGCACATCGGCCACGCCAAGGCCATCTGCCTGGATTTTGGCCTCGCCCATGAGTTCGGGGGAAAGACCAACCTCCGCTTCGACGATACCAACCCGGAAAAAGAAGAGCAGGAGTACGTCGATTCCATCATGAGAGACGTCCGCTGGCTGGGTTTTGAATGGGACGGCCTGTACTATGCATCCGACTACTTCGGCCAGCTCTACGAGTGGGCGCTCAAGCTGATTCGGGATGGCAAGGCCTATGTCGATGACCTGACCGCCGAGCAGATCCGGCAGCATCGCGGCACCTTGACCGAACCCGGTGCCGACAGTCCGTATCGCAACCGCTCGGTGACGGAAAATCTTGATCTCTTCGAGCGCATGCGCCAGGGCGAGTTTCCTGACGGCTCGCATGTGCTGCGTGCCAAGATCGATATGGCGTCACCGAACCTCAACCTGCGCGACCCTGTCATGTACCGCATCTTGCATGCGGAGCATCACCGCACCGGCAACCAGTGGTGCGTCTATCCGATGTACGATTACGCCCACGGCCAGTCGGATTCGATCGAGCGCGTTACCCATTCGATGTGCACCCTGGAGTTCGAGGATCACCGTCCGCTCTACAACTGGTTCATCCAGCAGCTGGGGATCTTCCCTTCCCAGCAATTTGAGTTTGACCGTCTCAACCTCAGCTACACATTGTTGAGCAAACGTCGCCTCCTCAAGCTCGTGCAGGAAAAATACGTCAACGGGTGGGACGATCCGCGCATGCCAACCTTGTCCGGAATCCGGCGGCGCGGGTATTCACCCGAGG
Source organism: Terriglobales bacterium (assembly GCA_049520935.1). GTDB lineage: Bacteria > Acidobacteriota > Terriglobia > Terriglobales > Acidobacteriaceae > Acidiflorens. Next base: position 83,612 of record JBEKPJ010000008.1, on the reverse strand, counting down.
CAATCCGGAATTTCTGCGCCGCCATTGGAGTATCGAAGACGAGCGGCTCACTCGAGTTAGCCATGCTCGAGCACTACATTCGCGAAGACCTGAACAAACGTGCCCCGCGCGTGATGGCCGTCCTGCGCCCCTTGAAAATTGTCATCGATAACTATCCGGAGAATCAGGTCGAAGAAGTCGAAGCGGTCAATAATCCCGAGGACCCGAGCGCCGGCAAGCGCAAAGTGCCGTTCTCCAAAGTGCTCTATATCGAACAGGACGATTTCCGCGAAGATCCGCCCAAGCAGTACTACCGCCTGTCGCCGGGGCGCGAGGTTCGGCTGCGCTACGGCTATTTCATAACCGCCCAAACGGCGGTGCGCAACGAGCGAGGAGAAGTGGTTGAAGTGCACTGTACGTATGACCCGGTGACGCGCGGCGGCAATGCTCCGGATGGGCGCAAGGTAAAGTCGACCATCCACTGGGTCTCGGCGACACATGCCATTGACGCCGAAGTCCGCATCTACGACAACCTCTTCACCAAGGAAGATCCGAATCAGGTCGAACCAGGCCAGGAATTCACCGCCAACCTGAATCCGCATTCGCTGGAGGTAATCGCCCAGGCGAAGTTGGAGCCCTCGCTCGGCAATGCTGCCGTCGAAAGCCGCTATCAGTTCGAACGTCTCGGCTATTTTTGCGTGGATCCGGATTCCAGACCGGGCCGCCCGGTATTCAACCGCACCGTGGCGCTCAAAGATACCTGGGCCAAGGTCGAGAAAAAGATGGATAAGAAACCAAGGTCGTAGCCGGTCAACTCTGGCACCCTAGCCCGCGAGCTGCTGGCCCGTCGCCTGTCATAAGACGCGACACGCCTCCTCAAATTCGAGCCGCGGGTTGCGCGGAAAGAGTTTGCTGCGATCGCCGTAGCCCAGGTTGCACAGGAAGTTCACCTTCCATTTCCCATCCGGGAAAAATTCCGTGTTCACCTTCGCCGCGTCAAAGCCCGACATCGGCCCACAGTCGAGTCCTAGCGCACGGGCGGCCAGAAGGAAGTAACCTCCCTGCAACGAACTATTGCGGAAGGCCGTCTCCTCGATCAATGGCCGGTTCCCCACAAAATAGGATCGCATGCCGGCATGAGGAAACAACTTGGGGAGGTGTTCGAAAAACTCGCTGTCCCAAGCGACAATGACGGTGACCGGCGCGGCTTTGGTCTTTTCGACATTCAGCGGAGCGAGAGCAGGCAGAAGACGCGCCTTGCCCGCTGCGCTTTCGAGAAACACGAAACGCGCCGGACTGCTATTAGCGCTGGTTGGACCCATGCGCGCGGTCTCATAGATCTCGCGCAGCTTTTCGACGGGCACACGCCGGGGAAGCCATGCGGAGTGCGTGCGGGCCGCTCCGAAGATCTGGTCAAGGGTGTCCTGGGCAATCTGGGAAGGGGGGGTGCTGTCATCAAGGGATGCGCTCATCGTCTTCGGACCTCGCAGGCTCCTGTTTGCTGTTCGGTATGAATCGGTAACCGACAGAATAGAGACCGGGAGCGAACCGCGCAAGAAGGCCCCATCGATGCATCGATGCCAGCCTGCGCACGAACCTGTTTTCCGCCGTTCCCGCGGCGCAGTCTGCGAAACGCGGAATCGCGTCGGCGCCCACCGAGGCCAATTTATGACCGGCCTTCTCGCCCTTGATCGAAGGCGCTTCGGCGATGACGCACGCTTGCCGGGATCTCGCAACCGATCTTGTCAGTCCGGCCGAGGAGCCCGGAGCGAGACGGACCTGTGATTGGAAACCCTCGATCCCGCAATCAGCTGCGCTCGAAGCGACGGGCGCCTTCGCTATAATACTGATTTGCTCTTATCCCGCCGCCGCGCGGGCTTCCTGTCGAAAGGGAACTATGCCGACTGACGTAGTCATGCCCCAAATGGGGGAATCGATTTTTGAAGGAACCATTACCAAGTGGCTGAAAAAGCCGGGCGACAAGGTCCAGCGCGACGAACCTCTGTTCGAGATTTCTACCGACAAGGTCGACGCTGAGATCCCGGCGCCCGCCACCGGTGTACTCAAAGAGATCAAAGTCTCCGAAGGCAATACCGTTCAGGTCAACACCGTCGTCGGCGTCATCGGCGAAGGCAGTGGCGCTTCCGCTTCCTCGCCCGCCCCCGCCCAGACCGTACCTCCTCCGGCGCCCGTTCCGCCGCCATCTGCCGGGAAGGAAGAGCCCGCCCCCGATCGAGCACTCGCCGCCCGCACCCCCGAGGACGAAGAAGAGTCCGACGTGCGCTCCTCCCCCTTGGTTCGCAAGCTCGCCCGAGAGCACAGCGTGGATATCGCGAAGATAAATGGCACTGGCAGCGGCGGGCGCGTCACCAAACAGGACGTTCTCGACTTCGTCGAGCAGCGCGCGGTTGCTCCGGTGGCGGTTCCCGCCTCCAGCCAAGTTGCGGCAACGGCATCCGCCGGAGATACCGGGGACCTGGTGCCGATGTCCAAAATGCGCAAGATTATTGCGCAACGCATGATCGAATCGCGCCGCACCAGCGCTCACGTGCACTGCATGTTTGAGGTCGACATGACCCGCATCGTGAGCCTGCGCAACAAGTTCAAGAACGGCTTTGAGCAGCGCCACGGCGTGCGGCTCACCTTTATGCCGTTCTTTGTGCGGGCTGCCATCATCGCCTTGCAGCAATATCCGATCGTGAACAGCTCAGTCGAAGGCGAGAGCATTCGCTATCACAAGCGCGTGAATGTGGGCATCGCTGTCGCGCTCGATTGGGGACTGATCGTGCCGGTTCTCAAAGGCGCCGATGAACTCAATTTCCTTGGACTCCAGCGAGGCATCACCGACCTTGGCGAGCGGGCCCGTTCGAAGAAGCTTCTGCCCGCCGACGTGGAAGGTGCGACCTTCACCATCACCAACCCCGGTCAGTTTGGTGCGGTGTTTGGTTTGCCCATCATCAACCAGCCGAACGTCGCCATCCTCGGCGTGGGGGGCATCACGAAACAGCCCATGGTAATTACGGACAAGGACGGCGCAGATTCCATCGCCATCCGTTCCGTCGTTCACCTCACGCTCGGTTACGACCATCGCATCATCGATGGCGCCTTGGCAGACCAGTTTATGGTCGCCGTCAAGAAGGCCCTGGAACACTGGAGCGAAGAGGTCGGCTGACCGAACCCGCAGGGGAGTTGCACAGCAACGCCGCGCCGGCGCGGACGGCGTTTCGCCGAGTAGCAGCGGTCCGTCCTCGCCCAGTCACACTGGGCCCAACGGGCTGTCGAGTGCCGCAAACGAGCGGCAGGTCAGACAAGCCAAAGGCCTCGCGCTGGCCCACTCGGAATCCCGCGCCCGGCGGACACGCTAGTCCGTACTCCGCGGTTCGACCGCGATTCGCGACTCCAGAAACCGCCGCACGCTCTCCACATAAACATCTGCAAAATCAACCACTGGCCTTTTCGTTTCGATCGACACCATGGCCGCTTCCATGTCCCACCCCAGCGCACACAATACTGCCAGGGTCATCATCGGAGCCCGGTGTACGCCCGCCGCACAATGAATATAAAGGCGCTTCTCCGGGTCCCGCAGAGCCGCGAGCGCAAAATCCACACCCCGCTTCAGCAATTCCGGGGGCTTGGGCAGAAAATCGTCGTCGGTCGGATTCCACAGTACCCGGATCCCGAACGGCTCCGCAAGCGGCCGGTCATCGAATTCCAGTTGCATATCGATGACGTCGGTCACACCGGCGCGCGCCAGTTCTCCCATATTCTTCGCGTTCCAGATTCCGCCGCCCAGCGCAACCCGCTCCGTGACCCAACTCATGTCCATGCTAGGTTCCGTTCTCCCCAACCGATGCGCAATCTTCGCCTTATGGTCCTTCTGATTCTACGTCACCTTCCCCCTTGCCCCTGACCGCCGCCCGGGTGTTCCGGGAAATCTGTCCTGCAGCCCCAGCCTCCCCGGAGAAAAAAAGTCCGTGATTTCGATCGACCCTTGGGAGCTTTACGTTTTCCTTGACACATCGGCTCAGGCGGCGCAGGGCATTCCGGGCAGGCCGATTCCGGCCGTCGCCGGCGCTTATTCCGGTCGGGATCCCGAGGGCAATCGCTATGGAGAGGATAGGCTCGCTCCAACCTGGCATACCCTCCGGTTGCGACGTCTCCTCCTGTCCAATATCCACAGCCTTTCTCGTTCCGGCGTCGGGTCGGCCCCCGGCGCTTTCGGGGCGAGAATCAATTCCGCACAGAATGTTTCTGCAGGACTTGCTGCGGTCTTTACCGCAAACCGGTTTTGGCAACGGACGTTTTTGCTCCGCACGAGCGTTTTCTCGTCGACGCCGGACGTCGCGAAAAAACAGGTAAGATGAATGGCGACGATGGGCCCTGATGCCTTATGAAGTTGAAACTCGCCTCTCTTTGTCTGCTGGTTCTTCTGGCTGCCGCATCGGCGTCCGCCCAACCCTCAATCTCTGGTCCCGTACTGGACGCATCCGCCATGGATAGGACAGTCGACCCGTGCGTCGATTTCTATGCCTACTCCTGTGGCGGCTGGATCAAGAAGAACCCAATTCCCCCGGACCAGTCGAGCTGGGGTACGTACAACAAGCTCGAGGACGAGAACCGCGCCCAGTTGAGGGCGATTCTTGAGGAAGCGGCCAACGCAAATCGGGCGCGGGAGGCGTCGACCCAGAAGATCGGCGATTACTACGCCTCCTGCATGGACGAGGCAGCCATTGAGCGGCTCGGAACCCAGCCGCTGTCGGAGGAGTTGAAGCGCATCGCCTTACTGAAGTCGAAACAGAACCTCGCCGGTTATGTCACCAGCGCACAGTTTCCCCCTTCGCTCTACGAGGGTGGACCGCTGTTCTCGTTTCGCTCGAATCAGGATTTTGGCGACGCCACCCAGGTCATCGCCGAAGCCGACCAGGGTGGCCTGGGCTTGCCGGACCGGGATTACTACTTGAAAAATGACGCCAAATCCGAACAGCTGCGTAAAGCCTATGAGACCCACGTCACCAGGATGTTCGAACTGCTGGGAGACAAGCCGGACGACGCCGCGAACCGGGCGGCGACGGTCTTGCGCATCGAGACAGCGCTCGCCCTGGGCCAGATGACCCGCGTCGAACGGCGCAACCCGCCCAATCTCTATCACAAAATGAAGGTGGAGGAACTGCAAAGACTCGCGCCGGCCTTCAGCTGGCAAGACTATCTCGCAGCAACCGGAATTGGTCCCATCGCGTCGCTCAATGTCGTGACACCCGGCTATTTTCAGGTCATGAGTGACGAGATCGAAAAAGAGAGCTTGGCGGATTGGAAGATCTACCTTCGTTGGCATGCCGTGCACGCCGCTGCCATCGATCTTTCCGCGGCCTTCGTGCAGGAGAACTTCAGTTTTTACGACGAGACCTTGCGGGGGCAGGAACAATTGCCGCCGCGCTGGAAGCGCTGCACCAATGACGTCGATAGCGACTTAGGAGAAGCGCTCGGACAGGCGTATGTGGCCAAGTACTTCAGTCCGGAGGCGAAGCAGACGGCGTTAAAAATGGTGAAGCAAGTGGAGACGGCGATGCGGAGCGAGATCCAGGCGCTGCCCTGGATGGGAGCATCGACGAGAGAGCAGGCGCTGATCAAGCTGCACGCGATGGCCAACAAAATCGGCTATCCGGACAGGTGGCGGGACTATGGTGCATTGGAAATCGTCCGCGGCGACGAAATCGGAAACTCGGAACGGGCGGCATGGTTCGAGTTTCGCCGCTCGCTCGCGAAAATCGGAAAGCCGGTGGACCGCAACGAGTGGAGCATGACACCACCCACCGTCAATGCGTACTACGATCCGCAAAAGAATGACATCAATTTTCCAGCCGGAGTGCTGCAGCCGCCGCTGTTCAGCGCGTTGAGCGACGCTGCGGCCAACTATGGCGACACCGGCGCCACCATGGGCCACGAACTCACCCACGCTTTTGACGATGAGGGCAGCCAGTTCGACGCCCAGGGTAATTTGCGCAACTGGTGGACCGCGGCCGACCGCAAGGAATTCGAACAGCGCGCCAAATGTGTGATCGATCAGTATTCCGGTTATACCATCATCGATGACATCAAGATCAACGGTCAGCTGACCAACGGAGAGGACTTGGCAGATCTCGGCGGGACGCTGTTGGCCTACCTGGCATGGAAAGCAGACACCCAGGGCGAGAAACTTGAGCGGCTGGAAAACTTGACTCCGGAGCAGCGCTTTTTCGTGGCTTATGGCCAGAGCTGGTGTACGAACGAGCGCGACGAGAACCGGCGTCTGCGGGCCACGGTGGATCCGCATTCTCCTGAAAAGTACAGGGCCAATGGCGTAGTCTCGAACCTGAACGAGTTTCGGGCGGCGTTTGACTGCAAGTCGGGCCAGCCCATGGTACGCGAGAACGCTTGCCGGGTGTGGTGAATGTCTGGCCGTTGCGGGAGGAGAGAGTCCGCGTCCGGATGCGGGGGACGCGCGCGCTCGGCCGCTAGCGGAAACCCTAGCCGCGCTCAAAGACGTGTTTTTCTTCCAACTCCCGAAGGGCCACTGCCATCGCGGATTCGAAGCGGTCGTTTTGACCCATCAGCGCGGGAAGGGCGCGAGCGTAGCGCCGTGCCATGGTAAACAGTCCTTGCTCGGCAAGTCCGGCGGCAATGGCAACCATGTGATCGGTCGTAGTGTCGGAGTAGAGCGCTTCGGTCGGGTCTCCCAGCCACGCATCTCCGCCGGTAAGGCGTGTCTGCCAATACACTTTCTGCTCGATCGAGCGGGCGATTTCTTCCTCTCCAGCCTTGCCGAAGGTCCATTTCTTGAGTCTAAAGTTATAGTGGCGGCTGGAGAGGGCGAGCGGCACGAGTTTGCCGGATTTCAGAAACTCCGTCTGCCTGCAGTCAACCTCTTTTCGCAAAGCATTGATGATCGGACCTTCCGTGTCTTGGGGCTCGAGCGATGCCAACGCTTCCCGCAATGTGGCGGACAGATTCACTGCCACCAGCGCGCGCAGGTCCTCGGAATTTTCCAGTGTGATGACTGCATGCAAAACCTCGAAATCAGCACCCGAGGTCGCGTGCTGAAACGGCCATGCGAGCTTGAAACTGAGGGGGAGGCCGGAACGGGTCACATAAATGGTTTTTGTCGTTGGAGGCTCTGTGGGTGTGCTCATGGTCGCTTCCTGCCCGGTTGATGCATGCCAACCTGCTAACTTGTCATTTTACCCTGCAAGTTCAGCGCTACTTCAAAACCGCCAGCTGCCACAGGTTCCAGATGGCTGCCGTGCCCAACAATCCGCACAGGCCAGCCATCACGAACAGGCTTTGTTCGGTCTCAAGCAGATCGGCGAACAATCCGCCGACAAAGACGAAGAGAAACACCAGCATGGCCAGATGGAACCCTTTTCCGGGAAAGTCGGGTGCACCCAGGGCCAACAGGAGCAACACCGCGGCAATCAGAAGCGGTGCGGTATTGCCGAAATAGCGGGTCCGCTTCCATCCGCAGTACGCAAGCAGCGCCACCGGCAGAGCGAGCATCAGCGGCGGGCTGCCGGTGACGATGGTCTCGAAGGCGTTGCGGTAGTCGGCAAAAATCCCGAAGGCAGCGGGTTCGAAGCTGATCCAGTGCGCGTGCAGCATTCCACGCCACCACAACGTCGGGTCGAAAAAATAAGCTGCGAACAACAGCGACACGGCGACGAGAACCGCGGTGGCCCAGATCGCGCCGACCGCACCTGACCGCACCGGAGCCACCCAGAGCATGAGGGGTAAAATTACGAGCGCCAGCAAACCCAGAGAAAACTGGCTGCCGGATGCCAGCGCCAGGGACAGGCCCAAAAGCAGAATGCGTCGCCAGTTCCAAAGGATCACTTCGCGTGGAGCGTAGAGCGTGTGGGCCACGGCAATGGCCGTGAACACACTTCCAAAGGCTCCCCACACCCCGCCCATTTCTCCCAGACTCTGCGCGCCGGCTGTGTTTACGATCATGGCCGGCGAAAAGCAGTAGAGGCAGAGCGCAATATATCCGCCGGCGTTGCCGTAGAGACGACGGGAAACGTACCAGAGCGAAGCTCCGAGCATGACTCCGAAGAACAGGTAGGGGGTGGCGGCCACGAGCGGCCGGAATGGCTGCGGCAACCACGAATCAGGACGCAGCAAAAGCGGTGCGGCGGCCGCGAGGTAATAGAGGGGCGAGCGGTCCAGATCGTACCCGTCGCGCACGCGCAGGTGCCCGGCGCGGCCCGCGGACGCTACCCCGGTCGCGGCTTCCGCTCGCAACGATTGGGGAGTGCCGGCGATGGCGCCTCCGGTCCATTGCGCCCGGCCTTGATAGACGCGCAGAGCCTGATCGGAATCCGGAACCGAAGCCTGCAAGGTTTGCACCCGGATTAACCAGACGCATTGCAGAAGGTAGAGCAACAGAAGCCCGGCCGCGACCAACTGCGGGGTTCGGAAAGAATCGAAATGGAGAATTGGTCGCAACAAGATGGACTGAGTGTTTTACCATGTTCGAGACACGAATGGATACCAATCCAGTTCCGCCTGCCGGTGAGCCTCCACCTCTACTGTCTGCTTCGGATCCCGACTCGATCGCTTCCCGGCCTCCGTCGATGGCAGAGGAGCACCGGGAATCACCCTTTCGCGAGGTCTTCGTTGGGCCGGCGGGAATGTATGCCGGAACGCGCTGGCTGATCTATCTGGTCCTGTGCGGCATGGTGGCGGTGATTGAAGGCGCATTGCTGCACTTTGTCCGCCCTCCTTCGGGTGCGACGGTGTGGTGGGGCATGGTGACCGAAACGGTCATGCTGGTGGCTGCCATCGTTCCCGGCTTTGTCATGGCGCAAGTCGAGGGCTGCTCGTTCGGCGATTTTGGACTACCCGCGCGCAGCGCGTTCGGACGCAATTTCTGGGTGGGAGCAGGGTGGGGAATTGTCTCCCTCAGCCTTCTCATGCTGGGATTCCGAGCCAGTGGGGCGTTCACTTTTGGGTCGCTCAACCTGCACGGAGGACGCATCTTCCGTTTTGCCCTGTTCTACGCGGCGCTGTTCTTGCTGACCGGATTTTTTGAGGAATTTCTGTTGCGTGGATATTCGCAATGGGTGCTCACCCGAGGAATGAGTTTCTGGCCCGCGGCGGCGTTGCTCTCGATTTCGTTTGGCGTCATTCACGGAGCGAATCCCGGGGAAGCGAAGACGGGCCTGGTTGCCGCCGGATTGATTGGCTTCTTTTTTTGCCTCACCTTGCGGCGGACGGGCGATTTGTGGTGGGCGGTCGGCTTCCACATGGCCTGGGACTGGGGCGAGAGCTATCTGTACTCGGTCCCCGACAGTGGGGCGATTTTGCCGGGGCACTTGCTGAACTCCAGCTTTGAGGGGCCGGATTGGCTGACCGGCGGCTCGGTCGGTCCGGAAGGAAGCTACCTGATCTTCGCGCTGCTCGCGGCGCTGTGGTTCGTCTTTGACCGGGCTTATCCCGAGGTCAAGTACGGAGCGCGCCAATCTGGAAATTGACGCCGGTCGGGCACCTGGTTCCCCCTAAGCGGGGCGAGCCACCCCCGCTCGTCCGGATCTTCACCTTTGGATCTTCACCTTCGATCCTTCCCGTGGCCCGGTCTCCGCCGTTTGTCCCGTGGTGTGGGGACTTGGCTTGCCGCTTCGTCGCCTGGAAATCACTCGGACGAATAGCCCAACATCTGGCAGGACAACTTTCTCACCGGCGCGACCCCGTTTGTCATCTGTCGGCGCCTGGTTTCCCGCGCGGTCTTTCCCCATTCATTACGGTTTCCAGCTGACGCCTCCGCAACTGCCCAATATTTATACGCCGCAGGGAATCAATCTCTTTGCCTCGGGGAATTCGAAAGACGTTCCCGCCAATACCATCATGGATGTCAACGGTTTTGAAAAAGACATGGCGGCTCTGACGCCGGGCGGCGTGGCCAGCGCGCTCGACCTCAGCGGAACGAACCACCCGATCGGGTCGGGCCAAGCCGCGGGATGGTTGCCGCACTCAGCCGCATCAATCGCCATCATCACGGGAGCCAGGGTCGCTCCCCACAGGCAACGTTGGCGGGCGGCGCCGCCGCCCAACTCGAGCTAGATGTCTAGATTCTTTACATCGAGCGCGTTATCTTCGATGAATTTTCGGCGCGACTCCACGTCCTCGCCCATCAGTGTGGTGAAGATGGTTTCGCACTCGGCGATGTCCTCGAGCCTTACTTGCAGGAGAGTGCGGCGCTCGGGATCCATGGTCGTTTCCCAGAGCTGCTCGGCGGTCATTTCTCCCAGACCCTTGTACCGCTGGACGGTGTACTCTTTACGGCCCTCACCGAGGACGTAGTCAAACAGTTCGCGAGCGGTATTTTTCTCAACGATTTCGGGTTCTTTTGCGCGGCGGCCGGGCGGCTTGCCGGATTTCTTTTGCGCCTTCTCGGCCTCGGTGTTTTCCGATTCGCTGGCGCTCAGATTTTCGTTTTCGCCATTTTCGTCCGCGTCTTTTTCCTCGGTGCCGGCTGCCGATTTAGCGGGACGTGGGATGCTCTCGATGACAAAGGGCGGATCGAGATACTGCGCAATCTGCTTGAACTTGGCGATGAGCTGGCGGCACTCCGGGGTGGAGGCCAGTTCCCAGTTGATGATGTGCTCGGCGCCCTGGGCATTGACGAAGATCAGCGCCCAGAGATTGTGTTCTTCGTCGAAGCGAGTTTCCACGCTCTTCAGCTTCAGTTCTTTTTGCAGGTGCTTGAGTTCTCTTTCCAGCTTCTCGATTTTCTTGGGCGGAGTTTTCTTGTCGCCTTCGAAATCGGCACGCTTGGCAAGGTCGAGCTTGGGTAACAGACTGGTGATTTCCTCGGCGCGAATGCGCTTGTTTAACTTGTCCAGAAATCCCAAGTACTCGTTCAGAACCGTGATGAAGCGGGTTAGATTTGCGCCTTCCAGTTTGGCGGCGCCTTCTCCGTAGCGGATGGTTAAGCCTTCGGAGGCCCGCTTGACCATGACTTTGACAAAATCATGTTCGTTCTTTATGTACTGGTGCGTCTTGCCCTTCTTGATTCCAAACAGCGGCGGCTGCGCGATGTAGACGTTGCTACGCTTAATCAGATCCTGCATGTGGCGGAAGAAAAAGGTCAGCAGCAAAGTGCGGATGTGCGATCCGTCCACGTCGGCGTCGGTCATCAGGATAATTTTGCCGTAGCGCACCTTGGTGGGGTCGAAATCTTCTTTCGAGATGCCCGTGCCTAGCGCCGTGATCATGGCGCGAATTTCTTCGTGGGCGAGCATTTTGTCGTAACGCGCCTTCTCGACGTTGAGAATTTTTCCCTTGAGCGGGAGGATGGCTTGGAAACGCCGGTCTCGGCCCTGTTTTGCGGTTCCGCCTGCCGACTCGCCCTCGACCAGGAACAGTTCGCAGCGGTTGGGATCGCGTTCGGAACAGTCGGCCAGCTTGCCGGGGAGTCCTCCGCCGTCGAGTGCGCCCTTGCGGCGGGTGAGGTCGCGGGCTTTGCGGGCGGCTTCGCGGGCGCGGGCAGCGTCAATCGCCTTGTTGATGATCTTGCGGGCCACGGCCGTGTTCTGCTCGAAGAAGGCCCCCAGCTTTTCATTGACTACGGCCTGCACGATGCCCGCGATGTCGGAATTCAGTTTTCCTTTGGTTTGGCCTTCGAACTGTGGCTGCGGCAGCTTGACGCTGATCACGGCTACGAGGCCTTCGCGGACGTCATCCCCGGTGAGGTTTTCCTTCACGTCCTTGAACAGGCCCATCTGCTGCCCGGCATAGTTGATGGTGCGCGTCAGCGAGGTGCGGAAGCCCGACAGATGCGTGCCCCCATCGACGGTGTTGATGTTGTTGGCGAAGCTGAAAACGGACTCGGAGTAGGCGTCGTTGTATTGCAGACCGATTTCGATGTGCACCTGGTCCTTGTCGGCTTCCATGTAGATCGGCTTTTCGTGCAGCGTTTGCTTGCCGCGGTTCAGATGCTTGATGAATTCGGCGATGCCGCCGTTGTACTTGAACTCAGCCCGCTTGGCTTCGCCGGTCTTGGAGTCGGTCTGACGCTCGTCGGTGAGCGTGATCACTAGCCCCCTGTTCAGAAACGCCAATTCGCGGAGGCGCTGCGAGAGCGTGTCGAAATTGTATTCGGAGGCGGTGAAAATGGACTTGTCAGGAATGAAATGGACGCGCGTGCCGCGCTTCTTGCTGGCTCCGGCTTTTTTGAGTTTGCTGGTGGGCTCGCCCTTGGAGTAGCTCTGCTCCCAGGTAAAACCGTCGCGCCAGATTTCCAAATCCAGCTCCTCGCTGAGGGCATTGACGCAGCTGACGCCCACTCCGTGCAGGCCGCCGGAGACTTTGTAGGAGTTGCTGTCGAACTTGCCGCCGGCGTGCAGGGTGGTCATGACGACTTGCGCGGCGGGGATTTTTTCGCCATCGATGTCCATGTTGTCGACGGGGATACCGCGCCCGTTGTCGACCACCGTGATGGAATTATCGGAATGGATGGTTACCTCGATTTTGTCGGCGTGACCCGCCAGCGCTTCATCGACCGAGTTATCGACGACTTCGTAGACGAGGTGATGCAGACCCATTTCGCCGGTCGAGCCGATATACATGGCGGGACGCTTGCGGACGGCTTCCATGCCACCGAGCACTTTGATGGAGTCGGCAGTGTAGTCTCCGTTGGCGGCGTTGCCGTTGTTCTTCGGGTCGTTGGTCGTGGCGCTGTTTTTTGCGTTGACCAATTCGGTTTGCAATTCTTTGGTGGCCATTCTGCTCCGTGGAGAACGCCGGATCGCACCTTAGCGGGCCCGACCGGGTCCGCTGGGGCCCCCCGGATCGAGCGCCCGGCTGAAGGACGATTCCGGGGAGTACTTGGGTGAGTTCAACTTATTGAATTTTCTGCTAGTTAGGTCTCACCTGAGCTATCGGTATTTTAGCATAAATCGGGTGCACTGTGGGGCCGGAACCGGGAGGGTAAACGGCGCTTTTTGTGGCGCTTAGGGATCAGGACTCGCTGAAGGCGGGGAGGCGATGCCGGAGCTAGCGGACGGACGATTTTTCCGGGTCGAAATGGAGTCCGTCCATGAGCTCGTCCAATTCGTCCTCCGTACCCGCGATAAAGGTGAAGGAAACGATTCGGCCTTGGGCGAGCAGGATCAGGGTGCACTGGTGCATGGTGAGTTTGCTGCTCGGAGAATTTCGGCTGGCTGCGCCCGACAGCGGCTTGCTGAAATCGGCACGCACGAGCTGGCGCGATTCGACTTCGAGCGGAAAGGGCTCGCCTTCGGTCTGGAAGCCGTTGGCCTTCGCCAGTTCGGTCAGCGGGCCCAGGTAGTCCTCGGCTTTCTTCAGCCCGGGATAGGTCGCGGCACTCTCGGCGGCGAATACCGCCGCGGAATTCACCGCCTCCGAGGTGGCTTCGGGAGGATGCTCGAAAACGGCGAGGAGTACAACGGAGGGACGCGTAATTTGCGTCGCGCTCTGTTTCCCGGGTGCGCTTACGTCGGGCGTGTTTTGGTCGGGCTCATTCATTTCCTGGGTGCGATCGACCCAACCGTAGGGGATGGCATAGTGGAATTTGAAAGTGGAGTTGCGGTAGGTCTGGGCGGAATCGTCCTGGTTCGGAGCAGGGTTCGAGGCTCGTGACGCCCGAGATGCGCCCTGGCTTTTTGCTTGCCCGCCGAAGGTCAATAGCGGCCAGGCGAGCCCCAGCAGGGCGAATGCGAGTCGCCAGAAGCCGTAGGCCGGTGTCCGCACTCCCCTGATCCGGCGGTTTGTTCCCCGCCCAGGCTCGGGGCCTGGGCAAAACGGGCAGGCACCCGATGACATTGCTCGCGCCACTGGCCACGATCGGTGCCGCATATGCATTGATGGTATCAGCGCCCCGACGCTACTCCACGAACATGCAGTCTCCATAGGAGTAGAAACGGTATCCGGCCCCGACCGCATGCTGGTAGGCGCTCATTACCGGTTGTTTTCCGGCAAAAGCGCACACCAGCATCAGCAGGGAGGATTGCGGCAGATGAAAATTGGTCAGCAGCGCGTCCACCATGCGAAAGCGGTGGCCGGGATAAATGAAAATGTCGGCTTCGCCGCGTTCGGCTGTGACGCGATTTTCGGCGCCGCGTTTGTTCCGAACCACGGCGGCGTACTCCAGTGTGCGGACGGTAGTGGTCCCGACGGCCACGACACGCCGGGCGTCGGCTTTGGCTTGATTGATTGCTTGGGCTGCTTCCTCGGGGATCTCGTAAGGCTCGCGGTGGAGTCTGTGATCCTCGACTCTGTCGACCCGAACCGGCTGGAACGTGCCCAAACCCACGTGCAATGTGATCTCGGCAATCTGGATTCCTCGGGCACGAATCCTCTCTACAATCGCGGGCGTAAAGTGGAGGCCGGCGGTGGGCGCGGCGATCGATCCTGCTGCCTGAGCATAGATGGTCTGGTAGCGATCACGGTCGATGGCCTGGTCGGCGCGGTCGATATAGGGCGGAAGCGGGACATGTCCGATGCGCTCGATGCGGGCGAAAAAATCGGGGACGGCAGCGAAGCGGATGCGGCGTTCGCCGAAAGCACCGCGCGCGATCACTTCGGCTTCCAGCGCGGGACGTTGCACCGGGAATGAACCCCCGGCAGGATCATCAAAATAAAGCTTCTCCCCGATTCCGACCTTGCGCCCGGGCCGTACCAGGCACTGCCATTCGTTTGCCTCATCTTCGACCCGGCGGGTGAGCAGCACCTCGACCCTTCCGCGCTCGAGACCGAGCGGCGGCGCGTTGTCTGGTTTCGCGCCGCCACTCCGGTGGCCATAGAGCCGGGCGGGAAACACCCGCGTATTGTTCAGCACCAGCAGATCGTCTGCGCGCAGCAACTCGGGGAATTCATCAAACCGGCGATCCTGCCAACTCCCGAGCGGTCGCCTCAGGTGCAGCAATCGCGAGCCGGCGCGATCGGCAAGCGGTTCCTGGGCTATGCGTTCGGGTGGCAGGTCATAGTGGAATTCCGACACGAGCATCAGGGAGATTATAGGGTTGGCGAGCAGGTTCAAGGCCTGCCGCAGCGTCTGCGGGCGAGATGTGCCTTTCGTTACTTACAATTTACAAATATTAACGTGCGAGTTCTTGTAAGGCTTCCAATACGTGCTGTACCATTGCCGCAAGGTTTTTAATGGCTAGCGACCGCAAGCATCGGATGGAGATTGTGCAGTACGGTCGTATGCTGCACGCCAATGGATATGTCGCGGCCACGGACGGGAACCTGTCGGTTCGTCTGGACCAGCGTCGCCTGCTCGTAACTCCCACCTGTATCAGCAAGGGCCGGATGTGCGCCTCGGACATGGTGATTGTGGACATGGACGGCAAGCGGCTGTCGGGCAAGCGCAGAGTTTCGAGCGAGATTGGCATGCATTTGCTGATTTACCGCCTGCGGCCGGACGTACAGGGCATCGTACACGCCCATCCGCCGACGGCGACGGGGTTTGCGGCATCAGGTTATGATCTGAATCGTCCGCTGGTCTGCGAGGTGGTCGTCGGACTGGGATCGATTCCGCTCGCCCGCTACGGAACTCCCGGCACGCCCGAGCTGACCGATGCGCTCGAGCCTCTCATTCCGCACCACGATGCCATCCTCATGGCGAATCACGGGGTAGTGACGTTTGGCTCGTCGCTCGAGAGTGCCTACATGAAAATGGAAACCGTAGAGCACTTTGCCAAGATCGCGTTGGTCACCCACTTGCTTGGCAACGAGCAGCCCCTCGGGGAAAAAGAAGTGGAGAAGCTGCACCAGGTCCGCCACCGTTATAACGGCGGAGCAATGCCGGTGTCGCCGCGCCGGCCGGTTGCCGGAGACGATCTTCAATCAGACCGCTTGGAATCAGATGACGAGCCGCGAGAGACGGCGGGCAGTCGGCGTTAGCGTTACTCTCCTCCGATACGGAACCTCACGCCGGCGCGGAAGTTCGCCGTCAGGGCTGGATATCCCAACACCTCGTTGTAATGATCGTTGAGCGCGTTCGCGACGTTTGCGTAGAGAGTGATTCGCGAGTCGATGGAGTACCATCCGCCCAGGTCGACGCGGGCGTAGCCCGCGGCGTGGTTGAACCCCAGGCCGTCGAAGTCCGAATCGGGCCGACGGCCGACGAAACTTCCTCCCAGACTTCCGCCCCAGCGGGTCCCCAGGTAGCTGAGAAGGGTTGTGGCCGAATGCTTCGGGCGACGGAGCAGGGGATTTCCCGCGTCATACACAGGGTCGCAAAAATTGGCGGGCGTGCAAAGGGGAGCCTGCAGATACTGGGTTGAGGTATAGGTGTAGGCCGCGTTCAGGGATAATTTTTTAAAAATCCTGCCTTGCAGTTGCACTTCGGCACCGTGCGCGAGGGACTCCTGTACGTTGAAAAACTGGTACAGACTATCGGGAGGGTATCCTTGGTACGGCGCCTGATTGGGGGCGGCCTCAATCTGGTCGTGGAAAAGGTTGTTAAAGTACGTGGCGTCCAGCACCCAGCGGCCGGCCCACAGTTTCTGCTGCAGGCCGGCTTCGAAGGCTCGGGTGCGCTCGGGCAGCAGCCCGGGGTTGGGAACATAGTTGGGGAGACTGGCAAAGGTCTGATAGAGGGCCGGTTCCATGAACCCTGTGGCATAGGAAAAGCGCAAACGCGTTTCCGAAAGTAATTCTCCACCCCGCAATGCCAGCCACGTCAGGGCAACTCGCGGCACGCCCGTATTGCCGAACAGGCTGCTGTGAACCAAACGGCCGCCCGCGACCACCGACAGCCGGCCGAGCGTGAGCTGCTGTTGCAGATAGGCATCCTGATTCAGGCGCTGCCCGGAGGTGGAAGGAGGGTAGAGCAGATCTCCCACTACGCCATTTTCGTTTTCGATGCGATAGCCGAAGGTGGAGTGCGACCAGGTTCGCTCGGAGTAGTCGCCCTGGTATTCCATGCCCACGCGATTGATGTGATCGTACTCGTGAGCCGGAAAGTCGTCATAGCTGCTGGGGTTTGTGTTCAGGTTTACGTCGGTGTAGCGGTAAAGGGAGTCGAATGCGGTCAAGCGGTGCTGCCAGCCGGAAGGCCCCGCCACGGCCAGCTCCACGCTGCCGAGAACATTGTTCTGGTGCGACCATTCGCTGGGGTCGGGCGCCAGTAGCGGATCACCGTTAAACTCCCATTCCCCGGGTACGCCGGTATAGCTGTTGGAGTGGCGGATCCTAACCCGTAGCGCAACCCGATTGGAGACCGTCAGGCCCAGGTTTGCGCCCTCCAGCGAATCGGAGTAGGCATGGTTGATTCCCTCCCCGTTGGTATTCAACTGACTGCCAAACAGGTTGTAGTCGAAGCGCCGGTAGATACCGGCCAGAGATGCGAAGCCGTTGGCGGTTCCAAAATTTCCTCCATCGGCGCCGAAGCGCAGTTCAGGCACGGCAGTGCTTCCGCTGCGTGTCCAGACCTGGGTGACGCTGGTCATGGCATCAGAGCCGTACAAAGTGCTCTGCGCTCCCCGGACAAACTCCAGACGATCTGCCTGCGCCAAGGGCAGTGTGCCAAAGTCGAACGTTTCGCCCGGGTTGTCGACCGCCACTCCATCGATAATCACCTTGTTGTAGGTGGACTCGCCGCCGCGAACAAAAAGAGAGGAGATTCCTCCGCGCTGCCCCGAGGTATTCACCACTGCTCCGGGCAGGAAACGCACCGCGTCATCGGCGGCCAGCGGCTGCATGGTTTCCAGCTGCTGGCCGCTGAGCGTGTCAACCTGAGCGCCCGCGGCCTCGCCCTGAACCAGAGTGCGGGTCGCGGTCACCACCACAGTTTCTGCCGCCGTGGCCAGCTGGAGCTTGATCGTCATCGCTTCGCTGGTGGGGGAAAGATCGACCATCGCAGGTGCGAAACCCGGAGCCAGTACCCGGACGCGGTACGCGGCGGATGGAGATTCGTGAAACGTCACCAGGCCTTCGGCGGAGGTGCTCTGCATGGCTTTGGGAGCGGGTGCTCCCGGTTTCAGCAATTGAACCTGGGCCTCGGAGACGGGGGCGCCGGAAGGGTCGACAACCTTGATCTGGATTTCGGCGGCGGCGATCGGCAAGAAAACCAGGAACAGAAAAAGGATACCGGCAACTACTCGGAACAAGCGCATACACCTCTCCTTTGTCACGCGCAAGGGTTGTGTGGACGGTTCACGCCGGTCTCCTGGCTTTGCGAGTGAAGGATGGGAGCTTGGTGGCAAAGAGCCTGAGCTCCGATCCGATTGCTGCAGCCGGCCTTCCCAGGGTATGGTGTCGAGCGATCCCCAGTGACCGGTTGCGATTTCCTCGCTTACAGTTGCGCGGCAGCGCGGGATTTGCACCCGCTTCCCATAGCGCCGGCGTGCGGCCAGAGCTACGATCATGCGCGAACCAAATGTTGAGAAAGAGCCGAAACGGCAACTCCTGAAATCTACCGGGGGCGCGGACGCAAAGTCAAACCTGCCCGAGCGAGCCGAGCAAAAATGCCGCTGCCTTGGTTCGGACCTCCCTCGCTGGGTTGACAGGAATCGGGGCACGGAAGGCCGGGACCGCCTGGAGCCCGCTGCCTAGGCCGTGATGACGGGAAACTCCGGGGATCCGACTTGGGCTACGTGCTGCTCTGCGAAGGAGGTGACGCGTTCGAGGGCAGTCTGCAGCTGTCGCTGAAATTCCGCCATCTGGACATCGTCGGCTCCGTCGGGAACTCGCAGCTTCGCGCTGAAGCGCACCAGCGCCTTCGAAAACGGTTTCGGGATCATCAGCGCATCCCAAGTGTTCAACACCCAGCTGTCGCTGAGCGCGACGTAGAACGCCCGCATGGGCAAGCCGCAGGCGCGCGACAACGCAACCGGGCCGGGTTTCGCCTGGTATTTGGGGCCGCGCGGTCCGTCGATGGTGAACGCGACCGGATTGCCCTCTACCAACTGGTTCTTCATTCCCAGAAGGGCGGTGCTGCCGCCGCGGGAACTGGATCCGCGCACCGCGACGAAGCCAAGTCTTTCAATGGTTCGAGCTATGTATTCGCCATCGAAGCTGCGGCTCACCATCACCGCGATCCCGGTCTTTCTCCACAGGTACGCGCTCGAAAACACGGCGCGATGCCAGAAACAGTAGATCATCGGCTTCTCGTAAGTTGCGTCCAGAGGCGCCGGCGGCTCTTCCCACGATAGGGAATAGCGGAGGGTGCGCCCGATCAGGGAAATGGCCCAGTAACTGGCCCAGGTGATCAGGCGCAGAAGAATTTTTTGCCGCCGGGAGAATGGGCGAGTTTCGAGAACCGAGGGCGGATCCGGTTCGACTCCAGTCGAAGAACGCACGCCGCTATTGTAGCCGGGGGCAGAGGTTTCTCTGCGCAGCCGGCCAGCCGGCGATGGCCTCTAGCCTTCGAGATAGGCGATGATCCACTCCTTCAGCCGCTGGCGCCGCTCGTCGCTCGCGTCAAAGCGAACCCCGAAGGTCTTGTTGCTCTTCCTCCATACCACCTGACCGCGCAGCCAGACCCGCGGCAGGGTGAGCAAGGAAAACGACACTTCGACCTGACTTCCCTCTTCCGGTATGAGGTTGCCTTTGAGGGACATGCCGCCGGAGCTGATTTCCTGACTGGTGGCGGTACTGCGGCCGCCATCGTTCATCACGATCCCGACCTCGGTCATCACCGGAACTCGGACGTAGCGGCGGAATTCGTGCAGCACCAGACTTTGGGTCGAGCGCACCAGCTTCATGGCCGCCGATCGCTCGAGCGGCTCGTGAAAGATTGCATTGACACAAAGTTTGGAATAACGCATGGCGTCCTGGGCGGTGCCGCCCAGTCCGAAAATAATGATGCGGCTGTTCGAGGGCGATCCTCTCGCTAACTCGATGATGTTGCCGGCCGCATCTTTCAGGGGCAATACGCAGGCCTCGAACTTCTCCCGCTGCAGGCGATCGGCGTGTTCCCGAACAATCGGAACCGTTTCGATTCCGAACTGCCGAAAACACTCGGTAATCAGGTGTGCGGAGGCTTCGGGCGAGTCAAACAGCGCTGCCCGCGCCACGGTCTTTCGGTGGACGGGAGGCGAAGACGGGATGGAGGCAGTCGTAGGCATGAGTCCTAAGGTGGATAAATCCTCTAAAGAGCTATTCTGACCGGTCTTTTCGCTGTCGCCTAGGTTTCGAAAGGGCCTGGGTCCTGTCCAGATGGTCCATGACGGAGGTGGTCGTTTACCGAGCCGTGCATGCTCCCTTCGTTCTCCGCCTGGGACCGAAGGGCGCGCGGGCCCACTGCGTCTCTGCCCGCCGGCTCAGGTAAGATATTGACATCGTTGGTGATGGTAGCTGCGGACGGAAAATGATCACTCTCAATGACATCCAGCTGGCCCTAGGGCGCATTCGCCAGTCCATCTATCTTTCGCCCTGCGCGCTGTCGGCGACGTTTTCTGAATCTACCGCGAACCAGGTCTATTTGAAGCTCGACAACTTACAGCGCACCGGCGCTTT
Organism: Terriglobales bacterium; assembly: GCA_049520935.1. GTDB lineage: Bacteria > Acidobacteriota > Terriglobia > Terriglobales > Acidobacteriaceae > Acidiflorens. The sequence goes on along the minus strand of JBEKPJ010000008.1, from coordinate 63,179 downwards.
CAAAGAGCGCGGGGCCCTGAACAAGCTGTTGTCGCTCAGCCCCGAAGAACGCGCCCAGGGAGTGATCGCGGCCTCGGCCGGAAATCACGCGCAGGGCGTAGCCTATCACGCCGGCAAGCTCGGTATCCGCGCCCTGATATGCATGCCCTTGACCACGCCTCTGATCAAGGTTTCAGCGACCCGCGGCTATGGTGCGGATGTGGTTCTCTACGGGGCCAATTACGATGAAGCCTATGAAGAGGCGCTGCGGCGCAGTCACGCTGAGCACCTTGCTTTTGTGCACGCTTTCGATGACGACGCAGTCATCGCGGGACAGGGCACGATCGGATTGGAACTTTTCGAGCAGCATCCGGACCTGGAAGCCGTGGTGGTTCCGATCGGAGGCGGAGGGTTGATTGGCGGTATCGCCTGCGCGCTGAAAGAGTCGAATCCGAAGATCCAGGTCTTCGGAGTTCAGCCTTCGCGCTTGCCTTCGATGAAGGTGGCGGTTGCCGAAGGCAAACCGGTGACGCTTATGGCGGCCTCCACCATTGCCGATGGAATTGCAGTGCGCCGGGCGGGCGAAAGGACGCTGCCTCTGGTGCAGAAATACGTGGATGACATTGTTACGGTCGAGGAAGAAGAAATCGCCAACGCGATTCTCTTGCTCTTGGAGCGGGAAAAGACTCTGGCCGAAGGCGCAGGAGCAGCGGCCATCGCCGCTCTCGTCAACCGCAAGCTTCCGCTTGTGGGGAAGAAGGTAGCCGTGCTGGTGTGTGGCGGCAACATCGATGTCACGCTCCTGTCGCGCATCATCGAGCGCGGCTTGGTGAAAGACGGACGGCTGGTGCGGCTGCGCGTCCACCTGCCCGACTACCCCGGGGCGCTCAATCGCCTGACGTCGATTTTGGCGCAGCATCGTGCCAATATTGTAGAGACCGACTACGATCGCGCCTACCACGGCGTTGGTCTGGGCGAGACCGCCATAGAAATCACCATGGAGACGCGCGGGCCTGATCACATCGCCGAAATCATTTCTGCATTGGGGGCAGCGGGATATACGCAGGAACGGGTGCTCTAAGGCGTTTGGACCGCCGCGACGCGAAGCGCCGATTGCGCCGCAGCCAGGAGACAATTCCCCGCCTGCGATGGTCACTCAAACTGGCGGCGAAATCTCTCCAGCTGATCCTTCACTTCGCCCAAGTCCTTTCGCAACTCGGCTACCTCCTGTTCGAGTCGTGCCATTCGCTCGCTATCCGCCGCGTCGCACCCGACCGAGCTGACGTCGGGCACGGGCGCATCGGCTTCCACCAGGTCTCCGGCGAGCAGGTGGGCGTATCGCGATTCTTTGGTGCCAGGCTGGCGGGCCAGGATTTTCGCCAGCGGCGGGTCGCGCTGCATCAGTTTCTGCAACGCAGCCTGCACATCGTCGAGGGCTTCGAAGTGGTGCAGGCGCTCGGTGCGTCCGCGGAGTTCGCCGGGTGTTTGCGGACCGCGCAGCAGCAGGACGCAGAGGACGGCGGTTTCCGCGCGCGTGAAATTGAAAACTTCCTGCAAGCGGTGTTCGTATTTGGTGACGCGGCTGTCGGCTCCGCGGGCCGGACCCGCCATGCGCTGCTGTTGCAGACCCTCCAGGGCGTCCCGAACCGCGTCTTCGTCCAACTGCATCACGGGATCGCGATTGGATTTCTGGTTGCAGGCGTTTACCAGCGCGTTCAGCGACAGAGGGTAGTACTCGGGTGTGGTGACGTCTTTTTCGATCAGCGAACCGAGCACGCGGACTTCGGTTTCCGTCAGCTTGAGATCCATATTGATTCAGGCGGCCTTGTTAGCCAAGTTCCATTTTAGGGCGCGGAACGGGATCGGCCGGAAAAATGATTTTTGCAGACATTGGGCATCATGGATTTCAGGAAAAATCGGCGCGTCTTTTTCCCCCAGGGCTCAGCCATGAAAAATCCGAGAATCAGGGCTTGACCGCATGGGTTCAAGGATGGCGCCGTTTTATCCGCACCCGCTTTGCTCGGAATCCTTTCGCGGGAGTTTTCCTGAGTTCGACGGCGACCGGTGAGGGCAATGCGCCAGTCGATCCGGTGCGGGACCACGGTATACTCAATAGTTTGTCACGTGGAGCGTTGCGCATGAGCTCGTATCTCGCGTCGCGAATTCCGTGGCATGACAGCTATGAGCGGGAGCGTTCCCATGCCGAGGGTTGCAATCGACGAACTGGTGCAGAAGCTTCGTCGTCTGCCCCCGCGCGCCTTCGACAGCAGGAAAGAAATTCTCTCGCTGCTGGCGAGGACGCCGGTTTCCGAAGCCAGTCTCGCGCCCTACTTGAGCTGGGACCGACAGCACTACACCCGCAACCTGATCGATAAAACGGAGTGGTACGAATTGATGGCCATCTGCTGGGAAATCGGACAGGGCAGTTCCGTGCACAATCATCGCGACCAGAATTGCTGGATGGCAGCGCCAGTCGGCCGGCTGCAGGTGGAAAACTTTCATGTCGGATTTCAGGATATCGAAGCAGGTAAGTGCCAGTTGCAGGCATCTAACACGGTGGAGTTGACCGCGGACAATCCGTGGGTTGTCGATCCGGGGGAGCCGGTGCATCGGGTGGTGAATCCGCAGCATGCGAATCAGCGCGCCGTGACCCTACACGTCTACTCGCGTCCCTTCGACACCTGCGTGGTCTATTCACCCGAGCAGGGAAGCTGCGGGAATATTCGGCTTTTCTACAATACGGTCTGCGGAAAACCAGTTGCGAATCGCCGGTAGCCGGTGGCCTGGCGAGAGACCGAAGATGGAGTTCAGACAGCTGGCGAACCGCATTTCTTAAGGAGGCATCGTGAGGAAATACCTGGGAGTCTTGGCCGGTGTAGCTGCGCTTTGCGCGCTTTCATGGGCGCAGGCTCCGGCGCAAGCTCCACCTCCGGAACCGACTCCGGCACAAACTCCGGGGCAGGCTCCAACCACCGAGGCAACTCCCATTCCAACACCGGCTCCCGGACGCAATACGGCAGCAGCGCCGCAGTATCCGCGCTTTGAGTTCTTTGCGGGCGGCTCCTACGCCGAGGCTGGTCTTTTTAACGCCGGACACTGGGCAGGGTTGCCTGGCTGGGACGCTTCGCTGGGCGCGAACGCAACCAGCTGGCTCGGCGTGGTGGTCGATGGCGGGGAGTACTTCGGGACCTCGAAAATTCCGGTCAGCGCTCCGGCACCGTTCCCGGTTCCACCCTGCCAGCCGAACTGCGTCCTCGGTTCCAGCTTTAACGTGGCGACGCGGGAGTACAACTTTCTTTTCGGGCTGCAGTTGGCCCGGCGCAAGTATGGAATGTGGACGCCAATCGGCGAACTCCTCTACGGACACCAAGGGACTCGTGGCGTCGCCACTCCCTTGACCGGTCCCCCGGTGTCGGAAGTCGGCTCGGGGCGGGCACTGGTGGCTGGCGGTGGCCTCGATCGCAGGATCAACGACCGGTTGGCATTGCGAATCAAGGCCGATTACTTGCAAACCGGTTCCTTCAAGCAAAAGCAGGACAATTTTCGCGTCTCGGTGGGCATAGTCATCCGCAATGCGCACAAGAAACGGCGCACGCTCGAAGACGAAGGTCAGGTTGAACCGTAGGACAACCGCGACCCGGGCTTACGGGCGGCGCAGCAAGTCGCTCAGTGGCTCCGCTTTCGCGCGTAATTCCTCGGCGAGATCAGACCCTTTTTCGATCACTTCCTCGAATCGGTCCTTGGCTTCGTCGGTCCAGTCTGACACGGTATCGAGCGCGTCATCATAGGAGCGGCGGAGGTCCTTTCGCAGCTGGCGACCGGTCTTCGGAGCAAGCAGCAACCCCAGCGCGGCACCGACACCAAGTCCGATCAGCAAAAAGGTGACGGCAGTACCGGCGCTGCTGTCCGAACTCTCATATTTCCCAATGCGCATATCTACGCCTCCTGACCTGGTTCTATTCTAGACCCTGGAGCTGGAGGTCTCCATACCCCGTGCGCCTTAGGTGCGGGAAGCAGACGCTCAGCCGGGCGCCGGGATTACGCCACTGGTCCGCGCGAAACCAGTTTTTGCCCAACTGCGGTCCCGACCGCCGAGGGGCCGCGCATTCGGGAGCAGGCGTGCGGGTCTTCGTTCTCCGAGGGAAGACCGAGCGACCGCCAAAAAGAATCCATCGCCCACTGGTTGACCGACAGAGAATCCGGGTCTGGCGGCAAGGGCTGCGAAAAGGGCGGCATGGGTGCCGGGTGCTATGATTAGCAGGCTCAGCTGCTGTGGACAGGCGGGTGAGCCGAGTCTCCGCCGAAATCGATGCGCATTCGACGTCGCCTTACCATTCCCCTGGCCGTCCTGCTGATTGCGGCCGCAGTCGCATCGATCGTGATTTTGCGCAAACATGCACCGCCAGAGGCGGCGCGGCTGCTTCCGGGAGCCGACGGCTTTTTCTACATCAATCTCAAGTGGATTCGGACGTTCAATGCCACCGGTCAGCTGTCGCCGGTTTCGCGTGCGCCGGAATACCAGAAGTTTGTCGAGGAAACGGGATTTGAGTTCGAGCGCGACCTGGACCAAGCGGCGTTTGCGATTCACTATCCTCAGAGCTGGGGCGGCGGAACCGGCGGATCGGCAACCGAGCCGCGCTTCTCCGAGGTTTTTGTCGGCAAGGTCGATTCCGGCCGGCTGACCGGGTATCTCAAGAGGCTCTCGACCTCGGTTGAGGACTACCGTGGTTTTGACATTTACAATATTCCGGTCGAGGGCCGAACGGTGCGGGTTGTCATTCTTTCCTACGACAGCGTGGCGGTTTCAAACCATCCGAATCCCGACGTGATTCGCGGCGTGCTGGACCGCTCGCGCAAACTGGCCTCGCCCTTTGCCGGACCCTGGTTGCTGCGAAGTTTCTACCGCAAGGTGCCGCTGGCGAGCCTGGCCTTTGCCATTCTGCGGGTGAAGCCCGAGATGAGTTCTCTCGGCGGTCTGGGCAGTTGGGGCCTGTTGTTTCCGAAGCCGGCGGTGGCGGTGATTTCCGCCAGGTATATCCGCGCTCTCCACTTGCGGGCCGAAGCGTTCACCGACAGCGAGGATGAAGCCCGTGCCATCACCGAAAAGACGGCTGCTTTTCTGCGCCTGTTTCATGCCGCTGAAAGCAGCGTTGGAACTCAGGGAACGGATACGGATGTGAAAACCTTTTTCGACAGCCTTCACGTGGAACAGTCGGGAGAGCGCGCGGTTCTAACCGCGACGCTGCCGCCGGGATTTTTTCGCAAGGTCTTGACCGAGGCGCCGGCCGAGACCTTCCCGCCTGCGGCTCCCGCCGTTCCGCAGCCGCAGCCCAAAGTAAAATCCAGGTAGTCACGTTCCACCATCGAGTTAGCAAAAGGAGGGTCCGAGCGCCAGGCCAGTGGAATTGCTGGAACAATTTCCGCTTGCCATGCATCTTCTAGGTAAGGATCTGGGCTTTGCGCCCGAGGACAATTTCATTCGGGTCGCTACAATAGAGAACTATGACCGGTTTGCCATTACCGCTTGCTGTCTTCGTCGCCGGGCTGATCTCGTTCCTGTCGCCCTGCGTGCTTCCGCTCGTGCCGGGATACGTTTCTCTGATTTCCGGCGTCGGCGTTGACCAACTGAAGTCGAAGGAAGGCGAACTTTTCCGCAAGGTGATGCTCAACTCGGCGGCCTTTATCGTCGGCTTTAGCATCGTCTTCATTGCGCTCGGCGCCATCTCCACCGAAGTGGGGCAGGTGCTGATGCAATACAAGTCGTTGCTCGCGCGCATTGCCGGAGGGGTCATTATTCTGTTCGGCCTGCACCTGACTGGCATTCTCCAGATCAAGGCGCTGCTCGCCGACACGCGACTGCACAGCCTCAAAGGCAGCTCTTCGGCATGGGGTGCGTTTGTCATCGGCTTTGCCTTCGCCTTCGGATGGACGCCGTGCGTCGGTCCGATTCTTGCGGTGGTGCTCGGATTTGCGGCCACCCAGGACACGGTCTGGAAAGGGATTTTTCTGCTTGCCATTTACTCGGCGGGACTGGCCGTGCCCTTCCTGCTGACCTCGCTCGGCATCGAGCGTTTTCTGAAGTTCTACAACCGCTTCAAGTTCCACATGCACGCCGTGGAGGTTGCCAGCGGAGCCCTTCTGATCGGGCTGGGTGTTTTGCTGGTGATGGGACGCTTTACGCTCATCTCCGGTTATTTCTCGTTCTTGAATCGTTTTGCGCTGTAGCCGCTGGGATGTTCGCGAGGTTGCCTGTGAAAAGAAATCCGCTGATTCTGTTTTTCATCGCCGTCGTTGTCGCGGCCATGTTGCTGGCGGGCGTGCGCGCCGCCCGGAACAACCGCGCGAGTGCTCCGGTCAAAGGGCAACTCATGGGGAACGTGGCGCCTGACTTTGAGCTGCCGGCGCTCGATGGCAAGAACCTCAAGCTCTCCAACCTGCGCGGCAAAGCCGTGCTGCTCAATTTCTGGGCGACCTGGTGCGGCCCCTGCAAAGTCGAAATGCCTTGGTTTGTCGAACTGCAAAAGGAGTATGGTGCGCAGGGATTTCAGATTGTGGGCGTTGCCATGGATGATGCCAGCACCGAGGAGATCGCGAAATTTGTGAAAGAAATGGGCGTGAACTACCCGATCCTGATCGGCAAGGAATCGGTGGGCGAGAGTTACGGCGGCGTGGGTGTGCTGCCGACCACATTTTTCCTGAACCGCGATGGCAAGCTGATCGCTCGTGAATTCGGATTACAGAGCCGCAGCGTTTTTGTGGACCACATCAGACAGGCCCTCAATCAGGGGCAGGCGGTACAGGCTCAGAAGTAACTACAATCCCCGCCTGCCGCTGAGGTACTCTGGAACGGGGCCAATCAATGAAGATTCTAGTGGCGAGCGCTCTGCTGTTGTTTTCCGCCGGGATATGGGCGCAGGAGGATTTTGGCCCGCAGGGGCCGGCGGTGAAAATGGCGCCCGCTCCCCTCGTGACCGCCGTTCAGGGTAAGGCCGCCACGGTCCCGCTTTCCTTTCGCGTGGCCAGCGGTTACCACATCAATTCCAATCAACCGAGGTCGGAGTTCCTGATTCCCACCGTGCTCAAGGTGGAGGCGACGACCGACATCGTGATTGGCAAAACCTCCTACCCCGAGGGCAAGGACATGAGCTTTGCCTTCGCTCCCGACGAGAAACTGAATGTGTATACCGGAGATTTCAGCGTGGATGTACTGGTGCGTCCGCTCTCTTCGGTGCAACCCGGCAAGTATGTCGTCCGCGGAACGCTGAAATACCAGGCCTGCGATAATGCCGCCTGCTATCCGCCCAAACAGCTGCCGATCAGCTTCGATGTGAAAATTGCCAGAGCTCCGACAACGGCCAGCAAGAATCCGGCTCAGAGTCCGCACGCGCACCCCTAGCTCAGGATCCTAAAGGACAATGGCGCGCGCCTGATCCAGCAGGCCGCTTAGGGTATCAATCCGCGCCTGCAGTACGTTGCGGATGGAAAGCATGCCCAGCAGGCGTCCGTCATCGTCGACGATCGGCAGGTGGCGGTAGTGGCGTTCGATCATGGTGGCCAGCGCCTCACTCGCCAGCGTTGCGCGGGTTGCCATCTCGACCGGTGCCGTCATCACCTCTCGCACCAGGATCTTTCGCAGGTCGTGCTCGCCGAGCGCCAGGCGCAACACATCTCGCTCGGTGAAAATTCCGGCGACACGATGGTGCTCATCGACCACGGCGACGGCTCCCACATGGCGGTCGAGCATGGTTTGGATCGCCTGCTTGGCCGTTGCCTCCACGGCCACCGAGGCCGCTTCAGCATCACACATTTCGAGAATATTCATGGCTCCCCCTGGCGCCGCCGGATGCTTAACTGCGCTCCTCGATACTAGATCATTCTCGAAGGCGTTGCTCCCCTTTCTCGCACAGCGAGCCGCTGAACAATGGGGAGACCGGAGGGGAGGGTTTGGCGCAGTCGCCGCCTGGGCGGAAGGCCTTCCTCGGGCTATGGGGTAGCGGAGCTCGATGGCCGTGGAACGCGGAGAACGAATCCGGTGGGCCCAGCCGCCGGGTCGCTTTCGTCCTCCGAAAGCAGCAGCGACGCTCCCGCAGCCTCGAGCACGCGGCCGGCGATCGCCAGTCTCACCCGACCCAAGGTTCGCGCCGAGGCAGCGCGGCTGCGATCGCGCCCGAGGTCAAAACCAGGGCCATTTTGTGGCCGCTGGCGGGCTTGCCAGCCGCCATCGCCTTCACCCCGCAGCACCGTTGCTGCCGGCTCCTCCGTCAGGCGAAACGTCACGCTGGCGCCGGCAGGTTGCGCATCCATCACCGCCGTAAGCAAGTACTGCAACGCCAATCGCAATCGCACCTCGGGCAGCGGCAGGGATGCGGTACACGAACCGACCAGCTTCAACTCGACGGCTCGCGTGGCCGCGATCGACGAAAGTTCTTCGATCATGCGCTTCAGGACCGGCGCGAGAAGCGACGAGAAAGCCCTCTTCGGCGGCTGTTCGGCGTCCAGATACTCCCGCATTAACTGAATCACGTCAATGACTTTTTCCGTTTGTTGCAGAGCAAGCGCGACATTTTCCAGCTGTTGCTCCGTGGCTTGGACCGACGAGAGTTCGAGAGAAAGCTCCAGCGAACAGCGCAGGCTGGTCAAAGGCTGGCTGACCGAGTGCAACAGTTCCCCGAGCACATCGGGGCCGAGCGGTGACCTCGGAAACGCATGCGGCGTTGTACTCATGCCGGCACTCCTTCGGGGCAAATCTGATACCCCACGCCGCGTACAGTGTTGATCAATGAAGGCGAGAAGCCGTCATCCACCTTGCGACGCAAATAGTTGATGTAGACATCGACCACGTTGGTCGTGGAATCAAAGGTCAGGTCCCAGACGTGTTCGATGATCATTGCCCGCGTGAGGCGGCGTCCGGCATTGCGCATCAGATACTCCAGCAGTGCGAACTCCTTGGTCGTCAGGTCAATGGGACGCCCGGCGCGCTGCACTCTGCGTTCCACGCGATCGAGAGAAAGATCGCGAACGCTGAGCACCGACTCGGATGGAAGGTGGCTACGGCGCAATAAGGCCCGCGCCCGCGCAGAAAGTTCGAGATAGGAGAAAGGCTTGATCAAATAATCGTCCGCGCCAGAATCCAGACATTGCACACGGTCTTCGACCCGGCTGCGGGCGGTAAGAATCATGACCGGCAAGTTGGCTTTGCGCTGGCGCACGCTTTTTAAAATGGTCAGGCCGTCGAGGCCGGGCAGGTTCAGATCGAGCACCACCAGATCGTAGTCAAACTCCATCGCCATCGAACGGCCCTGGTTCCCGTCGTTGGCAATATCCACCGCATAATGTTCTGCTTCCAGACCCTTGCGGATGAAACTTGAAAGGGCCGCGTCGTCTTCTACAACGAGGATTCTCATGAGTTTCGCCTAAGTTCGGTATCAGCATGAATCGATTCTTATATTCAACCGGGTGGGGCGCGGCGACAAGATAACCCGTCCGTACAAAAGGACGTACCTGGAAACGGCAAGGGGAAAGACGCCATGGGTGTGTCGGGATCTGCTTGCCCGCTCCAAGCGCCGTGGCCGGGAACGCCAGCAGGGGAAAGCACCTTCTCAGCCGGCGGCATTGAATCGTTGCCGTGGCGGGTGGATCCGTTCGAAGGTCTGCGATGCGGGCCCGGGCGGGAGATTTCAAGGTCTACCCGCGAGCGATAAAAGCAAGCGCCGCCCGCGGAACACTCCCCTGGGTGCGCCTCGAGGCGGAATCTTTGGTTGGTCACCCCGGCTGGAGGTCGGCTTCCGGGATGGAGCAACCGGTTTGCTTCATTGCCGCTATTCGGAACCGCTCATCCACCCGGGATCGACGTTGAGCCCTCTGCTCGAGCGCGCCAGCCCGTTTGCTGGTCCCCGAAGCGCTACGCGCCGAGTTTATCGCGAATCGCCGCGACGATCTGATCCGCCAGGCGATCCATCTGCTTCTTCGATTCGGCTTCAATCATCACCCGTGCCAAAGCTTCCGTACCCGAGTAGCGGACCACGGTTCGTCCATTGCCATCGAGTTCGCGCTCGGCCGTCGCAATCGCCTCCCGAATTGCTGGAATCTCCGCGAAAGGGGTTTTTTCCCGCACCCGTACGTTCCGAATCGTTTGCGGAAATACCTGCAGGTCGCTCACCAGATCGGCCAGCGACTGGCCGGTCCGAACCATGATTTCGAATACTCGAAGCGCGGTCAGAAGGCCGTCGCCGGTGGTCGCTTCCCCGTCGCGAAACAAGATGTGGCCGGATTGTTCGCCCCCGAGCGTGGCGCCGATTCGTTGCATTTCCTCGAGTACGTACTTGTCGCCGACATTGGCCCGCAGCATCTGAATGCCGGATCGCTTGAGCGCCAACTCAAGCCCCATATTGGACATGGTCGTCGCGACCACGGTGGCGCCGGCGAGCACACCCCGCGACTGCATGTCTCTGGCAGCCAGCAGGAGCACGGCGTCGCCGTTGACCACGCGCCCCTGGGCATCGCAAAAAAGCGCGCGATCGGCATCGCCATCAAAGGTGACACCCAGGTCGAAGCATCCCGGCTGGCTCGAAACCAAACCCGCGACGGTATCGGGATGGAGTGCGCCGCAATTCTCGTTGATATTCTGACCGTTCGGGGTTGCGTGCACCAGGGTCGAGTCCATCTGGAGCGTGCGAAATAACTCCGGAGCCTCGGCCGCCGCCGCGCCATTGGCACAATCGACGGCCAGGCGCAAGCGGGTCAAGGGGATGGAAACACTGTTTGCCAGCCAGTCCACGTAGGACTGGCGTAGACTCTCCTCCCCGGGAAGACTTGCAGCCTCCGGCGCGGCCTCCGGCGCTCCCACCCCGTCGGCCTGCAGCAGGGCGAAGATTTCCCTTTCGATCGCCAGTTCGCGCGCGTCCGGCAGTTTGTAACCATCGCCGGAAAAAATCTTTATTCCGTTGTCGGTCCATGGATTGTGCGATGCCGAAATCACGATACCGGCATCGAACCCCCGGGAGCGCGCCAGATAGGCCACGCCGGGCGTGGTAATCAAGCCGGCACTGCGGGTTTCGACCCCCACCGAGGCGATCCCCTGCAGGAACCGGTCGGCGATCCAGCGACTGGAAAGCCGCGTGTCCTGTCCGATCACCACCCGGGCCTTGGCGTTCACGCGCACCAGATCGTGCCCGACAGCGCGCCCGATCCAGTAGACGCTGTCGCGCGTCAGCGGAAATTCTCCCGCCAGGCCACGAATTCCGTCCGTACCAAAAAGCTGTCTCGCTTGTGTCATGCCACCGGGGAACGCTACTTTTTTTCGTTTTCCGAACCTTCCATAATAACGGTCACGTGGATCGGGATGGGGTGCATAACCTGGATCAAAGGATCGGCGACATAGGCCTGGGTGACAAACGTTGCCCGAGTCATGGCTCCGCTAACATCGACCGGATCGGTAATCGCCGCCTCGACCGCATCAACCCGCCGTCGAGGACCCGCGATGACGACATTTGGCGGATCCACGATCCACTGCTTCAAGCGCATGCCGCTCGCGAAGTTGCCCACCACGCGCGGTCGAACCTCAACCACCCGGGTCTCGCGATTATCGAAGGAAAGGTGAAACTGGCCGGGGATGATCTGCACGACTTCGAGGTCCTGCGGCACATGCACGTGCCCCCCGGTCAAATCAAAAGTCCGTTCCCCGGGCTGAACGCCGGCCAAATCAATCTCCGCCAGTACATCGGCCGCCCGCAGGCTATGAATCACATGCTCGGGCCCGCGCACTCGAATCTGCGCCTCGGTGAAGCTGGCCGAATCAATCTCCAGGTTGTCGGGAAGATTGTGGAACTCGATGGGCACCCTCATTTCAACTTCCGCCACCGGATCGCGCGCCACCAGCCACGTCCACAGGCCGGCGGCAAGCAACAAGGAAACGATCTTCAGTCCGAGATTGTGAAACAGGGTGCGCTGCAGGAAGCCGGCCATCAGTCGTCCCTGCCTGCGTCCTGTCGATGCGAAACGCGGGAACTCGGCGGCTCGTTTTCGATAAAGCTCTCCTCGATCGAACTCGGAAGGGTCGGTGCCGGGGCATAGCGGCGCAGCAGATGGCTCAGTCGCTCGCGTAAACGGTCCACCGTCAACTCGCGCTCAATGCTGCCTCCCACGGCGACGCTGATGGTACCGGTTTCTTCTGAAACGATGACGGCGACCGCGTCGGTCTCTTCGGTGATGCCAATACCGGCCCGATGGCGCGTGCCCAGCTGGATGGAGAGCACCGGGTTCATCGAAAGCGGGAGGAAACAAGCGGCGGCGGCGATGCGGTCGCGCTGCACAATCACCGCGCCGTCGTGCAGCGGAGCACTGGGACGAAACACAGTGGCCAGCAAATCATAGGACAACCGGGCATCGAGCGACACGCCGCTTTCGATATAGGTGCGAAGCCCAATCTCCCGCTCGATCACGATCAAGGCGCCAGTCTGGTTCTGCGAAAACAGATTCGCCGCCAACACGATGTCGTCGTAAACATCGGCTACCGAGCGCGAAGATCGCATCAGCGAAATGCGGCTTCCGAGGTTGGCGAGCGCATGCCGGATCTCCGATTGGAAAACCACGATCAGGGCGAAGACAACATACGGCAACAGGGTGCTGAGCAGCCAGTTCAGGGTGCGGAGCTCCCCCAGACGGGCGAAATAGAAGGCCAAGGCAAGCGTGGCCACGCCCAACAGCATGGGGGCGGCGCGCGTGCCCCGCACGAGGGCGAGAAACTGGTAGATCAGGACCGCGACCAGAACGATGTCGACTGCCGAGATCACCGAGATGTGGGGCCATGCAATCGCGGCTGCTATCACTCCACCCTCACCTCGTGAGTCCGATTGTGCTTACCTTTGGATTTCATTTTAATGCAGGCGAACCGGAGCATGCGGATTCATGACGGCGTGTCCGGCTCGCAACCGGTCACGCGCGCGCGAACCCGTCCCCGCGCCAGCCGCGCCGATACCTCGTCCCCCGGAGCCAATCGCGCCGCATCCTTGACCAGGCCGCCTTGCGCGTCGAACAGCAGTGCGTATCCGCGATTGAGAATCGCGAGCGGAGAAAGCGCCTCCAGGCTGGCGGTTTGGCGGTCCAAAGCCCCGCGGACTTCGAGCAAGCGCCGGTGCGCCGAGGCCCCCAGGTTTCGAATCTGCGCCTCCAGTTGCTGCCGCACCGAGGAGAGGCGCCGGCGCGCGTCATAGTGGCCAACCGCTGCCGCCGCCGTTTCGCACCGCCGACGGCATCGGTCGAGCAATAGCCGCTCCGCCTTCTCCAGGCGAAATCGCTGTTCATCGAGCTTCTGCCCACGCCGATGAATCCCGTCCATCATGCGGGCAAAAGCGCCGTGCCGGGTTCGCTCCGTCAATTCCTGGCGCGCCATCAGCAGACGGTAGCGCACGCCGCGCTCCAACCGCCGCTCCAGATCTTCGGCCTGTGCCTCGATTTCCTGCCGCGAGCGGATCACCAGCTCCGCCGCCGCCGAAGGCGTAGGCGCCCGCAGATCGGCCACAAAATCGACGATGGTGAAATCGGTCTCATGCCCGATCGCCGAAATCACCGGAATCGGGGAATCCGCAACCGCCCGCGCCAGCCCTTCATGATTGAAACAAGCCAAGTCCTCGGCCGAGCCTCCGCCGCGCGCAACGATGATGACCTCGACCGCGCCGTTGCGCAACCGGTCCTGATGGAAGCAGCGCAGCCCGGCGATCAGCTCCCCTGGAGCCGCGTCTCCCTGCACTTGTGCGGGATAAATCAGCACGTTGGCCGCGTGATGCCGCCGGGCCAGAATATTCAGAATGTCCCGCAGGGCTGCGCCCTGCGGGGAGGTAATGATGCCAATTCTCCGCGGCCAAGATGGGATCGCCTTCTTTCGCGAGGCCTCGAACAATCCTTCCGCCTGCAATCGCGCCTTCAACTGTTCAAACGCCAACTGCAAGGCACCCGCGCCCCTGGGCTCCATGAACTCGGCCGAGATCTGGAGTTCCCCGCGATCTTCATAGACGGTGATGCGCCCGCGCAGGGTTACCTGCAATCCATTCTCCGGACGAAATCGCAGCAGCTTGGCCGAAGAGCGGAACATGACCACCCGCAGCTGCGCCGATTCTTCCTTGAGCGTGCAATATATGTGCCCCGAGTCGGCAATGCGCAGATTGGAAATTTCGCCCTCCACCCAGCAATCCGAATACTCGCGCTCAAGCTGCGACCGCACCGCCGAAACCAGAGCCCGCACCGTCCAGACGCGCCGCTCCGGCGGCCGAAATTGGAACCCGAGCTGGTCCGACATCTCCATGAAGAGTCAGTGTACCTTGGGAATGAAACCGATACGGCGATTCCGGGCGGGGCACGGATCCGGCCTTCTGCGGCTCACTGCCGACGTCCCGCTGCGCTCCGGATTGAGGGCTGCCTTTAACGCCGCATTCGCCCAATCAGGAACAGAACAATCGAGAGCACGACGCTAATCAGGATCGAACTCGCGAGGGGAAAATAAAAAGTCGTGTTCTTTCCCCGGTAGAGCACATCTCCGGGCAGCCGCCCGATCGGCAAGCCCGTACGCCCCAGCAGCACGACGATGCCCCCGATCAGTACCAGAGCAACGCCCAGCAGCACGAGCAACCGTCCCATTTCCACCATCAGTCGAGTTTACCCCCGCCGCTTGCCAAACCGCATTCCGGGGGGTCAGGGAAAGAGGCCGGTTGGCCACCGGATTGAAGCCCTGCTGGGCGCGATGTAACCTGAGTCTCGCAGCTGCTTCGCGGGTGGCCGGACCGGCATGACGAGGATCCTGTGCTGCGGGAAAGAGGATGGGTTTGGACTATTCATACGCGGACGTCGCCAAGATGATTGATCATTCGCTGCTCAATCCCACGTTGACGTGGGAGGATCTGGAGAACGGCATTTCGCTGGCATTGGCATACGGTGTGGCGAGCGTTTGCATCATGCCGTACGCACTGAAACGCTGCGCCGAGCGGCTGCGCCGGGGTGATTCCGGCCAGCAACAACGTTCGGTTCGAGCGAGCACCACGATTGGCTTTCCGCACGGAGTGAACGCGACCGCCACCAAGGTAGCCGAAACCCGCCAGGCACTGGCCGATGGCGGCGAGGAGCTCGACATGGTGGTGAACATCAGCAAGGTGCTGAGCGGTGATTGGTCGTATGTCGCGGCCGACATCCGCGCCGTGGTGGAGACGACTCATACGGCGGGCCAGAAGGTGAAGGTCATCTTCGAAAACGCGTACCTCAACGACGATCAGAAGATCCGGCTGTGCGACCTCTGTGGCGAAGTGCGCGCGGATTGGGTCAAGACATCGACCGGCTATGCGCCTACGGGCGCGACGGACGCCGATCTGATCCTGATGCGACAGCACTCGCCGGCGTTTGTCCAGGTGAAAGCTGCCGGTGGCATTCGTGACCTGGATGCGCTCCTGCGGATCCGGGCTTATGGCGTAACCCGATGCGGCGCCACGCGCACCGCGAGCATGATGGACGAGGCACGCCGCCGCTTGGGGCTGCCGGCGATCGACCTGCGAGGGGGCTCATGATCGACGGGCAACTTAATCGGGGTGGTAACCTAATCGAAGAGCGTTTTTCCCGCCGTGAGTGGCGGCCCGGGCGCGCCTCTGGCAACCACAGACTCACACCGTACGCTGCCACTTTCCTGCGAACCGGGCCCGGGAGAGGATCCGGCGGGCTCAAGAATCGAGGACGCGGCAGAGATTCTTTCGGGCGCAAGGCTTGCTCGATGAGCCGTGGTTGACCGATGACGGAAGACGAGTTGGAAAAGGAATGCACTGGAACCATGACCGTTCTGCAAACCCCGCGCCTCCTGCTCCGCGAGTTTTCCTTCGCAGACGGGGATGCGCTCGCCCGCATTCTCTGTGATCCAGAAACCATGCGCTATTACCCTGCTCGCTATGATCGCGCCGCCGTCGAGAGATGGATCGAACGCAACCGGCGACGCTATCAGGACGACGGTGTCGGCCTCTGGGCAATCGAACGGATTCAGACGCGCGAACTCATCGGCGACTGCGGCATCGTCTGCCAGCAGGTCGAAGGCGAGCCCTTCTACGAAATCGGTTACCACCTGCGAAGCGACTGCTGGCGGCAGGGCTTTGCCACCGAAGCCGCCACGGCTTGTCGCGACTGGGGGTTCCGCCACCTGAAAACCGAGCGCCTGGTTTCTTTGATTCGGCCAGGCAATCTCGCCTCACGTCTGGTCGCCGGGCGCATCGGCATGACGGTCTCGAACGAAGTCAGCTGGCGCGGGCTCCCGCACTTGCTATACGCCATCGAGAGGGCGAATTCGCGCCTGCTTTGAGCAGCCCAAAATACCGGCGGGTTCAGTCTGGTCTTGACGATCCCGGCCGCCGACGGCCTGAGCTTGTCGACGCCAGTCGCAGGCGGCGCCCACCGGTCGCGACGCCCGTGCCCTTGGGTGGGAGATGATCGTGGGGCGGTGGGTTAAACTCGAAGCAGATCCATCCGAGCATGCACAAGGCCACAATTCTGTTCAATCCCAACTCCGGTCGCCGTGGGCGAGACACCGAACTGAATCACGCCATCGGCATCCTTCAATCGGCGGGAGTGCGCACCGAGCTCACGGTGTGCCGCTCCAGCCAGGAGGCGACCGATAACGCGCGCTGTGCGGTGGCGGACGGCAGCGACACGGTCTTTGCCTGTGGCGGCGATGGCACCATCCACGACGTCATCCAGGGGCTGGCGGGCACGCCCGTTGCGCTGGGCATTCTCCCCTTTGGGACGGCCAACGCACTGGCGCACGACTTGGCCATCCCGCTGCGTCCGAGCGCAGCGGCGCAGATGGCCGTCGCCGGCAAGGTTCGACGCGTCGCTCTCGGCCACGTGGAGTACAGAGATTTCGAGGGCAGGTCTGCCGCACGCTACTTCACGGTCGCCGCCGGTATCGGGGTCGACGCGCACCTTATCTACAAACTGACGGCCGCACTCAAGAAGCGCTCGGGCATGGCTGCCTACTACATCAAAGCCTGGCAGTTGTGGGCGACCTATGACATGCGCCGCTTCGAGGTTGAGTATGCCAACGGAAACGGTCTGCGCCAGCGCGCCTTGCTGACCGAACTGCTGGCGGTGAGAATCCGCTTCTTCGGAAATGTTCTGCGAGAACTGGTTCCCGGAGCCTCGCTCGATTGCAAGGACCTGCGCGCCGCCATGTGCCGCACAGCCAGCCGCAATGCCTACCTGCAATACGTGGCCGGAAGGCTGATAGGACGCCAGTGGAATATCGACGGCATCGATCTGGTCAGCTGTTCGGAAGTCATTTGTCGGATGCCCGAGACAGGCGAGGCCGATCGCAGCGGGCGGCAGATCTATGTCGAGGCCGACGGCGAACTGCTCGGCGGGCTGCCCGCCAGAATGACGATGCAGCCCGATGCGCTGTCTTTGATCGTGCCGGCGCCCCGGGGCTGAGAACCGGCTCCTGGCCCCGCCGCTCAACCCGCTGGCTCCGACGAAAGTGTGCACCGGCCGCAGAACGACGCCCTGAGCGGGGCGGCTTGCCGCGGCCAGGAACCTCAGTTCTACACATCCCGCTTCCACCGCCTAAGTTCTCGCTTCCCGCAGGTCTCCCAATCCGGCTACACTCGGGGAAATCCATTGGAACCAGTTACCCACCTCTTGTTCGGCGCGGTCATGGGCCGCGCTGGACTCAACCGCAAGACCGCCCTCGCCACCGCCACGCTGACGTTGGCTGCCGAAGCGCCCGATCTTGACGTGCTCAGCCGCTTCGGCGGTTCCGCATTCGGCCTGAACCATCACCGCGGATTCACACATTCTTTCCTGGGCGTGCCGCTGGTGGCCGCAGTGGTCGTGGCCTTCGTTTATCTGGTCTGGCGCCTGCGCGGGCGCAGGACGCGCAATCCAGCGGTTGCACCGCGGTGGGGTGTGCTCTTTGCCTATGCCTGCCTCGCCGGGCTCAGCCACATCCTGCTCGACTTCACCAACAACTACGGCGTGCGTCCCTTCTGGCCGTTTTCCGAACGCTGGTATTCCTGGGATCTGGTCTTCGTCGTCGAGCCCGTCCTGCTGGTCGTGCTGGCGCTCGGGCTGATCCTGCCCGGATTATTTTCGCTCATCAACGAAGAGATTGGGGCCCGCCGACAGGGTTCGCACGTCGCGCCCGCCGGAAAGCTCGCTGCGACCGTCGCGCTGCTCGCGGTCTTCACCTATTGGGGGCTGCGCGATTTCGAGCATCGACGCGCCATGGCCGCTCTCGAGTCGCGCAATTACCAGGGAGCGGATGCGATCCGCGTTTCTGCGTACCCGTACATGACCAATCCTTTTCGCTGGTATGGCGTTGTGGAAACGCCTGATTTTTTCGCCACCATGGATGTCGATTCGCTCGCGCCCGAGGTCGATCCCGAGGGCCGAATGCGGATTCGCTACAAGCCCGAAGAAACCCCTGTCACGCTGGCGGCCAAGCAAACCTATCTGGGACGCGTTTACCTGAGTTGGGCGCAATATCCCATCATCGAAAGCGAAGCGCTGGCCGGTGATTCCGCCGAGAACGGCCGCGCCGCATACGCGGTGCGATTTCGCGATCTCCGCTACGACTATGCAGGACGCTCGCCGCGGGCTAGCTTGGGCGCCATCGTATTGCTGACCCGGGATTTGAAAACGGTGGAGGAACGGTTCGGAATGGGGCGCACCCGCTCTCATTAGAGCCGACGGCAACGATAAGGGCAGGACGGTGACCGACGATGGCGTGTCCGAGCGATGGGCTGCTCGTACCCGGTTTTTCCGATGGTGCCGCCTCTTGCCGCTCGGTCGGGAGCTCTCAGCCTTGCTTCATGGGGCCTCGGGGTTGGCGAAACGCACCCCGGCCGAGACTTGTTTCACCCGTCTCATCCGCTCGCCCGCCGCTTGCTCCGGTTGGCGACACTGCTTTTTGTCGCCCCCTTCCCTTGACCGCCACCGTCCGCTCGCGCAACAATCCTAATTGACGTCCGACGAGGTGGATCATGCTGGCTTATCTGTTTGTGATTTTTGCGGTCGTGGCGCGGATGCCGTTCATGCCGCATCCCTGGGGCTTCACTCCGGTCGCTTCCGCGCTGCTCTATTTCGGCGCACGCGGATCAAGACGTCAGATGTGGGTGCCGTTTGTGCTGCTGGCCGCCTCGGACATGGTCCTCACCAAGTTCGTATACTCGTATCCGTTTTCCTGGGATCATTTCGTGACCTGGGCGTGGTACGCGGCGATTCTGCTTCTGGGCAGCCAATTGCGCGAAAGCCGCAGCTGGCTCCGGATCGGTGGGGCGGCGCTGGCCAGCTCGGCATCTTTTTTCGTGGTGAGTAATTTTGCCGTCTGGGCCTGCTGGAACATGTATCCCAAGACTCTGTCCGGCCTGATGACCTGCTACGCCGCCGGGCTACCCTTCTTTCAGCGCGGAGCCGGCGGCGACCTTCTGTTCACGGCCATCATGTTCGGATTGCCTGCGTTGGCCGCCATGTTCGGCTCGAGCAAAACGGAAGGCACGGCTGCTGCCGCCTAACCGACCCGATCTGTTGTTCGGATTGCGGATCGACCTTCGAGGGCTCGGCCTGCCCGAGGCCGGCGAGAACCTAAAGAGAACGGAAATCGTGTGGACGGTCTGGACGTTCTCCCGGCGCTCGACCGATCCTCGATTCCGCTTTTCCCGGGCCTTCCGCCGGTCCGCAAAAAGCGGCTGCGCGAGGGTCAGGAGGAAGTTGATTTTCCCCGTCGCCGCGGAGCGTGGAATCATGGCTTGCCAGCGCCCCTGTATCCCGGTCAGCCCGCTTGGCTCGCCGCCACAGCAGCCAGGCGACGGCGAGGGCTGCTGTCGCCACCAGAACCCCCACGAAGTGATGTGCGAAAAGTTTCGCCATCAGGGTTACGACCTGCGGACCGAACCATAACGTCAGCAGCGCCTCAATCAGAAAGCGGACGCACCTTCCGGCAAAAATTGCCAGCAGAAAATGCACAAAGCTCATCTCGAACGCCGCCGCCGCCAGGACCACGATCTTGAAAGGCGCAGGGGGGGGCAACATCGCCGGGAACATCAGGGCCCAGAATTCATGCTCTTCAAACGACGCGTGAATCTTCGCGAAGCGCTCCGCGGAAAGCCGCTTGCGCAAAAGAACCTCCCCGCCCGTGTAGCCGACGACGTAAAGCACGATGCTTCCTAGCGCCGAGCCGGCCGCCGCCAGCAGTACATACAACAAGAAGCGCGAGCGATCGTTGTAAACGTAGCCGACGAAGATGGCATCGAGCGGCATGCCCAGGAACGAGCCGTCGACGGCCGCAAACGCGAACATGCCCCAGGGCCCGAGAGGGGCGAGAACGTGCTTGATCCACTCGCCGTATACGCGGAGAAAATGTGTGATCCTGCTCAAGGAATTGAGACCAGTGTACGCGAGCAGGCGGCGGTGTCGCGGCTACGCATGTGCCGTCCGGCCCGCGATCAACTCCAAAGCGTGCGGCAGCAGATCCGCGACCGCGGCGAGCGACTCAAGCGCACCGGACGGACTGCCCGGGAGATTTAGAATCAGGCTCGTGCCCCGAACCCCGCATACAGCTCGGCTGAGTGCCGCGAATGGCGTCTTCCGAATTCCCGCCAGTCGCATCTGTTCCGCGATCCCTTCCACCAGCCGCTCACACACCGCGGCGGTCGCCTCCGGCGTCACGTCGCGTGGGGCGACGCCGGTTCCACCCGTGGTCACTACCAGGCGAGCCGAGCGGCATAGCTCGATCAGTTTTTCTTGAATCGCGGCACGGTCATCGGCCACCAGGCTGCGCACCAGGACTCGAAAATTCCTCTGCTCGAGCGCTTCCGCCACCCTCGGGCCTGAGAGGTCGACCTTCTCGCCGCGGGCACAGGAATCGCTGACCGTCAGGACTGCCGCCGGCGTTTCACCCGTGGGAACAGAATCAGGTATCGAGGAGGACATCTTCCCCTTCCGTCGCCGCATCGCGCTGCGCTTCGTCCAGCAACCGTAGACCTTCCATCAGCAGGCCCTGCGTATTCAGCGTCGTCGTCTCCTGCGACGACTTGCCGTTGAAATCGATCTGGAAATTGCCCTCGGTCCAGCGCAGCACTTTGAAAACCGCTTCGTCGCCCGTAACCGGGCCGTAAGTGGCGTGCTTGGCCTGTCCCTGGCTGAAGTAGATCTCGCATTTTTCGTCACCTTTGGTCATGGTGAGCAGGCAACTCTTGCGTCCCATTTCGAGCGACTGCACCAGGTCAATCACGTTCATCTGCGACAAGCTGCCGCGCAAGATTCCATCGGTTGAGGCCGCCTTGCTCAGCTTTTCGAGCGCGATTCGGTCCACCACACGCTTGATTTTGTGGGTGGCATCTTTGAGGAAGAAGGGTTTTTCCAAATAGTCTTCGATCGGATCCTGCATCGACAAGCGTTCGCTGATGTCGGCCTTGCTGGCCATGAGGATGACCGCGATGCCCGCGGTTGCGGGCCGGCTCTTCAGTTTTTCCAGCAATTGCCGCCCGTCCATGCCGGGCATGCGATAGTCGCTGATCAGCAAGTCCGGCAAGTCGTCGACCGCTTTCAATAATGCATCGGCAGCGTCGCTTGCGATTGCCACCTCGCCCAACGAGGAGAGCGCCTGCTGCAGCATTCCGAGCACCATCGGGTTGTCGTCGACCAGCAGGATTTTGACGTTGCTCGCCATAGAGGAATGGAATCAACCGCTAGTTTCGCTTCGCTGGTCTTCGGTACTCGCCCGTCCGGCCGCCCGATTTGTGCTCGAGGACGACTTCGCGGATTTCGATGCCTTTGTCGAGCGCCTTGCACATGTCGTACACCGTCAGCGCCGCCACGCTGGCTGCGACCAGTGCTTCCATCTCCACTCCCGTCTCCGACGTGGTCTTTACTTGGGCGGCGACAGAAACGCCATTCTCGCACACGCGTAGAGCCACAGCAATGTACGAGAGCGGCACCGGATGGCACATTGGAATCAATTCCGAGGTCCGCTTGGCCGCCATGATGCCCGCCGTCCGCGCTACTTCCAGCGGATCGCCCTTGGGATTCTGCGGCAGCGCCCGCAGCACGGCTGGCGACATGAGGACAAAAGCCCTCGCCTCGGCCTCTCGCGCCGTGCGCGGCTTCTGCGACACGTCGACCATGCGGGCCTGGCCGTGCGCGTCATAGTGGGAAAGTTTCTTCGGCATGTCCAACAGGGTATCGCAACTGCACCGCAGGTCGCATCTTCCGAACCTTTCCTCCCCTCTCAGCCATTCGATGGCATCAGCAGCGACACCCACTCGCCCGCCTCGATCCGTTCGCGAGCCGGAGGGATTACCACATAGCAGTTCGCCCGGGCGAGCGTAGCGATGTCGCCCGAGCCCTGCCATCGGGCCAGTTCTACTTCCTCGTTCTCAAACTCTCCCGACAGCACTGCGGGAAGAAATCGCCGCAGTCCGGTCGGGGTTCGGATCTCTGACTTCAGCCTGGCGCGCAGAAAGATCAGCCGCCGGGGCGTCATTCCCGCCAGCGCCTCGATCATCGGCCGCGCGAACAATTCGAACGTCACCATGGTCGAAACTGGATTCCCTGGCAGCCCGAAGAAATATGTCCGCGGCGGCTCGCACGAGCCAAACACGACCGGGCGTCCGGGCTGAATCTCGGCACCGGTAAAATAAAATTGCGCTTGCAACTCCGCGAGCACCTGCTCGACCAGATCGTACTTGCCCATGGAAACGCCGCCGGTCAGCAGCAGAAGGTTGTACCCGAGCCCCTCTTCGATCAAGGCTCGCAGCTGTCGCCGCTCATCCGGAGCTACCGCCAGCCGCACCGCTTCGCCACCGGCGCCCCGCACTTGTGCCGCCAACGAATAGGAGTTCGAATTTCGGATCTGCCCTGGTAGGGGCGTGGCGTCGATGTCCACCAGCTCATCCCCAGTCGAAAGCACCGCCACTCGCGGTTGGCGGAAGACCTGGACATGGCTTTTTCCGACCGCCGCCGCAATCGCTATCCCCGGGTGATCCATTCGCCGGCCGCGGGCAATCAGCGATTGCCCCGCGCGAGCTTCCGCCCCGCGGGGAACAAAATTTTCACCAGCGCGAACGCTGCGCCGAACCTCCACCTGCTTACCCGAAAGGGGTTCGAGCAACGAGGTATGCTCGATCATCACCACCGCGTCGCTACCCGCAGGCAGCGGAGCCCCGGTCATGATTCCCACCGCCTGACCGCGCCCGACCGGGCCGCCCGCTCGTTCCGGCCCATCGCCCGCCTTAATCTCGCCTGCGACCTCGAGTCGCGCCGGGACGCGCACCAAGTCCTCGGCTCGCACCGCGTATCCATCGCGGGTTGCCCGGGGAAAGGGAGGAAAGTCGCGATCCGCCACAATTTCCTCGGCTAGCACTCGTCCCCCCGACGCCAGCAGGTCGACCCGCTCGGTCCCTGCCGGACGCACCCCGGCTGCGTGCTCCTCCACCTGGTGTCGGGCCTGTTCAAAGCTCACTACCGAAGACATGTCGCCATGATACGCGCCGGATTTTGCTCCGCGTATCGAGATCTCGAGCCGTCGGCTTGGGCCGAGGCAAGGGTTGCGAGCGGCGAACGGAGAAGCGGGAACGGAAAATTGTCCTAACGCGCCAGTTCCTGTCCCAGCACGGTCGCGTTGCTGGCGAAACAGAGGCCGGTTTCGAGGTCGACCAGTCCGGAGCGGACCAGTTTCGCGATCTCACCGTCGAAGTGCTGCATGCCTTCGTTCTCGCTCGCCTTGATGCCGTCCAGCAGCGTGCGACCCGGCCGTTCGCCTTGTTCGACACAATCGCGGGTGCGGGAATTGGATTTCAGGATCTCGACTACCGGGATACGATCGCCGCCGTCGGGTCGCGGGATCAATCGCTGCGCGACAATGTAGCGAAACGTTTTGGCCAGGCGTTCCCGCACCGACTGCTGTTCGGGGGCAGAAAACGTGCCGACGATGCGTTCCACCGTCTTGCAGGCATCGACCGTGTGCATGCTGGAGAGGACGAGGTGACCGTTTTCGGCGGCTTCGAGAAGAATTTCGAGAGTGTCGCGATCGCGGATTTCGCCGACCATGATAACGCGTGGCGCTTGCCTCAGCGCCGCCCGCAGAGCCATCGCGAAGGTCGGCGTATCACTGTGCAACTCGCGCTGGTGGACGGTCGATTTCTTGTGTTTGTGGAGAAATTCGATGGGATCTTCGACCGTCAAAATGTGATAGCAATGCTCGCAGTTGATGCGGTCAATCAGGGCGGCCAGAGTGGAAGATTTGCCCGAGCCCGTTCCTCCGGTTACCAGGATGATGCCGTTGCGAACCTTGGCCGCCTCTTCCAGTTGCGTGGGCAAATGAAGGGCGCTGAAGGTCGGTATGACGGTCGGAATCACGCGCATTACGATCGCGCAACTTCCACGCTGGATAAAGACGTTGACCCGGAAGCGCGCCAGGCCGGGCAGCCCGTAGGAAACGTCGCACGAGCCCTGCTCGCGCAGAGTATTGATGGCCTGCTTATTGGCGCCGATCAGGTCGGCGGCGATGCGGCGGGTGTCGTCTGCCGAAAGCGTGCTGCTGCCGGAAATCTCGACCGCCGTGAGTTGTCCGTGAATCTCGACCTGAGGCGGACGGCCGGGCGAAAAAATCAGATCGCTGACTTTTTCCGAGGCGCGCAACATGCCGGCAAGCAGAACGGAAGTGGGTATCGAACCCGTTCCGCTGACGCCCTCGAACGCGATCGCAATCGGGGAATTCCCCGGAGCAGCCATGGTACACACTCCCAGAGATCAAACCGTGACGCCACAGGGGAGAACCATCGCAGAGCCGGAAGAACCTATGAAATGAATGTAGCGTGTCGGAGCCTAAGTGCGAAGGACAAGTAGGTCATAGACCTCGGTAACGGAAGGAAGGAACGCGATCGGAGGGGAAGAGCGGCAGCGCTGCCGCTCTTGATCCCAGCACGAATGAATGGTTGTTTCGCCTATTTTTTTACCGGTTTCTTCTTGTTTCCGAAGCCCGTCTCCGCGGTTGCACCGATGCTGGCCAGCATACCCTTGGCGCCTTCGGCATAGGGGCCATTGGGATCGAGTTCGAGATATTTCTGGAAGGCCTCGGCCGTACCGTCGGGGGCGACGACTTTGCCGTCCTTTCCAATGGTCTCCTTGCCGATCAGGTTTACGCCTTTCTGATAATAGGCAACCGCTTTGGTGGGATCGGCGGCGATCACCTTGTCAAACGCGGCAATGGCGTCATCCGGTCGACCCGCATTGGTGAGGACCGCGCCGATATTGAACCAGTATCCGGCAGCCCCCGGCGGGTCCAGCTGCAGCGCCTTGTTATAGCTGGCTACCGCTTCGTCGACCTTGTGGATCTTCGAATAGGCATCAGCCAGGTTATTGTAGTAGGCGGCCAGCTTCTTGTTGTTGTCCGGCTCTTTCTGTGCAGCCTCTGAAGCCGTGCGCAGGTCAATTGCCTTCTGGAAATCAGCCACCGAGGCTTCGTAGCGCTTCTGTTTTTCTTCGGGATCGGTCTGCTTGGGTCCCGACATGCGGTACGCATCGCCCAGTTTGAACCAGATCAGATCGCGGGTGGGGTCGATCTGGTTGGCCTCATTGAGAGTCGCAATCGCGGTTTCGTAGTCCTTGGCATCGGAGGCGGCAGCGGCAGCTCTGAGTTTTTCGTTGAGCGAACCGACGGTCTTGTTTTCGGACGCGATTTTGGCGGCAGCATCCTGCCGCGCCTTCACTTGTTCAGGAGTCAATCCCTGGCCTTGGGCCTGGGCCGCCTGCTCTTTTTTCAGGTCGAAGTCCTGCGTGGTTTCTTCGAGGCCCACGGGAACACCGTTGTAGTGAAACAGTTCTTTGCCAGCCTGGCTGAGCTTGACGTTGTACTTGCCAGGGACGATGCCGAGAGAGAAGTACTCACCCTTGTTGTTGGTTTTGAGCTTGTAAGTGTGGCCGGATTCAGTCCCCAGCCACTCGACTTCGGCTTGGGCAATTGGTTTTCCGTCGGCGTCTTTACAGACTCCCTTCACCGTGCCTGTGGTTTGCGCGATGGCCAGTGGAGCCGACAACGACACGGCGAGAACAAGCAGCAGTGGAAGGATGAAATATTTCGTCATGATCTAGCCTCCCGGCTTTGAATCTGAAGTTTAAGGGCCGCGACAGGGCGGCTCTAGCGCAATCGGACGGCGGCTTCCGCGTACGGAATGGGATCTTCCGCGCCCGCATCGCGAAACGCACGCAGGCGGAGCACACAGCTGTCGCAGACCCCGCAGGCGCGATCTTCGCGCTGATAGCATGACCACGTTAAATCGAACGGGGCACTCAGTTCAAGGCCCAGCGTCACAATCGCACGTTTATGCATGGCGATCAGCGGGGTTACGACCCGGATTGTGCCATCTCTTGTCCCCGCTTTCACCACCTCATTAAACGCCCGATAGTACTCCGGACGGCAATCGGGATAGCCGGAACTGTCCGGTTCGACCGCTCCAATGTAGATTTTTTCCGCTCCCAGTACTTCCGCCCAGCTGACGGCGACGGCGAGAAAATGCGCGTTGCGGAACGGCACATAGGTAACCGGTATGCTGTTGCCTGCGTGGGCGGCCCCGAGGGGCGATTCGGGAACGGCGATGCTGGGATCGGTCAGGGCCGAGCCTCCAATGGCGCGCAGCGCTTCGTTGCGCACCAGCAGGCGGTGGCGGATTCCGAGCCGGTCGCAGATGCTTTCGAAGCAGTGTCGTTCCCGCTCTTCGGTGCGCTGCCCGTAGCTAATATGGAGGGCCGCGGCTTCGTGGTCGCGGGCGGCCAGAGCGGCGCAGACGCAGGAGTCCATGCCGCCGCTTAGCAGGACGACGGCGCCGGTTCGGTTCGTACCTTGGGTCGATGGCATGAGTGCCTGGGAAGAGGGACGCAACCTCTTTCCCGCTCGATTTTATGACAGTTGGCGACCTTTAACGGGCTATTCTGGCAGAAATTCGGGCTCTGTGTCCTACTTGTTATGGATTGGATTCTTGATTCCTGAGGATCCTGTCGCCGGAAGGCCCCTGCTTTGTGCCTGGGGGATTCTACTCGTAGCGCAGGCTCTCGACCGGATCGAGCTGCGAGGCGCGGATGGCCGGGACGGTGCCGAACAGGATGCCGACCAGCGACGAGACGACAATCGCGATGATGGCCGACTTGCCGTCAATCGGGATGCGAAAGGGCGTGAAAAAGCGCACCGAAAACGGAATCGCGAGTCCGATAATGATGCCCAGGACTCCGCCGATCAGGGAGATGAGGATGGCTTCCGAGAGGAACTGGAGGCGAATCTCACGGTTGGTGGCGCCGACCGCCTTGCGGATACCGATTTCGCGGATGCGGGCGCTGACCGTGGCCAGCATAATGTTCATGATGCCGATCCCGCTGACCAGCAGCACGACCAGCGAGACCGCGAGCAGGACCATGGTCATGGCGGTCGCCGTCTTGTCGGCAACCGCCACCAGTTCGGTCAGATTCCTGACGCTGTAAACGGATTCGGGACGATGGCGTGACTGGAGAACGCGCTGCACTTGGGCGGTAATGGGCTCGACCAGGGAGGGATCCGAGGCAGAGAAGAAGATCTCCTTCACCGTGGGCGATTCCTGAAAATAGCGGATCACACTGTAGGGAATCAACATGGTGTTATCGGTCACCTCCGATTCTCCGAATTGATCGACTCGCTCCCGGAAGGTCCCAATAATGGTAAAGGGCAGCCCGCTCAGCTTGACTGTCTTTCCGAGCGCCGCTTCATCGGACCCGTAGAGTTGAATCGCCAGTTTCGGGGTGACGACGCCAACCTTGTTATGGGCCTGCGAATCCTGCTGGTCGAAGAATCGTCCCGAGAGAATGACGAGATTGCGAATTTGCTCGTATTCCGGGTACACCCCCATGATCTGCAGGTCACGTTCCTGGCCGTTTCCGACCGCCACCCGATCGTTCAGGGGAAGCACGGGCGAGGCGGCGACGATGCCGTCCACCTGCCTCCGGACCGCTTCCATGTCCTGAATGGTGAGGCCGTCGTTAACGTTGTCGGCGATGCGTCCGCCGCCGCTTTCGTATTCCGCATAGATCCAGTTCGATCCGATCGACTGTATCTGGTTCAACAGATACTGCTTGCCCGTGAGACCGATGGTGGTGACCAGAATCAGGGAGGCGGTTCCGATGACCATCCCCAGCGCGGTCAGCGCAAACCGGACCTTGTTGGTAAGGAATGTCTCGTAAGCGAAACTGAACATTTCGCCGAGCGCCAAGTGGTTTCGTCCGTTCTGCTCCGCTGCCGTTGTCATCTGCCAGATTAGATGCTACGGAGAGTTTCGGGCCGCTGCAAGTACTCTCGGCCCTGCCTAGAACGCCGGGCCGCGCGCGTTGACCCCGGCTTCGAGCGGCAGGTATTCTTAACACGACTCTCCTCGCCTGGTACGTCCGCGAAGCTTTCTGGAGAACATCAATTTCGAGTCGTGGGAGAGACTCCTTCTGAAGATCAAGACCGTTGTTGGCTTGCTGCTTTTGACCGCGCTGGCGCTACTCATCCACGGGTATCATCCCTACGCAGAAGACGCGGAGATTTACCTTCCCGGGGTTCTGAAGATCCTCAATCCTCGTTTGTTTCCGGTGAATGGGGAGTTCTTTGGCGAACATGCGGGACACTCGCTGTATCCGAATCTGATCGCTCTTTCGATTCGGGCCACCCACCTGCCGTTGCCGTGGGCCACTTTTTTTTGGCAGCTGCTCTCCATCTTTTTGTTGCTGGCGGCCAGCTGGCGCCTGGCATCGGCTTTTTTTGAAAGCGAGCGCGCCCGCTGGGCGGCCGTGGCCCTGATGGCCGCCTTGCTCACGCTGCCGGTCGCGGGAACGGCGCTTTATATCCTGGATCAGTACTTGAATCCGCGGAACCTGGCGGCGTTTGCGGCGCTGTTTGCGGTGGCGGAACTGCTGCACCACAAGTATGGACGCGCAGCATTGTGGCTGGCCTTTGCCGCGGCGATGCACCCGTTCATGGCAAGCTTTGCCATTCTGTTTTGCGGTTGGCTGGTCTTGCTCGACAAGTATCGTCCGCGGGTATTGGGCTTGGCTGCGGCGCTTCCTTTCGGCATTACTCTCGATCCTCCGCCGGCCGCGTATCATGAGGTCGCGCTGCGTCAATCTTCCCATTTCGTATTGCGCTGGGAGTGGTACGAGTGGCTGGGCGCAATCGGGCCGGTGCTGCTGTTTTTCTGGTTTGGAACCTGGGCAGGCCGGCGTGGCATGAAGAATCTGCAGCTGGTATCGCGGGCGATGGTGCCGTTTGTGCTCATCGCGCTGTTGGCCTCGATTGCGCTTGGCATCCCCGCTCGCTTCGAGGCTCTGACGCGCCTTCAGCCGCTGCGTTGCCTGGCGTTGTGCTACATGGTGCTGGTCGTGGCGGGCGGCGGATGGCTGGGGGAGTATGCGCTGCAACGTCGGGTGTGGCGCTGGGCGGTGCTGTTCATCCCCCTCAGTTTGGGGATGGCTTTTGCGCAGCGCCAGTTGTTTCCCGCAAGCTCGCACATCGAGTGGCCGTGGGCACGGCCGACGAACCTGTGGGCGCAGGCTTTCGAGTGGATTCGCGGAAACACTCCGATCGACGCCTTGTTCGCGTTGGATCCGGATCACATGCACTTGGCGGGCGAAGACGAGAACGGATTCCGGGCTCGCGCGGAGCGCAGCATGCTAGCGGATTTGGTCAAAGACAAAGGAGCGTGTTCGATGTTCCCCCCGCTTTCGGTGAAGTGGGCGGAGCAGATTGCGGATCAAAGCCATTGGAAATCCCTCGGCCGGCAGGATTTCGAACGGCTGCAACGTAAGTACGGCATCAGCTGGGTTGTATTGCAACAGCCAAACGCATCCGAGGGTCGGCTGGACGGGCTGTCCTGTCCCTATCAAAATTCGGCGGTGCGCGTCTGTAAAGTAGACTGAGGCGTTTGCGCGCCTATGGTAGGCTATTGATCTTTGACGTCACCGAATCGGACGCATGGCAGATCCAATCTTCATCCCCGCAACTCGGTCCCTGTTTCCGTACGGGAAGTGGTCCTCCGGCCTGCCGAGCTTGCAGCGGCAGTTTCGGGACGCTCAGCCCTATCCTCACGTGCACCTGGAGGGATTCCTCGATCCGGACCTGGCCGCCGAATTGGCGCGTGAGTTCCCGGACATGGCGACCGATGCCTGGACCCGTTACAAACACCAGAACGAGAACAAGATGGGGCTGGCCAAGCGATCGCTTTTTCCGCCCCTGCTCGGCGAGGTCGTCGACGAGCTGAACTCGGAAGCATTTGTGCTTTGGCTTTCGCAGCTGACCGGCATTGCCGGACTGCTGGCGGATGAATCGCTCGAAGGCGGCGGACTGCATCAGTCGGGCGCCGGCGGCTTCCTGAACGTACACACCGACTTCAGCAACCACCATTACCACCCGAACTGGCGTCGGCGGGTCAATCTGATTCTCTACCTGAATCCGGGCTGGCACGAGGACTGGGGAGGTGCACTAGAACTCTGGGATCGGGAGATGCGTCGCTGTGTGGCGAAGGTACCCCCGCGGTTTAACGAGGCGCTGATTTTTCGCACCGATGAAATTTCCTTCCATGGCTTCCCAGATCCTTTGCGGTGCCCTGCGGGCGAGTCTCGCAAGAGCCTGGCGTTGTATTACTACACGGTCGAGTCCGGGACCGAGGTCAAACTTCGCTCTACCGACTATCGTCCGCGACCCCAGGACGGCCCCTGGAAGTCGAGCATGATCTGGTTGGATAAGCAGGCCGTGGATCTTTATTCGCGGGCCAAGGCGCGGTTTGGTTTCTCGGACGAGCTGGCCAGCAAGATTCTGGGGTTTCTGTCCGGGAAGCGATAGTTGAACCGGGTGTTGCGGCATGGCGGGATTGCATCTCCCGGCACGGCTCGGGCAGAAACCCGAGCGAAGTCGCGAGCTGAGATTTCAGCCCATCTTGCCCCCTTTCGATCTTTCGATCTCCCTTGCTTGGCGGCTCGTCTGTTCCCAGGCAATTGCAGGCCGACGACCCCGGCTATGGTTTCCCGGCGCCGCAATTATTCAAGAAGTGCCGGACATAGGTTTTCGGATGTCTTCGCGGTTCGGCGTGTAATTGCTTTCCGGTGGTGAAGCCAACTGGGGTGGCGTTACGGACTCATCTCGCCGTGCGGGTTGCGGTCGCAGTCTGCAGCGCGGCCGGGCGGCGAGCCCGGCGCTCCAGGTCTCTTACCGGTGCGGTGACGCGGTCGGGATTTCGCCTTGGTAGTAAGGCTCGGAGCCGGCCTCGAGCGTCTTTCCCTTTTCGCTGAAGATGGGGTTGCGGAGGATGCCGGCGCGCTCGAGGGCGAACTGGAGAGTGGTCTGCAGCACCTCGAAGCCGTAGCGGACGCTGCGACGGAAGTTGATGGAGGAAGCTTGCTCGAAATATTTGGTGGGGCAGGAGACTTCGCCAATACGGAAGCCGAAGTAGACGCACTGGGCGAGCATTTGGTTGTCGAAAACGAAATCGTCGCTGTTTTCACGGAGCGGCAGGCGGGTGAGCACCTCGCGACTGAAAGCGCGGTACCCGGTGTGGTATTCGGACAGCTTGACGCCGAGGAACAGGTTTTCAAAGGCTGTGAGTAGCCGGTTGGCAATGTATTTGTAAAGAGGCATGCCGCCGCGCAGGGCTGTGCCGCCGATGATGCGCGAGCCCAAGACCACGTCGTAGACGCCGTAGGCGATCATGCTGGCCATGGCCGTGACCAGCAGCGGCGTGTATTGGTAGTCGGGGTGAACCATGATGACCACGTCGGCGCCGGCCGCCAAAGCCTCGTGGTAGCAAGTCTGCTGATTGCGCCCGTAACCATAGTTGCGGTTGTGCACAAACGACCGCAAGCCCAGTCGTTGCGCAACTTCCAGGGTGCGATCGGAGCTGTGGTCGTCGACAAGAATGCGGATATCGACAAGATCGGGCAATTCCCGAACCGTCGCTTCCAGCGTCTTCTCCGCGTTGTAGGCGGGCAAGACTACGGCAATGCGTTTGCCGTTGATCATGTGCGGTGTTCCCTCGATGGACTGATTGAATCATAAACGGAAACGCGGAATTTTGCCGGGTGTTCGGAGGCGGGGAGGAATTGTTTGGCGAGACGCCGCGGGTCGCGTCTTCGGCTGGAGAGGGCTCGCTCGCTAGGGCGCGTCTCCCCACGGAGAAGGTGGGCTTGGGCGCGCCGGTAGGCGGCGACTTGAAGTATTGGCGAATTATGGGCGAAACTTAGAGCATGGCTCCTCGCACCCTGTTTGAGAAAGTCTGGGACGCGCACGTGGTTGCTTCTCCCCAGCAACAGTCGGCGCTTCTCTACATCGATCTGCACCTGGTGCATGAAGTGACCTCGCCGCAGGCCTTCGACGGTTTGCGCGCCCATGGCCGGCGTTTGCGGCAACCGCTGCGGACGGTGGCTACGGTTGACCACAATATTCCTACGACGCCGCGCGGACTGCCGATTGCGGACCCGATTGCGGCCAAGCAGATCGAAGCGTTGCAGAAAAATTGCCGGGAGTTTGGGGTTCCGCTGTTCGATATCGATTCTGCGGAGCAGGGCATTGTGCACGTCATAGGGCCGGAACTGGGCATCACCTTGCCGGGGATGACGATTGTCTGTGGCGACAGCCATACCTCGACCCACGGCGCTTTTGGGTCGCTGGCGTTTGGCATTGGAACTTCGGAAGTGGAACATGTGCTGGCGACGCAGTGTTTGCCGCAGAAAAAACCGAAGACGATGCAGATCCACGTGGACGGAAAGCTGGGTCGTGGCGTGACGGCAAAGGATCTGGCGCTCGGCATCATTGGCCGGATCGGTACCGATGGCGCGACCGGATATGTCATCGAGTACGCGGGCAATGCGGTGCGTGCCTTGTCGATGGAGGAGCGCATGACTCTGTGCAACATGAGCATCGAGGCGGGAGCACGGGCGGGCATGATCGCTCCCGATGAAACGACTTTCGCTTATGTGAGCGGCCGTCGCTTTGCCCCCAAGGGGAGTGATTGGGAAGCACGGGTTGCGGACTGGCGAACGTTGGCAAGCGATGCGGGAGCGCATTTCGATCGGGTGGTTGAAATTGACGCGGCCTCGCTGGCTCCGTTCGTGACCTGGGGAACCAATCCTGGGATGGTGGTGGCGGTGGACGGGCGGGTCCCCCAGTTGAACAGTTTCCCGCAGGAAGGCGAGCGCCGGGCGGCAGAGCAGGCGCTGGCCTACATGGGATTGGAGGCGGGAACGCCGATCGAAGACATTGCCGTGGACCGGGTGTTCATCGGGTCATGCACCAATTCGCGCATCGAGGATTTGCGGGCGGCGGCGCGGGTGGCAAAGGGGCAGCATGTGAATCCAAAAGTGCGGGCGATGGTGGTGCCCGGGTCGCAGGCAATCAAGCAGGTCGCGGAGCAGGAAGGACTGCACCGCATTTTTGTGGACGCGGGGTTTGAGTGGCGGGAGTCGGGATGCTCGATGTGTTTGGGAATGAATCCGGACATCCTGCAGCCGGGAGAGCGGTGCGCTTCGACCAGCAACCGGAATTTCGAGGGCCGACAGGGGCGGGGAGGGCGGACGCATCTGGTGAGTCCGGCGATGGCGGCCGCGGCGGCGATCGCGGGGCACTTTACGGATATCCGGAATTGGAAATTTTAGTAGAAACGCACCCGGCGTGTAGGGAGTCAGTCGGTAGTACCGCAGGGGGAACGCCCGCGCCGCGAGCGCGGTTGGGGTGGCACGGCCGAAGCCGCGCGCTCTCCAGGCAAGCCGGCAGGAAGTTGAGCAAACAAAAATATGCAGCCCTTTCGAAAACACACCGGAATCGTGGTTCCGCTGGATAAGGTGAACGTGGACACCGATCAGATCATTCCCAAACAGTTCTTGAAGCGCATTGAGCGGACCGGGTTTGGGGAGTTTCTCTTTTATGATTGGCGATTTTCGGGCGACGGGAAAAGGATCGACGAATTTGTGCTCCATGCCCCCCGCTATCAAAAGGCCTCGATTCTGGTGGCCGGGAAGAACTTCGGCTGCGGGTCCTCGCGCGAACATGCGGTGTGGGCGCTGGCGGATTACGGCTTTCGGGTGGTGATCGCCTCCTCGTTTGCCGACATCTTTGCCAACAACAGTCTGAAGAACGGTCTGCTGACGGTGCGGCTCAGCGAGCCATCGCTTGCCGAAGTCATGCGTCGCTCGCGGGAGATCGACAATTACCGGCTGATCGTCGACCTCGACCGGTTACGCGTGGAAGATGATCGAGGTCTGGTAGAGACCTTTGCCATGGATGAATTCTCACGCCATTGCTTGCTGAACGGACTGGACGACATCGGACTGACGCTGCAACATGAGGCGGAGATTGCCGCCTACGAAGCGAAGCATCCGGTGGGCGCGGAACTGGCCACGATTCTGTAGTTGGGCAAGCGGAAGCCACGAAGAAGTAACGAAAACGATCGCCCGCTGCGCGTTGCAGAAATTATCCCGTGCTAAATTACGAGGTTGCTCTGTGTAGGTCACACATCCTGCGGAACTGGGGTATGTTCGTGAAAAAGCTTTTTGTCTTGTGGGGTATTAACCTGCTGGTTTTACTGGCTGCATCGAGCGCCCAGAACGCGGCATCGACGGTCGCCTCCAAGCCACTCACGATCGAACAGATCTTTGCCGAGGGCGGCATTACGGGGCGGGCTCCGGAAACGATCAAATGGAGCCCGGATGGGACGAAGGTTTCCTTTGTGCAGCGCGACGATTCGGGCGAGCACGGCGAACTGTGGTATGTGGATACGACCACGGGCGAGAAGAAAGTGCTGGTGAGTGAGGGGAAGCTTTCGCAGCTGGCACCCCCCACCAGTCGCATCACCGACGAGCGTGAGAAGGAGCGCGTGACGCGCTATCACGTCGCGGCCTACATCTGGTCGCCAGATTCTCAACATCTGCTGTTCGATTCCCAGGGGCAGCTCTGGTATTACAGCCTTGATACGGGAACGGCGGTGCAGCTTACATCGTCCCCCGACCCGAGTGATGATCCGAAGTTTTCTCCGGATGGCAAGCGGCTCGCCTATGTGCGCAATCACCACCTCTATGTGCATCCCGTGTCGGGGGAAGAAGGCGAGCGCGCGCTGACGCGCGCGGAAAAGGAAAAGGGCAAGGATAAGGACAGGGAAAAGGATGACGAGGCCAATCTGCTCAATGGCGAAGTCGACTGGGTTTACGCCGAGGAGCTGTCGGTGCGCAGCAACTATTTTTGGTCGCCGGCGGGAAGCGAAATCATTTTTCTGCAGATGGATGAGACACGGGTGCCGACCTATCCCATTACCGACTGGCTGCTAACGCATCCCCGAGTGGAGCAGGAAAAATATCCCAAGGCAGGTGATCCGAATCCGAGCGTGCGCCTGGGCGTGGTGGGGAGCGGCAGCGGCAAGCCGCGCTGGATCAAACTGGGCGATGAGGAGGCCTACGTACCGCGTTTTGGCTGGATCCGCGAGGGCTGGGCTTGGGCGGAAGTGCTGAATCGCAAGCAGGACGTGATGGATCTTTACTTCATCGACGCGAAGTCAGGCAAAGCTCGCAAGGTGCTGACCGAATTGGCGCCGGATGCGTGGGTCGAGGTTAACGACGACTTTCGCATTCTGAAATCGGGCGACCGCTTTTTGTGGACCAGTTGGCGCGACGGCCACACCCACATCTACCTCTACCGATTCAGCCCGCAGGATCCCCTGGCCGCCGATGCGAACCTCGAACGGCAGCTCGAGAGCGGCGACTATGAGGTTCTGGCGGTCAGCGGCGTTGACGAGGAATCGGGCACGGTCTTCTTCACCGCCAACAAGGAGGATCCGCTGCAGCAGCAGCTGTTCTCGGTGAAGCTCGACGGCACCGGGCTGAAGCGCGTCTCTTCCGAAGAGGGCGTCTACGCCGCCACCTTTTCCGAGAATGGCAAGCATTATGTTGAGCACTATTCCGCCCCGCAGGTGCCGCCCCGAATCGCGGTGTGCGGGACCGGAAGCGCGTGCCACGAACTCTGGCAGGCGCGCAGTGTGGGTGACTACGATCTGATCGCGCCGAAGTATCTCGAATTCAAGGCCGCCGATGGCACGGCACTTTACGGATCGCTGCTCCTGCCGCCTGCGGCCGACCCGAACCAGCCCGTGCCACTGATTGTGAACGTCTATGGCGGGCCCACGGCGCAAATCGTGGAAAAAGCATGGGCCGGAGCAAATGCGCTGTTCGATCAGATTCTGGCTCGCCAAGGGTTCGCCACCTTCAAGGTCGATAACCGCGGCAGCGGTAACCGGGGGCGCAAGTTTTCGGCGGCACTCCGCAGCCGACTCGGTGCCGTCGAACTGAAAGACCAGCTCGCCGCGCTCGACCAGTTGTACGCGCAATATCCGCAGCTTGACCGCACACGGACCGGTGTCTGGGGATGGTCGTACGGGGGATTTATGACGCTATATTCGCTGACCCATTCCGACCGCTTCAAGGCAGGAATCTCGGTGGCCCCGGTGGCGAACTGGCGCGACTACGATTCGATCTATACCGAGCGCTATATGGGAATGCCGAAAGACAACGGCGCCGGCTATGACGATTCGGTCGTCGGGTCGGCCGGCAACCTCCACGGTTCTTTGCTCCTGGTGCACGGGACAAGCGATGACAACGTGCATTTTCAGAATACGATCCAGATGACCGACGCACTGATCCGGGCGCAGAAGCAGTTCCGTCTGATGGTGTATCCGGGTAAGACGCACGGCATCTCGGGTTCGGCTGCGCGCACCCAGTTGTTTCACATGATGACAGATTTTTGGAACCAGGAATTGAAATAACCGGCACGCGTTCAGCTCGCAATTTTGGTCGGGCACTTGCGAGTGAGGTTGCGGGCTGAAGGGGCGGGCTGAGCGTCCGAAGGCTGGTTTTTATGTATCGCACAACTCTCGGCGATTACGAAGTTACGATCGTCTCCGATGGCACGTACTGGCTGGATGGCGGAGCTTTTTTCGGCGTGGTTCCGAAGACCATGTGGTCGAAGAGGATGACGCCGGACGAGCTGAACCGCGTCGACACCGGTCTGAATTCTCTGCTCGTGCGAACCGGGGAGAAAAATATCCTGATCGAAACCGGGATCGGCAACAAGCTGCCCGAAAAGATGGTGCAGATCTACAAGCAACCGGCACAGCTGCTTGACAATCTGCATCGCGCTGGCCTGGCGCCCGAAGATATCGATATCGTCATCAACACGCACCTGCATTTCGACCACTGCGGATGGAATACCATACGCCGGGGCGATTTGGTGGTCGCGACGTTTCCGAAAGCCAAGTATTACGTGCAGGAGCAGGAGTGGGAACATGGCCGCCTGCAACTGGAACGCGATGCCGTCAGCTACATGAGTCCGAATTACGATCCCCTGCTCGCGACCGGCCAAATGGTTTTGCTGAACGGCAACCGGGAGCTTTGGCCGGGCATCTCGGTGAAGGTCTTTCCGGGGCACACGGCCAACATGCAGGCGGTTATGGTCGAAAGCGGGGGGAGGACGGCCTGCTACATCTCCGACTTGATTCCGACTTCCCATCATCTCGACGTGACTTGGGCGATGGCTTTTGATTTGTTTCCGCTGCAGACGATTGAGAGTCGCAAGCAGTATTATTCGCAGGCGATTCCCGAGAAATGGCTGACCGTGTTTACCCATGATGACGCCACGCCATGGGGATACGTGGATCGTGGGGAGCGGGGAAAATTGAGGCTGGTGCCGGCCTAGCCGCCCCGGGCTCGATCTGCATGGCCGGCTTCGGCTCAGCGCTTTCGATCGCCCTTCCTCCGCCGCGGTCTGGTGCCCAAGGCGCACCCGGGGAATCGGCTCGACGGCGTCCGTACCGACAGAGGGCGAGTGTGGCCGTCACGAGCGAGCCCATGCAATGGCATCTTGGTAATTTTTCGTCTCGCAGGTGAACCGCGAAGAACTTCAGCCGGGGCGAGCGGCGGTGGTGTTTTCCGATCCGCATCCCTCTGCGCGGACGCCGTGCCACTATCGTTGGCGCGCTCGCGTTACGGCATTGAGGAAACAGGAGACGCCAGACTGGCACCTACGTGATCGGCGCGGGAAGCCTGGTTTCGAAGAATTCTTCCACCCGTGCAAGTATCTCCGTTCCACTCTTGGCCTCGTAGATCGTCTTTCTGAGCGCGGCGCCTCCAGGGATGCCGTGGGTAAACCAGGAAGCGAATTGCTTCATCTTGCCTTCGGAGCCGGGCATTTCCTCTTCGAGCAGCATCTGGAAGTAGGTACGGATCATGTGGTGGCGGTCGCGCTCGGTGGGTTCATCGTAGGGCTTGCGGATGACGGCGTCCTGGGCCGGTCCGCAGCGCTCGACGGAGCTTCCGCTGGTTGGATAGAGGTCGGCGGCCCTGCCGCTGCGAGTTACGTACTGATCGATCTGGCGGAAGATCCAGGGGTTGGCTGGTGCCATTCGTCCCAGCATGACGGCGTCGCAGCCGGTCTGGGCCACCATGGCACAGGCATCTTCCGGAGAGCGGATGTCGCCGTTGCCGATGACGGGAATTTTGACCGCCTGCCGAACGGATGCGATCCACTCCCAGCGCGCGTTTCCGCTGTAGCCTTGCTCGCGGGTGCGGGCATGAAGGGCAACCGCGCCCAGGCCGCAGCCTTCCGCCATGCGCGCCAGTTCCACGCAGACGATTTCGTCGTCGCTCCATCCCGCCCGAAACTTAACCGTGAACGGAATCTTGACGGCGGCGCGCACCGCTTCGAAAATCTCACGGATCAGGGGCAGATCGCGCAACAGGCCAGAGCCTCCGTTGCACTTCACGACTTTTTTTGCGGGGCAGCCCAGGTTCAGGTCGACCAGGTCGAAGCCCACGTCTTCAACCAGCCGGGCAGCGTCGGCCAACACGGTCGGGTTACTGCCAAAGAGCTGGGCCGAGATGGGATGCTCGTCGGCATAGAAGTGAAGGTAGCGCCCGCGAACACGCGGATCGCGCAGCAGTCCATCGGCGGAAGTGAATTCGGTCATGATGAGGCCGCATCCGCCTAGGTTCTTGATGAAGCGGCGGAACACGGTGTCGGTGACGCCGGCCATGGGTGCGAGGACGGTGGCGGGAGCGATGCGGACGTTGCCGATCGCAACCGAGCGGGGAAAGACTGTGTCGGCGCTCGGGTTGACCCGGCTGACCTCCGGCGCGATCACACTACGCGGATTGTCCCAGAACTTTCCCATCGTCTGATTTTACGTGCTTTCACCAATGGAATTACAGCCAGTTCCGGGGACGTTGCGGTCGCTCGCTCCCAAGACGGCGTGGGTCCAGAAAAACAAAGCCTCCCGCGCGGGAGGCTTGCGAATGTCGCTTGGCTGCGGAGCCTACTTCTTTTCCGCTTCGGTTTTCGTCGCCGGGGCTTTGCCCGCATCGCTCTTGGCATACTTGCGGCGGAAGCGCTCGACGCGGCCAGCGGTGTCCATGAGT
The DNA here is from genome assembly GCA_049520935.1 of Terriglobales bacterium. GTDB lineage: Bacteria > Acidobacteriota > Terriglobia > Terriglobales > Acidobacteriaceae > Acidiflorens. The sequence continues at coordinate 23,744 of JBEKPJ010000008.1, read as the reverse complement.
TTCTGCTTGCCGGTAAAGAAGGGATGACAGGCGGCGCAAATTTCTACGCTGATGTCGCCTTTATGCGTGGAGCGGGTGACGAATGCGTTGCCGCACGCGCAGTGCACGCGGATCTCGGCGTAATGGGGATGGATCGCTGCTTTCATGTCAGTCCTAAGGCCCTCGATTCCAGTATTTGATTCTACCGGAGATGGGGAGGATTCAGCAACCCAGCTGACGGCTCTCCAACGGCTCTCCACGGCTCTCGGCGGCCGGCGGTCTGAGGGTGCGCGCCGCTTCGGCGCAGCTCCGCTCCCGCCGGCGCAACTGCAAATCGATCGCTGATCATGGGAGTGCCTGGCGCGACCTTAGGGGGGCGAAAAGCGGACCGCCGAGCAAGAAAAGTGACAGCAAAAAACGGCAGGACCGACCCCCTGCCGCCTCGCTTGTTTCCAAGATTTCTGGGGCCCCTTACTTACCTTTATTGACCACTTTCTTGAGCTCGTTTCCGGGAGTAAATTTCGCGACTCTGCGAGCAGCTATTTTGATAGTGGCACCCGTCTGAGGGTTTCGGCCATTGCGGGCCTTGCGCTGTGAGACGGAAAACGTGCCGAACCCGATTAGGGCTACCCGGTCCCCTTTGCGAAGGGCAGCAGTTACGCTGTCCACGGTGGTGTCGATCGCGGTCGTCGCCTGAGCCTTCGAAATGCTGCAGGCCTCGGCGATCCGGTCAACCAGATCAGCTTTATTCATGCTATCTCCTGACACTAGTCGTTAATGGTTCAACGGTTCCCGCGCGATCAGCCGGGGAGGAACGCTCAGGGCGCGAGCACCGGCGATGGCTATTCTCGCCCATGTCGAGAGATTGTCAATGGGAAACACGTGCCAGTTGGCGGTTTTGGCACCTGAACACAGGTCGATGGTACGGTGCGCTCGCGCCCGACGGCCGTCAACAGCGATTGCCGCGGCCCGGTTTGCCCTCGTTCTCCACAACTCGGCGGGCGTCTCCACAGGATGTGCACAGCGAAGGGGTGGTTTCGGGTTGCGGCGCGGGCAGGTTCGGGTGCAGAGTTTTACTTACAGGACCAAGAGACAATCATGAAAACAGTCGTTGAAGTTTGTCCGCTGTGCGCAGGCTCAGGATGGAAGGCGGTTCCCGGGTCTCCCGGGCATGGGGTGACGCGCTGCGATTGTCAGTTGCGGGCGCGGAGCGGAGCGATGATCGCGGCGGCGCGGATTCCGAAACGGTATGAGCACTGCGAGTTGTCCAACTTCACGACCGATTTTCCGGGAGCGGATCAGTCAGTGGCGCTGGCGCATATCAGCGGGGCGCGTTTCGTACAGGAGTTTGATCCGCGGGACGGCAAGGGGCTGTTGCTGGTGGGCGGAATCGGAACCGGCAAGACGCATCTGGCGGTGGGCGTCCTCAAGGAGCTGATTGCCACGCGCGCCAGTGCCTGCCTTTTTTGCGACTACCGGGAACTGCTAAAGGAGATTCAGAATTCCTACAACGATAGCGTCAAGGCGACGGAGCTGCAGGTGCTCCGTCCGGTGTTTGACGCCGAGGTGCTGCTCCTCGACGAACTCGGTGCGGTCAAGCCTAGCGAGTGGGTGTGGGACACGGTGAGCCTGATTCTCAACACGCGTTATAACGACAATCGAACCACGATCATCACCACGAACTTCCCCGACGAGCCCGCTGCCAGTGTGGCCCGATCGCTCTCGCCGGCGCGGACCGCCGCCCGCGAGGAAACCCTGGGCGACCGGATTGGCGAGCGCATGCGCTCGCGCCTTCACGAAATGTGCCGCATTGTGAAGATGGATGGGCCGGACTTCCGCCAGAAGTTCAAGAGCGCCAGCTTCGGATAGCCCCAGGTTCGGCTTGGCCCGGCAATTCCCTGCCCGGGCGAGGACAGATCCCCCTCGACGGCCTGGTTCCGCATTAGAATCGGCTGGTGCTGAGCGAGCGCATCGAGTTCCGGGCGGAGGCGGACGGGGGAGTGCTTTCGGTGGTGCCTGCGGCACCGGCCGTGTTTGTTCTGCGAGGCGAAGACGCTCACTCCGAGCCTTATATCAGCAAGACGGCTAACCTGCGGCGGCGGCTGCAGCGGTTGCTTTCGGCTCCTGAAGGAACGACCAAGCGGCTGAATCTTAGGGATCGTGTCCGCTCCATCGAGTACTCGCTGACTGGCTCGGACTTTGAGTCGGGATTTCTGCTCTATCAGGTGCTGCGCCAGGCCTTCCCGAAAACTTACTCGCATCGGCTGCGCCTGCGTTTTGCTCCGCTGCTCAAGCTGCATCTGGAAAATGAATTTCCCCGCGCTTCGATCACCACCCGGCTGGGACGCGTCGCGGGAAAAAATCTTTACTACGGACCGTTTGCTTCTCGAGTCGCGGCGGAAAAATTTATGAACGATGCGCTCGACTTTTTCAAGCTGCGGCGCTGCCCGGAACAGCTGCATCCGGATCCGGCGTTTCCGGGCTGCGTTTATTCCGAGATGAAAATGTGCCTGGCGCCTTGCTTTCGCGGTTGCAGTGACGACCAATATCGCGCCGAGGTGGTGCGGGTGAAGAATTTCCTCGACTCGCGTGGCGAATCCCTGAAGCGGCAAATGGCGGCCGAGCGTGATGATGCCTCCGGGAAAATGGAATTTGAAGCCGCGGCGGCGATTCACGCGCGCATCGAGAAGCTTACTTCCCTGTTGCAGCAGTTACCGGAGTTTGTCCAGCCGATCGATCAGTTGCACGCGGTGATCGTGCAGAAAGCGGGGTCAGCAGACGGACCGGCGGAGAGCGTCGCCCTTTTTCGCGTCGATGGCGGTGCGCTCGCTGGGCCGCTTGCGTTCCCCATCTCCGATGCGGAACATGCCAAGTCGCAATCGATGGAAGCGCGGATTCAAGCTGCGCTGGCAGAATTTCCCGTCGCCACAACCAGCAATGCGATCGAGCGCATGGAGCATCTCGCGATGCTGAAGCGTTGGTGCTATCGCGGGACACGCACGGGCGAGATTTTCTTTGCCGATGCCAAGGGCGTGCTGCCGATGCGACGACTGGTGCGGGGCATCGGGCGGGTGTACAAAGGCGAGGCGCTCGAAAACGAAGTGACACCGAACCGGGCGGGATGACCGGCCGGTGCGGGAGGGGTTCTCATTTCAACTTCCGGCTTCGTACAATAGAGCCATCATGGCAAAGAAAAGCAGGAAAGCCCCGATCAAAAAGAAGAACCAAGCCGCACCCAAAGCGGCGGCTCTCGATCAGACCCTCCGCAGCCAGCTGCTTTCCTTCCTGGCAGGCGGCCAGGCGCACGCCAAGTTCGACGACGCCCTCGGTGACTGGCCCGTGCAACTGGCGGGAGTGAAAGTCGCAAACTTTCCCCACACCGCCTGGATGCTGCTGGAACATATGCGCATCGCGCAATGGGATATTCTTGAGTTCACCCGCAATCGGAAGCACGCTTCCCCAAAATGGCCCGAACAGTACTGGCCCGCGTCGGAGGCTCCGCCGAACGAGAAGATGTGGAAGGCGAGCATGGCGGCGTTCAAGAAGAACCTGCGAACCATGGAGCAGCTTGTCTCCGATCGCAAGGTCGACCTTTATGCCCGCATCCCCTGGGGCGATGGGCAGACGGTGTTGCGCGAGGCGCTGCTCGTTGCCGACCACAATGCTTATCACCTCGGGCAACTGGTGATGCTGCGCAAGAGCATCGGGATTTGACAATAGGATCATCGCCGAGTCCAGGACTCAGGGAGTCACCGGCGCCCCAAGATTTGCCTGACGCGCCGAAATCCCGGGGCCCAGTCCTGGCCCGAAGTCTTTGGCGCCGGGTTGTTTCGCCGCCTCGAGTCTAAAGGCACGCCTGGAGCCAGAGACTCCCGGCGGCCGGCGTGCCATCGAGGCTCGATTCCGCTTCCTGGTTGCGCACTCTGTCGCGCGCTTCGGGGATTCCGCTAGCTCCCGGTCCTGGGGGCAAGCGGTCGCGTTGCAGGGCTTTGCGCCGAGCCCGGAATGGGGCCGCGGCAGAAATCGAGGCGCGTCGGCTGACTCCGCCCGATGCGCTGCACCCGCAGCCGGAGCGTGGTGGCCTCGACTTCCGAATCGAGCACGCGGCGGACCAAGTTCCGCTCCTTCGACCAGAGATGGAGCAGGCACTTGTTGTCCTCGCCCAAGACAGAGTACTTTGACGAGGCCAGATCGAAAGCCAGGGCGTCGTCTTCGACGACAACGGCGGTGCGGGCGCCTTCGAGGAATTCCGCGAGCCTCTGCAGGAGCGAGTCCGGGGTCATGACAGGGGATTCTGTAGCCGATTGTTTCCTGCTCTCAAGCCGGCCGTCAGTGACCGGCGGACGGCGAGATTGTTCGATTTTTCTGCCCCTGGGCGAAGACTGACTTCCGTAATCGCGTCTTCATCCTGATGCCGTTCCGATCATGGGATAATGCAGGGAAGTCACGGCGAGTCCTTTCGAAACTCAGGGGCATCCAAATATGGTGAATACCACACACGAACGCTTCTTTTTCGAGCACTACGGTCTTGCGAATCAGGATCTTGAGACCTATCTGGCGGCAGCTTTGTCGGCGGGCGGCGACTACGCCGACCTCTATTTCGAATATCTGACCTCGACCTCGCTGATGGTCGACGAGTCGCTGGTGAAGTCGGCTTCGCAGGGAATTTCGGCGGGGTGCGGCGTGCGCGTCGTTTCCGGCGAGCGCACCGGCTACGCCTATACGGACGATCTTTCTCCGCAACGAATTCTGCATGCGGCCCGCACCGCGGCGCTGATCGCAAGCGCCCCCGCCAAATCGACGGTGGCAGGATTCCAGCGGAAAGCGGCGCGCAGCCTGTATCCGGTCGCGCTTCCCTCGGTGGACGCCGACATTACGGCCAAGGTTGAACTGCTGATGCGCGGCGACAAGACCGCTCGTGCCTACGATCCACGGATCCGGGAAGTGCGGGCGAATTACGCCGACGAACTGAGGAACATTCTGGTGGTCGGCTCCGACGGCACCTTTGCCGAGGATTCGCAGCCCTTGGCGCGCTTGAATGTTTCCTGTATTGCCAAGACCGAGAGCAGTTCGGGACGCGGGACTTCGGGTGGCGGAGGGCGGGTTGCGCTCGACTTCTTCTTTGGCGACAAGACACCAGAGTTTTTTGCCCGCGAGGCAGCGCGGCAGGCGATTCTGCAACTCGATGCGCGCGAGGCCCCGGCAGGGGATATGGAAGTTGTGCTCGGTCCGGGATGGCCCGGCGTGCTGCTGCACGAAGCCGTGGGTCACGGGTTGGAGGCGGACTTCAACCGCAAGAAGACTTCGGCCTTCACGGGCCTGATTGGCAAGCGCGTGGCCAGCGAAAAATGCACCGTGGTCGATAATGGCACCATGCCTTGGCGCCGCGGCTCGTTGAACGTGGATGACGAAGGCCAGCCGACGCAGGAGACCGTGCTCATCGAGAACGGAATTCTTAAAGGATATCTCAGCGATAAGCTTTCTTCCCGGCTCATGGGTCTGGCGGATACCGGCAACGGACGCCGCGAGAGTTACGAACACATTCCCATGCCGCGCATGACCAATACCTATATGCTGGCCGGGCAGGACGATCCTGGAGACATTATTCGTTCGGTGAAAAACGGCGTCTATGCGGTCAACTTTGGAGGCGGGCAGGTTGACATTACGAACGGCAAGTTTGTCTTCTCGGCGTCGGAGGCCTATCTGATCGAAGGCGGCCAGATCACTGCCCCGATTAAAGGTGCGACCCTGATCGGCAACGGTCCCGATGTGTTGACCCGAGTTTCCATGGTCGGCAACGACTTGAAACTGGACGAAGGCGTGGGCACCTGTGGCAAAGACGGGCAGGCGGTTCCGGTAGGGGTGGGCATCCCGACCATTAAGATCGATCGCATGACGGTTGGCGGCACCGCCAAGCGGGAGCCCAGCGGATTCATGCAATAGTATTTGCCCACCGGCCAGCGCCGGTGTCGCGGCGGCACGATCCGACGCCCCGGTTTGCGGGTTGTTGTTGGTCCCCCCGGTAGGTTTTGACTTACATTATGACAACCATTCTAGAAACCAGCGACGTGAAACCAGCGACCGAGCTCAAAGAAATTGCAACCGACGTAGTCCGGCGCGCGATGAAGGGCGGCGCTACGGCGGCCGAATGCGTGGTCCGCGAAGGCGACGAATTTTCGACCGTGGTGCGGCTCGGCCAGGTTGAGACGCTGAAAGAGTCGGGCTCACGCGCCATCGGCGTGCGCGTTTTTTTCGGGCAGCGCGCGGCCAGCACTTACTCCAGCGATTTTTCGCCGGCCGGGATCGCGCGCATGCTGAAGTCGGCGCTCGAACTGGCGCAGATTACTTCGCAAGATCCGCACGCCGGGATTCCCGAAGCGGTCGCGCTCGGATCGCTTTCCGGTGACCTCGAACTTTATCACGAGGACGTCTACTCGCTGCCTGGCGCCGAGCGCATTGAATACGCGCGCCGCGCCGAAAGGGCCGCACTCGAAGCGGATCCGCGCATCAAGAACTCGGAGGGCGGTTCGTTCGCCGCCGCAACCGGCAGAAGGGTTCTGGCGAATTCGCACGGGTTCGTCGGTGAATACCGGCGATCGTATTGTTCGGTTTCGGCCGTGCCGATTGCGCAGGACGAAAACGGCGGGATGCAGCGGGATTACTGGTATTCGGTGGCGCGCAGCCTGGCGAAGCTGGAAGCAGCGGAGCAGGTGGGCAAAGAAGCGGCGCGTCGCACCCTGCGCCGTCTGGGCGCACGCAAGGTCAAAACCGCGCACGTGCCCGTGGTGCTCGATCCGATGGTTGCAAGTTCCATGCTGGAACACATTTTTGAAGGCGTGAACGGCGATTCGGTATATCGCGGAGCCTCTTTCCTGGCAGGGAAGCTCGGCGAAACAGTTGCAGGGTCGAACGTCACCGTCGTCGACGACGGCACCATGCCCGGCGGCTTCGGCACCACGCCCTTCGATGGCGAAGGCATTGCTACGCGGCGCACGGTGGTGATTGAGAACGGGATACTGAAGTCGTATTTACTGAATACCTACACGGCGAAAAAACTGGGATTGGAGACCACGGCCAATGCTTCCCGCGGGCTTGCCGGCACACCCGGGATCGGGCCGGGAAATTACTTCCTGACGCCCGGGGCCAAGACGCCGAAGCAGATCATTGCGGACATTAAGGACGGACTTTATGTCACCGAGTTTTTGGGCCATGGGGCGAACTTGGTCACTGGCGATTACTCACGCGGGGCGTCGGGGATGTGGATTGTCAATGGTGAGTTGGCCTATCCGGTGGAGGAGATTACGGTGGCGGGCAATCTCAAAGACATGTTCTGCAATATTTCCGAGATTGGAAGCGATCTGGAGTTTCGCGGCAGCATGGCGTCGCCCACCCTTCGAATCGACGGACTCACCGTCGGAGGAGAGTAACGCGCGAGCATGCGGATCAGATTCGCCAAGATTGTTTTCTGGAGCGCTGGCATCTGGGGTGTGCTGGTGCTCGCTCCGCTGTACTTCATGTTTGACCGGATCGGCCAGCAGGACCCGCCGGCGATCACCCATCCAGCTTTTTACTACGGCTTTGTGGGAGCCGGTCTTGCCTGGCAGATCGTGTTTCTGATCATCGCCACCAACCCGGTACGCTTCCGGCCTCTCATGGTCGCCGGCATGGCCGAAAAGTTTGCTTACGCGGCGGCGCTGCTGGTTCTTTATCGGCAACGCCGTTTGCACGCCGCCGATCTTGGGTTCGGCCTCGTCGACTTGCTGTTCGGGGTTTTGTTTGTGCTGGCCTTCTGGAGCAGCCGGGGGCGAGCCTAGACATCGAGCGCGGAATTCATCTGTTTTTAACACCCACTTCGTCATTCGCCGTTAACATTTCCTTCATGCCTGACCAGCCATTGCAAATCGAAGATCTTCCGGGTTCACGCGAGGGAATCCGAATTCTGCGGCTTTCGGGCCCATTGACGCTCACGAATGTATTCGGCTTTCAATCCAAGCTGCGGGCCGACAGCTCGCAAGCGCTCATCCTCGATTTCACCGATGTTCCGTACGCCGATTCGGCGGGGATTGGCGCGCTCGTGGGAGCCTACGTCACACGGCAAAAGACCGGGCGGAGCCTGGGGTTGGTGGGAGTGACGCAGCGCCTTCATCACGCGCTCGAAGTCACCCGCGTCGAGAACTTCTTTCGTTTTTATGGAACGGTCGCCGAGGCGGAGAAGTCGACCGAAGTTCCCCGCTGAGAGCCGAAAAAGAAAAGCGGCCCGTTGCTAGGCCGCTATTCCTTTTCCGAATTTTGGTTGTGGCTTACACGCCTTTGACGTTCTCTGCCTGCCAGCCCTTGGGGCCCTTGACGACGTCGAATTGAACTTGCTGACCTTCTTGCAGGCTGCGAAAACCGTTGGCCTGGATGGCGGAGAAGTGCACGAAAACATCTTCACCATTCTGGCGGCTGATAAAACCATAGCCCTTGGCGTCGTTAAACCACTTTACTGTTCCTGTTTCCATGATGTTGCTGTGTTCCTTTGGTTGAAGTGTGCGCTGGAGCTCGCAGGATAGTGCAGGCAGGTCACGCTTTGGAGCGGGGTACTGCTCGACAGCCGCAAAGTCAAACGCACCTAAATTGTACATATTTCAGGCCAAATGGCCAGCGGATTCTGTGCTTACGCCGGTAACCTGGCACACGCCTGTAGGGCTCGAAATCCTGGACCTACAGGCAAACCTCTAGGAATAGTTTTCTCGCCTCGCCCCCGGAAATTCTCGGATTCGAACCTTGTAGCTCCTGTATCGATCTGAAAACATGGTCCTTAGCCTTTGGCGGGTGGATTGCCCTTGGCTAGCTAGCGTAAGGATTGGAGGTCACGCGATGCTATCGATACGAGTGGAGAAGCTTGGTGATTTGGCCATCGTGGACTGCAAGGGAAGGATCGTCGCCGGCGACGCGGTCCTCCGCCTCCGCGATGCCGTGATGGAACTGGGGTCGGCTAGCGTTATTGCGTTGGATCTTTATGAAGTGCAAGCAATTGGCGGCGCCGCGCTCGGAATGCTCGGGTTTCTGCAGCGTTGGGCGAATGAGCACCACATCCGACTTAAACTGTTCAGTCCTTCCCGTGCGGTCATCTCGGAACTGGAGCGCTTTCGACAAACTCTCGATCTCGACATTGCGAGCTTGCACGAGATGATGACCATCCTGTCCCGTGCCGACCGGCGATACTCGATGGCGGCCTAGGTTTTTTCTTGGGGGGGCAGCTCTTTTCCTGGGGAGTAGCTCAAGGGGACAAACCGGGCTGCGACCGACCGATAAACAGTTCCGCCCCTCCGATTCCGGGGTTTGCAACTTCGCGCATGCTGCTTCATCATCAATGCTATGCGTATTTGGTGGCGGTGGTGGGGCCTGGTCCTGACGGCGGTCCTTTTACCGGCAAGCCTTCTCGCCCAGGCTGACCTGGTGGCCGGGGTGCGCCGGGAAGTGGTTGAGCAGTCGTTTTCCGCAGCCGAGTCGGAACTCCGCACCTACCGGGCGCAGCATGGCGTTACGCCGGAATATTTGGAGGCTCTGTCGTGGATGGCGCGTGCGGCCGCCGCCAACAAACAGTGGGATCAAGCTGCTGCCTATGCCTCGGAGACGCGCGGTCTCTCCGAACAGCAACTGACGACGTCCAAACGCAAACTCGACGACGAGCCCCATCTGCCCATCGCTGTCGGCGCCGCCTATGAAGTTCTGGCCCAACAAATGGATGCAAAAGGAGAACACGCGCGGGCCGTTGCCCTGCTGCGCAGGGCACTGGCGCGCTACGGAAATACTTCGATCCATGCGCGATTGCAGAAGAGCCTGAACTTGCTGGTTCTGGTCGGGCGGGCTGCGCCTCCGTTGCAAGAGACCGAGTATCTCGGACCGAAGCCGCCGGCACTGGCGTCGCTGAAGGGTTCGCCCGTGCTTTTGTTTTTTTGGGCGCACTGGTGCGGGGACTGCAAGGCCGAGGTTCCGGTCATTGCCCGCTTGCGGCAGGAGTTCGCCAGGCAGGGACTGGTCGTCATTGGACCTACTCAACTCTACGGCTACGCCGCCCAAGGAGCCGATGCTGCGCCCGAGCAGGAACGGGCGTATATCGAATCGGTGCGCGCGCGCTATTATGCGAGTTTGCAGAACATGCCGGTTCCATTGAGCAAACAAAACTTCAATGCCTACGGAGCGAGCACTACGCCGACCCTGGTGGTGCTCGATCGGGCGGGGCAAGTCGCGACCTATCACCCCGGAGCGATGCCGTATGACGACCTGCGAGCGGCGGTCGAACAGGCCGCGAGGTAACTAGCGAAACCAAGCACCGCCGCCGCGCCGCTCTCTACCGCAGGAGCCTCGTGCAAATTCCGGTCGGCTTGAGAGGAAGCGATCGCGACGCAGAGCCGCGGCAAGCGGCATGGCGCAATCCAGGACAGATTCCTACCTTGCCGGGGCCTGCTCCCGCCGGCGCGCCTGGATCTCGATATAGACGTTGATCAGGGAAATGGCGGCCGGGGTTACGCCTGGAATTCGCAGGGCTTGGCCCAGCGTTTCGGGGACGATCTTGCCGAGCTTCTCCTGCATTTCGCGCGACAGACCGCTGACCGCGCCGTAATCGAACCAATCAGGGATGCGGCGTTGCTCGGCTTTCTTCAGACGGTCGATGGCGCGCTGTTGCTGGTCGAGGTATCCGGCATACTTGATCTCGGTTTCGACCGACTTTAGCTCGTTGCCAACAAGGGAGGGTAGGCCCTGGTTCACCTCCGAGGATGCCGCAGGCGCCGAATCGCCCCTCGCGAAAAACCCGGCCAGCAGATTTCTGAGGGCGGGCGCGAGTTGCTCGATGGTGATTTCGGGGCGCTTCAGCAGTTGTGCCAGGGGCTGGCCAATCGCGGAACCGAGATCCGGTGCGGTGGTTCCGGCGCCGGCAAGCGCGGTCGGGCCGCGCTCGGACTCGACCGCCAGGGACTGTCCCCGGGCGAGCACCGCCTTCTCCATCTGTACCGCCATGGCGGCGGTGAGTTTGGTTCGCTCGAGCGCCTGCCTCAGTTCCTCGAGTCGTTGCTGTTTCGCCTCGTATTGCGACCAGGCTTGGTCCGAAATCAGGCCCACCCGCCGTCCATGCGGAGTCAGGCGGCGGTCGGCGTTGTCGATCCGCAGATGCAAGCGGAATTCTGCTCGCGAGGTGAACATGCGATAGGGTTCGTTGGTGCCTTTCGAAATGAGATCATCGATCAGGATCGCGGTGTAGGCTTCGGTTCGGTCGAGCACCAGCGGAGGCTCGCGCTTCAGCCTGAGCGCGGCGTTGATTCCGGCCATGATTCCCTGGCAGGCTGCTTCTTCGTAGCCGGAGGTGCCGTTGATCTGCCCGGCCAGAAACAGGCCGGCGATCTTCTTGGTCTCCAGTGTGCGACTGAGTTCGGTGGGATCGATCGAGTCGTATTCGATGGCGTATCCGGGTCGCATCATCTCGGCGGTGGCAAGGCCGGGGATGGACTTCAGGATCGCCAGCTGCACATCGATCGGCAGCGAGGTGCTCATGCCATTGACGTAGATTTCGTGAGTATTCAAGCCTTCGGGCTCGAGGAAGAGCTGGTGCGTCAGCTTGTCGGGGAACTTGACGATCTTGTCTTCAATGGACGGACAATATCGCGGGCCCGTCGATTGAATCTGTCCGCTGTACATGGGCGAGCGGTGGACGTTCTCCCGGATGATGCGATGCGTTTCTTCGGTAGTGAATGCGATGTAGCAGGGTACCTGCTCGTCGTGATGCGCGACGCGGCTGGTACGAAAGCTGAATGGAGTCGGATCCGAGTCGCCCGGCTGCCGCTCGAATCGCGTCCAGTCAATCGTGCGCCCGTCGAGCCTGGGAGGCGTCCCGGTCTTGAGCCGGCATCCGCGCAATCCGAGTTTCTTGAGGGCTTCGCCCAGCAGGACCGCGGCGGGTTCTCCGGAACGGCCGGCGGGGTATTGCTGCTCGCCGCAGTGAATGAGGCCGTTCAGAAATGTTCCGGTGGTGATGATGACGGCTTCGGCGGAGACGCGACGGCCGTCGCGCAGCAAAAGGCCGCGAAGGCAGTGGCCAGTTGCCGGTTGTTCCTCGCCCCTGTCTTGCCCGTCTGACGGCGCTCGGCTGGGTGCCGGATGTTGGCCTCTGTCCAGAATCAGATCGACGGCTTCCGCTTGCTTAATGGTCAGATTGGGCTGCGCCTCCAGGACTTCGCGCATCTTGAGGCGATACGCCTGCTTGTCGCACTGGGCGCGCGGCGACCAGACGGCCGGTCCCCGCGAAGTGTTGAGCAGGCGGAATTGGATTCCGACCGCGTCGGTGATTTCGCCCATGATGCCGCCAAGAGCATCCACTTCGCGTACCAGGTGCCCTTTGGCGATGCCGCCAATGGCCGGGTTACAGGACATCTGCGCGATCAGGTCAACGTTCAGCGTGAACAGAGCTGTCTTCAGGCCCATGCGAGCGGCGGCCATGGCGGCTTCGCATCCAGCATGGCCAGCGCCCACGACGACAACCTCGAAATGTTCGTCAAAACTTTGCATTGGCTCTGGTGCAAAACCCGCTACTGCGGAGGGAGTACGGCTGCCCTCATTGTAGCAACGTTGGTGGTTCGAAGGCCGGGTTCGGACAGTTTTGGCGTTCGGCTCGGGCCAACCGCGCACCCCCACTCACTGGCGAGCAAAACAGGGGTCGACCTGGCGACGGACCAAGGCACGGAGATCTCCGTTCTTTTCGAATCTGGCGGCCCCCTTTTTCCGCTAGAACTGGCCGTCCAGACGAAGCGCTGGTGACCCGAGAGGCCGTCGGCGTGAGGCCCGTCTTCGACCGCGCAAACCTTGAAAACACTGCGCTTGTCTCGGTCGAAGATGGCGGTTGTTCCGACTCCTTGTTCTCCCTCTGGCGCGCCCGTATAGTGGAGAGTCCCGAGGTGAACATGGAAATGCAGTCTTTTTTTTCTCTGCTCGAACAACGCATTCATCAATACAACTTGCTCAGTCATCCTTTTTACAAGGCTTGGTCTGCCGGAGAGCTGACCCGCGACGATTTGCGCGCCTACGGCGAAGGCTATTTCCCCCACGTGGAGGCGTTCCCGGGCTACCTGGCCCAACTTGGCGTGCGGCTGGAAGAAGGCGAGCTCCGCCGCGCCATTCTCGCCAACATAACGGATCAGAAGGGAGGGGAAGATTCCTTCGGCGAGCCGGAGCGTTCGCATGCCGAACTGTGGCTTGATTTTGTGGAGGGCATGGGCGGAAGGCGCGTTCCCAAACGCCGGGCGGTGGGGGAGGTTCGCGAGCTCATCTCTTGGTTCCAGCGCGTCGCAAGCGAAGGCACACCGGAGGAGGCGCTGGCGGCCTTCTACGCCTATGAATCTCAGGTGCCGGCCTTGGCGCAGGACAAAGACCGCGTGCTGCGAGAACTCTATGGCGCCAATGAAAAAACCCGTGCTTATTTCACCTTTCACGCCACTTCCGACACGCACCACGCAACCGCCTGGCGGGCCCAGCTCGAGGAACGGGTCGGGGATAATCCCGAAAAACGCGCCAAAGCCTTGTCGGCCGCCGAGAAATCGGCCAAGGCATTGTGGGCGGTGATGGATGGCTTTGAGGCTCGGCGGATGCAATTGAGCCCTTTAGCGTAAAGTAACAAGGAATCCGGAGCGACCGTTTGCCATGGTTGCGGCGACGATCCCCAGTGGAGACAACGAATGGCTCGACCCATCCCCATTGGCGTGCGCGGCGAGGCGTCTGAAACCGTCGAACTCAAGCACACTCTTGCGGCTCACCGGGCCGAACTGCCGCCGGTGTACACAACTCCCGATATGATTCGGCTCATGGAAACAGCCGGAGCCCATGCGCTGCAACCGTACTGCGAGGACGGTGAAATCACGGTGGGGACCTCGATCCACATTGACCATGTTGCCGCCAGCGGCGTCGGAATGCGCATCCGCGCCGAAGCCCTACTGGAATCGTTTGACGGGCGCTTTTATGTTATGCGGGTGCGGGCGCATGATGGCACGCAGGAAATCGGGCGCGGAACCGTAGGGCGCGCCGTGGTCGACGTTCCCAGTTTCGTCAAGCGGATGCGCGAGAGGGCCGGCGGCAGCTGAGGCCCGCTAACTGCCGGGAGCGAGGAAAACAGCAAATCGTGGAATCCCACACCGATAAAGTGATCCGGTTCCGTCAGCTTCACCGCGGCCCGGGTGTACTGATCCTGCCGAACGCCTGGGACGTGGCGAGCGCCCGCATCTTTGAGGATGCCGGCTTTCCGGCAATCGCAACCACTTCTGCAGGTATCGCGTTTTCCCTGGGTTATCCGGACGGCCAATGCATTCCCCGCGAGGAAATGATCGCCCGCATCGGCCGCATCGCCCGCGCCGTTCATGTGGCAGTCACTGCCGACGTCGAGTCGGGATATGGCGCCACTGCCGAGGATGCCGCCAAAACGACGCGGGAACTGATTCAGGCCGGAGTCGTCGGGATGAACCTCGAAGACGCGAACGGCCGTCGGGACCAACCCCTGATCAGCTTGCCGCTGGCCGTGGAAAAGATCAAAGCGGCGCGCGAAGCTGCCATGCAGGCGAGAGCGCAAATCGTGGTCAACGCCCGCACCGACGTGTACCTGCTCGAAGGAGGCAACCCCGAGGCCGACTATGCGGAAGCACTGCGCCGCTTGCTGGCATTTCGCGACGCTGGAGCCGATTGCGTCTTTGCCCCGGGACTGGAAGATGTCGAAGCGATCGGGCGGCTGGTGAAGGCGGTCGTCTGTCCACTCAACCTTCTCGCAGGCGTGGGAGCGCCCTCGATTCCGGAATTGGCGAAGCTCGGAGTGGCGCGCGTGAGCCTCGGATCGGGCCCCATGCGTGCCGGACTCGGACTGCTGCGCCGAATCGCGGAAGAGCTGATTCACTCCGGAACCTATCGCGCGATGGAAGGAGCTGTCGCTTACGCGGAACTCAACAAGATGTTGGCCGGCTGAGTCGGGCAGCCGGTATTGCGCCCCCCGGCTGGAAGAATCGATTTTGCGGCACACCTCGAGCGCTCATTGCTCGATCGTGGGCTCTGGCGAACGGGCGGTTTTGGGGCCGCGCATCCCGGATCAGGCTTGGCGCCCGTACTTGCTTAGACACTGGGGTAATCCTCGGGATAAGCAAACAAGAGTCCCAGCTACCGGTTGATAAGTTTCATCATGGATTCCGGATAGCGTAATCCGGCAGCTGCGCCACCGGGAAACACTTCGGTCAGCCGATCGAGCTCACGCGGAGCAAGTCGCAAATCCGCGGCGACAACATTTTCCTCGAGATACTTGCGTCGCTTCGTGCCGGGGATGGGAACAATGCCGTCGCCCTGCGCCAGCACCCACGCAAGTGCCAGCTGTGAGGGCAGGCATCCTGTTTCGCGTGCCATCTGTTCCACGGTATGAACCAGATCCAGGTTCTTGTGAAAATTTTCGCCCTGGAAACGCGGTGAGACACGGCGATAGTCGTCGGCCGCCAGGTCCTCGAAGGTCTTGAATCGGCCGGCAAGAAAGCCCCGCCCGAGCGGGCTGTAGGCGACAAAACCAATGCCCAGCTCGCGGCAGGTGGGGAGAATTTCTTCTTCCGGGTCGCGCGTCCAAAGCGAATATTCTGTCTGCAGCGCGGCGATGGGATGCACCTTGACGGCACGCCGCAGCGTTTTCGCGCCGGCCTCGGAAAGGCCGATATGGCGGATTTTCCCTTGCTGGACTAGTTCGGAGAGGGCGCCGACGGTTTCCTCGATGGGAGTGTCCGGGTCGACGCGGTGCTGATAATAGAGGTCAATGTAGTCGACGCCCAGCCGCCGGAGGCTTGCCTCGCAAGATTTCTTGACGTAGTCGGGCTTGCCGTTGACGCCACGGACATTAGGGTCGTTGGGATCGCGGACAATGCCGAACTTTGTGGCCAGCACGAACTCGTGGCGCTTGCCCTTGATGGCGCGTCCCACGAGTTCTTCGTTCTTGAGCGGCCCGTAAACATCGGCGGTGTCGAGAAAGTTGATGCCCAGCTCAAGGGCGCGATCGATGGTCGCAATCGATTCCGCGTCGTCGCGTCCAGAGTAAAACTCCGACATGCCCATGCAGCCAAGGCCGAGGGTGGAAACTTCTGGACCGGAACGTCCTAGCGTACGGGTTTTCATAGCAGTTTCCTTTCCTGATACAGAACGGCGACGCTAGATCTCGGCACCGATCATCCGCGGCAAAGCCTATAGATGCGGTGCGCGCGGTCTGGGTTCCGAACCCGCGCCGCGGGCCACGAAATTGCGTCTTTCCATTCGGCTTGTGCATCCCGTAGGGAGTGATGAGGCAAGCACCGGTCTGGTTCGAAAGAACGTTTGAGTTCACCTTTCCCGTGGAACAACATCCCAACCTGTGCCTGCGTTTGCGCGGCACGCCGGCCCGGCTGGAAGAGATGGTCCGCAGCGTTGCTCGCGAAGCTCTGGTAAGGAAAGCCGGAAAAAACGACAAGTGGTCGGCGCAGGAACATTCCGGACACCTGCTCGATCTCGAACCTCTATGGAGGGCGCGGGTGGAAGATTACCTAACCCAGTCCAATGAGCTCACCGCGGCCGACCTGAAGAATCGGAAGACTCACGAAGCGGGGCACAACCAGCGCGCCATCGAAGAGATCCTCGCCCAATTCCGACGAGAGCGTTTCCGGCTGGTGAGCCGTCTCGAGGAGATCGACCCGGCAATCTTTGCTCGCGCCATCCCTCATCCGCGCCTGAAAATACCCATGCGACTGGTGGATCACTTGTTCTTTGTGGCCGAGCACGACGACCACCACCTGACCCACATCTGGGAATTGACCAGCGCGGGCGCGGCGTGGAATGCTGCAATCACGGGTTGATTTGGATTAGAGGTTGTGTTCGCGGGTACACCTCGCCGATCGCAATCGCAGGAACGCCTGCGTCGTCGAGGGCGCGAGCGAGCGCGATTGCGTTTTCGGCGGAAACCGAGATCAGCAGCCCTCCGGCGGTTTGCGGATCGAACAGAAGAGTGCGAATATCGGCAGCCACCGATTCGTCGTAGCCGACCAGGCATTCGGCAAAGTCACGATTGGCTTTCAGTCCTCCCGGGAGATAGCCGGCACGGATGCATTCGAGTGCGCCTTCGAGTACGGGAATGCGGGCGGCTTGGAACCTCAGGCTGACGTTCGAGGCCAGGGCCATTTCGCGCGCGTGTCCGATCAGGCCGAAACCGGTAACGTCGGTTAGGGCGTGGACGTTGAAACCCGTCGACTTGGGGTGGGGGGTGCGGCGTTCATGAAAGACCGCCGGGCGTGGTTCGGCCGGGCCGGAATTGGCGGCCGTTTCGACGCCTGCGTCCGTTTCTGGCGGAGCGGCGGTGGTGAAGCCGCTGGCGATCACCTCGGCTGCCGCCCGGTTCAGCGTGGTCATCGACCGGACTGCGGCTTCGATCCACTCCTGTTTGGCCACGCCTTTTTTGATCGCGGTCGAAATGACTCCCGTGCCCAGCGCCTTGGTGAATAGTATCTGGTCGCCGGGTTGCATTCCTTGATTGGCCAGGACGCGCTTGGGGTGAACCACTCCGGTAACGGAGTATCCGAATTTCGTTTCTTCGTCGCGGATGCTGTGCCCGCCGACTACCGTGCACTCGGCCTCGATCATCTTCGACAGGCCACCGGCCAGGATGCGCTCAAGGAGGTTGATGTCGGCTTGCTCGGGAAAACAGACCAGAGCGAGCGCGGTCAGCGGTTTTCCGCCCATGGCGTAGATGTCACTAAGCGCGTTGGTGGCAGCAATCTGACCGAAAGTGTAGGGATCGTCGACGATGGGCGTGAAAAAATCGACCGTTTGCACCAATGCCAACTCCGGCGTGAGCAGATACACGCCGGCGTCGTCGGCATGATCGAAGCCGACAAGAACATTCGGGTCCTGTTGCCGGGCTAATTTCCCAAGCACCGCGTCCAGCACCGCCGGACTCAGCTTGGATGCTCAACCGGCAGCTTTTACGGACTCCGTGAGACGGAATGGTTTTACCTCGGGCACGAGGTGATTGTACTGGAGATCGGCGACGTCCCGGCCGCGATTCCAGTCACCGCGGATGTCGCAGGTTCCGGGTACGGCATCGTAGGGCTGGCGGTGGACGCTTGCCTGGTTATCGCGGCCATGGCAGCGAAGAAGCTGCGGACCGCGCCGCGCGGGGATTTTGATCGCGCTCCCACAAATTTTCTCGCCGGCGAGAACAACTCGTGGCCGAGGGTCTGGACGTCTGCTTGTCTCGCCCGTTGCCCGCCCACGAAGCCGTCGGTCCGCAAGCGCAGAGGAGAGCCGTTGGTCGGAGGGGGCTTTACGCCGGTGTTATCGCAGCGCGACTTGCGTAATCTGCAGATCGGGATAGGCGTGGTTCCACTGCGCGGAAATGTTCTCAAACGTCAGGCGGAACGGTTTGTTTTCGCCGGGAGCGAGCGGCGACAGGTTGAGATCCACGGCTTCTTCATAGGGTCCACCGGAGCGGAGAACTCGCATCGGCAGTTCCTCGCGTTGCGCCGTCTGTCCCATATCGTCTTTGAACGTTACCTGAACCATGGCGTGGGTGACTGTCCTGTCGCCGGTGTTGGCGATAGCGCCATCAAGATAGTTGACCGTGGCGCCTACGAAATTCTGCGCGGCGCTGGTCTTCAGGTCCGAGAACTTCAGATAGGCCGCGTACGCCGGCGGAGGGGTGGGCTTTTTCTGCTCCGAGCGGAAAAGCAGAGCGAGTATGCCGACCACAATCCCCACGATCACGATGCCGATGAGGATCGGTCGCAGGCCGGAATCCACCCGCTCGGTCGGGGCAGTTCCGCTCGGCTGGATCAGGCTCTCCATCCTGGTTCATCCATGGCCGGATTGTACTCCCGGACCGAGCGAGGGAGCGGCGGAAGGGGGCCGGACAGCGCGAGCGCCGGGTAAATCAGCGCGAGTGCAGGGCGGAAGATGCGTCCTCGGTTCGGGCATCGCGGACACGGTAGTTGTTGTATTCGATGGTCAGCGTGGCGCGCCCGCCGAGGCGGATGTAGCTGACAGACTCGTTGCGCCGGGGCAGCCAGAAATCTCCCACCTTCACGTATTCGTGATGAATGTCGCTTTTCTTTGTCCAGAACGAGGGGTTCTGCGCCGGCTCGGCTTCAATACGGGTGACGGCGAAGTCATTCCCATCGACCCAGATCTTGCCGCGATAGAGGTATTTGCTCTTGGTTTTAGGGTAGACGGCGAGCAAGTACTGGCCACCGTTCTCCGCCGGTTCGTAGGCGATCAACGCAAAGTCGTAGTTGCTGCGGTTGAGCAGCGTGCGCTCATGCATATCCGGCGCGGCGGCCTCTTTTTCACTGTCCAGCAGCCGTTTGAATACGCGGTCGAAGATCAGTTTGGATCCGGATTGCGAGATGATTTTGAAGCTCTTGGTGGACGGACTGTCATAGGTCGCCTCCACCCTCATTTCGGCATCGCGATCGCCGGGGAATCCGCGATAGGCAAGGCGATACACGCGCGTCGACTCGTAATGACGCAGATCGCGCGCCCGCTCCAGATCTTTGTGGACCAGGTTGTTCACAACCTGGTCGACGGTAAGTGGTGCGGTTGTGATCGACGCCGACAGCGATTGAGCGATGGCTGCGCCCGTCGAGAGCAGCGTGACCGTCAGGGCCAAGAACAGCCTGACGGCGCTTGGCGTCGAAATTGATCTCGAGACTGGGTGCATGCGGTGGCTGTTCGGCGAGCCTTAGATTATCACCCTTGGATGCCAACCCGGCGCTTCGGGAGTCAGCGGACGACGACTGCCGTCGAAATTTCGGCACCCTGTCGGCAGCGACCCAAAATCTCGAGTGCTCCATGGCGATTTAACCCACTCTGCGTAGTCAGTTAACTAGTGCCCGGAACATTTTCAATCACTTACGGCGAACGAGAAACGGTCTAATAATTGCAATTGATGTGGCAAGGAGCCCTTCCCCATGTGGATTCGTGAAAGCCAGAGATATGTTCACCTGAATTGGATAGCGATTCTCTCCTACACCGCGTCGCTCGTGGTCAGTCTGGCGATTTGGAGCGGTCTGTTCCGGGCAATCGAACATCTGGTGAAGTAAATCACGCGGAATCATCCGCGAGCCTGTGCCGCGAGGGAGCCCGAGACCGGCGGCATCGAGCCTGCCACCTTCAGGCGGAGCCTGGCAACCATCGTTGCCGGCAACTAGCGGTCGTAGTGCAGCAGCGAAAATACATCGTACTTCGCGAGCTTCTCGCGACCTTTCAGGAAATCGAGTTCAACCACGAATGCCAGCCCGGCAATCTCTGCGCCCAGGCCGGTGGCTAGGTCCGCGGTTGCGACCGCGGTACCACCGGTAGCCAGCAGATCGTCCACGATCAGAATCCTCTGCCCCTTTGCAATCGCATCTTTGTGGACCTCGAGCGAGTTGCTGCCGTATTCCAGATCGTAGCTGATCTTGACCGTCGCGGCGGGCAGTTTTCCGGGCTTGCGAACTGGAACGAATCCTGCGTTCAAGCGGTAGGCGAGTGCCGGGCCGAAGATAAATCCGCGCGCCTCCATGCCTAACACCAAGTCGATTTCCTTGCCGATGTAGTTTGCTGATAGCGCGTCAATCAGCCGCGCGAAGCCGAGTTTGTCTCGGAGCAGCGTGGTGATGTCATAGAACAGGATGCCCTTTTTGGGGAAGTCGGGCACTTCGCGGATCAGGTGCTTCAAGCTCTCGCAATCAACCGGGCGATATGGCACTCTTTGTGTCGGGATGGGCATGGTGAGGTTACGCTCCTCGCACTTGAAAGCCGGTGAGTCCGGCGATTGGCTGGGCCTCGGATTCGTCTACACCGTCGACTCGCGCGGCACGCGGTCCTTGCTGCAGACGCGAACGCAGACCGGCGAGCTGATCGCGCGTACCGATCGCCAGGACTTCTACGCTGCCGTCGGGATTGTTGCGGACCCAGCCGGCAATTTTCAGGATATGCGCCTCGCGTTCGACGAACCAGCGGAAACCGACGCCTTGCACGCGTCCGCAGACCAGAAAGCGCCGAGCCTGGACAGAACCTTGCTTGGTAGGTGAAGACATTTGGAATTTTGCAATTTCAAATCTGGAATCGAAAAACCGGGCCTGCGGATTCTGTGATCGATGGCTCCCACTCCAGACTACTGTGCCCGCGAAAGGTACGTCCCCTCGGCGGTGTCGACCTTGATCTTCTCGCCTTCGTTAATGAAAGGCGGCACCTGGACGACGAGGCCGGTTTCGGTCTTTGCCGGCTTGGTCACGCTCGATGCGGTCGCGCTCTTCAGACCCGGCTCGACTTCCATCACCGTCAGGATAACGGTCTGCGGCAACTCGATGCCGACGGCTTTGCCGTCGAAAAACTCCACCTTGATCTGGAGGTTGGGTGTCAGGTAATCCACCGCACCCCCCAGCGTGTCGCGGGTCAAATGAGTTTGCTCGTAGTTTTCGGTGTTCATGAAATAGTAGTCATCGCCGTCACTGTAAAGAAACTCCATATTTTCCTCATCGACGTTGACCTTCTCGATGGGGTCAGGAGAACGAAAACGATGCTCGAACATGGCGCCGGTGCGAAGGTTGCGCAGCTTCGCCTGGATGAAGGCACGGAGGTTGCCCGGGGTGCGATGTTCGACGCTGAAGACCGAGTGCAAGTCATTGTTATGTTTGATAATCATGCCGGGACGGAGTTGGGTTGCTGGAATCGACATTGCTGTTTTACATCTCCTTCACTCTGCTAGGAAATTCTGGGCAGCGGGGCAGGTCGCCTGGGCTCGCGCCGCACTTTGGAGTCAACGCTTCATTTTACACAGTGCAGCGGTTTGTGGAAACTGGAGCGGCGCACCGGGCGCACCGTTCGCACCGTCGGCGCGGGAGCGTTATGGGCTGGCGCTCGATGAGCTCAGCGCGCAGTTCTCGTCCCTCGATCCGTTCCTCGATCCGTTCCTGGATCTGGCAATTTGGTCGTTGGCTGCCGCATTCGAGCAGGGCGGCCATGACCCGTTTCGCGATCGCTCGCGAGCGGTCGTCTCAGGGGATCGTAAGCTCCAATCGTCGGCTCCGGTTGGAGGGCTGACGAGTGACCAGTTCCCGAGCCAGATAGCCGGATTTGCCGGGTTACTTCGGGTTGCACGTGAAATGCCCTTGTGATAACTTAAATAATTGTCCCAGACTTCAGGAAGGGATCAGGGAAGCATTGCGCCCGCAAGGGACTTGCTTTCACCTGCTGGCGTAGCTCAGTCGGTAGAGCATCTGATTTGTAATCAGAGGGTCGGGGGTTCGATTCCCTTCGCCAGCTCCAGAAAAACAAGATTCCGGAAACAGAATGAGGTAGACGCGCTAGCGGCAACGGCTCCAAGGCACTCCTTCAGATTATTTTCCGGCGAGTGTAATGGTCAGGCGGGAGTTCTCGCACACAGTTTCCCGAGCTGAGAGATGTTGTGCATTGTCGACATTGGTTTTCGCGGGCCGCACTTTGTTTTCGGATTTGCACAGGTGGGTGAGTGGTTAAAGCCAACAGACTGTAAATCTGTCCCTCTCAGGAGGTACGGAGGTTCGAATCCTCCCCTGTGCACCAGAGTGGATGCTCCCGTTGCTGACGAGCCTCGGCCGGCGGTGACGGGGAAGTGGATCGATGGACCGTCGGAGTACTGTCGATCCAGAAGTGACGATCTAGAAGTGACGATCAAGAAGAAGTTCGGGCTGGCTTTGATCGCGTATGCGGTGCTGGGTGTTTTAGCCTGGACGACGCTGTCGGACGAGCCGATTCCAGTCTTCAGCGGGAATCTGAGACTGCGAACCGGAACGCTGGTGATCCTGGGACTGTTTGCGTTTCGGTCGGCGCTGTTTTTTTGGCGAACGCGGATCGAACAGGAGCGGGAGAACGCGAAGCCGGCGGATTGATTCGCGGGTTGGAAGTCGAGCAAATGCTTTTTGAGCAGTGCGGGCCGATGTAGCTCAGTTGGTAGAGCACTCCCTTGGTAAGGGAGAGGTCATCAGTTCAATCCTGATCATCGGCTCCATGAGATCGAGTAGGGTGCGAACGGCACGCGGCCAGCCGCGTCTCGAAGAGGCCTGCAGTGGAAATCCCGAGTTGCATTGGGCGAGGGATGCAGAAGGTTCGAGGCTGAGCGGGAGTAACTCAGTGGTAGAGTCACAGCCTTCCAAGCTGTTGGTCGCGGGTTCGATCCCCGTCTCCCGCTCCAGGGTTTGAGTGTTCGGTGGGTTGGCAGGAACTGAGGAACGGTGATCGGTGATTTTCGAGCAAGGCCTTATCAAGGTTGAAAAAGAGCCGGAGTTCAGCAATCTGAAGGCTGCGATGGAAAGGGCCTTGGCAGCGGACCGCGTGGTCAAGTTTTTGAAGGCGCTCGATGGTCGCGGGATCCGAGTGCGCGATCTGGAGGCAGCGCTGGCGGCGGATGCGATCGACCGGGCGACGGGCGACAAGCGGGGAACGGCGCGGACCTTGCATCAGGCGCTGCCGGTTTCGGATCAGTCGCAGGTGCGGGAGTTTTACCTTTCGAAGGTGGAAGAAGTCGATTCGGCGCTGCGGCTGAAGTTTCACAAGCTGTATGAGTATTACTGACTGGACGGTCAAGTCACATCGACGGACTAGCGAGGCAAGGCAATTATGGCGAAACAAAAATTTGAACGGACCAAGCCGCACTGCAACGTAGGGACGATTGGTCACATTGATCACGGCAAGACGACGTTGACGGCGGCGATCACGAAGGTGTTGCAGAAGCACAATCC
>JBEKPJ010000007.1:0-207096 GCA_049520935.1 Terriglobales bacterium | reverse complement strand
TGTGGCGCTAACGGCCACCGTTCCGGTGGCCCAAAATTCGGGGCCGCGTCAGCGACCCCGCCTAGCCGCTTCGAGCGGCTCACAGACTAAAGCCCCCGGCTCTGCCGGGGGATACTTACTACGACGCCAGAGTAGTGGGCAGGTAGGCTCATGTCTCCTGCCCATTTTCTCAGCGACCCAACGAGTGTAGCGCTTTAGCGGCTTCTAAAATTGAAGCTTGAACGCCAATTGGATCGAACGCGGGCCGCTCGCCAACAGGCTGCGACGACAGCGAATGCACGCTGACCATCACCTGAATTGGGGCTGGGGTAAACCGACGGCTCGGTCATATCGAAGCGACGAGATATTTTGTTAATCTACAATGGTTTACAAAAAGTTCTTGTCTGGGGCGGAGTCCCCCGAAAGTGCTAGTCCACCGGGTCTTTCCTGGGTGATAGACTCGGTACTGTCCTCCCTTGGGAGCGTAGACGCCTATGACTGTGTCCAGCGAGCCCCATACGGTTGTGCGCTTCGGTGTATTTGAGGCGGACTTGCGTGCGGGGGATCTGCGGAAGAAAGGAACCAGGGTAAAGATTCAGGACCTACCCTTTCGCGCGCTTGGAGTCCTGCTCAGCCGGCCGAATGAAGTTGTGACGCGCGAAGAATTCCGGCAGGCGCTTTGGCCGCAGGATGTTTTTGTCGATTTTGACCGTGCCATCAGCAGCGCCATCAAGCGACTGCGCGATGCGCTGGGCGACCCCGCTGAGAATCCTATCTTTATAGAAACCATCGAGCGCCGCGGGTACCGGTGGATCGCTCCAGCATCTGGTGTCCCGACTTCGAGCACAGTGACGCCGCTTGCGTCCGATGCGCGTGAGGCGGAGCTAGAGCCGGCCGTAAGTTCGATGGCCGTTCCCGATAGTTTGATTTCGCCACCAGCGTTTTCGTTTCGGTCGCGAAAGTTGGAGTATGCTGCGCTGGTTTTGGCGCTCCTGTTGGTGGCGGGGATCATGCTCTTCGGGTTTCACGGGATAAAGGCCGCAGGCAATTCGCCGCAATCGGCTGCGGATGCTGGGTTGCATCCGGCGAATCAGGAAGTCAAAGATCTTTATCTGCAAGGCCGCTACTACTGGAACAAGCGCACGCCCGAGGATCTGCAAAAGGCGGTGGACTATTTCACGCAGGCGATTGTGCACGATCCGGGATACTCGGACGCCTATGTTGGACTGGCTGACTGCTACAACCTGCTGCGCGAATATAGCGCGATGAAGAGTAGCGAAGCGTATCCGCGGGCGCTGGCTGCGGCGCGCAGAGCGGTTGAGCTCGATGACAAATCATCGCAGGCGCACGCTTCGCTGGCGTTTGTTTCGTTTTGGGGAATGTGGGACGCTGCGACCGCCGATCGCGAATTTCGCCGCGCGATTGAACTCGACCCGAACAACGCGAATGCCCACCATTGGTATTCGCCGGTGCTGGGAACGATGGGCCGCTACACGGAGGCGCTGACGGAAATTGAGCGCGCGCAGGCGCTCGACCCCACATCCAAGTCGGTGCTGGCGGACAAGGGAATCATCTTGTATGGGATGGGACGGCGGCAGGAAGCACTTGACCTGCTGCGGCAAATGGAAAAGGCCGAACCGGAGTTCGTATCCCCACCTCGTTACCTGGAGAGAATTTATCTGGACATGGGCGACTATCCGAACTACCTGGTGGAGTTAAGAAAGAGCGCGGTACTGAGCCATGACAGTGCGGCGCTGGTTGTGGCCTCGGCTGCCGAGAAGGGATATGCGGCTGGCGGGGCGCACGCCATGTTCGAGAACATACGCAATGAACAGCAAAAGCTCTACGATCAGGGAAAATTTTCGTCCCTCGCACTGGCCGGCAGCTGCGCGCTCGAAGGAAATAAGCGGGACGCCTTGAAGTACCTGAAAATCGCTTACGATCAGCACGAGGATGACGTTGTCGGCGTCGCCGGGAACCGCTTGTTCGATAACCTGCACGACGATCCGGAAATGCAGCGAATTCTGGCGGGAGTCAAGATCCAGCGCGCGCCGGGGGCAGGGAAGAGCTGAGTTTCGCAGGCGTTGACCCTTGCTCCAGAGATTCTAGCGGTAAGGAAGACGCGCCCCCAGTGCCTTCAGGCGCGAGGCCGGCGCGGCGCGTTTCATTGGAATCGCCTCCACGCGTTGAGCTTCGGCGGCAATTCTCAAGGCGTGGAAAGCGAAGACAGATACAGTGTGCGCCTTCGTGTTTCCCACGTCGGTATGTAACCGAAACTAGCTTTCCTCGATTGCCTGAAAGCTGTAGCGAAACGTGCGAAGCTCGATCCTGGTAGTTTCTGGCTCCACAAGTTCCGCGCTACGTTCGCAACACGGAACCTGTGGGCTACGGCGGACGGTTCAAGCGTGGCTCGGTCACTCCGATAGGGAAAGCACGATGCGATATTTGAAGCCGTCGCGCAGCCAAGAGATGCGGGACAAAGTGGATGTCTTTTGGGAGTAGGAGCGTTTGGGTCGGGTGGGTTCTGGGTGAAATTGTTTGTTAACAACACTTGACGAGACATCTATATTTCTGCAAATATCGAAACATGTCGATTGCAGCCAGGAAGACAGACCCAAAGAAGGTTGCCAAGTATGCAGACATGTTCTCCGCCGTGGGAACCGAGGCCCGCCTGCGCATTATGCAATTGCTTCTCGCCGCCCACCCTGAAGGTCTAGTCGTTACCAAGATTCAGGAAGAGCTGGACATTCCTAGTTCTACGCTGTCTCACCACCTTGAAAAACTCAGAGGCGAAGACCTCGTCCTCGTTCGTCGTGAGAGCACATTCCTGCGATATACGGCCAACACCGAAGCGCTGCAGGAGCTCTTGCAATTTCTCTACGCCGAGTGCTGCACGCGCAACAAAGCACTTAAACCCGAAGCAATTGTGCAGTTATGCAGATAGGAGGAACCGTGAGCACGGAAAACATTAAGGAAGTTGTGAAAGAAAAATACGGCGAGGCGGCCTTGCGTGTCGGCAGGGGCGGAAGTGCTTGTTGTGGCAGCGCTCCTTCCACTGCGAGCGGCTGCTGTGATCCCATCACGTCCAATCTCTACGATGCCTCGCAAGCCGGACAGATCCCGGAGGAAGCTATGCTGGCTTCGCTGGGATGCGGCAATCCCACGGCTCTGGCGAAACTAAATGCGGGAGAGACCGTTCTTGACTTAGGTTCCGGCGGCGGGATTGACGTGTTGCTCTCGGCGCGCCGCGTGGGGCCGACCGGCAAGGCATACGGCCTCGACATGACCGATGAGATGCTGGCGCTCGCCAATGAAAACAAGCGCAAGTCTGGGCTAAGCAATGTGGAATTTCTCAAGGGAGAAATCGAGCATATCCCCCTGCCCGACAACTCGGTGGATGTGATCATCTCCAACTGTGTCATCAATCTTTCCGCCGACAAGGATAGCGTGTTCGCCGAAGCATTCCGCGTCCTCAAGCCCGGCGGACGTTTCGCAGTGTCCGATGTTATTACCCAAGGCGATGTTCCGCCCGAGATTCGCAAGAGCGTACTGGCATGGGTCGGCTGCGTTGCCGGAGCGCTGGAGCAGGATGAATATCGCGGCAAACTCAAGGCAGCCGGGTTTGAGCAGGTGGATCTGGAGCCGACACGCGTCTATCGCGTTGAAGACGCCCGCGAATTTCTTTCCGTCCAGGGCATCGACGTGGATGCTATCGGCCCGCAAGTGGACGGCAAGTTCCTCAGCGCCTTTGTGCGTGCGACCAAGCCCGCCGCTTGCTGTGGGCCGACCTGCTGCCAATGAGGGGACATGCAAGGGACCTATAACGTCTTGTTCCTGTGCACCGGAAATTCGGCTCGCTCGATCATGGCCGAAGCGATCATGAATTACAAAGGTCGCCCAAACTTTGCCGCCTACAGTGCCGGGAGCCATCCTGCAGGAGCGATTCGTCCCGAGGCGATCGCGCAACTAAAGAGTGCGCATCTGTCCGCCGAGGGTCTCCGAAGCAAGAGTTGGGAAGAGTTCTCGAAGCCCGACGCCCCCAAACTCGATTTCGTTTTCACGGTCTGTGACAACGCTGCGAAAGAGGTCTGCCCCGTTTGGCCTGGTCAGCCGATGACGGCTCACTGGGGGGTGCCCGATCCCGCCTCGGTTCGGGGCACCGTAGAGGAAATAAAACGTGCATACCGTGATGCCTTCTTGACCCTCGAACGCCGCATAGTTCTGTTCCTCTGTCTCCCGCTGGCTACCATTGACAAGCTTGCGATCAAGAAAGAGATCGACGAGATCGGTCGACAATGAAATTCCACCTGCGTGCTCGGCTGACGGCTGAATTTGTGGATAGCACATTCCTTGTGGCTGCCGTAATCGGTTCTGGCATCATGGGCGAACGGCTGGCGGGCGGGAACGTTGCGCTAGCTCTTCTGGCAAACACGATAGCGACGGGAGCGGCACTCGTTGCACGGATAGCAGCTTTCGTGGACGTGTCAGGCGCCCACTTCAATCCCGTCGTTACGCTGGCTGATGCAATTGAAGGGCATTTCTCGTGGCTTGAAGCTACTGCTTATGTCGTGATCCAAGTCGTCGGGGGGATCGTGGGCGCGGTCATGGCGCACGCGATGTTCGGCCTTCCAGCCATTTCGCTCTCTGCCCGTCCTCGCCACGGATCGACGCTCGTCTTCAGCTAGTTCGTTGCGACGTTCGGTCTCTTGTTCGTCATCCGAGGATGCTCCCGGCTTCGGTCTTCCGATGATTCCGGTCGCCGTTGGGGGTTACATCACGGCTGCTTACTGGTTCACGGCATCGACATCATTCGCTAACCCTGCCGTTACAATTGCTCGTTCACTGACAAATACGTTTTCAGGGATTCAGCCGGCGGATGTACCTCTTCTCATCTTCGCGCGGTTGCTCGGTGGACTCACGGCTCGCGTAATAACGCGGTACCTCGTTGTCCTTTCAAAGACATCCCCGGGGATCGCACCTGTTAACTCCCGTTAATCTCTTTCTCACCAAATAACCGAGCATTCAAACCACGCTGTCGGTGGCGAGAATTGGCCGACGCCCGTCCGGGTCAAAAAGCGCATCGGATGGCAAAGCGAATGCATATACTCACCCCAAGAAGCGAAGTGGTAGACCGATGCCGTCGATTGTACTGGAAAGTCAATTGTCGAAACCACGCGTGACTGTTGAAAAAGCAGATCTCTCGAAAGTCTAGGAAAAAACTCAGCGTTAGGAAGCCCTACAAACGGCTTTCTCAATTCCGGTAGACATTTGCCATCCCCCCATTTCGGGGATTTCGCGCACAACGGACTTTTTCAACAGCCACCGGCAATAGAAGCGCTCACCGATAATGAGCCGAAGGCCGTCCGGGTCAAAAAGCGAAATTGATGTTACGTCAATACGTGGTTAAGGGCTCGTGGCGTTCCTGGTTGGCTTTTCGTGGCGACCAGCATATGCCCCTTAGATTAGGCAATTGGAATCAGCAACTCAGTTTGCAGTTGGTTTTCGGGAGTCACCCGCGGATCATTCAGATAATTTTCAATGCAGAACTCGGGACGCAGGGGCACGCGCTTCTCCGACAACGTCTTGAAGATGCGATCGAATGCCATCCAGATGTGCGAGTAAGGCCCGGTCAGCAGGAAGCGCGCATATTTACCGGCTTTGATGGCTCTGTGGTGGAGTTCGTCGGGGAGCTTGTCCGGCTCTTGGGCGAGGGCAACTCCCGCCTGGTAGATCATTGTGTCTTCACCAGTCTTGCTCTTATCAATTCCGCTCAAGCCGAGGTATTCTCGTACCTGCTGTTGATCAAGTTTCCCGAGCAGTGGCATGAGGTCGTTCCACAGCGGTGGAGCAACTTCGGCGAAAGGCCCGTGCTTCTCAAGATAGACGTAGGGCGTTAACTGTCGACTGACGGGCTCGAATTCGGCTGACAAATTCATGGCGACCTCCCTGAGTAATCTCGGACGACTGAGATCGTAGATCACCGCGTCCTGCCGTTCTTTTCCCAGATTGCGAAAATCGCTCGGGGTCATTGCCAGAGTCTTGCGAAAGGATTTGTTGAATGCCGCCGAGGTCTCATACCCGACGCTCAACGCGATTTCCGTAACCCTCACGTCGGCATCCTCCTGGAGCATGCGAAGTGCCGTCACCAAGCGTATACGCCGAAGGAATTCGAACGGTGTCTCTCCGACATAAGCTTGGAACAGCCGGGCAAAGTGGTAAGAGGACGACCCCGCCTCGTGTGCGATCCAAGACAAACTCATGCGCTCCGCAAGGTGGAGGCGGATATACCTCTGGGCGCGGCCGATTTGCGAGCGATGAAACTGGCTCTGATGTGCCTTTTTGACCATGCCACAGTTTACAAAGCAGTGCAGGCCACTGCTTTTCCAGAATTGCGAAATTGGAGCGTCTTAAAGTGTCGGCCCTCAGGGTCATCCAATAAACCAACCCACCAACCTGCATTGTCTGCGCTCGGTTCAACGGGCGAGTGTGTGTCCGGCAGAATCGGCAAGCGCAGCAGTTCTCTCAAAACCGGCCAGGTTAGCTCACTCTTAAAGTGGCGCTAACACACATTAACCAGAAATCAGCGGCCGACTCCGCTCAGCGATTTGACCGTGGTTCCATTGGTGCGGTTGCGCGCAAATTGCATTGCAGAAACCTAGAGTAGGGACCGTGGTCGAAGTTGCGACAGATCCTATCGCTCAGGATCGCGGAAGCTCAAAACCAGGAAGCCCGAGTACCGCATTGTCAAACGTTAGAGTATGGATGCCGCCATCTCCGCCACCAAGCTCAGCTATCAGAGCGTCTGCGAATGACCCGCGACCCTGTTTCAGACCGCCGATTGCAACCCTGACCTCAGCCATCAAACCGCTTATCTGCAAGGACTCATTTCATCCCACGAGCGGATTACGACAACCCACGCGCCGGATTTCTTTCTTGCGCTATTGCCATGGGTTCTGAAAAGGAATCTGTCCACCTCGCTCTGCGGGATACGATGATGTCCTCCCGCAGTCCGATTGCTTAGGATCTTGTTCTTGTTAATCCACTGCTTAATCGTTGGAAAGCTCATCCCCAGTTGCAGAGCTGCACCTCGAAGCTTCAGCAGTCTCCTCAATGTTCTCTTCGGGGTTTGCCTTTCCCTTGCATCGGACGCAATCGTAACGGCAAGGAAATTCCCGGTCAACTCCGTCGCATCCGCATAGGTCGGTTGCCAAAACATACTGGATCGTACAGTTCTGGACAGTAGAACTGTAGCTAATGTACACTTGCGCCTTCTGTCCCAAGACAGCAAATGTTCGAGGTGAAAATGCGCCAGGCTTACCTGTGTATCGCAGCGGTTGGTGTTTTGCTTTCGTCGTCCTCGGCGTGGGCCCAAACGGGAGCGAGTCTTTCCGGCGTGGTGACGGACCAAACCGGCGCAGCCCTTCGCAATGTCGCGCTGACAATCAAGAACGTCGACACAGGTGCAACGCGCACGATCGCAACCGACGACGCGGGGCACTATCAGGCGTCCGGCCTGACTCTGGGGCGCTTCGAGATTCGAGCGGCTAAACAAGGGTTCGCCGATGAAATGCGCACGGGAATCAGTTTAGCGGTTGGCCAGGACGCCACGCTCGACATCAAGATGCGGCGGAGCACCCCCGACGCCTGCGCGAGCGGCCGTGAGTTCGCCACGACCGATTGCACGCTGACTTGGCACGGCATCACGCTGTACGGTGCGTATGACGCCGGCGTCGGCTGGGTCAGCCACGGCTTACCGGAGAACGGCCACAACTATGAAGGCGAATCTCTGGTGAACCGGAACGGCTATCAACATCGATTCCTCGTCGCACCGAACAACCTGTCGCAGACGGGTCTAGGCGTCAGAGGCAAGGAAGAGTTTCTGCCTGGCTGGTTCGTTGTGTTCAACGCTTCAACTGGGATCAATCCGCAGTCCGGCCTGCTCGCCAATGCTTCGGCCACCCAGATCGCCAACAACGGCCTTCCCAGGAGCAGCTATTCATTCGCCATCGACGGCGCGCGCGCGGGCCAACCCTTCAATGACGAATACTATGCCGGTATATCGTCCACGCATTTCGGCACGCTGACCTTCGGTCGTCAGCGCGCTCTCGGTACGGATGCGATGCTCGCTTACGATCCGGCCAGTGGCGCCTATGCCTTTTCCTACATTGGGTATAACGGCACGATGGCCGGCGGCGGAGACACCGAGGACACCCGTTGGGATGATGCCGTGAAGTATCGCCTCACCCTTGGTCCGGTCCATTTCGGCGCGATGTATAAGTTCGCCGATGGTTCTGCCGGCTGCTACTCGGCCTCCGCAACCTGGACTGCCACCAACTGTACGGCGGAGGCGGCGCATAACAACGCCTATGGATTCAACCTCGGCGGAGATTACCGCAAGTTCTCAACTGACTTCGTCTTCCAACATTACAACCAGGCGATCAGCGTATTGAACCCCTTGCTGGGGCCTCAGAGTTTGGCGGCGCCATATCAGTCGACCACTGACAGCATCAATACAAACCCCATCACCGGGGCCAATCTGATCGACCCGAACAACACTGTATATGGCATCGTGACCGACAACAACGCGATTATGGTCGCCGCCAAGTATAAGTGGGACCCGTTCAAGGTTTTCGCCGGCTACGAATACATCTGGCAGAACAACCCGTCGAATCCGTTGGGCGTTGGCGCCTCGGACCAGGGCGGTTATAACATGAGCGGGGTCGAAGACAACAATCTTGATTCTGAAAAGTTGTTGAACATCTGGTGGACGGGCGTGAAGTACACCTACCGCAGCAAAACCGACCTCACTTTCTCCTGGTATCAACAGCGGCAGAACGACTTCCGTCTTCCGCCGACCTGCACGCCCCAAAGTTTCCGCGCTTCCTGCGCGGGCACCCTCAACGAGGGGTCGCTCTATGCGGATCATCACTTCACCAAGCGTTTCGACGGCTTTGCGGGAATTGCGTATTCCTATGTGAGCGGCGGTCTGGCCATCGCCATTCCTCATGGCCCCGGCGTGCCTTATAACTCCGACAACAACTTTGCTCCAACAATCGGTGGTCGTTTCACCTTCTGATCGCATCCGCGGCGGGCCTCAGTCGAAGGCCGACATGGGTTGTGGTTCATCAAAACCGGCCGCGGCATGCCGGTGCGCAGCGAAGGCGCCCGCTTCTCATCGGTGCCGACGCTTGTCTTTCCTCAAGGTAAACTGCGATTCTCTAGCCGCTTTGCTTAGAGCGCCGTTCTTTCGCCGCGCACACGGCTCGCCGGCGCCGCCGTAACGCAGCGCAGCCCCTGCACAACGTGGCGGAGCGGAGGTGGCGCCCACCACCTTCGACTTTCTGCAGTGCGGCGCTCTCTCATAATGCATTGACCCGGGCAGGCGTCGGCCAATTCTCGGTGAGCGTAAACGAGCAAGAGACCAAGAGCTTGCTCTTCATTCATGATTATCATGGAAACAACGCCCTCGATAAATTGCAATAAAAGAGCAAAACCAGCAGCATAGAAGTTAAGCATCGATCACCACATGGCAACCCCTCCTGTTCCATCGTCATCCCACCTGCCTCAGTTCGTCATCGTGCATCTCCAATGTGATCGTCAATCAACTGCCAAGTCATTGTTCATCGCGGGCAGCGGCTGTGCCGTCCGACCACTTGGACACTGAAATGTCAAACTCGGTAATTGGCTGCGGATAGTACTGATGTATGTCGACGGGCGATCCAGGGAAATCTGCGCCCCAATTCATACGCCCTTTCTGGGGAAACCAGAACATCAGATGGGGATCGGCGTTGCCGTACTTGGGTCCGAAGTTCTGCTGTTTCGACATCAGGTAGCACATTGAACCGGTCTCCGGGACCGGCAGCTCATTCTTGTCGAACGCGGTCTTGGTCGAGTCGGACATCTGAGTCTTGGACAGCCCGGAGAAAGCCAATTCTGCCTGGTTGAGTGTGAGTGGCAGGTGAGACCGAGCGGCTGGCGGATTGAGGCACAGCGGCAAGCGTACCTTAGGGTCCCAGAACTCCCGGTCGTCGTATGGGAGCATCCAGGATCTCTCTACGAGACATACGAAGCGGTTCTTTCCGTGGACTGCGGTTTCGTAACCGTGCTGTCCGAGCACCATAATCTCGGCATCCTGGGAGATGGACTGTGGGGCAGCGCTCCGCGCCAGTCCTATCTCGGCGTTTCGCTCCATGAGGTATTGATCAAGCGGAGCCATGCTCGGATAGGGTTCTTTGGCATTCTGTGCTCGCGCCTGCCATGCCGCTGTCAGCACGACAACCAGCACGAAGCTGCTCAGCACGATCGCCTTTAAAGTTCTCCGATTCATAGAGCTCTCCTGATGTCTTTGTGCTTCGTGAAAGACGAAAACGCGCCCGAAGTATCAGGCTGCTCGCTCAAAACATACGCTGGCTAGGCGGCTGACCAGTCCTGACGGTATGCTTCCTTCAATTTCGCAATGTCAAACTTCTTCATCTTGAGGAAGGCTTCGGTCAATCTTGCCAACTTTCGCTGGTCTCTGTCTCTCAGCATCTCATCCATAACCGTAGGAACAATCTGCCAGGATAGGCCAAATTTGTCTCTCAGCCACCCGCACTGTTCTGCCTTCGGCTCTGCCGACAGCCGCAACCAGAAGTAGTCGATTTGTTCCTGGGTATCGCAGTGGACCAGGAAAGAAATCGCCTCGTTGAAAGCGAAGTTGTGTGCACGAGCACTGTCCATGAGAGCAAAGTTCTCACCTTCAAGCGAGACGCACGCATGTTTTATGGTTCCTTCTTTGTCGGGTTTATCGTCTTTGCCGTAGCGAAGAATGTGGTCAACCTTCGCCTCGTGAAATACGGACGAGTAGAAATCGATGGCCTCTTCCGCCCGTCCGCACTGCTCGCCGACAAACATGAGCGTTGGAGTGATCCTCTGTTCGACCTTGCGATCGCCCACAAACATTAGCTGCCACGAAAGTCCGTATCGGTCCTGTGTCCATCCATATCTCCCGCCGAACGAATATTCGCCGAGTTCCATGAGCGCCGCGCCTCCTTTGGAGAGCTCATCCCATAGCGCATCGACTTCCTCTTTCGTCTCGCAGGCCACGAGGAAGGATATCGCCGGAGTGAACTTGAAGAGCGGCCCGGCGTTGATGAGTGTGAACTCTTTGCCAAGAAGGTCAATGGTGAGAATGTCCACCGTGCCCGAAGGAGTGTTGTGAAGCGTTGCAGTGTTCTTGATCCTGGAATCCTTGAAAATGGATGTATAAAGGTCGGCTGCTTCTTTGGCTTCTTTGTCGAACCAGAGGTGTGACGTGATTGTCTGCATGGGAATGTCGACTCCTTTCTCTTCGCCAAGGTTGAGGATCGGATTGTCGCCAGCGAATCGCATGATGACTACCGGGGCTGGCTCTGCTGAGGTGCCCGTTCGTTAATGATCATCGAAGACTGGGTTGACTTTGTCGCGCAGATGGATAAATTCCTTCCCTGTCAACAGAAGCGCTCTGCGCGCTGCGAGCCATGGTTCCCGGGATAACGGCGGAATGAGTCTGCGTAATGTTCTCCAACGATGTACAATACGTTGATATCAACATTGCTAATTTATGTCAACCGGCCCCAAGGTTCCACACCCGACAACGCTCCTGGTTCGCGACTGTTGCCTCTGCTTGCATGTGCAATGCGCGGCGCGCGCGCTGGCCCGGCGCTTTGACGAAGCGCTGCGACCGCTCGACCTCACGAATGGCCAGTTCTCCTTGCTAATGTCGCTCAACCGGCCGGCTCCCCCGCCGATGGCGGCGGTAGCATCCTTGCTTGCAATGGATCGCACTACGTTGACCGCTGCATTGAAACCGCTGGAACGGCGTCGATTGGTGACCGTGGAAGCGGATCCCGGAGACCGGCGTAGCCGTTTAATGGCATTGACGCCGAAAGGGATGACATTGTTAGCCAGGGCCGTTCCGATCTGGGAGCGTACTCATCGGGAAATTGAGAGTCTCCTTCCAGAGCGAGACCCGAACCGGCTGCGGAGCGATCTGCGCGCGTTGTCAGTGAGTGGCAGGAGTCCAACCTGAGTTTCCGAGCATGCAAAATAACCATTGGGAGGAAACTACGTCGACAAATGCCATGGATATGCCTATCGTAAAGCTCGAATCCCCTCGATTCGAGGATCGCGGGCCACTTTTAATTGCCGGGTTGGCAGGTCGCTACACTGCTGACACACTCGATGACCTACCCGCTCTTTGGAAGCGGTTCTCAGTTCACATCGGTAGAATCCCCGGACAAATAGGTCGCGTCGCCTACGGCGTGTGCTCCGACATGTTTGACGGAATGGGCCGCTTCGACTACCTGTCTGGTGTGGAGGTCTCCGAATCTTCGGCACTTCCGGAGCAATTCAGGCCTGTGCAGACTCCGGGCCAGCGATACGTGATATTTCCTCACCGGGAAGGCGTTTCGAAACTTCGCGTCACGGTCCATTGCGATCTGGTCTCAGTGCCTTCCGGGGTCGGGCCATAAGGCTGCGCGCGCGGGCGTTGGTGCTCCAGATTTCCTTGAACGCTACGGCGAGGGCTTTGATCCGCAGGTCGGAATGGGCGATGTCGAAGTCTGGATTCCGGTGATCGAATGAAAGGAACAAGACCGTAGACCGGTGAAGCAAGTGGAAGTGAGGGAGAACGAGAGAGGAGCAAATGTCCAAGCTTCGTGTTCACAGTTTTGGGATGTCCTTAGATGGATACGGCGCTGGCCCAAGTCAGAGCCTTGAGAATCCACTCGGAATCGGTGGACTCGCACTGCACGAATGGGCCTTCAAAACACGCATCTTTCACTCCCTTCACGGGACGATGGGTAAGGATGGGGGCGAAACCGGCGTTGACGATGACTTCGTGGCCCGTGGGTTCGACGACCTTGGTGCTTGGATCATCGGACGCAACATGTTTGGGCCGGTGCGAGGCCCGTGGACGGACGACACTTGGAGGGGGTGGTGGGGCGACGATCCTCCCTATCACACACCTGTTTTCGTGCTGACCAATCACGCACGCCCCTCCCTGACGATGAGTGGAGGGACGACGTTTCACTTCGTGACGACTGGAATCGCCAATGCGCTCGCCCTCGCTCGCGAAGCGGCCGAGGGGAAAGACGTCCGGCTGGGCGGCGGGGTCGCCACAATCCGCGAATACCTTCGCGCCAGACTCGTCGATGAAATGCACCTGGCCTATGCAGCCGTACTGCTTGGCGCTGGCGAATGCCTCTTGGCAGGGATGAATCTGCCCGCCCTGGGATACCAGGTTCATGCACACGTCACTACTGCGAACGTCATGCATGTGACGATCACGAAGAAGGATCTCTGAATTGTCCGGTCTTGTCTCCGCGAAGCCCGCGACCGTTTCCGCACGGCAAGAGCCCTATCGTGGATCTTCATCGGCCAATCGATCAGCTCATAAAGAACGCTGCCCGACTCTGGTGTGTTTCATAAGGGAGTTCGTGGCCCCCCACGTCACGCAAAAACACGTTCCCCCCGGAGGAGAAATACAATTTTCGGCAACGGCCGGCAGGCAACTCCCTAACGGACTCTCGGTTTGAGCGCATACAGATGTACTAGCGGCAAGCAATATCTGGGTATCGCCGCCGATGGGCATGGCAAGCTCGGCACAAAGCAAAGGGGATTCTGTGCTCGCTCCACATTACCCGGATCGCCCCCGGCATTCGAAGTGGAGCGGCATGCAGCAGCGCCGATTCAGTGTCCACGTCTTCCAGGTTCGACTATAATAAAACGAACGATCGTGCTATTATTAACGGGGAAATGAAGAGGCAGCGCCAACGATCCGGGGCTTCACAGCCGCCAGCCAGCGCAACGCCGAAACGTTCGCGCCAACGGCTGCGCGGATTGAAAACGCGTCGCGCGATCCTGCGTAAAGCCGTCAACCTCGCTTCGCTCGAAGGTCTCGAAGGGCTGACCATCGGAAGGCTGGCTTCAACACTGGGGATCAGCAAGAGCGGTCTGTTCGCTCACTTCGGTTCCAAGGAAGATCTGCAATGCGCCATCGTTGACGAAGCTCGCGAGGTCTTCATCGAAAAAGTAGTCCGCCCAGCCCATAGGTTTCGTGGACTCGGCCGTCTGCGAATCCTTTGTGAGAATTGGCTGTCGTACGGCAAGAAAAGGGTTTTTCCCGGGGGATGCTTTTTTTCCGCCGCATCGCTTGAATTCGACGACCGGCCCGGGCGCGTTCGCGATCAGATTGTGGAACTGATGAAGCAATGGCTGGAAAATCTGGAACAGGCGGCTCGCGACGCAAAGGCGGCTGGAGAAATCCGAAGGGAAGTGGACGTACGTCAGCTGGCGTTTGAGATTCAGGCGCTCGCAATGGGCGCCAATTGGAGCTCGCGATTGTTCCGCGATCCGGGCGCCTTCCGCTCGGCCGGCACCGCGATTTTTCAACGAATCGAGCAAGCTAAAGAACCGATGCAGCCGAGGAAGTGATGCGAATTGGTCCGGGGTTACTCGTTTGCTTCTTAGCCAGTCTGATTTTCCTGCCGGCAACCCGGCGCGCTGCGGCGCAGACCGCTCCCAATGGCAACGAGATCCCTTTACTGCGCTGTGATCGACTGCCTGTGGTAATTCTCCAGGTGGATAATGCCGACAAGCGATTCCTGATCGACACGGCTGCGACATCCATGTTGAATGAGAAGTCGTTCACCAGCGGGCATAGGAAAGAGGTCCGCATCCAATCCTGGAATGAAACAACCACACTGAATGCCCGCGAAGTCGCAATCGGCGAACTCAGGTTGGGCAGCCACCGGCTGCGAAACGTAAGACTGCCGGCGATCGACTTGACCGCTCTCACCAAAGCGTGTGGCGGCCCACTCGATGGGGTGCTTGGCGTGGACCTGCTCGAGCAGTTGGGCGTAACCCTCGACCTGAAGCGTAGCGTGGCTCGCCTCGGCACCGGGCCAGCGAATAGCTCCGAGGCGTCTCTTATCGCGGACATGGAGCACGCTATGCATTCTTGCTCAGAAGCCTTCAACAATGCGGACGTTGATAAGTTGGCCTTTTGTTTCGATCCAGACTTTGTGCTGAGTTCTCCGAGCGGCGAGCTACGTGGACGCGACCAAGCGATCGATCATTTCCGAAAGCAGTATCTTGCCATGAGCCCGCACGCTCATCTTTCCATGAGCATGAATGATCAACGGGCCGTCGGTGACGTGGTTTGGAGCTTGTATGACTACATCGTCGAGTCCCCGTCAGTTCATACCATAGGCAGGGGCATGATGCTCTGTCGCAAACATGAAAATCACTGGTACATCCTCAGCATGCACGAATCACCGACCGAATCCGCGTCAAACCCCTCGCCCTGAAAGACGCGCAGTCTTCCGGTAATTGGTGGATGATCAGACCGACTGAACTCTGCGCCGGAAGCGTCATGACGGCAGATTCAAGCACTGTTTGGCGACCGGTTTGCTCGCAGGGGCGCGCCTTTGGGCTGGACTTGCAGCGCCGTCGTGGCACGATTGCTATAATGCGCCCTTGGAGGTCGGTTAGTGACCACAGGCGCAACGGTTCTGTTGCCAGAACGCCAGATGTTGGGACCGGAGTCAACCGCCATCAATCGTAGCGATCCTCGCCTTCCTTTTGCCGCGATTCTTACAATTTACGCTGTCCTCGGCTGCACCTGGTTTGGATTTAACCGCAATCCCACCCAGATTCTGTTGACTGTGGCCGCCGGGTGCCTCATGGACATGGCGTTTCACTGGTTGTTCCGCCGCGGCCTGCTGCTGCCTTTGAGCGCCTATATCAGCTCGCTCTCCATCGCCCTGCTGCTGAACTATTCACACAATTACTATTTATTGTTTTTGCCGGTGTTCTTTTGCATTGCATCAAAGTACCTGCTCACGTTCCAGGGGCGGCATGTTTTCAATCCTTCTCTGTTTGGAGTGGTAGCTGCGCTGGTCTTGGGAGGAGGACTGTTCTCGCCTGCTCCGGCTTACCAATGGGGCGGCACGGTACTGGTAGCAGCGTTCATCGTTACCGCGGCTTTAGCGCTATTTGTTTACCGCATCCATCGCGGAGCGCTGATTGCCTCGTTTCTTCTCTTCTATACGTTGCAGATTTTGCTGCGCGCCTACATCACCCGCTACCACTTGCCGCCCGAGGTGCTGGTTCTGGGCACGCTGTCCGCGCCGTCGTTTTACCTGTTCACGTTCTACATGATGACCGACCCCAAGACCTCGCTGGCAAGGCCTCGCCAGCAGGTGCTGTGGGCACTCGCCATCGTGTTGGCGGATCTTTGGTTTCACACCCGGCAATCGTTGTACACGTTGTTTTTTGCCTTGTTCACGCTTAGCAGTGGCCGATTCTTGTGGCTGCATGCCCGATCTTTGCTTCGGCAGCGGTCCTTTTACTTCCGCAACACATTTACGACTGCGACTGCTCTACGCGTGACCTTCTTCGTTGCTCTTGGGGTTGGCGGATACTTCGCCTATGCCCGGTTGATTCATCCCAGGGTTACGGTGCATCCTGATTTCTATTTCCAGCCAATCTCTCCGGCAGAATCCGGAATCGACTCGCGGCTTGGTAATGTGCTCAACGAGGTAGACCCGCGGGTGCAACACATCGCCAAATGGTTGCTTTCCGTGGGAGATGCGATTGCCGTTGGAGACTACGACAACGACGGCCTGCAGGATATCTTTCTTACGAATCCAATGAAGCGTCCCGAAGACCGCAACGCGCTCTTTCGCAATCTGGGTAACTTCCATTTCCAGCGCGTGGAAATTCCGGCTCTGCGCGAAATCTCGCTCCATCCTGACAAGTATGGCCTGGTTGGGGGCGCTCTCTTTGTCGATTACGATAATTCCGGCGCCCAGTCTCTGCTACTCACCATGGCCTACGGTAAGACGCGGCTGCTGAAGAACATGCTTCCGCTCACCGGCAAGCCCGAGTTTGTGGATGTCACTGAGCAGTCAGGCGTCGACGCCTACACCATATCAATCGCGGGGACATTCTTGGACTACGATCGCGATGGGCGTTTGGATCTGTTTGTGGGAAACAGCATCGCGCCTTACCTCCCTGACTACCCCGTTCCGACGCCGCTCAACATCTTCCATCTTCCACAACCTGAATACCCCGGCGACCGTCGTATGTTCCACTTCATGCACTCCGGATGGCATAACGCGCAGAACGGCGGTCCGAACGTGTTGTTTCACAATGAAGGGGATGGACACTTTCGCAAAGTTGACAACGCCGCCATGGGGCTGCCGCAGAGGCACTGGACGATTGCTGTTGGCACGGGTGACCTCAACCACGACGGCTATACCGACATATACTGCGCGAATGACTTCGGACCCGACGATCTATACTTGAACGATCACGGCCGCCGTTTTGTACACGTGGTGGGACGAATGTTCGGAGACATCGGGAAGGATACCTACAAAGGTATGAATGTCTCGATTGGCGACC
Source organism: Terriglobales bacterium (assembly GCA_049520935.1). Taxonomy (GTDB): domain Bacteria; phylum Acidobacteriota; class Terriglobia; order Terriglobales; family Acidobacteriaceae; genus Acidiflorens. The sequence goes on along the minus strand of JBEKPJ010000007.1, from coordinate 189,690 downwards.
TGGACAATCGCGGCGAAATGGATATCTACGTCTCTGACGTTCATGTTCCGTTGCAGGCGGAAGGCAGTCTGCTGTGGAAGACCTATCCGAATTCCAGAGATTCTTTTTTGCCCGAGTTTCGTGATGAGGCTACTTTCCGCGGTGTGCTCAACGAGGGCGCCTTCGCATGGGGGGCGGCCATGGGGGACATCAATCTTGACGGGTATCTCGATATCGTTCAGGCCAATGGTATGGTCGATGATACTCCGGACAAACGGTTTGCCAAACCGCGCGATTACTGGTACACCGCAGAAAAAGTGATGCTGTCGCCGCCGCAGATCCATTCCTACGCTGACAATTGGGCCGATTTGCGAGGCTATGAGATTTTTGGGCATCAGGCGAATCGCGTCTATCTTTCGCGCGGACCCAACAGCAATCTGCAGTTCGTGGACGTCGCCAGCCAGGTAGGCCTAACTGAATTGGGAAACTCACGCGGTATAGCTCTGGTGGATTTCGACAACGATGGGGCGCTCGACCTGGCCATTACTCACCAGTTTGCGAATCTATCACTCTACCGAAACACCTTGCATGACGAGGATGCCAGGCGCGGTTCCGTGCACCACTGGATTGGGATGACCTTGCGCGGCGACGGGAAGACCGTCAACAGTGAAGCTGCGGGCACGGTCGTACGGGCACGGTATTCCGGCCGCCGTGGCGCCGTCCAGCAGATGCGCGAAGTGCAGGTCGAAAACGGATTTTCCGCCCAGGGAGATCGTCGGGTGCTTTTCGGCCTGGGAGACTACGGTGGACCGGTTGAGATCGAAATCTCCTGGTATGGCGCGGAGAAGCAATATGTCCGCGGTCTGGCACTCGATCGCTATCACGAGCTTCATTACAAGCCGGGCAGCGCGCCCGACGTGGTGAGATGAAAAGAGCGCGGTGAACAATGTCGCTTCGGGACTTTTGGTATATTGCGGCGGAGTCTCGGTTGCTGAAAGGGCGGCCTTTGGCGTCCGTGATACTGGGCGAATCTGTCGCCCTGTTTCGTGACCTTGAAGGCCGGGTCGGCGTCCTCGAAGATCGTTGCGCACATCGCAACGCACCTCTTTCCGCCGGTCGGGTTTCGAACCATTGCATAGAGTGTCCCTATCATGGCTGGCGCTATGACGTGCTGGGCAGTTGCACGCACATTCCCTCCTTGGGCGAAGGCGTCAAACTGCCTCGGCATACAGTCCGTTCCTATCCAGCCCAGGAACAGGATGGCTATGTCTGGGTCTACATGGGAGAGGGCAAACCCGCGACCGCCCCATTCGGGTTCCCTCATGTCGGAGAACGGCGCTGGTCGACGTTCCGCATGCGGACACGGTTTCATACCGACGTCGAGGCCTGCCTAGAGAACTTTCTCGATTGTCCGCACACCGCATATGTACACAAAGGATGGTTCCGTACCCACGACACCAGCGAACTCAAGGCCCATGTCCGCACGCGGGATGGAGTTGCGGAAGCGGAGTTCGAAAACGAACCGATCTCGGACAGCGTGATCACGCGGATCTTCTATCCTCGCGGCCGCAAGCCGCGTCATACGGACCGATTCATTATGCCGAGCGTGAGCCGCGTCGATTACGAATTCGGTCCCGATCGCCACTTCATCATCAGTTCGGCCTGCACCCCAGTCAACGATTGGGAGACAGAAGTCTACACAGTGATAACCTTCTGCTTTGGGCGCATTGCGCCCGTGGTGCGGTTAGTGTTTGAACCCATGGCTCGCAGGATCCTGCGTCAGGATGTGGATATCTTGACTTTGCATGGGCAACAGATGCGAAAGTTCGGCGGGCCGCGTTACGCTCACGTCGAGACCGACCTGCTCGGGATCGAAATCCAACGACTGCGACGCCGTTGTGAGCGTGGCGAGGCGCCGCAGACACAAGAGGTGGAGCGTGCGGTCAGCATGCGATTCTAAGGGAGCAACCTTCGCCATCCTGGTCGTGACTGCCGCATCCTTTGTCTTTGGCGGGGTGCAAAATACGTTCCATCCGGTTGGCGGCCCCATCTCATTTGCCAAGATTCTCTGGCTGAACCTTGCGTTGCTCGTGTTCTACGTAGTGCCCTTCTGGTTGTGGCGCGACCCCTCGCTTGAACCGAACGCCCGGGCGATGTTCGGCTGGGTTCTCGCGAGCTTCGTTGTGCGAGCCCCCATTGAAATCTGCGTTATCTATTTCACGCGTCTCTGGCGGTGCGAGTACGGCATCGCTCACGATCTTTTTACATTGCTGCTGGTCACGTGGCTGAGCTGGCGCTGGCGCGGTACGACGGAATCAGGAAATAAAGACGTGGCCAGCATTTTCATTCCTCTCCTGCAAGTCACGCTGCTGGTTGAGACGTTCATGGCCTGGGAGTTCCACAAGGTTGCTTCGCCAGCCGCCGGCACCTATTTCGCGGCTCCCACGGCAGAATTTAGCTTCGTCAACCGCGCCAGCTGGATCGCGGTAGCTGTACTATATCCGGCATTGGCTTGGCTGGTCTGGAAGTCCAGGAGATATGAAACTCCATAATGAAATCGTTCCTGTCGCCGCAGTCAGCCCCTCGGACCGCGACACGCTTTTCGCTCTTTACTCGAGATACTACTCGGGTGCCAGGCGCGACCAGTTCGAAAACGACATGGCCGAGAAAGATGTGGTCATCCTGCTGCGTGACCGCTCCCACCAGCAAGTGTGTGGGTTTTCTACGCAAATGATCCTGCGGCAGCGCTTCGGCGGGCGGGAGGTGCGGGCCTTGTTCTCGGGCGACACGATCATCGCCCCCAGCCATTGGGGCGATCAAGAGTTGCGCCGTGGCTGGTGCCGCTATGCCGCGGCCGCGCTAACGGCGGAACCAGGGGTGCCTCTCTATTGGTTTCTAATGACCAAGGGCTACCGCACATATCTTTACCTGCCGGTGTTCTTCCGTGACTTTTTCCCCCACTACGATCGCGAGACGCCACGCGAACTGCAAAGTCTACTCGACGGCTTTGCCCGCCAGAAGTTTGGCGATGCGTATGACGCCAGTTCCGGCCTCATTCGCTTTACGGAAACCCATGGCCAACTCGTGGAAGAGCTGTCCGGAGTGCCAGAACGCCGCGCCCATGATCCCCACGTAAAGTTTTTCTTGCAGCATAATCCCGGCTATGTAAATGGAGTGGAGCTGGCCTGTATCACCGAGATCTCGCACGAGAATATACGACCCTTCGCTCGCCACATGTTCTGGGAAGAGCAGCGGTCGGTGGTTGTCGAGAGCCCGGAGTTACGCCCGAATGCGTGAGGCCTCGGATATTCGCGCACGGACCGCGTTGCTCCGGTCGTCGTTTGCCCCTGGCGACTCTGAATTCTCGATCGCGCTGAAGCGGCCAGCGGAGGCGCAGCAGGAGCGCTTGTTTTCCATTTTGCAGCGTGGCGCGAATTGCCACTATGGACGAGCGTATGGCTTGGGACGTATACGGTCGGTCCGCGACTTTCAGGCGGCTCTGCCCGTCGTTACCTACGAAGACTTGAAGCCTTGGGTGGAGAGAATCCTCGACCGGGAAGACAATGTGATCACCTCTGACCCGGTACTTCTTATGGAAAGGACGAGCGGGTCGACCTCGGCGGCAAAATACATTCCCTACACCGGAGGCCTATTTGCCGAGTTTCAAGCCGCTCTGGAGCCGTGGCTGGGGAACCTCTTCACTGTTTATCCCGGATTGCTGCGCGGGACCGTATACTGGCAGGTTACTCCCTTGGCGCAGGCTCCGGAACGCACCCGGGGAGGAATTCCCATCGGTCTCGGCATGGAGGCGGCATATTTCACGCCCCCGCAACAGCGCCTGCTGAGTGGTCTGCTGAGCGTCCCTGCCGAAATTGCCGAAGTCGCCGATATCGAATCGAGTTTCTACGTCACGCTGTTCTTCCTGTTGCGCGACCAAAATCTGAGCCTGGTGTCGGTGTGGAATCCCGGTTTATTTTCGATCTTGCTGCATCGTGCCCGTGAGTGGTGCGGGCTGCTGGTACGTGACATTCATGACGGCGAAATCCGTCGGGCTCACCTGCCGGCAACGATTCCGCGCAAGCAATTCGCATTGCCGGCGCGGGCGCGCGAAATCGAACGCTGCCTCGATCAGGATGCTGTCCGATTGAGGGATCTGTGGCCTCTGCTCTCCGTCGTCAGCTGCTGGGGTGATGCCGAAGCTGCTCCCGAATTTCAGCAGCTGGCGAGGAAGTTTCCTGAAGTAGCCTTTCAGAAAAAAGGCCTGCTGGCGACCGAAGGGGTTATCAGTATTCCCCGGGATGGTGCCGGAAATGTTGCCGCCATCGTTTCGCACTTTCTTGAATTTCTGGACGACCAGGGCAGGCCGCATCTGGTTCACGAGGTCGAACCAGGCGCTGCATATTCAGTGGTGATGACTACCAGCGGTGGGCTTTGGCGGTACCGCCTGGGTGATCGTGTGCGTGTGACCGGATTTCTCGGCGATACGCCGCTGCTGGAATTCCTCGGCAAGGAGAATGGAGTTTGTGATCTGCGCGGTGAAAAGCTGAATCCTGCCTTCGTAGGGAGCGTTCTCGGAGAGTTGCGGCGCGAGTTGTTGCTGCCCGCCGGGTTCGCCATGTTGGTTCCGTCAAGAACGCCAGCGGCAGGGTATCTTCTCCTGCTGGAGCAGAGTTGTTCGGCGCTGCTGGCAGACGCGCTGGACGACAAACTGCGCACGAATCCTCAATATGCATACGCTCGGAACCTGGGCCAGATCACAGCTCCGCGCGTGATCGCTTGCGGGCCGCATGCCGCCGAACGATATCTGGAGCGATGCGTCGTTCTCGGCCAGCGTGCTGGCGACGTAAAACCGACCGCCCTGCACCCGGCCGACGGCTGGGAAGATTGGTTTCTTGCGCCCGGCCAAGTGAACCCCGGTCGAATGAGAGCGTAAAGATGTCGCTTCCCCAGGGCTTACGGGTTGAGATCAGTGTTGCCAGTTCGCAGGCCGACGCAGAACTCCGCGCTCTCATGACCCTCGTGCCGGTGGGCCACGGAATCGTGGTCACGCTGGAGCGCGAACCCAGTTTCTTTGCAGCCTGCCGTATCCATGGCGAGGCGCAAGTGTGCATGGGCCGCGACCGTGAGTCGGGCCGAGCGGTCGGCATGGGCACGCGGGCGATTTCGCGAGCTTACGTCAATGGCATTGAGACAGCGCTTGGATACCTCGCCGATCTGCGGCTCCTGCCCGAGTATCGAAACGGGTTGTTGGTAGCGCGGGCGTACCGCTTTCTGCGCGAGTTGCACGGCGATGGCCGCGCCCGCCTTTACACGAGCGTGATTTTTGCCGATAACGAACTCGCGCTTGGCACCATCGCCAGTGCCCGCGCTCGGCTGCCTCGCTACCATGATCTCGGCGCGATGTACTATCCGGGAATCAACCTCACTCGCTGCAAACCGGAAATCCGCTGCGATCTTCAGATCACCCTGGGCAAGGAAGCTCTTCTGCCCGCAATTGTCGCCTGTCTGAATCGTAACGGATTGCGACGGCAATTCGCGCCCGTCCACACCGTGGGCGATTTTCGTCCCGGCGGGAGGTGGGTGGGACTCAAGGCGGAGAATTTTCTGGTGGCTATCAGAAATGGTGAGGTTGCGGCCGCGCTTGCGATCTGGGATCAGCGGGCCTTCAGGCAGACTCGTATTCTCCGCTATGATGGCGCCTATCGCTGGCTCGCACCTTGCTCCACCCTCCTGCACGGAATCTTCGGCACTCCGCGCTTTCCCCATCCCGGCGAGGTCGTCCCTTATTGCTACTTCTCATTCCTGTCGGTTGATGACGACGATCTTGAGGTTTGCCGCGCACTGGTGCGCGCGGCGCACAACCGAGGCGTCAATGCCGGATATCTCTACGCGATGATCAGTGCCCATGAGCGTGATCCGCTGCTGCCAGTGATCCGGGCCTATCGCTCAACACCTTTTGCCGGCCGCCTGTTCTGCGTGACCTATGAAGATGGCGAGCAAGAGCTCCGCCAGCTCGACGCCAGAGTGCCGTCCGCGGAAGCAGCCAGTCTCTGAGATTCGCCACCGAGTCAGGACCGAGCTTGGTCTTGACTTCGAGGCTTCTCCTGCTAGACTTACGCCATTCTTCGTCGGGCCAGAATAATCGTTGATTTGTGATTTTCCGTATTCCGCTTCCTAGGCCAGGTTATGAACGCCAATGCAGTCGCTCGCCCGACACGTGATACGGCCGTGGACTTCGGGAAGAAATTCGTTCCCGAAGAGCTTACACCCCTTTTCTACATGCCGTGGTATTGCTGGCTCACTCCCGATCAGCGTTTGCGTTACAACCAGCTCCAGGCACTCTATCTCAACGAGCAGATCCTGTTTTTCGAGACCCTCGTGGGCCGAGGAATCATGGACGCCTTGCTGCGCGAGCAGTGGCCGGATGGCTTTGGCAGCCAACTGCAACAGTTTTGGGACGAGGAACGTCGACACAGCGAAATGTTCCGCCAATTGAACCGGCTGTGTGCGCCGCAATTCTATACCGCCCGAGACTTCCATTTTGTTCAGGCCCCGCACCGCTGGTTGGCTGCTCTCGACTGGGCGACGCATCGGCCCCGCCTGTTCCCCATGTTGATCTGGCTCATGCTGCTTCAGGAGGAGCGTTCGCTGTTCTACTCCAAGGAATTCATCCGGCAAGAAAACGTTATAGAAGCGCATTTTGTCGAAGCTCATCGCCTGCATCTGGCCGACGAGGTAGGCCACGTGCGCTGGGACGAACAGTTGCTAGATCTGGTGTGGCCTGGTGTCAATCGGTGTCTCCGCACCCTGAACGCCAGGCTCCTGTGCTGGATGGTGGCAGAGTTTTTTTCCATGCCGAAAAGAGGGCAATGGCACGTAGTGCAAGAACTGGCCGGGGAATTCCCCGAGCTTCGGCAACGCCTGCCGGAAATGCACAAGCAAATATCGGCATTGCCCCAAGATGAGCGCTATCAGCTGTCGCTCTACCGCCGCGAGATCACGCCCCGGTCTTTTGCCCGTTTTGACCGGTGGCCAGAATTTCGCGTCATGCAGCGAGCCATCCCCGCCTATCATTTCCTCCCCAAGGAGGCAGTATGAGTGCGCCCGCACTGGCGGGTGGAGCGATGGGCGCCTCACCCGTTCCGCCGGGCGGTGACCTGCGGCGCGCCACCGGTAATTATCCGATTCCCGCGCGCAAAAACCTGGTGATCGCCTGTTCCCAGTTAGCGGTGTTGCCTGCGACGTTATGGGCCGCGGGACAGGTGCACCATTGGTGGGCGGTAGCTCTGTTGTCATTGTCGTACGGGATTGCCATGAACTCGGGTTATGCGATGCTGCACGAAGCCGAGCACAACCTGCTCCACCCGAATCCCATCCTCAATCAGACCATGGGCGCACTCCTGGCGCTGTTCTTTCCCGCCCCGTTTCACCTGATTCGCCAAGGGCATATCGGTCATCACATCCGCAACCGCTCGGACGACGAAGCGTTTGACCTGTATTTTGAAGACGAAAACAAATTTTGGAAATACATTCAGCTCTACGGAACCCTGACGGGGATGTTCTGGGTGCTGATTCTGGTCACGAACTTTGTGGTCTTGGTCAAACCTAGGATCATCACTCCTCGCTACACGCGTTTCAACCGCCCGACGGAAGCGTTTCTGGAATCGCTCAACCCAAAATATCGGAGACTGATTCAACTGGAGGGGCTGGCGGCGATCCTCGTGCACGCCTCCATGATCTATTTCTGGAAAATCCCCCTGCTGAATTACGCGGCCGTGATGTTTGGTTTCGGGTTCATCTGGTCGGCGATGCAGTATGCCCACCACTACGGCACCGTGCGCGACGTGCAGAAGGGCGCGATGAATCTGAAAACCTTCGGTCTGCTGGATCTGGTCTGGCTGAATCACAACTGGCACCTGAACCATCACCTGCGTCCGACCGTGTCATGGCTGTACCTGCCGGGTCTTTCCGACGCCCGAGAGGCACGAGGAAGTCTGCTTGCGGCCTATCTTCGCGAGTGGCATGGACCGCAGTTTTCAACCGAACGAGTGGAGAATCGCTATGCCGGCAGAGTTATCAATTAGCGCAAGTCATGCACCCGCGGCCGATCAGTTTGTCGAATATCCTGCGTGCTGGTACCTGTTCGGGGCCAGCGCGGAGGTGCAGAAGCGTCCGCTTTCGAAGCAGATCCTGGGACGCCAACTGGTGGCGTTTCGAACCGCGAGCGGGAAACTTGCCGTCATGGACGCAAACTGCACGCACCTGGGCGCCGACCTCGGCTGTGGCCAGATTGTCGGCGAAACCATTCAGTGCCCGTTCCACAGCTGGCGCTATGGAGCAGATGGAGTGTGCAAACATGTTCCCGGCGCGGCCGGAAAAAGTGTCCCATCGTTTGCCCGCCTGCGAACCTATCCCGTCGCCGAGCGACACGGTTACGTATTTTTCTTCAACGGTACTCAGCCGCTGTTTCCACTCCCCTTTTTCTTTGGAGAAGATCCTGCGGAATATGTCGGCGGCGGGTTGTTCCGCTATGTCGCCGATTGCAATTGGTACATGAACGCCGCCCACGCCTTCGACATGCAGCATTTCGCATCGGTCCATGAACGTGAACTGATTGGGCCGCCGGAGGTTGACTATCCAGCTCCCTTTTCCCGCCGCAATCGCTACTCCGCGAAAGTGGTTGGCCGCTCCGTTTTCGACCGCCTGTTGCGCAGGTTTGTGGGTAAGACGGTGGAGATCACCATCTCGGTTTGCGGGGGAACGTTTCTGATGGTGACGGGCGACTTCGGACGAGCGCACAGCCGCTTCATCATTGCGGCGCAGCCCCGGGAAGATGGACAGACACTTTGCGAAGGGATCGTCTTCGCTCGTTCCACTCGGGTCCCACTTCTCGACAAGCTCAATCTCGCGGTGCGGCGAATGTTCACCCACGGGTATCTCGCGGCCGAAGCCCGCCAGTTGCGCGGAACGCGATACAACCCCGGAAGTCTGGGTTCTACCGACTTGGACATGATCGAGTTCTTTCAATGGGCGGCCTCCTTACCCCAGACCGCTCCGACCTCAACCCCGTTCTCTACCAGCGAAGGACGCTATGAAGATAATGTTCGCAGTCTGGTTGTTCCTATGGACCGTGGCCCTGCCAGCACAACAGCAGGCGCCGCCGCCGAGCGATGAGGCTACCCACAATCAATTGCGTGCTTTGTTAGCAGGCATTAAGGATGCCATCAACAAAGGCGATGTAGAGCGCGAGCTCACCTACCTGCATCCCAACGTGGTAGTCACCTGGCACAATGCCGAGGTCAGCCGCGGTCGTGACGGCGTGCGTGCCTACCTCAACCGCATTCTCAACGGCCCAAACAAATTCGTTGCCAGCTACACCGCGGATGTGGAAGCCGACGAGCTGACAATCCTCTACGGTGGCCAAACCGGAATTTCATTTGGCAGCGCCACCGAGCACTTCAAGCTGGCAAACGGGAAGAGCCTGGATCTTCCTTCCCGCTGGAGCGCGACTTTGGTAAAAGATGGCGACCAATGGCTCATCGCCAGCCTGCATGCATCCGACAATCTGTTCGATAACCCGCTGTTATCACTGGCAAAGAACATGATGTGGATGGCCGGCACCGGATGTTTGGTTGTCGGGCTTGGGGTTGGATTCCTCTGGGGCAAACGAAAGCGCAGCGCATGAATTCTCGGCCGGCAGCCGCCAAGCCAAGGCACGCTGCTCTTCCAAACTATGAAGAGCTGCGGGAGTTCTCTGCCAGAAATGGCGTGGACGCCGCCACTACGTTCCTTTACCAGGCAGTCGCGGATTCGCCGCAGCACGGATGGTTCATCGAGAAAATACACTCTCTCAGCCGCGAGACGCAACCGTCCCCTCCGCCTGCCGACACCAAGTTGGTAATCGTGCCGGGAGCCTTCCATCGGGAGAATCCGCGCTCTGGATCGGATGGCCATGTGGTTCGTGAACAGGCTCGTCGAATGGGCTGGCGGGTAGACATGATTCCCCTTGCCAGTACCGGGAGCGTCGTCGAAAACGCGCAGACCATTTGCCGCTGGCTCGGTCAACAGCGCGACTCGCGCATAGTCTTGGCCTCAGTGAGCAAAGGCGGATCAGACTTGAAGATGGCACTGCATCAGCTGGGGGCGGAACGCGCTTTCGAACCGGTTGCGGTTTGGCTCAACCTGTGCGGAATCCTCGAAGGTACTCCGGTGGCGGAGTGGCTGCTCTCCTCCTGGCAGGTGGAGGCCGCACTGAGTCGACTCTATTGCCAAATGCTGGGCATGAGCGTTGCATTCCTCGGCGATCTGCGGCGGGCGGCCGGCAGTCCGCTCGATTTCGAGCTCCAACTCCCCGCGCACATCCAGATGATCAGTGTGGTCGGGTTCCCCTTACAGCAACATCTTACAAGCGGCATGGCGCGACGCTGCCACCGTCGTCTTGCGCCTTACGGACCCAATGATGGCGGCATGCTCTTGGCTGACGTTTGTGCTTTGCCCGGACTGATCTATCCCATCTGGGGTGGAGACCACTACTTGCGTTCGGGGGGGGACATGAATGAACTGATCGGAGCTCTGCTGAACTTTGTGGGACAGGAGTTGGCCGCATGCCCAACGGCACCATCGACGACACGCGCGAACCGATAACCATCGAGCCCCCGGAGCCCTTCGTGGCATGGCCGGGCTGGTCACATTTGCTCTATGCTTGGGCGCTGTCGCTGGCCAATGGGATCTGGTTCGTGCTTGTTTTTGGCGGTTGCGACTTTATCACCGCCCATCGCGCGCTGCGTCTCCCCATTCATTTCGCTGCTGAGCTCAAGATCCCCTTCCTCCCCGGGATGACCGCGGTCTACATGTCCATCTATCTACTTTTTCTGGCGGGGCCCTTCATACTCCGGAGCTGGCGGGAATTCCGCGCAATGATTGCGACGTTAGCGACCATGATCGGTATGGCGGGGGTTGGCTTTCTCCTGATCCCCGGGCAACTGGCTTTCTTGCCCCCGCGCGAGCAGGACCTCGGCATTTGGGCAGGAATGTTCCACCTGGCCGACCGGCTAAACCTCGACTATGATCTCGTGCCTTCGCTGCACGTGGCCCTGAGCGTCGCCTGCATCACTGCGTTTTGCACCCATACGCGAGTGGTAGGAAGGACTCTCCTGTGGATTTGGGCGACAGCAATTGCCCTGTCCACGTTGCTGACTCATCAACATCACGTGATCGACGTCGTGACAGGATGGTTTCTGGCAACGGTTTGCATGCGCCTCTTGTATTCTCGTCTCGTCGGTTGCGGTGAACCGGGCGCCGGTCCGATACTCCCGATGTATGGTGAGCACCTCCCTGCAGAATCAAAAGGGGGCACCAGCGCCAAGCCTGCGTCTGGGAACGAAAGATACGCAGGATATCTGCGGGAAGCGGCGGAAGCGACCCCGGTGAGTCGCCGGCAAACGGGAAATGATGTGTCGTTGTCGCAAAATCGCTTCCACTCTCACAACCCCGTGCCTTGAGCCGATGAAGGCCCGGCCGCCGCGACAGCGGGAGTAGGGTCACCGAGACGCTGGGTCGGGAGTTGGTTAAATCCGGGGAGAACGGCCGGCCCAGGGAAGCCGAAGGCGCGACTTCCATCTTCTTGTTCCCATCCATGGCGATGCGGTTGCTGAGCAATCCGAACCTTGGAAGCTAATGGGCCGCAGCCGAGGCCCTCGCCTCTTCCGGACTGGGTCGCCGCATGAGGAATGGCAAGGGTACTAGGAGCAGGACCAGCAAACCAAGCACCCAAAATGCATTTACGAAACCAAGAACATTTGCTTGAAGGTTGACCTGCGAGGACAGCTGAGCCAGTGCCCGATGAGATGCTTCGCTCGCGCCCATACCCATGGCCCTGAAGTTCTGCGTCATGCCGTTCAGTTGTCGTTCAAAGAATGGATTCGCATGGTTGGTATGAGCGGTGAGTGCAGTTCGATGGATCTGCCCCTGGCGGGTAATGAAGTTGTTGAGCAGGGAAACGCCGATTGCGCCTCCCAGGTTGCGCGTGAAATTGCTGATGCCCGAGACCTGATTAAATTTCTCTCGTGGTACGCCGACATAGTTGAGGGTGCTGATGGGAATAAAAATGAGCGGGATGCCAATCACCTGGATGATGCGATAGAGCACCAGGGTGGTGAAGCTGACGCCAAAATAGATGTTCGTGACGTGGAACAGCCCGAACGAGGTTATGGCAAAGCCTACCGCGATGATTACGCGCGGATCGAATTTGGTGGCTAAGATGCCGGCAATCGGCATCATGACAGCGAGCGCGATCCCTCCTGGCGAAAGCGCCATTCCCGCACGCTCCGCGGTGTAGCCGAGATCGTTCTGCAGAAATTGCGGCAGCAGGATGGTACTGCCGTTGAGAACCATGCCGAGGATGAAGCTGAAGGTTACCGCGGTGGCGAAGTTTCTGATGTGAAGCATGCGCAAATCCATGATCGGGTCTTGGTGCGTAAGCTCGCGAATCACCAAAGCAACCAGCGCCATGATGGCGATGATGAAGGTGACTGTGATCATGTGCGAGGAGAACCAGTCTTTCTCCTCGCCTTTGTCCAAGACATATTGGAGGAAGCCTACGCCGATCACGATGAGGCTGACGCCGATATAGTCGACGCGGATTTTCGACTTTCGGAGCTCTTTGATATAGGCCGGATCCTGGACGACCCGGTGGGTGAGCACAAGAGAGAGGATACCGATGGGCACGTTGATGAAAAAGATCCAGTGCCAGCTGTAGTTGTCCGTAATCCAGCCACCGAGCGTGGGGCCAATTGCAGGAGCAACGACAACCGCCATGCCATACATGGCAAACGCCATACCGCGCTGTTTCGCGGAGAAGGTGTCGGCGAGAATGGCCTGCTCGCTGGGCTGTAGACCCCCGCCACCCACGCCCTGAATGATGCGAAAGATGACGAGCATGGGCAGGCTGGGAGCGATACCGCAGAGAAACGAACTGAAGGTGAAGATGGCGACACACCCCATATAGAAGCGCTTGCGACCGATCACGTTCGACAGCCATCCGCTCATCGGCAATACAATCGCACTCGATACGAGATAACTGGTGAGCACCCATGTACTCTCGATCGAACTGGCACCGAGCGTTCCGGCGATGTGTGGCAGCGCGACATTTGCGATGGAGGAGTCGAGCACCTCCATGAAGGTAGCCAGGGTGACTGTGACCGCGATGACCCAGGGATTGATTGCGGGATCGATCGCAGGAGCTCCGGTTAGGGTCGCGGTTGGATGGGTATCGGACATCGCCTTAGTTCAGCCGAACCTTGGGCTCGACCGACATGCCCGGCCGCAGCTTGTCGAGGTCCTTCTGGTCAGGCTTGAACCGGATACGCACGGGCAAGCGCTGAATGACCTTCACGTAGTTTCCGGTCGCGTTTTCCGGAGGCAGCACGCTGGTGCGAGAGCCGGTTACGGCGGGCATGCTCTCGACCGTGCCCTCGAGGGTGTCGTGCAGGGCATCGACGTAAATGCGGACGGTCTCACCCGGGCGCATGCGAGCCAGTTGAGTCTCTTTGAAATTTGCTGTCACCCACAGATCACTGGTCTGGACGATCATCAAGAGCTGTTGCCCTGCGGAGATGCGGGCTCCCATCTCGGCACTTCGCTGCGTGACCACACCCGAGACGGGTGCGGAGATCTGGCAGTAGGCAAGATTGAGCCGGGCCTTTTCGAGGGCGGACTGCGCGGCCTCGGAATTGGCCCGCTGGACGTTGATGTCCGCTTCGCGGATCGCGACCTGCAGAGGCGCGCTGCTCTCGGTCTGTTCCAGCTTGCTGCGTTGCCGTGCCAGTTGAGCCTGACGCTGCTCGACGGTTTTCTGCGCCGATGCCAGTCCGGCCTCATAGGCAGCGACGGTCTGTGTCTGGGCGGCCGCGGTCGCCTTGTATTGATCGTAATCGGCGCGAGAAACCACGCCCTCGTCAAACAGCTCCTTATAGCGAACAAGGTCGGCCTGATTGCGCTCGTTGACGGCCTGCGATTCCTTGAGTCTGGCCGCGGAGGTATCGAGATCGTGATGAGCACCGGCCAGTGCGGCTTCCGCGCTGGCCACCTCCGCTTGTTGAGAGAGGAGGTCAGATCGGTTGCCGATGCGCGTGATGGGCAAGTTGGGATGGGACGCGCCAAGCTGAGCTACGGCCTGATCCGCCTGGGCGTTGGCCTGATCGAGGGCTACCTGATAGTCCCGCGGATCGAGTTCGATCAGCAGCCTGCCGGCCTGGACCGATTGATTATCATCGACATCGACATTTTTGATCGTACCGTCGATGCGAGCGGCGATGGGATTCAGATGCCCATCCACCTGCGCATCATCGGTCTCTTCGAATTCCAGCGAGTAGACATACCAGCCAACACCGAGGGCGAGCAGCAGGAGCGCGGCGATGACAACAACAAGCGAGTTGACCCGACGCCGGGGAGTCGACGACTCGACCGGCTCGACAACATTCTCGGCAGGGAAGCGATCTTCCGGGCTGCTCTCATCAATACCCGGGTGGTCGATTTGCGTTCCAAGACTCATCGTTTTTACTTCCAGTTTAGATGTAATAAAAAAACATACGCGTCTGTTTTTATGATATATTAGAATCGATGGTTTTGGCAACCGTCACCCGAAATTTACCGCCATGCCCAAACTGCTCAAGACGCCAAGGAACAAGCCGCAGGCCCGCACCCAGGCGACAAAGGCGAAAATTCTGGATGCAGCGCAATCGGCATTTGCCGAACAGGGATTTGAAAACACGCAACTGGACGCGGTCGCGGCTCGCGCGGGCTGCTCCCGAGGCGCCATCTATGCCCACTATGCCAACAAAGAAGATCTGTTCCTGGCTTTGATGGAGCACCGGGTGTACGCGAAATTTTCGGATTTGTGCAGGAAAATTGAAGAGGAACCGGATGGGAGCAAGCGCCCCGACATCTTCAAGCGCTGGGTTCTGAAGCAGTTTTCTGATCCCTCCTGGGGGACGCTGACTCTGGAGTATAAGTTATATGCCGTTCGGCACCCGGAGTCCCAGTCACGCGAGCGACTGCTGCAACTCTACAATTCTTTGTTCCGAGGCTTCGCCAGAGATTTCGTAGAACTCTTGTTCGGGAAAAGCTTGTCCAGTTCCGACCGGATTGCGCTGGAGCGACGTCTTGCCGTGGTGGGGAGTGTTCTCAGTGGCTTGGTTCTTGAGCATAACTTTCAGCCAAAACTTCTGCCGCTGAATCATTTGCGAGAACTGGCGGAAGAACTCCTCGCTGCGTTGATTCATCGATGAGCAAGCAGGGGATGAACTCCACCGAAGTTTGTCGTTCGCTGTCCGAAGTCACGGTTGGGGCTTCCGAAGGCCGACGCGACCTTCGCGCCCGGTGGTCGGGGATGTCCTCATCGATAGACTTGCGATGCCCCGGCAGGGCGGTCGCGAACCGCTCTCACGGTTCTCGAAGTGAATGGAGAACGGTTGTCGGTTGCATCCCGCTGGTTTGGCTCGGCGGTTAGACGCGAACGTTCCCGGCGAAACTCGCGACTTGATTCTTGAACCCGTTGTTTCAGGCACCACCCAACATACCTGAACCGAACGTTTCAAACCTGTATGCTGGATGAGCATGGCCCGCACTGCCAATCCTAAGCGTCCGGAAGCGTTGCTCGATGCCGTGGTGAACTATCTGATCACCCATGGCGTATCCGATGTATCCTTGCGGCCCTTGGCCAAGTCGGTGGGGTCCAGCCCACGCGTCCTGCTTTATTATTTCGGCTCCAAAGAAGCGCTGATTGCCCGTGCATTCGCGCGCCTGCGTGACCGCCAGCGGGCAACGTTTTCTAGCCACCAGCTTTCGGTGACGGAGCACCCGCGAGAATTGTGCAGAGCCGTGTGGCGCCAGATGAGTGGCCCGGAATCGGAGCCGCTGTTTCACTTGTTCCTGCAGGCGGTTTCGATTGGTCTGCAGGATCCTGAGCACCACGCGGACTTTCTGCGCGACACGATCGAAGATTGGCTGGCGTTTCTCGCAGAACCTCGCATGGCAAGGGGAGAGCCTCGTGCCGCCGCTCGCCTCTTCGCGTCCGTTGTTCTCGCCGGCTTTCGGGGATTCATGCTGGATTTGTGTGCCTCACGCGATCGAAAGCGCGTCGATGCCGCGGTCGACATTTGGTTGCAGGCACTTGACGCCATTCCGCAAGCGGTGATTGCGGACCGCGGACTCGTGAAAAAGACCCGGAGGCGCAAGTAGTTCATTGGCGGACATAGCGGAAGCGATGCCGGGGTTTCTGACGCAAAGGATTCTCGACTGGCTCTGTAACGGTCCCGCCCTAGTCTTTTGTCAAGCACGCCAAACGCTTTAGCCGACTCGCTTCCGCAAACGTTCAGCGGTCGGTTGGCTCTACAAAGCGCCGATTGTCGGTCAGGTTGGAGTGCGCCCTTAAATTACCGGTTACCCTGATCGAAAAAGTCTGGTGGGCCGATATCCCGTCCACTCCATCCACGCGGAGACGGATCGTGAACTCCCCTGCGCTGGTGTAGGCATGGGATACCTTGGCACTATCCGCACTCGTGCCGTCGCCGAGCTCCCAGTGATAAGCGACTGCGGGCACAGCGATAGCCTCGGCCTGCGCCGAAAGGGTGATCATCTCACCGGTATTTGCCGCTGCGGGCACCTGCGCCGTCACGGTCGGGGCAGCCTCGGCAACGCTCGTGTCGATCAGTTTGATCACCCTCACCGACCGGGGGGGCTGATTCTCCAGCCGCACTGCGCCACCGACCGGCGCGATCGTCGCCTTCTGATTTAGCACATCGGTCGCGGCAAACGTGTGTCCGGAAGGCAGGCCGAGCTCTGCCAGTCTCAGCGTGTGCGAGCGCACTGTGTCCGTCCAATTGAAGACCGTCAATATGGCCTGTCGTTGATCTTCCCGGAGGAAGAAAATGCTTGGCTGTCCATCTTCCGGCTCGTAGGTCATCAGGTCGAGCGGCCTGGATGCTTGGCCAAGTTTGGCCATATTCAGCAACTCCCGGTTTTCGACCAGCGCCAGCCGATCCCTTTCTGAGCCGAGGACCAGCAGGTCGTCGCCAATCTCAAACATGCCGCCGGATACTGCGGAAAGTGCGATCGACGCCTGGGCCGCGCCCAGCGAAATCGAGGACTTTTCATCCGCCCGCTCCATGAGATGCGTTGCCGTGACGTTAAAGGCGTCCGGATCATTGACGAAGAAATTACGCTGCATATAGAAGCGGGCAGCGATGCCCGAGGCGGCATTCTTGGTTCTCTCGAAACTGTGGCCCGTGTCCGCGGAGATCCGGCCTGTATCCACCAACCCCACTGGGTTGAGCATGGGACTTCCGTCTTTATCCAAAATCACCTCCTCGCCCACCGCAGCCCGGATGACCTGTAGGCCTATGCGCTGGGCTTCGAGAGCCGTAGTGTTGGGGCGGTAGCGGTAACCCTCGATGGCGGTGGTGTCCATGAAGTCGAGTTTGACGAACCGGACCCCCCATTCGCGGACCAGGGTCCTGTACGTGTCCCGCATGTATTGCTGAGCTCCGGGATGGGTCGTGTCCAGCGCGTAAAGCACATCCGTCTTCTGGTGCCAGACATTGCCAAGGGGGACCGGATCTCCCTTGGCATTGTGCACCAGCCAGTCCGGGTGGTGCTCAAAGATCCAGGCCCGGCTCGTCACCTCAAACGGCGCCGTCCAGACGCCGAAGGTCAGGCCCTCTCCGGTGAGGTGATGGCCGACAAACCGCAAACCATCTGGAAACTGTGTCGCATTTGGAGTTGTATATTCTCCGCGAGCATACTGATAGCCTTCATCAATCTGGAAATACTTATACCCGAATGACTTGAGATGTTCGGCTTGCCAGTCGCCGTTAGCCAGGGTTTCGCCTTCGTTGATGGCGCCATAGTAGACGGTCCAACTCCACCAACCGACGGGAGTCTCCGACGAGACGCGCGCATGATGCAGACGACGAACCGCATCACCGTAGGCCAACAGTTGACTGTGGTAGTCCGCTCCGGCCTCGAACAGTAATCGCTCTGAAACCATGTCTTCGCCGGGCCGAACCGGAAGGCTCAATTCCACCAGGTCCTCCGCCGGCGAATCCTTCAAATCGAATTCCTTCTGGATTTCCGTGGTTCCGGTGGATTCAACAGTATAGGAAGCTATCTTGGTCTTACCCCCCATACCCTCAGCTTGCAGATGCATCAGGGTCAGAAATCGGTCGGAGGTGAGGGCACCAAGAAAGAGACTCTGCTTACTCTCACGGTTGTAGATAAGTTGGCTCCCGGCGCCACGATGCATCCCGTCGGGCGCTCCCCCGAGGTCGTAGAGAGCCAGGTCCGGCCAATCTTCACTGAAGCTGTCGGAGAGAACGCGATCGGCCGATTGACCGCCACCCAAATTTAGGATCGGCTCACCCATGGCCTCCACACTTCGAATGGCCTGTACCGTTACTTCCTTTCCCGCGTTGTTTTGCACCTTCACCTGGACGGTTCCATAGGGGTGATGTTGGTAGAGCCGTAACACGTAAACCAGATCGGGTTTGCCTTCCACTCCCCTGCAAATGACTGTGACCTGCCGGCCGGTGCCGAGCTCATCTTCGAAGCTGGACTCCGAAGCCTGGTGCCGCGGGTAATCGCTCGAGCGAAGCCATTGGTGGTCAACCTGTGCTGCCACCCGGGACCTGAGCACCTGCTGACCGTCATGCAAAGACAGTTGGTACGATCCTTCCTGCGCGTTGACCGTCAGAGAGAGAGCGTCGTTTGTCAGTTGCTGGGCCACACACGGCGCCGCGACCATCAGTATGCCAACGGCAATCGCTTGACCGACTCTGGTAACTTGTCCTCGAGTTCTTTTCGGCACGGCAGCAATCTCCCCTGGGTGTACGTGATCGATGTCTACAGGATCGTCTTGGCATACTACTTCACGGGCCCGACCTGAGTGAAGCCAATCCTCGGCTCAATCGGCTCAAGCGTCCACGATGCGAAGGTGATGAATGAAATCGCTCCGATCCCGTCGAGAGCGATTGCCGAAAGGGCCCGCGCTCGAAAATGGCGACCGTGTTCGCGTGCAGTCGACATTCATTCCCGCCAACCCGGTCCGCGTATCTACGGATATGACCCTGCAGAAATTCTTCGGGCTCATTGGCGTTGCTGCTTCCTCCACGGGATTTCCGGCGCCCTGGATCGTTGCCTGCAGCCATGGCGAGGGCCGATCCGTCTGGTGTTTGCCTTGCCGCGGGACAGCGCCTGCGATCCGCGAGAGAGGCTCGTAAATCACGCTCGAAATTCCACTCTCCCGGAACTCATTCATAATCAGTTCTTTGCAGTAATTTTACGGGTCCTCGCCCGCGCCATGGGGCGAAGCGACGGTTTCACACGGTAAAACAGGTCCCGCTGAACCCATGGCTGAGGTCTATGGGCAGGTTCCCGGTGAGCATGCTTGCAGATTACTTCCGTGATGCGTAACTGAGAGTCCAGTTTTGGCTCCTCGGGTATTGGCCAACGATCCATCCCGAACCTTGAAGATCAAGCCGGCCGCCTGCACATTGTTCTGTAATCGGGTTCCGCGTGAGACAGCGTGTGCCGTCGCACACACCTGCTCCCAGTGCTTCCCATCGAACCCCTTTGCCTGGGCAGTTAGCTGGTTTGGTCCGCACCTTGCTTCTCAATTTGCAGGGCCGGATTGGCAATTTATAGTTCAGTGTCCGGGCCAAGAGGAGTTATGAAGCGGTCGTCGATCGTGTCCGTGCCTGCGCTAGTTGCGGCCGGTTCAGTCCTTGCCCTTGCGCTCGCCTTGGGCGTGCTGGTGGTCTGGCGCGGTTCCCAGGCAATCAGCTCCGCTTCCGAGGAGGTGCGCGCTGAACACGAGTTCCGGTTTGTCGCGCAGCCGTGGTCGCAGCCAGCCAATGCGGGCTTCGAACTGGTCAGCTCGCCTGCCGTCTTCGTTCAGGCCGCTCGCTTTGAGGATCACGTTTATATGGTGAGCCCCGCGGGTCTGCTGGAATACAGCCCCGAAGGCGCTCTCCTTCATCAATATGCGGTTGGTCGTGAGCTGCCTGGTTCGCCGCTGATCGCCCTTGCCGCGGGCGTTCTCGCCGACTCGCGCGAACCGGAGCTTATCGTCGCCACCGCCTACGATGGTCTGCTCGCCTTCAACGGCCGCTCGTTCCGCCAGATTCTGCCTGCGAGCAGCGATAGCCGCGCCATTACTGCAATCTTGCCCGTTCCTTCCGGGCATCTTCTGTTTGGAACCAAGAAGCGCGGCGTGCTGGTCTACGACGGCAAAAAGATCACCGTTCTCCACTCCACACTGGATGCGGTCTACGTAACCTCCTTGGCCGGCAAGGAATCGGACCTGTGGGTCGGCACTCTGACCAGCGGCGTGCGGCATTTCCACGCTGGTGCCACGGAGAGCTTCTCCGAAGCGCAAGGACTTCCCGATCCCCAAGTGCAGTCGCTCGCAATTTGCGGCGATACGACCTACGTTGGCACCGCCACCGGCGTTGCCGTATTCAACAACGGCCGTTTCTCCCGCGTGCTCGCTAGCGGAGTGATGGCCACCGCGCTGCTGGCCACGCCAGCGCAGCTTTATGTCGGCTCCGAAGATCAAGGCGTGATCGCGATTCCACTTGAAGGACGGCGCCCGAACCCGAATCAAGGTCCCGGTGCACAATTCGCCGAGATACATCAGCTGTTTGCGTCGGGCGACGCGGTTTTTGCGGTCGCCAGGAACGGGCTCTATCGCATGGATCCCGGGGCCTTCGGTTGGCAGCGCGTTCTCGAAACGGGTGCGACGGTCCTCACCGACCGCAACATCTCTGCCCTCGCCGCCGATTTCACCGGACGCCTCTGGGTGGGCTACTTCGACCGGGGCCTCGATCTTCTGCCCCCCGACAACCTTGTCACCCATATCGAAGACGAGCACGTGTTCTGCGTGAACCGGATCCTTCCGGACGCGAAGACTGGCACCATCGATGTTGCCACGGCTAACGGCCTGGTTCGTTTCGACAATTTCGGACGTGAGCAGCAGGTTTTGACGCGCGCCGACGGCCTGATTGCCGACCACGTCACCGACGTTGTCGCATACGGCGACGGCCTTGCCCTCGCCACTCCCGCGGGCCTCACCTTCCTCGACGCCAGCGGTGCGCGCAGCATGTACGCCTTTCAGGGACTGGTCAACAACCACGTTTACGCACTCGGCGTTTCCGGCGACCAACTCCTGGCCGGCACGCTCGGCGGCCTGTCGTTACTGGACAAAGGCGACAGCATCACAAACTACACCACCACATCCTCCAACCTGAGGCACAACTGGATCACCGCCGTGGTTCCCCTGGGGCCCGGTTGGATGGTCGGTACTTACGGCGCGGGTATTCTCGGCCTCGATCGCTCCGGACATTTCCATTCCTTTGAAGTCGGGTCCGGCCCGTTCGAGATCAATCCCAACGCGATGCTCGTCCGTCCGGGCTATGTGCTCGCCGGAACCTTGGGTCAGGGCTTGTATTTCTACGATCGCTCAACCGAGCGCTGGTCGGCGATTCGCGACGGCCTGCCGTCGGCGAACGTTACTGCGCTCGCCGCCGCGAATGGTTACATCTATGTCGGTACGGACAACGGACTGGTCCGCATACCAGAGCAAAAGCTGCACCTATGAGAAAAGCGTTCTTGCCGGTCATTCTTGTTATTTTGATCGCCACGCGGGCGCCGTTGTTCGGCGACGCAGGCATCCTCATTCCGCGCGACAAGCAGCAACCCAACGCTGCCATCCTCTCGCTCGAAGAAATGGAGATCACCGTCCACATCGATAACGGCGATGCCCGCGTCTTCGTGCGCCAGGTTTTTGCCAACCACACGGGCGCAATCGAAGAAGGTAACTACATCTTCGCCCTGCCCAGCCGCGCCACCATTTCCGACTTTGCCACCTGGGATGGACCGGTGCGCCTGCCTGCCGTGATCCTCGAACGCAAGCGTGCCGAGGAAATCTATAACCAGCTCAAGCAGCAGTCGATTGACCCCGGCCTTCTGCAGATGGGTGAGCGTGGCTCGGAAGAAGCCAAGCGCACCTCGGTGTTCAGCGCGCGCATCGTCCCCATTGCTGCCTACGGAACGAAGCGGTTGGAGCTCGAGTATCACGAGTCCATCCCGGTTGAGAATCTCAAGTCGTACCTCGCGATTCCGCTGCGGCCCGACGCTTATCAAGCCCAGTCCGCGCGCCATCTGAGAATCAATTTCGAACTGCACACGGCGCACGCGATTCGCAACTTCCAGGCGCCAGCCAGGACCTTCCCTCTCGAACTCGACCAGAACACACCCCATGGGGTGCGGGGACACTTCGAAGGACAAGACGTCAACCTGGGCGAGGACTTCGTTGCCACCTACGATCTGGATCCCGCCGCGTCCGATACGCTACAACTGCTGACCTACAGAAGCCCCATCAGCGGACAGCCCTCGCCGACAGAAGTGGCGCCTGTCCGCAGCAGGAACGAGCCGGGTTTTTTTGAGGCCGAGGCGCTGCCGGGCTTTGGTTCGGCCGGTGCTCCGCCGGCGGCAGGCGCCGGCGGCGTCCCGAAAACGGTCATTGTGCTCTTCGATACCTCGTTGTCCATGCAATGGGAAAAGTTAGAACGCAGCTACCAGGCCCTTGAAACTCTGTTGCACACGCTGCGCCCAGCCGATCACTTTGGGTTGGTGCTTTTCAACACCGAAACCCAGGTAGTGCCCGTCAGCGCCGCCGACGCCGGCAGTGTGCAGCACGCCATCGACGCCGTTCGCGGCAGTCGTCTCCGCGGCGGCACCGATCTCGAAGGTGCTCTACGAATCGGGCTCCAGCAGGCCTCGGCGCCCGGTGCAGCGAACACCTATCTCGTCATGCTGAGCGACGGTGGCGCGACGCGCGGTCCCCTTCAGAATGGCAAGATCGCCGCCTGGTACGCGTCGGCATGGAAGCAACTGCCCGAGACGGAACGACCGCGCACTTACGTGCTCGCCGTCGGTGACGACGCCAACCTGCCGCTGTTGCGCATGCTGGCTCGTCAAGACGGCCTGCTCGAACACGTGCTTTCGACCGAGCCGATGGCATTCAAACTGAACTCGTTCCTCTCCAAGATCGGCCGCAGCCCCATCGGCCAGCTTGCACTCTCCGTTTCCCCGGAGTCCGCGGTCGACACCGTCTACCCGCTGCAATCCGCCACCTTCTCCGGAGCGCTTGCCTCGTGGGTGGGCCGTTACCAGAAGCCGCAGGAGAATGTCAGCTTTTCCGTCCACGGGGTGCGCGACGGAGCGGCGTTGCAGATGACGGGCAAAACCAATCTGCCCCCAGAATCCTCCGATCACCCGCAATTGCCGCGTCTGTGGGCGCGCGCCCGCGTCGACGCTCTGCTCGAAAAGATCGAGCGTGAAGGCGAAGACCAGGCGACCGTGGACGAAATCATCCGTCTTGCACGCCAATACAAATTCGTCACCCCCTACACTTCGTTTCTGGCCGTGCCCCGAGCGCTGCTCCGTCCCCGCGTCATACGCCCCGGCGACCCGATCCTCCGGGTGAAAACCGACGAATCAATCGTCTCCGTTGTCGCGCTGTTTCCTTTCGGCCTGGTGCAGCCGCTCCGCTACCTCCGGGCGGAAGATGTCTGGCAGACGCGCTTTCTGGCGCCCACCGACATGCAAGATGGGACCTACACCGTCCGCCTCCTGCTGCGTGACAAAGTCGGCCGCGTCTACCGCGAGGCGAAAACCTTCGTCCTCGCCAGCAAGCCGCCGGTCGTGCAGGTCAAACTTGATGGCAAGCGCTTCCGGCGCGGCCAAACCATCGAGTTGAAAGTCCGCGCTTCGGAGGGCACACGCAGCCTGGTCGCGCGCATGGACGGGGCCGTGCCGGTGGCGTTGCACTGGGACGCCAAGGCCGCCGCCAATACTGGAGAGCTCACCGTTTCTGAGCAAGCCGTTCCCGGCATTTACAAACTGACCGTAACCGCCGAGGATATTGCCCACAACATCGGAACGCAGGAGGTGCCGATTGAAGTGCTTCCTTGAATCGCGTTCGCGGCGCATGCACCTCGCCGCTCTTGCCATCTTTTTTGCCGGCATCTTCGGAGCCGTCGCCGCGCCGGCCGAGCTACCCTTATGGATTCGCAACATCGACCCCGGCACCGCGCTCGAAGGCGTCTTCTTCCGCATGATGTCACTGCCGAAGGGAGCCGTCGAGTTTCGCCGCCCGCCGCGCGAAACCCGTCCGGCGCTTGATAACTTGATCCAGTCGCAGCCGCGCCAGGCGGAGCTTTATTCCCTGCGTGCCATGGAAGACGAGCAGCAACTCGATTTCACGGCCGCCGAGTCCGACTGGAGAGCCTACGCCGACAATTCTTCCGACAAAATCAGCGCCCAAGTTGCGCTGGCCGATTTCTATCACCGCCGCCATCGTCCCGCCGACGAAATCAAGGCGCTCGCGCTCGTCTCGAACAGCGCGCCCATTGCCGCCGAGAGACTCACGGCTTTCGACCAGCAGTACTCCTGGCGGGCGTTTGAGCGCATCTTTGGCGTGATTCAGGCGCAAGGCCTGCCGAAAGACTCTTCGATCGCCCAATACCGTGGCTGGATCGCCCGCTACCCCGGCGAAGCCTCGCTCTATGCGCGCTTCCTGCATTTCCTGGTCGGCGAAAGAGAATTTTCCGCTGCCGGAGAGCTCATTGCGAGTTATCGCAAGCAATTTCCGAACGACCCGGTCTTTCCTGTGAAAGCGAAAGCGATGCTCGAGTACCGGCGCGGCTCGGTGCAGGACGGCCTCTCGGTCTACGAGCAGAGTTTCCAGCCGCTGTGGGATCCACAGCTCGTCAAGAGCTACTTTGATCTCCTGCGCGATACCCAGAACCTGCGCAGGTTTCGCGACGATGCCCATGCCGCACTGCGGGCCAACCCCGAGGATCTGAACGCCGTGGCCCGCAGCTTTTATTACTACCAGCAGCAGGGCAAGAGCGAGGTCGCCGAGCAGGCCATCGCCGATTTCCGCCTGCACAAGGAAGCCGCAAAGTCTCCTTGGACCTCGCAAGAACTCTATGTCTGCGCGCGCCTGCTCGAAGACCTTCACTCCTATCCTGAGTCAGCGCGGTATTACTTTGCGCTTTACAACAGCAACCGCATGGCCGACGTCCAGGAAAGAGCCATCGCGGGCCTCACCAGCCTGCTGTTGACCGCGCCCGAAACGCCCATTCGTTTTGGCTCCGGCGAGCTTTCCATGTATCGCGATATCGGCACCATGGATCAAGGTCCTGGCTACCTGAACGGAATTCTGTCGCTCATCCTGAACACTACGCAGCCCGGCCAGCGCTACTCCGAAGAGGAGCAGCGCGCGGTACCGTACTTCCATCGCTCGCGCGCCGCCGAGCTGCTGGCCCTGCTGGATCGCAAGTTTCCGAACGCCGCCGAGCGCCCCGCGCTGCACGCGCAACTGCTCGAGTACTACGAAGCTTCCGGTGAGAGCGACGCCGTCATCCACGGCGGAACAGAATTCCTCGCCAGCTTTCCCAATGCCCCTGAACGCACGACGGTCGCCCTGCTCATGGCCGACGCCGACGCGCGCCTAGGCGACACCAAAAATGAATTTGCAATCTACGATTCGGTCCTGCAGGAACTCGCCGCCAAAGCACAGAACGTGCCGCTCGGGTCGGCCGGGGAAGCCTGGGAATCCGCCAGCAACGACAGGCCAACCGCGGCCAACCTAAGCGGGAGGAACACCTCCGAATCGGCAGGCGACGACCGAGCGGAAGCCGGCGAAGGCGAGGAAGGAGAAACTGGGAACCCGAACGCTGCTCCCCATCATCGCGCCAGCGAGTCGTTCCAGGTGAATGCAACCTCGAATCCTGCGCCGGCAACCGGCGCACGATCGCCCGAGTACGCCCGTGTTTTGGAGCGCTACCTGGCACGCTTGGTGGAAATGAAACAGATCCCGCCTGCGCTCGGAGTTTTGCGCCGCGAAATCGATCGTAACCCCGACGACCCCGGCCTTTACGAGCGCCTCGCGGTTTTCCTTGATCAGAACAGGTTGGGCACCGAACAAGAAGAGGTCTATCGCCGCGCCATCGCCCGTTTCTCCGACAAATCGTGGTACCACAAGCTCGCCCGCTATTACCTGCGTTACAAGCGCGATTCAGAGTTCGAGCAGCTGACGCAAGAGGCGGTGAAGAACTTCGAGGGAAGCGAGCTGGAAAGGTACTTTGACAACCTGGTCTATGGCCGCCCCGCACTCTTCCTGCGCTTGAATCAGTACGCACACCAGCGCTTTCCGCACAACCCGGTATTCATACACAATCTGCTTTCCGCCTATACCACACCGCCCACCCGCGATCTCGCCGCATGGGAAGCTCTGCTGCGCCAGCACTGGTTTGAGGAGCCCGCCTTGCGCAACGAGTTCTTCGAATTTTTGTCGCGCACCGGCAAACTGGAATCCGAAGTCGGCGCCGTTCGCCAGAGCGTCCCCGATGCCGCCGGTTGGGAGAACAATCCCGCGGCCGCAGACTTTGTTGCCTACGCGAACTTGTGGTGCTCGCATTTCGAGGAGAGTGCACCGGTGCTGCAGTCGCTGGCCGCTCAGTATCCGGCGGAGCCGGAAATCGGCCACACTGCGTCTTCGGTTTTCCGCTCGCTCGCCCACTTCGATTCGGCCGATACCGCCATTGCCGCCCGGATCGAAGACAACCTGCTGCAGGCCAACCCCACCGATACCGGCATCATGGCGCGCATCGGCGACATCTATGCCGACCGTGAACAGTTCGGGCAAGCCGCGCCCTACTGGGAGCGCATCCCGCAGGTCGCGCCCGGACAGTCGGAAGGATATCTCGAAACCGCAACGATCTATTGGGACTATTTCGATTTCGACAATGCCCTGCGCCTGCTCAACCAGGGACGAGAGCGCCTGGCCCAGCCAAGCCTGTACGCCTACGAGGCGGGAGCCATCTACGAAAACCAGCGCGACTATCGGCACGCTGTCGACGAATACGTGACCGGCGCGTTGACGGTCGCTCCCGAATCCTCGGCTGAACTTCGTTTGCTCGAACTGGCGCGCCGGCCGAAGTTCCACGACCTGATCGACCAGAGCACAGCGAAACTGGCACCGCTGCCGAATCCAACCATGCCCGCAGTCAATCTGCGTGTGAAAGTTCTGGAAGCGCAAAACCGCAAGGAGGAGATGGCGACGTTCCTCGATTCCATCGCCAACGCCACCACCTCCATCGAACAGGCCGAGGATATCGAAAGCCTGGCGCAGCAGAGGTCGCTCGGACATGTCCAAGAGCACGCGCTCGAAAAGCAAGCGGCGCTGACCAGTGACCCGGTCACGCGCCTGCAGCTACGCTATCAGCTGATTCGCCTCTACGAGGGCCGCAAGGATTTCACCGCCGCCCAGAAAAACGTCGAAGCCCTCTACCATGACAACCCCAAGATTCTGGGGGTTGTGCGTTCCACCGTCGATTTCTACTGGCGCATGAAGATGCCGCCGCAAGCCATCGCCGTGCTGCTGCAGGCGGCGAAGGACGCCTATCCCGCACTGAGCGTGCAATTCACCTATGAAGCCGCACGCAAGGAAACCGACGCCAAACAGTTTCAGCAGGCGCGCGACCTGCTCAGCAGATTGCTGCAGGACTCTGCCTACAGCGGCCAGTATCTCGCCGCCATGGCCGACACCTACGCGCAGGCTGGCGATGACAAGGGTCTCGAACAGTTCTATCTCGACAAGATCGCTCTGTTCCGCAACGCGCCGCTTCCGAGCGATACCCGCAAGGCGCAGATCGGCAGCCTGCGACGCGCCCTCATCCCCGCGCTCACCCGCCGCAACAACTACTCCGGCGCCGTCGATCAATATATCGAACTGATCAACAACTTTCCCGAGGACGACACGCTGGTCACGGAAGCCGCGCTCTACGCGTTGCGTTACCAGCGCCAGCAGCAACTCATCGACTTCTACGCCAAGACGGTTGCCGAGTCCCCCCACGACTATCGCTGGTCGATGGTGCTGGCCCGCACACAGGCGAATCTGGAAAACTATCCTGCCGCGATCGACACCTATGCCAAGTCGATCGCCATCCGTCCGGACCGTGCCGATCTCTTTACCGCGCGCGCCGGGCTCGAAGAACGCTTGATGCGCTTCGAGGAAGCGGCTGCCGACTACGAGCGCGTCTATCAACTGGCGTACAAAGACCCGCAGTGGATGGAGAAGGTCGCCGCCGTGCGCGCCCGTCAGGGCAAAACGACAGAAGTGGTCGCTGCCTTGCGGACAGCGCTTGTCGAGGGCCGTCCCGAGAATGCCGGCAGCTACTTCGAAATTGCGCACCGCCTGGAGAACTGGGGCATGCTGGAGCAGGCGCGCAGCTTCGCCGAACAGGGTGTGAACAAGGCCGGAGCCGATTTGCTGGCCAGTGCCGAAGACCACGCGGGGACGCAAATCTACGTCCGTCTCATGACGCGCTTGGGCCGGCACGAACAGGCGTACGCCACACTGCAGAAGGCGCTCGCCGACTCCGCTGCCACTCTGCCAGTCCTCAAGGAACAGATCGAAAAGGAGGGAGTCACGGGCATCACCGACGCCAAGTGGCGCGAGAACCAGCGGCGCATGCGCGTCGAAACCGCGCGCGACGGCATGACCGGAGCTTTACAGGAACTGGGCAACGCCGTGAACACCTACTTCACGCCCGAACAGAGACTCACCTTCGCGCATTTCGCCGAGTCCAAGCGCGAGGGTATGAATGCTGCCGATCTCGAAAAGTTCGCCATTCCGCTCGCTGCAAGCGCCGGCCTTGCCGAGCAGGAGGCGCGCTGGCGTTTTGACTTGATCATGCGACAGGCCGCGTTGCCAAACTTGTACAGCAACGTGCGTCCCTTGATCGACCTGCAGCGCCGTCGTGGTCGCTTCGCCGAGCTTGCTTCGCAGATGGAGCAGCTTGCCCGAGCCGTGCCGCCAACGTTGCGCAGCACGCCGCTGTTCGCCGCTGCCGATGCCTATCGTTCCGCCGGCGACGAGCAAAACGAACTCGGCATCCTTTCCAGGTTCCCGAATGGTGGCCTCGACTCGACCCGTCTACAACGTTATTTCCAGTTGCTGCTCGCGCGCCAGCCGCAGGAACTCGTTGCCTTCGCCTCGAATTGGCATAGCCCTTACAGTCAAAAGGCAACCGACTATATCATCGCCCACGGGAGCGTTCAGCTTGCGCATGGGGTCGTGCGAGCGCGCGGGCAAACTCGTCCGCCTGTCTGGACCAGGTCCTACAACGCCCTTGTCGGCCTCTACTTCGCTGAGTCCACGCCGGAGGTCAACAACGCTTTCCTCGCCGCGCTTGGCGACGATCCAATCGGTGTGCGCCTCGCCAAACCCGTGGATCGTGCACAGCAGCTCGCAGGCGACCTTTGGTATTACTATGGCTCGCGCTACGGCGAATACCTGGGGATGTCGAAGCTTGGCAATGCCGACGATTTCTTGCCTGCGATGGTTGAGGCAAGCCCGGCGAGCGCTTCCGGATACCTCACGCTCGCTGATTATTACGCCAGTGCCGGCGACACCAAGCATGCAATCGCCGACTACGAGCATACGCTCGAACTTTCTCCCGACCGTCCCGACGTGTATGACAGCCTGGCCGTCGCCTACTACAAGCAAGGGGACCGCGCCACTGCTCTGACGCAGTGGAAGCAGGCGTTTGCCGCACTCTCGAGGCAACTCGACAGCAAGCGGATTCCCGAGAGCTTCTGGCGCGACTTCGGACGCACCTGCGATCAACTTCGCACGCGACATCTCTTTGCAGAACTCAAGGCCGATGCAGATGCCATCGTTCGCACCTACCTCCGCCGCAACGGAACGTGGCTCTCGAACGCCATGCTGCAGCCTGCCTACGAGGCGGCCGGGGACCCCGCCGCTGCGACAGCCTGGTTGCTCGACGTTGCCTCTTCGGCGCCGGACCCGGCGCATGTTCTGGCCGACGTCGCCGATGCTTTCTGGATCCCGATGGCGCAGCGCGCCGCGATCTATCAGCGCATTCTGCAGTTCAAAGCAGACGCGGTCGAAAAGCACACCGGTTTCGAGCGTCAATATGCCGCGCAGGATCTGTCTTCCTGGCAGGTTCGCTGGATTCGCTATCTGGTTCGCACGAAACAGTATCAGGCTGCCGCCACGGCAATAGCTTCGCTTCCCAAAGAAACTCGCGATGCGCAGTCGGGCTCGCTGGTCCCGCTCAACCTGCGGGTGGCGGCGCAGCTTTGGCTGCTCGACTCGATGCTTAATGCCTATCGCACCGAGCCGCAAACCGCGCCCGCGCCGGAACTCCTGCGCACTGCCGCCCGCCAGCTGTTTGAGGATGGCGACAAGCAATCGGCGCGCAAGATTCTCGAACTCGTCTTCGCGCGTGAGATCGAAGGCCACAACCTCGTCGCCAGCAATTTCCTCGGCCTCGCCGAAATCCGCCTGGCTGCGGGGGACACCGCGGGCGCGCTCGATTTGTTGCGTCGCCTGGTGGTGGTGGTCGGCAACCCGTTTGAAAATCTCGACCCGGCGGCTGCTCTGCTGGAACGAACCGGCCACAACGCCGAAGCCGTTGAATTCCTCGACCAGCTTGTCGGGTCGGCGCCTTGGGAGCCTGCCTATCGCCTGCGCCTCGCGAGAGCGAAACTCGCAGCCAAGGATGCCCAAACCCCGGCTCCGGTGCAAGATTCTCTCGCGGCAATCGCGTCCGCCCCGTCCACTCCCTACGATCTTCGTCTGCAGGCCGCAGCCACACTGGCCGGCCGTCCCCATCCTGATCTCGGCAGCGGTGAGCTGAATCTGCTTGCCGGCTCGGCCCCGATCACCGCCGCCGCAGCCGACCAATTCTATTTCTACAACGCGCGCATACGGGCCGCGCAAAATGTCGCCGACCCGAAAACCAAGATTCAGCTGCTGAGTCATTGCGTCATCGATTTTCCGGGCCGCGACGAAGCGCGCATCCCGCTGTTCGAAGCTGCGGCCGCCGCGCAATCCCAGGAATACGCGCTAGGCGTCATGGAGCCTCTGTTCCAGACGCAGTTCTTGCGTGCCTATGTGCCCGCGACAGGCGCTGCGGGTGTCGAAGAAGAACAGATCATCCACTCGAGCGATGAGGAAGACGCGAGCGACGAATCGAGCGCGCCGGCAAAACCCGCCGCCTCCGGCAAGCTCTCGCGCGCGCAGCAGGCCCGGGTCGCGCAGATGATCGGCGACACGATGATCCGTCTCAATCGCCTCGCGGATGCCGTCTCCTACTACCAGAGTGCAAGACAACTGGAGAGCACGCGCGCAGTCCGTAAAATCCTCTACCGGAAGATTGCCGACGCAAAGGCATCGCTCGGTATGCAACAGCAAAACGCGGCGCGCCAGCCGATCTTGCATGAAGCGCTCGAGCAGGACCGCGTCGTCCGTCCTCAACTCGTCGCGCGCGCCACACCCCTATCCCGAGCCTCAACTTCGAAAGGAGGCGCAAAGCAGTGAAGCGCTTTTTGATCTTCTTCGCCATCGCCCTGGCTGGCGCCCTAATGGGCTGGAGAACCTATCTCGCCGCCGCGCCTGCGCCGCAGCCGCTCTCGAAGTACGTTCCTGAAGGACCAATTGTCTACCTGGAGGCGAGCGACCTCTCCGCGCTGCTCGGCGATTGGAATTCTTCTGCCCAGAAAAAACAGTGGCTCACGAGTGACAACCACGAAGTCTTTTCGCGTTCGCGCCTCTTCCTGCGCCTCAAAGGCGCCAGTGATCAGTTCGCCGCTGCCGCTGGAATTCCACCCGACATGAATCTCCTCTCGCAAGTTGCCGGCGAACGCAGCGTTTTCGCGCTCTACGATATCGGCAACTTGCAATTCCTGTACATTACCTACCTGCCCTCGGCCAAGTCCATGCAGACCGCGCTGTGGCAGACACGATCGAAGTTCGAGCCGCGCAGTGCCGGTGGCGTGAACTTCTATCTGCGCCGCGATCCCGAGTCCCGGCGCGAAGTCGCCTTCGCCGTCGCAGGAGACTACTTGCTGCTGTCGACGAGAGAAGATCTGATGGCCGGCGCGCTGCAATTGATGTCGGGCAAGCAGGACCGTACCGTCGAAGGCGACCAGTGGTGGGCGCAATCAACCGCCGCCGCCGGACCCACCGGCGATCTCCGCATGGTGCTCAATCTCCAGGATCTTGTTCCGAACGGCTACTTCCGCACTTACTGGGTACAGCAGAACATCACCGACCTGAGACAATACTCGGCGTCCATCTCTGATCTGTTCTGTTCCGGCAGGCGATACCGGGAAGAGCGCGTCCTGATCAGAAAAGAACAGGCGAAACAAGCGTCCTCACCCGATGGCCCGGCGGCCGTCGCCGATGTTGTACGCCTCGTTCCCGCCGAGGCCAGTGCGTACCTGGCGGTAGCTAACCCCACTTCCGGCGCCAGCTTCGCGTTGCTTGAAAGCAAGCTCCTGGCGGCACATTTGGGCACGGTGGCGCCGTCACGGGTTGCGCCGCCGGTGCAGCTAGCTTCGGGGGGCGAGCAGGACGGCGGTTCCGATCTCGAAACAACCATCGACCAGGCCCCTGTCGAGCGCCCCTTTGCGCAACCATCGGTATCGGCCTTGAAAGATCTGCTCGACAAAACTCCTCTCCTGGCGTCACTGCAGGTGCAATCCACTGCGCCCGATCAGGCCGGTGTATTCATCCGGATTCACTCCGCTGTGATCCTTGTCGCAGGATCGGGCTGGAATCAGGCTGCCGTTCAGTCTGCGCTCACCGATTTCGTCGTTCCTGGTCTAACCGCCAGCCAACTCGGCGTCGGATGGAAGCAAGAATCGGGATATCAGCAACTTGATGGTCTGTGGCCTTTGGTGGCGTCGGTCCGCGACAAGTATCTGTTGGTCAGCGACGACCCACGGCTAGCGGAAGGCATTCTCGCGAATTTCAGCCGCAAGTCCGATCGTAGGCCTGGCGACTTGCTCGCCGGATTCGATCACCAGCGGGAAGGCGTCAATTTTGCTCGCCTCTCGAGGGTTGTCGACCGGCCCAGTGCCACGATGGCCGACGACCGCCGAGTCGAGCCACAATTTTTTTCCGGCAATATGGCAAGTCTCAGCACAACATTGGCCGCCGTTTCGTCCGAACAAATCGAAGTT
This sequence comes from Terriglobales bacterium, assembly GCA_049520935.1. Lineage (GTDB taxonomy): Bacteria > Acidobacteriota > Terriglobia > Terriglobales > Acidobacteriaceae > Acidiflorens. The sequence continues at coordinate 156,591 of JBEKPJ010000007.1, read as the reverse complement.
CGCAGCCAGGAAAACAAAGAAAGGCAGACCGTCATCTACGAATGGGCGCAATGAGGCACATCCCATGGCTCGCGGGTATATTGCTGGTGGTGTTACTCCCCGCAAGCGGCCGCGGGGGATCTGCGCTTGATGGCGCCAAAGACGCGGAGCCGAGCCTGTTTGCGCAGTCCGCCGCAGAAACGCTGCGCCGCGATTTCCCCAGCCGCGACATGTCTTTCCTCTTGCTCGACGCGCGCACCGGCCGGATGCTTACGTCGCGCTGGGAGCGATCCGACTCGCCCATTCCATTGGGCTCACTGGTGAAACCTTTCACCGCGCTGGCCTATGGCGAGCAGCACGATTTTCACTACCCTGCCCACACCTGTCGTGGCACCGCCACCGGATGCTGGCGTCCCCACGGGCACGGGGAAATCGGTCTCACCTCGGCCATCGCCTACTCCTGCAACTCGTATTTCCGCATGCTCACCGTCAACATGGCCGCTACAGACATCGCGCCGATTGTCGCGCGCTTCGGAATCGAGCCTCCGGACCGTGATGCCAGTGGTCCCGCCCTCGCGGGAATCGGGAGCGCCTGGCGAATCTCTCCGCTGCGCATGGCGCGGGCCTACCTGGAACTTACTCGTCGTCGCGGACAGCCCGGTGTTCGGGAAATCATCGCCGGCATGGCGCAATCGGCCGAGCATGGAACGGGGGCCGAAGTTGACCGCGCCCTCCCATTCCCCGACGCACTGGTAAAAACCGGCACGGCGCCCTGCACCCACTCGCGGCGCGAGCCTGGGGACGGTTTTGCAATGGTTCTCACGCCTGCCGACCAGCCCCAGTTCCTGTTGATGGTCCGCGTCCACGGGGTCCCCGGCGCCCAGGCTGCGAAGACTGCCGGCCAAATGCTGCGCCGGATTGAGGTTAGGTTCGCAGAATGATGCATGAACGCCGTCTGAAAGCCGCCGTCAATCCCGCTCGCCGATCAGCGTCGCGGGTATGCCGCGAACTGGTCTTCGCGTTCGTCACCGCCCTCGTTGTCATCTTGTCCTACTCACTCGGTTTTACGCAAACTGCGCCTCCCGGCCCGGCGATTGCGAACGTCCGCATCGGAGTTCTAGGCCTCTTTCATCCGCGCCAACTCGCGGTCACCGCGCTTCAGGGGCACGCGCTCATGGTGCGTGCGGGCGACGAACGCATGGTGCTGGAGCTCAGTTCCGGCGTGCACACCGCAAATATCCGGCTCTCCGGAGGCGAGATGATTTTGCAGTCGGGAACGCGCACCGTGCACGCACCCGGTATCGTGGTCGCGGGACGCAAGGACGAACCGGCAGACTTTGTTCTCGCCGTTCCGGGCAGGATTACTCGCCACTACCGTGGCACGCTCGCGATTGGCCAATCCGCCGGCCATCTTCTCGCCATCGTGACCATGGACCGGGAAATCGCCGTCGCGTCCATCGTGGCCGCCGAAAGTGCGACCGAAACACCATTCGAGGCGCTGAAAGCGCAGGCGGTCGCGACTCGCTCGTACCTGGCCGTCAGAGGTGGGCGCCATCGCGATTTCGATTTCTGCGACACCACCCATTGCCAGTTCCTGCGCGAACCGCCCGCGCCGGCCACTGCCGTTGCGAAAGCCGTCGAGGCCACGGGCGGCATGGTCCTCGCCTACGAATCCGAGCCCTTCGCCGCAATGTACACGCGGAGCTGTGCCGGACGCACACGGACCCCCGTGGAAATAGGCCTCCCCGCGGCCCGCTATCCTTATTACTCCGTCGAATGCAAGTATTGCCGTGCGCATCCGGAGCGCTGGTCGAATCGAATCTCGGCCGAAGATGCCGTAACGCTCCGCAGTTCGAACGAACCCGCCCGCCTTCGCGCCACACGGCGCCTGGGATGGAACACAATTCCCAGCAACGACTTTATCGTGAAAACGGAAAACGGTCAGAGTCTGGTCGAAGGAACCGGACAGGGCCACGGCATCGGCCTATGCCAGGCGGGCGCCAAAGCCATGGCCGCCGATGGAGCCGACTTCCGCCAGATTCTGAGCCACTACTACCCGAACACTGCCATCGTCGACGTCTCCACGGTCGCCGATCCGGTTGTGCAGCAAGGCGAGGATGTTTGGCCGCCCTGACAGGACACGCATGCGTTTTCTCTTCGGTCATACCGATCAACCCGGTGGCGCGACGGAGGAGGCTGTGGGAAGTCCGAAGACCGTGGATGCGGCAGAGATATGGTCAGGCGGCTACTTCTCGGCCAGATCACATACTGCGCGTCGCTAGACCAGAGGTTATATCGGCTCCCCGGCAAGTGAGGAGCACGGCAACGAAGTTGTCTGATCGGGTTGCAGCTTGCCTCTTTGCCCGTGATTGTCACCCAGGGTTTCCTTCGACCTTCTCGCAGCACCGCTTCGGGGCGGAGAAATCTGCCGAAAGCACATGGGTTTCGTCTTCGGTAAGGCTAGCCGTTGGGAAGGTACGCGATTGGCGCTAATTCTGTCCTATCGCGCAACGGCTTCTCGGCAACAATGCCGTAAATCTGAGCCCGCCAGTGCTCGGCGGCCGCTAAGAACTCACAATTGCTTGCGCCCAGCCGCTGCCTGATGCTGCGAATCGTAGGCAGCCTGCGCCGCTTGGAACTTCGCAACGTTGCTTGCTGCCCATCTCCAGAGAGGGTGCACGACCTCCAGCATTTCCAGCGCCAGGTCCGTAATTGCGTACTCAACCCTCGGGGGCACCTCCGCAAACACTACACGCGTCACCAGTCCATCGCGCTCCAACTGCCGAAGCACCTTCGTCAATGACTTCTGACTGACGCCCTCCACCCGCTCCATCACGCGCGAAAAGCGCATCGGGGCATTCGCTTCCGCTAGCTCAGCCATTGTCCAGAGCGTCCACTTTTCCGCGAGCCGCATCACGATGTCGCGAGTGAGAGAGTCTTCGTTCTCGGTCAGGGCTTCACAGGCCGCATTCGCTTCTGCCCAATCGATTCTCTGTTTCACAGTTACCTCGAGGTAAGTACAAGCCAATAAGGTGCCTTGTTGCCATTGGATACTGATATAAGCATACTTCATGGTATGGCGACGAAAACAAACTTCAGGTTCACCGCGAACGACGTTCCCTCCCAGCAGGGACGCCGCGCCTTAATCACCGGCGCAAACTCCGGCATCGGCTATGAGACGGCCCTTGAACTAGCCAGGCACGGCGCCGAGGTTATGATCCCCGCCCGCTCTCTGGAAAAGGCCAACGACGCCATCCGTCGCATCCGCCGCGAAGTTCCGAACGCAAGACTCACTCCTGGAGTACTCGATCTCGCCGCCTTGACCAGCGTTCGCGACTTCGCCGCATTGGTCGCCGAGAATTTCCCCGGCCAATCGCTCGACCTGCTGATCAACAACGCCGGGGTGATGGCAGTGCCGCGGCGTGAACTCACGGTCGATGGCTACGAGCGCCAATTCGCCACCAACTACCTCGGTCCCTTCCTGCTCACCGCGCTCCTCTACCCCCAACTGAAGCCGCAGCCGGGCACGCGCGTCGTCACCGTTTCCAGTGGAGTCACAAACCATGCCAAGATCGAGTTCGACAACCTCCAATCCGAGCGCGTCTACAAGCCAATGTTCGGCGCCTATTCGCAATCAAAGCTCGCCGACTTAATCTTCCAGCTCGAACTCCAGCGCCGCCTGACTGCCTCCGGTTCGCCCATCTTGAGCACAGGCGCGCATCCCGGTTATGCCATCACCAATCTCCAAACTAGTGGCCCCGCGGGCGTCGTCCCGCTGGGTTTTCGGATTGTAGAAATGATCCTCAAGCCCCTGGCTTCGCAGGACGCTGCCCATGGTGCGCTGCCCACCCTGTTTGCCGCGACGTCTGCCGAGGTAATGCCGGGCGGCTACTACGGTCCGAGCGGCTTTCAGGAGCTTAAGGGTCACCCCGTCCCGGCGAGAATCGCACCCCCGGCCCAAGACCTCGTTCTGGCCGAGCGCCTGTGGATCGAAACCGAACAGCTTACCGGAGTCAGGTTCGTCATCGAGTCCCCGGAGCACAACCAACGACGACTCTGACTGCGCCACATGCGATCGCGTGGTGAAACCACTGGTCTGCAGGTTCCAACCCGGACGTTTCATCCAATCCCCGAGTTCGCCCGCTCGGTCTGCTCTCCGGGCTGCCATGGACACGCCATAGGCGTGACCGACGGTTCTCGGGGCGACGGCTCCTCCATATTTGCAATCCGCCGTGGCGCGCCCTGGGAACGGGGAGCGGGTTGGCAACCTTAGGTCAACCGAGGAAGGGCGATTCTCGCCTTGCAAGCCGGAGATCTTTCGTTTTGCGCTCTTCTGTTCTCGCGCTCTGATTTCATGGCTCACGAGCTCTCAGAGCGCATCCCAGCCACTTCGCACGCGGGGGAAGCGGTGGCTGTGCTTTGCTGCCTGACTGCTTCCGCGTCCCTCCATTTCGCGAAGAAAAACATTTATGTGAGGGACTGAGGTAGGTAGAATCGCGGCACTCAGGGGAGAAGAAATTAATGCGCAGGGTCGCGATGTGCGCACTATTCGCAATTGCAATCGGATCACTCGTCGGCGGCAAGCAGCGGGTGGCAGCCGGCCCTGCAGGAGGCCGCGAGAAAAAAGAACAGCGCGACTGGCCTGCCTATGGCGGATCGGCGGAGAACACTCATTACTCGAGCCTCGCGCAGATCGATCGGAATAATGTGAAGCAGTTGGCGGTGGCCTGGACCTTCGACACCGGAGAGACGGGCGGTTTCGAGACGAGCCCGATTGTCGTGGACGGTGTGCTCTACGGACTGACGCCTTCGCAGAAAGTGTTCGCGCTCGATGCGGCCACGGGCAAACTGTTGTGGAAATTCGATTCCGGCATTCCAGGGACTCAACCGGACCGAGGCCTCGCATTCTGGGGCAAGGGCAAGCAGCGGCGCGTTCTGGTCGGTGTGATGAATTTCGTTTATGCGCTGGAGGCCACGACCGGCAAGGCGGTGGCGGGCTTCGGGAACGATGGGCGTATTGATCTGCGTGACAATCTGGGCCGCGATCCGGCCGCGCAATCGGTGTATCTGACGAGTCCGGGAGTGGTTTACAAAGATCTGCTGATCGTGGGCGGGCGCAACCCGGAAACGCTGCCTGCGCCGCCGGGCGACATTCGTGCCTACGATGTGCGAACCGGCAAGCTGCGCTGGTCGTTCCACACGATTCCGCATCCTGGCGAGTTCGGCTATGAAACTTGGCCGCGGGATGCGTGGAGGACAAGCGGCGCGGCGAACAACTGGGCGGGGATGGCTGTCGATCCGAAACGCGGAATCGTCTATGCTCCCACAGGCTCGGCGGCAGCGGATTTTTACGGTGCCGATCGCTTGGGAGACGATCTGTTCGCCAATTGCCTGCTGGCCCTGAATGCGAACACGGGCGAACGGATCTGGCACTTCCAGGCGGTCCGGCACGACCTCTGGGACCGGGACTTTCCATCGCCGCCGACCCTGCTCACGGTGGAACGCGAGGGCCAACGGGTGGATGCGGTTGCACAGACCACAAAACAAGGCTTTGTATTTCTCTTCGATCGCAGAAATGGCAAGCCGCTGTTTCCCATCATGTATCGTAACTACCCTCCCAGTGACGTGCCCGGGGAAGTGGCTTCGCGGCAACAGGGGCTTCCGACCAAGCCTGCCCCGTACGCTCGGCAACTCCTGACCGAAGACCTGCTGACCAATCGCACGCCGGAAGTTCACGCTTGGGCCGTCGAGCAATTCCATAAATTCCGCAGCGAAGGGCAATTCGTTCCCTTCAGCGTGGGCAAAGACACAGTAATATTTCCCGGATTCGACGGCGGTGCGGAGTGGGGTGGTTCCGCGGTCGATGTCGAGACGGGCATCCTGTACCTCAACGTCAACGATGTTGCCTGGACGGGAGCACTGGCAGAGAACTCGGAAAAGACAGGGCCCAGGGCGATTTACCTGGACCAGTGCAGCCTCTGCCACGGCGACAAGATGGAGGGCTCGCCGCCCGTCATGCCTTCGTTGGCCGGAGTGGGCAAGCGGTTGAGGTCGCAAGAGATTGACGGAACGATCAGGAACGGGAAAGGGCGGATGCCGGGCTTTCCGAACCTTTCTGACGATCAACGAGCTGCTTTGGTGAACTACCTGGTGAGCGGGGAGGGCAAAGAGCTGAAGATCGCCGGTCCTCCACTACCAACAACGAAGTATCGCTTCACGGGATACCATAAGTTCCTCGATCCCGATGGGTACCCGGCCGTGGCGCCTCCTTGGGGGACTCTGAATGCCATCAATCTCAATACCGGGGAATATGTCTGGCGGGTCCCGCTCGGAGAGTATCCCGCGCTTGCCGCGGGGCGCAAAGAAACGGGGACAGAGAATTACGGCGGCCCGATCGTGACCGCCGGCGGATTGCTTTTCATCGGCGCAACCAATTTTGATCGCAAGTTCCGTGCGTTCGATGCGTCGACGGGTGCGCTTTTGTGGGAGGCGACCCTGCCGTTCCCCGCCAACGCCACCCCTGCTACCTACGAGGTGAACGGGCGGCAGTTGGTGGTGATTGCCGCGGGAGGCGGCAAGGATCCCCGCTCCCCGTCAGGGGGAGTCTATGTTGCTTTTGCGCTTGCGCCGTGAGATGTGGTGTCACTCTGAAACTCCACGTAGAATTCGCCGCTCCTGAAACGGAGGCGTCGAGGGAATTCTCGAAGGTGACGGGGCAACCGTAGCGTCACTCCAAGTTGGACGGAAGGGAACTGGACCGTGGAGCTTGAACCTTCCTTGGGGAGACCGTTGGTACTCAGGGGGAGGCCAGGTCACATTGCATACGTACCCGTGAACCGGGTTCCGTTGATTAGCGAAGATGGCGGTCGGTTGCCACTCACTTCGACCCTTGTCGTTTCCGGGGAGAACAACGACACGCGACCTGCCAAGAGCACAGGGGCGGCGGTCGCTCTCTGAAGAGGTGAGCGTCCACGACGTAAGCGTCCATCCGAAAGCAACCGAGCCCATTCGCATGCCGTCGCCCTGCTAAAATCTGCGCATGAGTAATCTCACTTCACAAAAAAGGTTCGTGGAGCTCGAGGGGAAAGCTGGTGCGAAATCCGGATTTCGTTGTGCCACGCTGGTCGTGCTCGTGCTCGTCTTAGCGGTGGCCGCGGCGCTCGCTGGACAAACCGGAACGACCTACTATGTGTCGAGCCGAGGCGACGACAGCAACCCAGGCACAATAAGAGCTCCGTGGCTCACCATCCAGCATGCGGCGAATACAGTCACGCCCGGTGCCCGAGTGTACGTTTTCGGCGGAGTCTACCACGAGTCGGTGAATTTTCTCATATCCGGAACACGATTGGCGCCGATTACGTTCCAAAGCTATCCCGGAGAGACGGCGGTGATCGACGGGAGCAACGTGAAGTGTTGCGGTGCGTCGGCCACGCAAGGTCTCATCAATATTGCGGGCAACCTGAATTACGTCACCATCAGCGGCTTTGAAATCCGCAATTACACCACCAGCAAAGCCGCGAACACTGCCTGTGGTATCTGGATCACGGGCTCGGGTACGGGCATTCAGATTCTGAACAATCGTGTGCACAATATCACAACCACGTCGGAAAAGGAGGGCAACGCTTTCGGCATGGCTGTTTACGGCACGCGGAAGACTCCAATCACGCAGTTGGTTATCAGTGGCAACGAGATCTACGACAATAGGACCGGGAACAGCGAAACCTTGACCGTAAACGGAAACGTGACGCACTTTAAAATCACCAATAACCTCGTTCACGACAATGACAACATCGGCATCGACGCGATTGGATATGAAGGCACCGGTCCGGTCGGCTACGACGAGGCGATGTATGGTGAGATCAGTGGGAACACGGTCTATAACATCAGTGGGATAACGAACCCTGGCGAGGGTTACGAATACGACGCCGACGGGATCTACTGTGACGGATGCGCATATGTCACAGTCGAGAGGAACGTGATTCTGCAGGTCGACTACGGTATCGAGACGACCAGCGAAAATCAAGTTTGCCAACGCAATGGCACGGAGTGGTCCGGTCCCAACAATAGCGGAACCGCCGCCAGAGGCAAATGGCCGTGCTATGGCAGATATGTAACGGTGCGCAATAACCTATTTTACAATTCCAACTCCTGCGGCAACTCCATCGGAGGTTATGCGGCCGCGTCCAAGCAGGGCGGCCCCAGCAATGGAGGTGGCAGCAGTGATCACGACGTCTTCGTCAATAACACCTTGTACAACAATGGGACCCAAGCCGGCAGTCCCACCGAAGGCAATCCGAGTGGCGAATTCCAAATTCAATTCCAGGTGGGGCGAGCGCAAGGGAACATCTACGAAAATAATGTTCTATATCCCGGCTCACCCAACCTCTGGATTCACAGTTACGTCCCCGTTTCTGCGTCCTACCCGGCCCCGCCCGCGACGCTGAATTGGAACCTCTACAACTCGACCGCGGGGTACCTGGAGGGAACGTCAATCCTGTGGGCTGACGTTAGCAGCTACCCGAGCTTTTCAGAGTGGCAGAACAGCAGCGGGGAAGATGCAAACTCCCTGCACACGGATCCGCTCTTTGTCAACCTGGGAGCCACGCCGCCAGACTTTGATACTCTCCCTTCTTCTCCCGCCGTGGGTGCCGGCAGCACAGGCCTGTCGTGCGGCGTTGGCTGGTGTGATCCCGAGGGCAGTTCCCCAGACTCCATCTATGGGAGCACCGACTTCCTCGGCAGCCCCCGGATGAACGGCTCAAACATCGACATTGGCGCCTACCAGAACACTGGAACCGCCGTTGCCAACTCCTTGACGGTGAATTTGAGCTCGGGGAAATACACTCTCGGTTTCGGTGAGGCGGCCACGCTGACGGTCCTGGTCTCCGCCAACCCCGGGGGAGGCGGTGTTCCAAGTGGCACGGTCAAGTTCATGCTGGGGTCGAGCTTGCTGAAAAAGCGAACGCTGCTGCCGGTCAGCGCCACGGAGTCTAAGGCGACTCTGCCCCTGCGTGCGTTACAGCTTGCGCCCGGCGCCAATACGTTAACGGCGGTGTACTCGGGGAACTCGATTGCGCCGTGTTGTCCTCTATCGGGACCGCCGGCTTCGGTCTATGGCGGCGCGACTTCCGAGCCCATCACGGTAACGCGGCAATAGAGACGGGGGAACGGTGACGCCCAGCCCCGGCAAGCCTAGAAAGTAAGGACCCGAACCGGCCCCGGCGTGAAGGTGTTTCCGTCAAGCGGCCACAGACACCGCGGCTGAGGATGGCGACCAACGGTATGGCCGAGGGGAAATTGATCGGCGCTGGCGCGCCAGGCCGGTGTCTTGCAGATTTGGGGACCTCCCCCCATGAGAACCGCTCTTCACCCGAGCTCATCACCAGAGAGTCGGTCACGAGAAGGGCTTGGGCCGGGCCTTGGTGCCGGCAAGCAATCGGGGTCGGGCGCCGGGAGTCGCATGGGAGACAATACCGCCACTGCCGTACGTTGCCGGGCATCCACCGGTGCCGATCGTTGACCAATTGCTCGCTCAGAGGACCACGCGGCGGTTGCGCGGCCGATCGGGTGCGCTCGCGCTGTAGCGCCCCTGCGATGCGGAGCCAAACGTTTCTCGGCATGCTCCCGACTCCCGTTCCAACCAATGCATTGGGCGAACTTCCATCACCGGCTCCCAGACGGCAAGATTGAAATACGAACGAGAAGGATACTTGGCTGGAATGACTCACCGAGGTCTCGGCCCTCAAGATGCACTGGTTGGTCTGCGCCCAGCTCGGTGGACTTCGAAACCGAATTCGCCTGGGTCGCATCAATACCGCCCATGAGACCGCCATGCGACGAAGCCGTAGTCCGGTCGGTGAGTGCAGGTGTTCCGTGTGCTGTAGAAGCGCGAAGCTGGATTCTCGCGGCGACCATTATCGGATCGAGCATGGCTTTCATTGATAGCACGGTCGTCAATGTCGCCCTGCCTGCTCTGCAAACGAGCTTTCACGCAACCGTCGTGGATGTGCAATGGATGGTCGAGTCCTACGGGCTGTTCTTGGGAGCGTTGATTTTAGTCGGGGGCTCTCTCGGCGACGTATTTGGGCGCCGCTTGATCTTTTTGCTCGGTGTGGGGGTTTTCGCCGCCGCTTCCGTCGGTTGCGCGGTCGCTGCCAACCTAGGCCTTCTGATTACTGCGCGGAGCATTCAAGGCGTGGGAGCTGCGCTCCTTGTGCCTGGCAGCCTGGCGATTCTCAGCACGAGCTTCGATAAGAACAGCCGCGGTCCGGCAATCGGCACGTGGTCCGGATTTACCGCGATCACGACCGCCCTGGGGCCGGTTCTTGGTGGCTGGCTGGTTGAGCATGCTAGCTGGCGCTGGGTGTTTTTGATCAATCTCCCGCTCGCCGCCGTGGTGATAATTATCTCGCTTTGGCAAATTCCCGAGAGCCGCGCCGCCGCCAGAAGCCATGTCGATTGGCTTGGAGCCCTGGTCGTCACTCTCGGACTTGGGGGCTTGGTTTACGGGTTCGTCGAATCGGGGAACATGGGTTGGCGCCATCCTCTGGTTTTGGCGAGTAGCGTCCTCGGCTGCGGCTGTCTAATAGGGTTTGTCTTCGTCGAGGCCAGAGTGACTTCGCCCATGGTTCCACTGACGCTGTTTGCTTCTTCCAGTTTCAGCGGGAGCAACCTGCTGACGCTACTCCTCTATGCCGCAATGGGAATCTTCTTTTTTCTGTTTCCATTGGATCTGATTCAGGTCCAAGGATATTCCGCAACCGCCGGGGGCGCCGCTGTGCTACCACTGATTCTGCTGCTCTTTCTGCTCTCCCGCTGGTCAGGCGGGCTCGTGCCACGCTGGGGCCCAAGACCTCCGTTGATCATTGGCCCACTAATCGCCGCCTTAGGATTTGTTCTGTTCGCCGTGCCCGCCATAGATGTAAGCTACTGGAAGGCATTTTTTCCTGCTGTGCTCAGCCTTGGTCTGGGCATGGCGATCACCGTCGCTCCCCTCACTACTGTCGTCATGAACTCGGTCGGCGCGGAGCGCGTCGGTGCCGCCTCTGGAATCAACAACGCCGTTGCCCGTGTCGCGGGGATGCTTGCAGTTGCGGTCCTAGGGATTGTGATGGTGAACGCCTTCAGTGCCCGGTTAAACGAGAAGCTGTCGAGCTTTGCCCTCTCGCCAAGCGTACTCCGGGACATTCAGGCCAACGAGATCAGACTCGCCGATCTGCAGCCGCCCGTCAGCGTCGGCGACACCACGAGAGCAGCAATCAAAGGCTCCGTGGGTGAAGCGTTTGTGTTCGGATTCCGGTTAGTCATGTTGATTTGCGCAGGACTGTCTGTGGCTGCTGCGGGGGTGGCTAGTTTGATGATTGCAAAGACAGTTTGAATTGTGGAAAAGGCGGATCCTGCACTCATCTTCCAGTAGTCGGGTTGATCGTTAACCTCCTCTTTTTCTATGGACTTCTCCGCCTCCGGCTGCGCCTGCCCCCCTTAGGTGCTTTCTGCCCAATGGTCTGATCGATGTCTTTGCCCCGCCAGTTCGAGCGGTTTCGAACTCTGGTGGAAGAGTGTTTTCGTGGATCGCGGAACAAATATCGGAGGATTGGTCACCTGAGGTTCAACGCCTCCTTCCAAATCAGGCAGCGACGCTTATCCATGATTCCTGCCATCCAGGGCACCAATTCCGATTTGTCCATTCAACCGAACCTCGAGGATCAAGCTCGGCCCGCGGAAGAGACAAGTATCTGTATGAAGGCAAAGTGGATCGGGTCACAATGGGGTGATTCGAATCGACGATCTCGCGAAGAGATGGGACAGATTATTGCGACGATAAGACCACACCTTTATCGAGGTGCGACTTTGCGGCTGTCCGCGGATTTGCCGCAAGCCGGCGCGAGAATTGTTGCCAAGAAATAGTTGCAACCGAAGTGATCGTTATTCTTTCTAAGCAGAGAGACGGCATGAGCGAGACGCTTCCAGTGACCTATCTGGCGCGCCAGGGGAGACGCAGATTGGAATTATTCGGGTCAGTTCACTGGTCTTAGGGACTCCATCGGACTGCAAGCGAGCGGGGGTGGCTTGTGGGGTATTCGTTGCTTTCTTTTAACGTTCGAAGGAAGCAGTTCCATGGAGCTCAAGTCATAAGGATCGCAAATGAGCGCGAAGAGTGCGTCGCGAGCAAACTCCGCGGAAATCGTTCCGATGACAATGAACTCGGCTAGTGCTCGGGAGCTCCAGCAGTACGGGCTCAGCGCGACTCCCCTGATCGGGGAAGACAAGGTTCTTTGCGACCGTCATCTGGTCTTTGACCGGGCGATTGATCCCTCGGTAGCGTTTCAGCCCTTGCGCGAGATGCTTGTAAGGTCCGCCGATTATTATATGCATCTGGCGGACCTGACCTCGTACTGCCAGGCGCACGAACGGCTCGGTGCGTTATATAGTGATCCCGACGCATGGGCATATAAAGCGATTCGGAACGTGGCCAGTTCCGGAAAGTTTTCGAGTGATCGCACCATTGCCGAATGCGCGTCTGAGACTTGGAAGGTGGAACCATGCCCGGTACGTTAGAAAATCAGTCTGTCACCGGTGCGGCGGGCGCACCAGTGATTTCGCCGCTCGCCGGCAAGCCGGCTGCGAAGGAGATGTTGATCGATATCGGTCGTCTGGAGAAGAACTACTTCGAGCTTCCCGACGTGGCCGACCCGAACCAGTTAGTCAGTTTTGGTACGAGCGGGCATCGCGGTTCGCCACTGTACGGAACTTTCACCGAGGCGCACATCCTGGCCATCACCCAGGCCATCTGCGACTACCGGCGAGAGCAGGGAATCGACGGCCCACTGTACATGGGCAAGGACACCCATGCGGTATCGGGGCCCGCGCAGCGCACTGCGCTCGAGGTCCTGGCGGCGAACAACGTAGAGACCATCATTCAGGAAGACGACGGCGTGACTCCGACCCCGGTGATCTCGCGAGCAATTCTCGTTTACAACCACGGCCGCAGCGCCAAGGACCGTCTGGCGGACGGCATCGTGGTTACGCCGTCGCACAACCCGCCCGAAGATGGAGGCTTCAAGTACAACCCAACCAACGGCGGTCCTGCCGACACCGACGTCACGCGCTGGGTGCAGGATCGGGCGAACAATCTGTTGCGGGCGGGAAACGTCGGGGTCAAGCGAGTAACGTTTGCCAAAGCCATCCGGGCGGCGACCACGCATCACCAAGACTTCATTCTGCCGTATGTGCGCGACCTCAAGAACGTCGTGGACATCGACGCAATTCGGGGCGCGAAGCTCAAACTGGGCGTGGACCCTCTGGGCGGAGCCGCGCAACCCTACTGGGAGCCGATCAACTCCATTTACGGACTCCACATCGCCGTTGTCAATCCAGTGATCGATCCGACGTTTTCGTTCATGACCGTCGATCACGACGGAAAAATTCGCATGGATTGTTCGAGCCCCTATGCCATGGCCAGGCTGGTCGGACTGAAAGATCAATACCAGGTGGCATTCGCTAACGATGCGGATGCCGACCGGCACGGGATTGTGACTCCCGTGGCCGGTCTGATGAATCCGAACCATTACCTCGCCGTGGCCATCCAATACTTACTTACGCACCGCGCGCAGTGGCGTCATGAAGTTGCGGTTGGAAAGACCTTAGTAAGCAGCAGCATGATTGATCGGGTCGTCAAGCACCTCGGTCGCGAACTGCGCGAGGTCCCGGTCGGTTTCAAGTGGTTTGCACCCGGCTTGGTCGACGGCTCGTGTTGCTTTGGCGGAGAAGAAAGTGCGGGGGCCAGTTTCCTTCGTCGCGATGGCAGCGTGTGGACGACCGACAAGGACGGTCTGATTATGGATTTGCTGGCGGCCGAGATTGCCGCTAGCACCGGCAAGGATCCCGGCGAGCACTATCGCGAGCTCACGGCGGAGTTCGGAACGTCGTACTACACACGCATCGACGCTCTCGCCACTGCCGAGCAGAAAGCAAAACTGCAGAAGCTCTCACCCGACGCCGTCCAAGAGTCGGACCTTGCGGGTGAGCCAATCATTGCCAAATTGACGAAAGCCCCGGGCAATAATGCTCCTATCGGAGGCTTGAAAGTGGTCTCAACCAGCGGATGGTTCGCGGCTCGCCCCTCGGGAACGGAAGACATCTACAAGATTTATGCGGAGAGCTTCAAGAGCCGGGATCATCTGAATGCCATCGTGAGCGAAGCCCAGGAGATGGTGAGCAATGCGCTGCGTGCGGGAGTCCGGTAATGAGCGGTGAGGGGTGGTTGAACCCGTCACCCTGTTTCCGGTCGACGGCCGCTGCGGCTGTCGCGGCAATTCTTAGCAATCACGCCGGGGTGCGAGCGGCCGGGAGCCAGTTGTGCTGCCACATCACCAGCGTCGCAAGGGTCCACTTCTTGCTTAACCGAGTTTTGATAGGAGGCGAATATGCAACTGGGGATGGTTGGTCTGGGACGGATGGGCTCCAACATGGTGCGGCGGCTCATCAATCAGGGTCACAACTGTGTGGTGTTCGACCGCTCGCCGCAAGCGGTCGGTGAGCTGGTCAAGCACAAGGCGACTGGCACCGCATCGCTCGCGGAGCTGGCTAAGAAGATCGCGAAGCCGCGAGCTGTCTGGCTGATGGTCCCGGCGGCGGTGGTTGACCAGACGATCGCGGACCTTTTGCCGCATCTCGAGGCGGGGGACATCCTCATCGACGGCGGCAACTCCTATTACGTGGACGATATCCGGCGCGCGAACGAGCTGGTTTCCAAGAAAATCCACTATGTCGACGTGGGCACGAGCGGGGGTGTGTGGGGTTTGGAGCGCGGCTACTGCATGATGATTGGCGGCGAGAACGAAGTTGTCCAGCGGCTGGATCCAATCTTTGCTACGCTCGCACCGGGAATGGGCGATATTCCGAGAACCACCGGCCGGGAGAAGATTGATGGCACCGCGGAGCAGGGTTACCTGCACTGCGGGCCCAACGGGGCGGGCCACTTCGTGAAGATGGTGCACAACGGGATCGAGTACGGAGTCATGGCGGCATACGCCGAGGGGCTGGGTGTCTTACGCTCCGCGAATGTCGGCAAGCAAGCGAACCGCTCGATTGATGCTGAGACCACGCCGTTGCGTGATCCCGGGCACTATCAGTTCGATTTGAATCTGCGTGACATTGCGGAGGTCTGGCGTCGCGGGAGCGTAATCGCTTCTTGGTTGCTCGATCTGACGGCCAACGCACTGACTCAGGATCCGAATCTCTCAGGATTTGCCGGACGTGTTTCTGATTCCGGTGAAGGGCGCTGGACCATCAAAGCGGCGATCGACGAAGCGGTTCCAGTGCCGGTTCTCACCAGCGCCCTTTTCGAGCGGTTCAGTTCGCGAGGCGAGGCCGACTTTGCCAACAAGATCTTGTCTGCGATGCGCTATGAGTTCGGCGGACACCTGGAAAAATCAAACGACCAGTCCAAAGTGGCTTAAGAAGAGGGTGGTGACCTGCTTCCCATCCGTCGCGTTTGTTTGCCGGGGAGCCGGTGGATACTTTGTCTGCGGAAAATCGCTCCAGCACTGCAGGCAACGTTGAAGCCTGGCGATGTCAATGTGCCGGTGTGCAAGCCTGAGAAAACGAAACTATGCTGGCGCGTTTGCGGGAGGCGGCTCCCGGTTTCGATCGGGAGCGCGTCAGCCAGGATCGGCGGTCATGGTTTGCCGATCCTGCTGTGGTCGAGGATCGGAGAAACCCACGTGGCTGCAAGCAGATCGTTTACGGCGAAAGCGGACGGCGCATCGGGTTTTCCCTAACCCTCGCCGGAGACAACAACTGTAGACAGGCAAACTCCCCTGGGCAAGGGCGACCGATCACGACGAATCCGGCCGCTCGGGACTGGAGGGCTCGACTCGGAGCAACTCCTGTCCTGACCCGGAAGACGGATTTCCGCCGCCCGAACGGATCGAGCGTGCCAATGACGAACCGATTGATCCCATACCGGTCACCGCCCGACCCGATCCGGTTTGGACTGGAAAGCGCAAATGCAGATACCGGCCAGCATGAAGAATATGAGTTCAACCGTGCATGACAACGCGGCCCATCCGCTGGACGCGGCCGAGCCCGACGGGGCGAATCGTAACGAACGCCAGGGGTGGGCGCAGGCGGAAGGTACGCCCTTGCCGCTTGGGGTCAGGTTGATCGAGGAAGATCAGGTATTTAACTTTTCCGTTCATGCTGAACATGCCGAGAGCGTCACGCTATTGCTCTATGGTCCTGAGGATTTGGCAAACCCCCGCCTCACGTTCCGCTTCGATTTTCTGCGCAACAAATCAGGGAGGATCTGGCATTGCCGGATACCCGTCACGCAGGTCGGGAGCGCTCGTTATTACGCTTACTCGGTCTCGGGACAGACTGTTCCGCAGCTCCACAGTTTTGACCCGCAGAAGGTTCTCCTTGATCCGTATGCGAAATCCGTTTTCTTCCCACCGGGCTTCGATCGCCAGCGGGCGATGCAGGAGGGATCAAACGCAGGCCGGGCGCCCCTCGGAGCCCTGCCGGGCGACCGCACGATCTTCGACTGGGTAGGAGACCGGTCGCCGCATCATGAATCAGATGCGATTATCTATGAACTCCACGTGAAGGGCTTCACCAAGAACCCCAACTCTGGCGTCGATCCGTCTCGTGCAGGAACCTATGCCGGCTTGGTGAAAAAAATCCCGTATCTAAAGGAGCTTGGGGTCACCATTGTCGAGCTGATGCCGATTTTTCAGCGCGATCCACAGGAGGGCGATTACTGGGGCTACATGCCGTTAAATTTTTTCGCTCCTCATGCCCAGTATGCGAGCACCTGCCACGATGATGAGCAACAGCGTGAGTTTCGAAACATGGTGAAAGCCTTTCATCAGGCGGATATCGGTGTGGTGCTCGATGTCGTTTACAACCATACATGCGAAGGCGACCATAAGGGACCTATCTACAGTTACAAAGGCTTCGATAGCGCCGGTTATTACATATTGACCTCCGATCCGGCGAGCCCTTATGCCAATTACTCGGGCACGGGCAACACCTTGAATTTCGGCCAGGCACATGTGCGCAAGATGGTAATGGACAGCCTGCGCTATTGGAAACAGGAAATGCACATCGACGGTTTTCGCTTTGATCTGGCCTCGGTGTTTAGCCGCAATGCCGACGGATCGCTCAACTGGGGGGACGCTCCGATCTTCAGTGAAATTGCCGCGGATCCGGACCTGGATCGTCTGCTGCTAATTGCCGAGCCTTGGGACGTTGCTGCCTATCAACTCGGCAGGGGATTTCCGGGATTAAGCTGGCGGCAATGGAACGGACGGTTTCGCGACGATATTCGTCGTTTCGTTAAAGGTGACTCAGGGATGGTTCCTGACCTGATGCGACGCCTTTATGGCAGTGATGACTTGTTTCCCGATCGTCGCGCTGACGCGTATCACGCCTACCAGAGTGTGAACTATATCACCTCTCATGACGGCTTTACGCTGTACGATCTGGTCTCCTACGACCGCAAGCGCAACTGGGCAAACGGTAACCATAACCTGGATGGCACCGACGAGAACTACAGTTGGAACTGCGGGCACGAGGGAAGCGAGGGGGCGACATCGGCGGTCGTGGCACTACGCCGGAAGCAGGTCAAGAATTTCTGCTGTTTGCTGATGTTGTCGAACGGGACTCCGATGTTCCGCGCCGGGGATGAATTTCTGAACACGCAATTCGGCAACAACAATCCTTACAACCAGGACAACGAAACGGGATGGCTGGACTGGAGCCAGCTCCGGGCGAATGAAGACATTTTCCGTTTCTTCAGGAAAATGATTGCCTTCCGCAAGGGGCATCCAGCTCTGAGCCGGAGCCGGTTCTGGCGGGAGGACATCTCCTGGTATGGAACCGGCGCAGCCGCCGATTTGTCGGAGCAATCTCATAGCTTGGCATTCTGTTTGCACGGCGATTCTCAAGCGGACGATGACATCTACGTGATGATCAACGCTTACTGGGAAAAGTTGGAATTCCATGTGCAGGATGGTAAAGCACAGGAATGGATCCGGATGGTGGACACGAGCTTGACCAGTCCGGCCGATTTTTTGGACAACGGCTTGCGCCTGCAGCGGACGCAATACGTCGTCGCTCCAAGATCGATTGTGGTTTTACTTCGACCGAGGATTGAATTGCCCGTAGGAACGAACGCGGCAGAAAAGCGGTGACTTCCCGGAAGAGTGGAAGGGCTCATCATTTGGCAGTCGTTCGACGTGGCGTTGCGTACTCTGTCTCATCGTTTTTCTCGGGCCGTTTCCTCATTTCAGGGCCAATCGCCGCGGATGCATCGCCAGACGCGCAGAAGACACCGCTATTGCCGGCGGCGAGCCGCATCGTCGTCTACCGCTCGCGACAAACTGCGACTTGGCATCCTGGTTTCCTGGTTTCTGTGAGTCTTGCACTGACACTGCCAGACTCGGTATCTTCCACTCGCGGGGCTGTGTTGCCGGTTGTCAAGACTCCGGGACGCAATTCGGGCTTTGCGGATCGAGAGTCGCCGCGCGCGCTACTTTTCTGCCCCGATTGTATTTCGGTCTCCACGCGCTTTGGTCATCCGGCTTAGTTCAGGCGGGAACGAGCATAGCCGATCCGGGAGGATTCTCCTTTTTCCCCGGGGGGCGCGAGCGACGCAGCTAGCTTTTTCCGGCAGGGGCGTTACCGCTCTGCAATAGAGTCTCAAAAGCGTCGGGGGCGAGGAGAGCAAGAGACTCCACCACCACATCGGCGGGCAGATGCTTGCCATTGTGACTGACTCCGATGCTTCGCATGCCAGCGCGGCGCGCACCCTCGACTCCGGCGACGGCGTCTTCGACCACAATGCAGCGGCCGGGCGCCGTGCCGACACGGGAGGCGGCGGTCAGATACACTTCGGGATCCGGCTTGCCTTTGTGCACGTCTTCGGCCGAGACAATACCCTGGAAAAAGTGAGCGGCGGATAGAGCCTTGAGAATCACATCGATGTTCGCGCGCGGCGCTGCCGAGGCGACGGCCTGCATCCATCCCTGCTCGTGTAGCCGGTGCAGCCAATGGGCAACCCCGGGTAATGGCGTCATGCCTTGGGCGTGGACCATGCGGCGGTAGAGGCTTTCTTTGGCGCTGGCGATTCTCTCCATGCGCTCGGGGGTCGCCGCTGCGCCCAGCCACTCGGGAAGGATGGAATCATTACGCTGACCGAACGACGCAAGAAACTGCTCGCGCGTGATAGCAATACCTTCACGGGCCATGGTGTCCCGCCAGGCCGTCCAGTGGAATTCCTCTGAGTCAATCAGGGTTCCGTCCATGTCCCAGAGGACCGCGCCAGGTACTGCGCGCAACCTACTCATCGGCAAACCTCGTACCTAAATATTAGCGTGAAACAGGCGCTCAACCTCTTTTTCGCCAACCCCGGAGATAGTGCTTGCTCTCGCAAACGTGCTCGCGTCGAATTTGCGGACGCCTTCGGCGAGTTTCTCCGTTGTCATTGATGGACGAATCGCTCCAACCTTAGCTGACCTGAATGTTCTCTCAGCCGCCGACTGCGGCAAGTGCTTCTCACGCTCGAGCTCTGGCGCTCGATACCGGACTCGTATCCACACTCGCCCATCGTGGCGAAAATGCCCGAGTTCGGTCTCCGCGCCCACGACGAGGGTTTCAAAATCCGGGTGACGATGAACGTCGTGATCGGCAAAGGTTACGGTCACGATACGTCGCTGTTTAGCGACACGATGGAGTAGTCATCTTCCGCCCGTACTGGGAAGTGCCATATTCCGTCACCCGAACGGAGATGATTCCACATCGTATCCCGCAGGAGAATGAGCTACCACTGGCGCACGCGCCCCACGTCGACGTGAACGAAGTCGGAACGAAGATAGTAACCCACCCCGCCGCGATGCAAGCGAAGCGCGGCATCCCGCACGGTTGATGTCGGGATACCCGGTAAGCGAATGTCGATGGCTAGCGCCTCCATGTGCAGACTATGGCGAGCCACGCCCGTGTGCGGGCTGCGAGTGCGCAGGAATTCGTTGCTCCCGGGCGTGCGGTATCCACAGATCACGTCGATCTCGCCACGGGAATCGTGGAGAGACTCGGTCAGGTCGTGGAGCAGGTCGAACAGGCGGGGGTCGAAATGACGCACCTCTCCAGTGCGATGATCGCGAAGGTAATGGTCGAGTTCGCTGAGCGCATCCGGCAAGTAGGTGTCGCCGCGACGGTAAATGATCTCGAGCCGTTCACGAGTGTGCGTGTGATAAAGGCGGAGCCGGTACTCGCGCGCAGGCGGCGCCGCGAGTTCTGCGGTTCGTCCAAACGACGGCGCCAGCAAAAGCGCGAGCAGCGAAAGACAAAAACGGAAGATTCGTGATCTGATTTGTGCAGACTGCGATCTCCGGGCATCCGATTGACTTGGTTGCGACACGTTAACCTCGATTTCACGCCCCAAATGGCGAAGCCGGCGCAAGCATTTTAAGTGGCGGATGGCGTGCGTTCTCGGTCCCGCACAACGTTCCCCAACGGCGACTGCGATGAGAATTGATTTTGGAGAACGCTGGCACAACTCAACCGAAGTTCAGGACCGAGGTATTTCAAAAACGGAAGTGTTTGCAGCCGTGGCGGGGATCACGCTCACCGTCCGTGATCCACTCCTCTATTATGCAGCGCCGATAGACATCGTGCAAACGACACCGACCAAGGCAAAGCACAAGCCGTCAACCGCCACGTTTCTGGCGATGCGATCTCCGTTTGTTGGATGTGGTAGGAACCCCGTCTTGACAGTAGTCGTTATAACGAATAATATAGGGTCATTATGGGTGAAGAGATACCGGGGCGGCGCGCCGTTTGTCCCGAAGAGGATGCGTTCCTGGAACTGCTGCGCACCACCGACATGCTGTCCCGCGGGCTGATTGACGTTCTCAAGACGGAGGATCTCTCGGCGAACCAATACAATGTGCTCCGCATCCTGCGCGGCTCGATCGAAGGGCTCCCTTGTGGCGAGATCGCCAGCCGCATGATCACTCGGGATCCGGACGTTACCCGGCTGCTCGATCGCCTCGAAAAGCGCGGGCTGATTTCGCGTTGCCGGGAAACCAAGGACCGGCGAATGGTTATGGTTCGTATCACGCCGGAGGGGCTCAAACGATTGGCCCGCCTGGATGAACCGGTACAGGCTGCCCATCGCAAGCAATTGGGTCATCTGGGGGGGAGGAAGCTAAAGACATTGACGGAGCTGTTGGCTGTTTCCCGCAGCCAGGTGCGTTGATTTTTTTGCCCGTAATATATGTTGAAACGAATATCGTGTAAACGCATCTAAGATTAGCAGGGAGGAACACCACCATGAGTACTCTGGTTACACCGCAAACTGTCGCCACCACCTGGAACATTGACCCGTCGCACTCGGTCGCCGAGTTCAAGGTCAGGCACATGATGATTTCGAACGTAAAAGGACAATTCGCCAAAGTCACGGGAGCTTTGACCCTGGACGAGTCCGATCCAGCCAATTCTCGCGCCGAAGCCGTGATCGAAGCGGACTCGATCGAAACCCGCGATTCCGAGCGCGATGCGCACCTGAAGAGCGCGGACTTCTTGGACGTCGAGAAGTTCCCGACGCTGACCTTCAAGTCCCAAAACATTGATCTCGTGCGGGATGGAGAACTGTCCGTCGAGGGCGATCTGACGATTCACGGCGTCACCCGCCGGGTGGTCTTTTCCGTGGAAGGCCCGACCTCACCGGCCAAGGACCCCTGGGGCAAGACCCGAGTCGCGGTCTCAGCCAGCGCAAAAATCAGTCGCAAAGAATTCGGATTGAACTGGAACGCGGTGCTTGAGACCGGCGGCCTTCTCGTCGGTGACGAGGTGACCATCACCTTGGACGTGCAGTTCATAAAGGCTTGAATCATCTCAATCGCCAGGAATACGTGAAAGCCGGGTGAATCCTCGCGATGGAAAGGAATTACGATGTCTCTCCGACCAGTGAAACAGATTATTCAACCGAGACCCACCGTTGAGGGTGCTGGCGTGAAACTGCAGCGTGCCTTCGGTTTCGGAAAAACCAAAGATTTCGATCCGTTCCTGCTTCTCGATGACTTCCGCAATGAGAAACCGGAGGATTACCTTGCGGGATTTCCATGGCATCCGCACCGCGGGATTGAGACGATCACCTACGTGCTCGCCGGTTCGGTCGAGCACGGTGACAGTCTTGGGAACAAGGGCAAGATGGGCGCCGGCGACGTGCAATGGATGACGGCCGGCAGAGGCATTCTCCACCAGGAGATGCCCAAGGGCGACAAGCAGGGGCGCATGCACGGATTCCAGCTTTGGGCAAACTTGCCGTCGTCGCTGAAGATGACCGCTCCACGCTACCAGGATATTCCGGCCAACGCGATCCCCGAAGTCACTGACGATGATGGCACTCGCGTGCGCATTCTTTGCGGCGAGTTTTGGGGGAAACGGGGGCCGGTGGAAGGTGTGGCCGCCGATCCGAATTACCTGGATATCTCGGTTGCTCCAAATCAGCGCAAGCGGCTGAAGGTCGAGACCACGCGCAACGCCTTCGCCTATGTATTTGCCGGCGCGGGTACGTTCCGGGATGCTTCGCTCCCGCGGGCGGTTCTGACAGAACAAGTCGCGAAACCGGAGGCGGCGCCTGTTTACGATGTCGGCAATCACTCGCTCGTACTGTTTGATCGAGGAGATGAGATCGCTGTACAGGCAGGCGAAGAGGGTATCCGCTTCCTGTTGGTTTCAGGCAAACCAATCGAAGAACCGGTCGCATGGTATGGCCCAATCGTGATGAACACGCAGGAACAACTTCGACAGGCCATCGCCGAGATCGAAAACGGGACTTTCATCACACATCGCTGATGCATCCTCAACAGGTATTGTCCCTGGCGGCGAGGCGCGACCCGTGGCGATAGCGTTTGTCTGCCAGGGGGCCGTCCGGGACAATTCGATCGCGGCGGCGGCAGGTTCGGTGAAGCGAAACCGGTTCCGCTCGTGGCGTCGGATGCAGTACCAGAATAGACCGAGAGGTCAGTCTGCCCCGAAGGCCGCGGGTTCTGACGCCAGCCTGCTCTGCGGTCGATCAAAGGACGTAGTTGCGCCGTTCGTGCGCCGGGTTGCGGTTGGGTGCCGCGGACAGAACCCGAAGTCTTCCGCGGTCGTGGCAGCATGGCGTGCTTGGCCGACGCCTCCTGGCACGGGCGGGCCCTCATGGTTGAGGTGGAGATAGAATATGGGCACAGGTATGGGGGCGCGAACAGTTTCGTAGGCAACTCTGGAGTGAAGCTGGTCCGGAGCGAGCAAAACAGTCGAATTATTCGTTCCATCAGGTTGACTTTCGATTTCACTGTCTGCGCTGGCGGGGAGCGAATTGTTGGAGGTGCTGCCGTGGCTGTTTCCATTGGGACCTGGCATTGGCTTCAGACTCTCCACCGCAAACCAGGCAGTCGCCGCCCGACGAAACCTGAAAGCCCAAAAGGAGAACAACATGAGCACCATTACCGTGAAGGACGGAACGTCGATTTACTTCAAAGACTGGGGAAAAGGACAACCCATCGTATTCAGTCATGGGTGGCCACTTAGCGCCGACGACTGGGACGGGCAGATGCTGTTCTTCGGCCAGCGCGGATACCGAGTTATCGCGCATGACCGGCGGGGGCACGGTCGTTCCACGCAGACCTGGGAGGGCAACGACATGAACACCTACGCCGACGATCTTGCGACTCTCACTGAAAAGCTAGATCTGAACAACGCGATCCACGTAGGCCACTCCACGGGTGGCGGAGAGGTTGCCCGCTATATTGGGCGGCATGGTTCAAGACGTGTCGCCATGGCCGTGCTTATCAGCTCGGTGCCACCCCTGATGGTGAAGACGGACAAAAATCCCGGCGGGTTGCCCCTCTCGGTTTTCGATGGCCTCCGAGCGGAACTCGCTAAAAATCGAGCCCAGTTTTACAAGGACATTACGCTCCCGTTCTACGGATACAACCGTCCTGGCGCCAAGATTTCGGAGGGCCTGCGAGAACATTGGTGGTTGCAAGGAATGATGGGGGGCATGAAGGCCCACTACGACTGCATCGAGGCCTTTTCCGAGACGGACTTCACCGAGGACCTTAAGAAGTTCGACGTCCCGACCCTGGTCCTTCATGGCGACGACGATCAAATCGTGCCCATCGGCGCGTCCGGTCTGATGACCGCGAAGATTGTAAAGAACGCCACCTTGAAGGTGTATCCAGGTTTTCCGCACGGGATGCCGGCCACCAATGCGGACCAGATCAACGCCGATCTGCTTGCGTTCTTTCAGCAAAGCAAACAGGCAGCAGCCTGAACCCGTCCGGCCTTTCCTCTTGCGACCGGAAAGGCCGGAATTTCTGACTGCGACCGTGAGGCTAACGACAGGCACTCACACCCAGTGCGGTGCCACCGAATCGCATGACGAACCGACTTACTGGAATGCACGGACGAGAGCGGCCAACAGCGAGCGGACTATGCTGGCGCGTGGCTCTGCTTTTTTGTCTCACCCCTTTCAGGGCGGTCGGGCAAACCCCGGTTCATGAGGCGACGGTCGGCGTGGGAGCGCAATACGATTCGACCCATGTGTACGTTCGTCCCGGCGATCTGGACGCATTCGTGAACAGCTTTATCGCCACCTTCGGCGGGCAGCCATCCCAACGAACCGTGACCAACGTTCTGCCCGTACCAAGTAGCACTGAATTCCAATACCTCTGGACTCCGGTCGGCACACTCTCCGTTTTCGCGTACCAGACCCCAATTCCATTTCCGTTTGGTCAGGAGCGTACCGGATATCTCGTTACCGACATGGACGAGGCGATACGCGCCGCTCGTCGGTTTGGCGCAGAAGTAATCGTCGAGCCGTTCAAGGACCCCATCGGACTCGATGCCGTCATCCAGTGGGCGGGCGGCGTGAAAATGCAGCTCTATTGGCATTTCATTCCACCGAAGTACGGGCCGCTCGAAATGATCCCGGATAATCGAGTCTATGTCTCGCGCGATCGAGCCGACAACTTCGTCAGGGACTTCGTAGGCTTCTCCGGCGGCAAAGTAGTCTCCGATGACAGATATGCCGATGGCGGGGAAGTGGGCCGCGCGGGAGAAACCTACCGTCGCCTACGCATCACGTCACTGTTTGGCAATATGCAAGTGGCGGTCACCGATGGCCATCTGCCCTTTCCCTTCGGTCACGAAGTCACCGGGTATGAAGTCCCGGACCTGGGAGCCATACTGGCAAAAGCAAAAGCGTCGGGTGTCAGAATTCTGTCGGGACCCTATACTGCGAAGGATCGAGCCATAGCCATCGTGGAATTTCCTGGAGGGTACATCGCCGAGATTCACTCCCGAACGACGGATGCGCTGGGCGGGCAAAAATGAATGATGCCTGAGGTTTTGAGCTTTCCGAACGCGGCCGGATTTGTCGGGTGAATTCCGGCACGCAACACAATCCGATAAGGAGACCCCAATGAATGCGCGATTTTCCAATCAAGTGGTATTGGTCACGGGCGGAACAGGCGGGCTCGGCCGCGCCGTCACCGAGGCTTTCCTGGCCGAAGGGGCCCAGGTGATCGTTACTTACCGGGGGCAGGAGGCATTCGACGACCTCAAGCGCGACGCGGGAAGCGGGGTGTCTTCGCTGCAGGGAAGCCGTGTTGATGTAACCGATGAGGCCGCGGTGTATGCCTTTGTCCAGACCATTGTCGCCGAACGCGGCCGCGTCGATGTTGTGGTCAATACGGTGGGGGCTTACGCCGGTGGGGTAAAGCTCTGGGAGATGGATCCGAAAACATTCGATCGAATGCTGGCCCTGAATCTGCGGTCCGGTTACGCAATCCTGCGTGCGGTTGTGCCGAATATGATCAAACAAAAGCGTGGGGCGATCGTCAATGTCGCAGCCAAAGCCGCTTTCGACCATGCGGCGGGCGCGGCTGCCTATGCCGCTTCCAAGGCGGCTGCGGTCGCGATGATGGATTCCCTGGCCGCAGATCTCAAGGGCACCGGAGTACGGGCGAATTCCATTCTGCCCAGCATCATTGACACCCCAGCGAATCGCAGAGATCTTCCGGGCCCTGATTTTGCCCAGTGGCCGAAACCCGAGGATATCGCCCGTGTGATCCTGTTTTTGTGCAGCGACGATGCCCAACTGATCCATGGCGCTGCAGTGCCCGTGTATGGAAATGGCTAACCCATACCCTCCCTTGACTGGCGCAGTATTCGGGAGTCAGAGTGAATGCCAGTAAACTTTAAAGCACTGTGTCTTTGCGACCCCGAGTTTCGACCACGTTACAATCACCGGCAGTATCCTAACTTTGGAGACAGCCCCGTGCCGCCACTCACTTACGATCAACCGGAATGCTGGCCAGCTTTGGCATTAGAGTCATGGAAAGATACTTGCGCTACGCTCCACATGTGGGCCCAGATTGTCGGCAAAGTCCGGCTCGGCCTGGCTCCGCTCCTGAACCACTGGTGGAACGTGCCTTTTTACGTAACGCCGACGGGCTTGACTACTTCCCGAATCCCCTATGGCGAGAGGGCATTCGAACTCAGGTTTGACTTCGTCAATCATCAACTTGTGCTGGAGACGAGCGACGGAATTTCGGCAAGGCTTCAGCTCCAGCCGCGCTCGGTGGCTGATTTCTACCAGGAATTTCTGGCGATGCTTAGGAGTGCGAGAATCGAAGTTAGAATCTGGCGAATGCCCGTAGAAATCCTAAGTCCGATTCCATTTGACGAAGATCAGTTGCATGCCTCGTACGATCGCGCCTCGGTTGAGAAATTCTGGCGCATTCTATTGTCAGTGGACGCGGTCTTCACGGAGTTCAGATCGAGGTTCATCGGCAAGAGCAGCCCTGTGCATTTCTTTTGGGGTAGTTTCGATCTCGCGGTGAGCCGTTTTTCCGGGCGCCGAGCCTCGGAACGGCCGGGTGCCGACGCCATAACCCGAGAAGCATACTCGCACGAAGTCAGCAGTGTTGGCTTCTGGCCGGGTAGTGGTGAGATAAAAGACGCAGCATTCTATTCCTATACAGTTCCCGAACCCCAAGGATTCAAAGAGGTGCGAGTAGGACCAGGTGCCGCCCACTACAACCAACAGCTCGGTGAGTTTCTGTTGATGTATGAAGATTTGCGCAGGTCCAAATCGCCAACGGCATCCTTGCTCGATTTCTGCGAATCGACGTATCAAGCCGGGGCCATCCTCGGCCATTGGGACCGCAATGCGCTCGAACGATAATTGAATCTGGATCGGCCACCATTCAGCGGATCGCCATCCCTCGGCACTGCTAAACGTGTGTGTCGCCTTGGAGATACGGGAGCAGGATCGATGACCCTCAGCAAGTCGAGCGCAGGCCAGCTGACGTTTCCGGGTCTAAGCGGATGCCGCTGAATCAGGACGAGCGACGATCGAGTGAAGCCGAACTTCTCAACCATCCCGGACAAAATTTCTGCCGCGTCAATCTCGGTTCGAGCTCTTGGACTAGAATTGCGCTGGTTGGCGTCCGAAGCTGAAGTTCACCGGTTTGAGGTGATGCGGCTTGTTCCCCGCCCGCGATCCGACCAGATATGCCGTCTGAAGATGTTTTTGAGGACGAATTCTTTGCATCCTTGTATGACATCCTCAATCCTTGGTCGGTCAGCGACGAGTTCTACGTTGAGCAGGCCGTTGCGTCCGGTGGCCCGGTACTCGATCTGGGCTGCGGAACCGGCACGCTGGCCTGTAGCCTGGCGGCGAAAAACTTGAGCGTGACAGGTGTCGATCCGGCCGAAGCCATGCTCCGGATCGCCCGCTCACGGGTCGATGGGGACAAGGTAAGTTGGATTCGTTCTGACGGACAAAGCCTGCGTCTTGCGCAACGATTTAAGCTCATTTTCATGACCGGCCACGCCTTTCAGTCGCTGCTCACCGACGGCGATGCAGTCGCGCTGCTGCGAACGGCCGCGCACCATCTCGGAGCTGAGGGAAGGTTTGTCTTCGAAACACGCAACCCTGCTGCCCAAGCATGGCTGTCGTGGACGCCGGAGTGCTCCCGGCGCACGGTTCAGTCGAGCAGTTGTGGCCGGGTCTTATGTTTCTATGACGCCCAAGCCGGTCCCGGCACCGGCATTGTGACGATCGGCGAGCATTTTCACCTGCTGGACGAGGGTGTGCAGCGGGTGGGGCGTAATCGCATCCGTTTCGTTGACCCGGAGCACTTGGCTAACCTGTTGGCACAAGCTGGTCTGGTAGCCATTGACTGGTATGGGGGTTGGGACCGCAAGCCGTTCTGCCTGACGAGCGAGGAGATCATTGTGGTAACCCGCCAGGCGAACCAGACAACGAGTCAAATCTGACGGAAATCGCAGCCGCCGCGAAGGCAAGTTCTAGCGCCGGATCCGGCACTCACCGGCCGGATGAGCCACTCCCAGAATGTGCGCAACTAGTTCGCTGCCCCCGCCTGCAACGTCGTTTCCAGGGCTCTGAGAAAACAGCCTGCGGTTTTCGCGACGGATGTCGGCGGCGCGTGCTGGATCCCCGGTAGCGACCACCTGGGAGCTGTCCCGGGGCTAAAGTTGCTTCTTGTCCTGGCTCATGACGTTGGCCATGCCGACAGAAGCCAGGCAACGAAAGTGCACACGTTCGTAATCTGTCTCGCGAGAATCTGTCCGCTTAGAATTGTTTGCGACACGCATGCTCGAAGCGCTTTCTTCGATTCTCGACGACCCCTGGAAACCCGTCTCCCGCCGAGCGCTGGTGGCGTGGCTGATCTTCTATGCCGCGTTCCTTGCCTACGCTTTCTCCGCTCACGGCGGGTTTCTTTTCATCGACAACGCCAACCTTGTCGTTCACGAAGGTGGGCACAATCTATTTGGATGGTTCGGCGCCACCCTTGGGCTGTGGGGAGGCACGCTGCTGCAGTGGCTGGTCCCGTTTTTGTTGGCCGCCTATTTCTTCAGCGAACGCCAGACGACAGCCTTCGTCTTCTGCCTGTTTTTCTTTTTTGAGAACTGGCTCTACACGGCGACATACATGGCTGATGCCCGCGCCCAGGCACTTGCTCTGGTCACGACCGGCGATCCTGACTTCGTGGAACACGACTTCCACACCATTTTCTCGAGCCTCGGAGTCCTCGATCATGACACGCAGATCGCCGCCGCAGTCCGTCTGCTGGGCTGGTGCGGGATGCTGGCAACCATGGGATGGCTGGCTGCGAGAAGCAGGATCAGGGCAAGCGGCGAGGTGCATTAGGTGGCGGGGAGGCCCGAACTCTCTAGCGTTCGATGAACCTCAGAAGATGGGCAGACGCGGACTTCGTGCGTGCCGGCATCGAGGCCCTGTAACAGTGTATTGTGGTGGGCAATGACTTGCTCGAAGCGGAGCGTGGTCGTGTCCGTCGTCATGTGTCCGTCGGCGACCAGGATGACGTCATAACCAAGGCTGACGGCACGGCGGACGGTCGTATCAATGCAGTATTCGGTCATGCACCCGCAGATCACCACCTGTTTGATGCCGGCGGCGGCCAGGTCTGCAGCGAGCGTGGTGTCGAAGAAAGCGTCGCAGGCTCCCTTGTGGATCACCTTCTCCCCGGGCCGAGGTGCAACCTCAGGTCGAATTGACCACCCCGCAGTTCCTGGCTCCAGTCGGTGACCAGGACCCCCATCGTGCTGGAGGTAAATCACGGGCACGGCCGAGGTTCGAGCCTTCTCTGATGAGTCCGGCAATGCGCAGAACTGTGTCGTCGAGAGCCCGGTCGATTTCGTTCTTGCGTGCCAGCTTGGGAATGGCCAGGATACCGCGCTGGACGTCGACCACAAGAAATGCGGTCTTGGCGGCAGACATGCTTGAAGTTTAACAGGCGCGGAGCTGTGCATTCCATGAACGATGGGCAAACCCGGCAAACCGGGCAAACCGAGGTGCTGTATGGGCATCGGCCTTGCCGGAAAGAAAGGCGGTGGCGCACTGGACTTGTGCCCTGAACCATTGCTGCCCAATCAAGCGACCCTTACGCCGGCAGGCGCGCTCAAGAGTCTGTCTGCGGAAGAAGATATGCCGGCGACGCCGCAAGCGGAGGTTCCGGGCGGAAGGTACTTCGCCCCAGGGGTCGTTTCACGGTTTGATCGCGACAAAGCGCAGGCGGATATAATCCGCCGTCCAAGTCCCGTTCGCAGCGCACAGAACGGGCTTGAGCAGAGCCGTGACGTCATCGAGAAAGCCACCACGCTGCTCACGCGGGAGCGCAGCGCAGAACGGATTGGCAAATATATCCAGCCACCCGCGCATTCCGGTTGGTAGAGGCGTGGGGCGGGGAATCAGTTCGACACTCCGCGGCACGAACCCCGCCCGCCGCAAGCGGGTGTCATAGTCTTCGACAGTCGGGAAGTACCACGGAATCCACGAGTCGGCATCCTGGATGCCGCGGCGATCCAGCGTGGCCACCAGCGCGATCGTAACCGCGGCGATGCAGGCATGACCGCCCAACTCGCCCACGAACCGTCCTCCGGCCTTGAGGGCGCGGAATGCGCCCGCAATCGGCGCGTCCGGATCATCCTTGATCCAGTGGAGGACGGCGTTGGAAAAGACGGCATCAAATTCATTCTCAAAGACCAGCGCGCGGGCATCGATTCTCCTGGCGTCAAGGCCGCGCTCAACCGCGGTGGCAATCATGTCGGGAGACGCATCGATGCCGACCACCTGCGCACCCAGCGCGACCAGTTGTTCGGTCAGTGTTCCGTCGCCGCAACCCAAATCGAGAATGCGCTCACCCGAGCGTGGGTGGAGTAAATCGAGCACAGGTTGTCCGAGCGCGGGCACGAAAGAGGCGTTTGCGGCGTAGGCAGTCGGATTCCAATGCTGAGAGGAAGTTGAGGGAGAGGATAGAGCCACGGGTAGTCTCCTGGTAGGGGAACCGATCCTGGACGCAATCATTTTATTCCAAACCAATAGCCGTGGATGGCGACTGTCACTCAAGCGGTTCGAGAATCGAACCGTCGTTTTCAAGCATCGAAGCATGCATATTGATGGAGCCTTAGATGATGGAATACCTGCGAACGCTCGAAAAGAAAGTTTCGACATGGCCGAGTGTCACGATTCATCCTCACCGTTTCGGGGGGAAGGAATTTCTCTTCGGGAGTGCAGAAGTGGGTCATATCCACCCGGGAGGTATTGTTGACATCCCCTTCCCGCGCGCGGTTCGAAATGCTCTGTTAGCTTCGGGGCTTGCCGAGCAGCACCACTGGATTCCCAACTCGGGCTGGATCACTTTTCATGTCCACGGACAACAAGACCTCGGCCATGCCCTATGGCTGATGCGACTGTCCTACCTGCGCTACGCTCTGAAAACCTCGAGCGAGCCGAGGGCGATGCTGGAGCAGGAAAGTGCGGGACTGAATTTGAGTCCAGAGTTCAAGTCTCTGCTCGAAAGGTTCGTGCCCAAAACCGCCACCCACTCTGTGCCCGAAGCGCTCTTGGCCTAAACGGCGACCATACAGGCCTGCCACTTGGTTGGCGCAGCTGCCATGAGATCAAACTTTCGGTTTCAATTTGTCGCAGTTGCAGCATTTGTAGTAACGGGTATGATTGCCGCGCACGCCGCGCCCTGCACGCTGACCGGCTTCAGCTGGATGACAGGCGATTGGCACAACTCCGCCGACCGCGACGGATCGGAAGAACGTTGGACTCTGGCGCCCGGCGGAGTGCTTATGAGCTCTGCCTTTGAGTTTGAGAAAAGCGGCAAAGGATACGCCGAAGCGTTGACTGTGCGGCAGAACGGCGCGGCCATCAACATGGTCCAGCGCTATTTCGACATCGACCTGGGACAAGCGTAGGAGGAGCGCACAGCGCCGATGATCTTCGCGGCGGCGAGCTGCGATGGGCAGTCGGCCGTGTTCGACGGGAAGGGCGAGCACGCCGGCGAACACCTCACCTACAAGCGCACGGCCAAGGGGCTCACCATCATCGGCGACTTTCTGCACCACGGCAAGCCGGCGCACGTGGAGTGGAAGATGATCGCGACCCGGAACTGAACCGCGGCCCTTTCCTAGTTCGGTTCAAACGGAAGTCGGCTGATTGCTTTATCGCCGGGATCTGTCTGGCCGCCGATTGGGGCGAAGCGACCATCTGGTTCGCGAACAAGAAAAAGCAAGTAGGAACTACGCTTCGATATGTCTAATGGGTCAAAAGAAACCAAATATGGACCGTCCAATACGGTGCTAATTTGCGCCTCGCGATAATGGTGCAACGTGAATTGTTTAACAGTCGCTTCTCCCTTGAGGACGGCAGATACGGCGAAAAGAGTTTCTACGCCGATCGACTTGGTCTTGCTTCGCTTTCCGTCTTCACCTTGGAGCCAGATACCTGGAAGGAACGCCTGTTCTTTTGTATCCGTTGTTTTGCTTTTTGGGGTGGCAATGACCACGAGATCGGATTTCTCAAGCATTTCTTGATAGCTGAGCACCACCATCTCTCGCGCTTGTGACTGGTTGGGCATGGCCCAAAACAAGATCGCGGCGGCCGTAGCGACAAATCGGAGGGCGTTCATAGATTGCCTGCTCCTCGGTTTGTTGAAATATGTTATCAGCGAACACTGCCGCGCAGGCATTGATGAGACCGGTTCTAATCTTCAGGTTGGAAAGCAAAGTCAGGCCATTCAGCAGCAAATCGAATGGATCGGTAGCGGATTCGCCTGCAAGCCAGCGATTCAAGTCGAACGAGCAAGCTTCCGTCCGGGATTTTCCGTGAAGGACGACGGATTTTGCCATGGTTCCCCCGCAATCAGTTTGCGAAGGATCGAGGCGGGTTCGTCCTTGGCTACATGCAACGTCGCTGCCCGCGCATCGGCCCGCACTTCCGCCACCGGTCTCATTTACCGTAGGGTGATCCGCCTGCCCATGGCGGACGGTTTCCTTTTCTCGCTCTTTGTTCTACAAGCGGGCGCGCTCGTATTGCTTCGGCCATGCGATGTGCTGACTGAGAGCGCGGGCAGCTCGAAGCGGCCAGTAGGGGTCGCGGAGGAGTTCGCGAGCCAGCAGAACGATATCGGCCTGTCCGGTGGCGATGATGTGCTGGGCCTGCTCGGGCGCGATGATCATGCCGACCGCCCCAGTGAGGATTCCCGACTCGCGGCGGATGCGCTCGGCAAAGGCAGTCTGGTAGCCGGGACCGAGGGGAAGCTTTGCCTTGGGAACGATGCCACCCGAGGAAGAGTCGATGAGATCGACGGCCAGGGGCTTGACCTGACGGGCGAGGGCGACG
Source organism: Terriglobales bacterium (assembly GCA_049520935.1). GTDB lineage: Bacteria > Acidobacteriota > Terriglobia > Terriglobales > Acidobacteriaceae > Acidiflorens. The sequence goes on along the minus strand of JBEKPJ010000007.1, from coordinate 123,374 downwards.
GAATCCTCGATGGTCCAGCCTCCCTCGGTCCAGTCCGAGGCAGAGATGCGGAGCCACAGGGGAAGACGTTCCGGCCAGACGCTGCGGACGGCTTCGATGATCTCCCGTAGGATGCGGGTTCGGTTCTCGAAAGTGCCGCCGTACTGATCGGTCCGGGTGTTGACCAGAGGGGAGAGAAACTGATGAATGAGATAGCCATGAGCTCCGTGGATTTCGACGAGTTCGAAACCTGCTTGGAGACTGCGGCGAGCGGCCTCGGAGAAAGCGTGGGCGATGCGAGCAATGCCTTCCGCGGTGAGAGCTTCGGGCTGAATGGATTCCGGGGTGAAACCCCTTGCCGTGGAAGAATAAATGGGACGCCAGCCGCCGTCGGCGACGGTGACCACGGCCGTGCCTTGATTGCGCCAGGGAACGGCGGTGGAGGCTTTGAAGCCAGCGTGGGCGAGTTGAGTTCCGGCCACAGCACCGTGCTGGCGGAGGAAGCGAACGATACGCGCCAGGTTGTCAATATGCTCGTCCCTCCAGATGCCGAGGTCAGAGGGACTGATGCGCCCCTCGGGGACGACGGCGGCGGCCTCGGTCAAGACAGTGCCCGCGCCGCCAACGGCACGAGCGCCGAGGTGGACGAGATGCCAGTCGTTGGCAAAGCCGTCCTCGCTGGAGTACTCGCACATCGGGGAGACAGCGACGCGGTTCCGAAAAGAAACATCGCGAATCTGGAATGAGTCAAATAAATTCATAGCCTATTGATGGTGTTCAGAGGCGGAGAGGTGCACGCCGGCAAAGGATTTCGGCGCATTGTTTGCGGAGGAAAGTGTAAGGGAAACTCCACAGCCCGGGAGCGTCCTTCCTATTGTCCCAACCAACGCCAGCCGCGGCGCCTGCTGGAGTGTCATGTTCGCCGTCGGACCTCGGAGAGGGTCGGACCGCAACCCTGAGGGGATCGGGTCTCCATAACTATTTTTCTGTATCGAACGAGTTCAGCAATTGCTCGAAGGCGGATTGGCTGGCTGCGACAGATTTCGCCGGACCGACAAACTTGACAAACACGTTCCCACCCGGTCCCTCCACAATCGCACCCAGGAGTCGATAATTGGTCAGCACCGATTTCGAGGATGCCATCGGTCCGCCCATGCCCGTATAGTCGCCGGACGCATCAATCGTCGTCACCGCCAGTCCGTGAATTGTCCGCTTTGCGATCTTAGAGTTCGGCTTGCCGCCAGGAGCGAGCATCTGTCCTTTCCAGCGGTCGAGATTCGCCTCCACACTGCCACCCTGCTGGGCACCAAAAAAATAGACCACGCACTCGGCGTTCGCCGTGTCTCCAGCGGCGGGTGGAATCGCGTAGGTCGCGGCGCGCATCGGTCTTGCCTCTTCGGTCTTCCATCCCGCCGGTGGCGTCCATTTCAACCCCGCGACCGAACCGGCGAACAACGATGCTGCCAGAAATAGCACGAGAGAGATCATCCGCATGCGATCAGTATAGTTGGAGTGCTGCCTGCAGGTGGTGCAGGCGGCAGTGTATTTCCCGGGTGGGGTCGTGGGCAGAATGAGGTTTTGAGTTCCAGGTGCCCAGGTCTGAAAATCCCGGCGCCCCTGCAAGGAATCAAGCAATGCCCTCGTTCCCCTACTTCGCGGGCGACCGCGGCAGTTTCTCATCGACGGGAATAAGCGCGCCGCAGACACTCCCGCCCTGTGCGCCGGAGAAACGAGCTTGCGGCCAGGATGCCCTTATTTTCGGCGCAACTCAATCACGGTTGGCAACTCTCGCCGGGGATTTGGCAACGGCTGAAAAATCTTCGTCGCCATATCCCTGGGCAATCGCGCGATCGAACACAGCAAGAGCGGCGCTTGCGGTTTGCAGCGAAACCCGCTTCCCGGCGGCATCTGCCACCGCGTAGGCCAGATCCTTGGCCATCCAGCGCAAGGCAAAAACCGGATTGAAGTCGTTGGCGGCGATTCGCTCCGCCATTCGGTTCAGGATCCCGCTGCCGGGAGCGCCGGCGGTGAGAATCGACACGGCCGTCGTGCGGTCGAGAGCGCCGGCATCGATCAGGCACAGAGCTTCGGCAAACGACGCCGCTTGCACGCCACAAACGAAGTTGTTGATCAGCTTCATAAGAGCGCCGCTTCCAACCGGGCCAAGATGAAGCACATTGCGACCGAGCACTCGAAACAGCGGCTGCGCCCTGTCGAGTGCGTCCGCAGAGCCTCCAACCAGGAACAGGAGTTCGCCGGACGCGGCATGAGGTTTCGTGCCGGTGACGGGCGCGTCCAGAAATTGACACCCACGCTCCGTCGCGGCTGCCTCGAGTTTCCGAATCCAGCCGACGCTCAGCGTGCTCGATTCGATCAAGATTGAACCGGGCACGGCACCGGCGAAGGCCCCGTTTTCTCCGAACCACACGTTCTCGGAAGCGGCATCATCCGCCACCATACTCAGAATGACTCGGGCGCGGGACGCAGCCTCGCGCGGCGAAGTGGCTGCGAACGCGCCGGCGGCAGCGAAAGGAAGGCATTTTGCGTGATTCCGATTGTAGACCGACAGCGGAAATTTCGCGGCCAGCAGGCGACCGGCCATGCCTGATCCCATGATTCCAAGCCCCAGAATTGCAACGGATGGTTTTGACATGATTTCTCTCATCGTAAGGCAATGGCGCCAGTCAGAACGGGCGGGGTTTTGTTCTCGCGGACCGGGTTTCGGAGCGGGCGACCGAAACCCTCGACCGCAACTTCCATGATGTCTCCATCTCGCAACCGGATGTGGTCGCTATAACTGAGGCAATCCGTACCCAGGAAATGAACATGGATGTCTCCCGGCCAGCGATGGGCTTCGTATTTGAAATGATGGTGCTCTATGTTCTGCAGGTTATGGCACATTTCAGATTCACCAGTACGGAACGTCTTGCTCCAGTGGATCCCTCCGTCACGCTCGATGGTTGTCTTCACGGGGACGGAATCGAAGTCGGGGTCAATCACGAGTTCCGGACCTAAAGCGCAGGCTCGAAGCTTCGATCCGGCGAGGTAGAGATAGTTTCTTTTCTCAATCTGATGATCCGAGAACTCATTCCCAATCGCCATGCCCAAGCGATGGGGGCGGCCGTCGCGGTCGACCAGATAGATACCGGCGATCTCGGCTTCCTCGCCGCCATCCTCGGCATAGCACGGGATGTCGAGCGGTTCTCCGTGGGCTCGCAGAGCGGTGCCCGTGCCCTTGTGGAACCACTCCGGAGCAGTCCCGATGCAGCCTGGGGCCGGGCGACCTCCCTCCACGCCCCAGCGGAACATCTTCATGCTGTCGGTGAGGTCTTCCGCTGTGCCGGCATGCATGGACTGACGTCCGCGCGCGCTGCCGAGATGGGTGAGGCCCGTGCCTGAGAGCAGGCAGTGGGCGGGATCTTCCGGCCGGTCGATGGCCGGCAGAAGTCGCCATTCCGACTGTCCGCTGTATATGGGGTCGTATTCCATGTCCACGGCATCGTGCCCGACCCGCTGGCGCGCCACTTCACTCAGCTTCATACCCGTGGCAATCGCGATCTGGCCCAGCTCATAGATGGAGGAACAGGTGTCCAGCAAACGGACCCTAGGCTCGTCGACCAGCGCCACCCTCCGCCGGTTACCTTTCTTGAGTTGGAGGAGACGTGTCATGGGCATGATTTAGGGGGCAGATTATTCGATGACCTCGAAACGCTCGAGCCCGGCTTCATCGATGGTCAGTCCAAGGCCTGGAGTGCTGTCGTCGAGGTCAATATAACCTGCAACTGCCTTGGGCTCGCCCTGAAAGATGTACCAGAACAATTCATTGCCAACTTCAACATCGACGATCGGAAAGTATTCCGCCATCGGAGAATTCAGACTGGCCATAACCAGGTGGTAATTGTGCATCTGGCCGGCATGAGGAATTACGGGGATGGAATGGGCTTCCGCCAGCGCCGCGATTTTGCGCGCCTGCGTGATTCCACCCACCCGATTTGTATCGAACTGGATGTAATCGAGCGCACGGGCCTCGAGCAGATCGCGAAATCCATAGAGCGTGAATTCATGTTCACCGCCGGCGATCGGGATGCGCCCGTAGGACTTCAGCTCGGCATAGCCGAGAATGTCGTCGGGACTCACCGGCTCTTCCAGCCAGCGCAGATGAAAAGGCTCGAGCAGCGGCAACATCCTTTTGGCGTAATCGAGAGTCCAACCCATGTAGGCATCCGCCGCCACATCGACGCCGTCACCGACGGCCTCGCGAACGGTTCGCACCAGTTCGAGATTCCTCTGCATGCCGCGAGCGCCGTCGGCCGGTCCCCATCCGAAGCGCAGCTTCACAGCCTGGTAGCCCTCGTCTTTGTAGCCCTTCGCTTCGGCTGCCAGTTCGCTCAGTTCCACGCTGTAAAGCCGCGACGCGTAGACGGGAATGCGCTGCTTGGTCCGGCCCCCGAGTAAGCGATAGACCGGCTGTTTCGCGGATTTGCCAAGGAGATCCCACAAGGCGATGTCGAGAGCGCTGATCGCGACCATGCCGATTCCCTTGCGGCCGAACGCCATGATCTTGCGATACATGTGCTGCCAAAGGCGTTCCAGATCCCACGGGTCTTGACCGAGCAACAGAGGTTTCAGATAGGAATCGACAACCTGTTTGGTGATCTGCGGCGCCAAAGCCGCATTGCCCAAACCGACATGACCATCGTCGCTGAAAACCTCGACCGCCAGCCAATCGTGAAACGTAAAGGTCTGCATGGAGGACTCGGGAAGCTCCAGCAGGTCCATCGGGTTGGTGCAGAAATGTCGCGGCAGGGCAACGGTCTTGCCCCGCCAACGAAACACCCGGGTGCGAATCTCTTTGATTTTCATGAAGCTCTCCCGAAATCGGATCTGCCGAAATGCAGTTTCCAATGCATTTGCAACGGCATCACCACCGGAATACTGGCGAGAACAATCAGAAAAGCTGCGATATGAAAGGTGCCAGCCATAGCAAAAACTGAACCATACCCGAAGCCGTGGTCCAGCAGGTAGCCGGCCAGCTGCCCAAACACAATACCCCCCATGGCGCCCGCGAAACCGACCAGTCCCGCGACCGAACCAACGACATTTTGGGGAAACAGGTCGGTGGGCAGAACCATGATCAGGGTTGACCAAGACTGCTGTCCAAAATAGGCGAGGCAGAACAGGAGGATCGCCCAGGAGACGGGCACGCGGGGAACCAGAATGACAAATGGCATGACGGCAGCGCTGATGCCGAGCGCCAGTTTGCGTGCCACCCCCAAGGAGAACCGACGGTGTACCAGAGCACTGGAGAACGCTCCGCCCAGCAGGCAACCCAGTCCGGCGGCCGCGCTAGGCATCCAGGCAAAGGTGCCGACCGCCTTGATATCGAAGCCGCGAGCCTCAAACAGATATTTGGGCAGCCAGAACAGATAGAAGAACCATGCGGCGTCGCTTAGAAACTTGGCGGTCATCAGCCCTCGGGTTTCGCGAATTCGAAGGAGCGCGCTCCAGGGCAGTCGCGAAGACGAGTCTGTTGCGGAGCTTGGTGGCGGAATTGGACCAACCGCGATCGCATCCGAAACTCCGAGGGTAGGAACGTAGGACAGACTCCAGCACGCGGTCCACAGGAAGCCAAACCCACCAGTCAACACGAATATCCAGCGCCAATTTGCGTGGGCAAGAACCAGCGCGATCAAAGGAGGCGCCAGCACCGCGCCCACCGACGTTCCCCCGTTGATGATGCCCATTGCGGTAGCTCGTTCCTGGGTCGGAAACCATTCCGCGACCGCGCGGGTCGCAGCGGGAAAGCCGCCGCCTTCGCCCATGCCGAGCAGGAGCCGACTGGCGACCAACATTGCGAACCCCAGGGCCAAGGCGTGGCTGGCACAAGCGATGGACCAAAACAGCATGATCACGACGAGACCAAGGCGAGTTCCGAGCAGGTCCACCAGTTTTCCGCCGGCAGCATAGGTCAACGCGTAGGCGAACAGGAATGCAGACTGGAGGGTGGAAAACTGTTCGTTCGAGATCGGAATATCCCGGGCGATCGCCTTAACCGCGACCGGCAACGTCAGGCGATCAAGGTAGCTGATGGCAATCGCAGCACTGAGCAGAAAGGCAATTCGCCATCGCAAAGCCGGTTCCCTCACTCGGTATGATTTTCGCCCGAGAACGTGGCCGTTTATACGCGAAATAGTAAACGTTTACTTGCCATTCCCACTCCGCAACATCCCCCTCTTCCGAGGTTGCATCCCGAGCAAAATTCTCAGTCGACGTTAACCGTGAACGATACGGAATTCAGTCCAGACGCAGATGCTGTCACCATCACCGTGCCGGTGTTTGTAGGAGCCGTGTACCGCGAGCCAGCGATGCCCTTGGCGTTTGACGTCGCTGGCTCCGGCGCAAAGCTGCCGCCAGCACCACCGTCGCTGAAGCTGACGGAGATTCCAGGTACCGGATTGCCCAAGTTGTCTTCGACAAGGACTTGCAATAGCTTAGCCGCGGCTTTTCCCGCCTTGGCCGTCTGATTGTTTCCCGAATCGATGCTCAGGGTTGTTGCCGGCCCGGCCAGCACAGTTTCTTTGAAGACTGCGGGAGTCAGCCCCGTCACGGAGGCGGTGATCCGTACCAAGCCCGAGATCGTACCTGAAGTATAGGACGTGCTCGCATAGCCAGAAGAATCTGTAGTGGCAGTGGGCGACGTTAGCGTTCCTCCGGCGTTTCCGTCGGAAAAATTCACCTGGATTCCCGAAACTCCATTGCCCTTGGCGTCCGTGACTCTGGTTTTCAACGGAAGAGCTAACGGAGTAGTTACAGGTGCTTTTTGCGAATTTCCAGAGGTGACCGCCAATGCCACGGGCGTAGCCGAGGTTGCGGTAACCACGTAGGACGCGCTCGCATACCCCGGACTGGACGCGGTAAGCGTATAGGTCCCGGGCTTACTTGGCAGGGTGTAAGACGTGCTCGCAATCCCCATATTGCTGGTAACTGCGTTGGGGTTGGAGAAGGAACCAGCGTTGCCGCTCGCGCTGAAAGCCACCGCGACGCCGGCGGTTTGGATCGGGTTGCCGCTGTAAGGATCTTGAAGGGCCGCTTCGAAAGGAACCGGCAGGGTTGTGCCCACGACTCCAGTCTGGTTGTTGCCGACTGCGGGAGCGATCACAGGCAATAGGCCAAACACCGTCAACTGGGTTTGCCCGTTTACATACACCCGGCCATCAGCCACGATCGGCATCGTAAAATGAACGCCCGGACCCAGCGCGTCACGTGTGCCTGCCATTCCGTTGTCGTAAAGCTCCACGGCAAGATTTGTGGCGTCGAAAGCGTAAAGCTTCTTGGTGGGAAAAGTGGCGTACCAGAAGATTCCGTCACTCTGTCCATTGGCGGAGACTATGCCCCCCGTCGGATTCGCTGTTGCTTTCGGGGTCTGCGATGTCGGCTGCAAAGAGATCTGTCCATTGCTGAACGAGTACGCGAGGATCGGCGTATTCTCGGCCGCCAGATAGATGTTGTTGTTCCAGTATGTCAAACCGGCGTGAGCCTCCCCTAACACGGGGGCGTCCAGTTCCTGCGGGATCTGGGTATCGCCTACGGGATTGTACTGCCCCAGATTGTCCATATCGAGCAGGTACAGCGTTCCATTCTTATCAACCGAGAGCGCGAAATTGCCACCTCCCGGCTCGGGCAGAAGGACAATCTGGCCGGAACCCAGGTCGAGGTCGTTAATCTGTAGATACTTCTGGTTGTAGGGAGTAAAGTAATCCGCCAGATTCAGAACGCCTGCGCCTTGGTTAAGTTTAAGAAGCGTATCTCCATAATGGCTTCCACCGCTGTCTGCGTCGAACAGACCGTCGCCGGTACTGGCATACACGTTTCCAACTCCGTCTCCTGCCAGTCCGGCCCCCGACAACCATATTGCGGAAGCCATGACTCCGGGCGAGGCGTCGAACACGCCGACTTGTTGCAGCGTTCCGCCGTCATAGGCCATTACCCAGCCGTTTTCAGTCTTCACATTACAACCGGGGCCGCCAAAGCCGATGTAGACAACGCCGTTCTGCAAGAGTAGCGCCGGACGTTGCTGCTGGTACTTATCGATGAACGTATAAAGCTGGTTGTCGATGGTGACTGAGGCAGTTATGGTCACGGGGCCGCCGAACAGTTCCGCTCCGCTGCCCAGATCGAGGGCATGGAGTTTGTGGACATAGGCGCCATTGTCCAAAGTCATCGCCAGCACATAAATAGCATTTCTGCTCGTATCAATGACCGGTGTGCCCTGGATTCCGAATTCGGTGTATCCGGTCACCCCGGAACAGGCATAACCAGCAACCGGAAGGGTGGTGACGCCATTGGCAGGACTGAGAAAACTCACGTACCAAAGTGGCGACGCATTGCTGCCCTGATTATTGTCGGCATCAAACGCGTAAACGCTGTCGTGGAGCGTGGCGACATAGACAACGTTGTGGGTGGTATTCGACGCGGGAACGAAAACGCCGGGAACATAAAGCGGCTGGCCCGCTTCCATTCCGTCCAGGCTCTGCGCGAAGAGCTTTCCGAATTGCGCGGGATTGACGTTGGCAGGCGTCAGGATCGTCTCAGTCGTGTTTTGACCAGTGCGGGCATTGTCGTAGTGATGGGTCAAGACCGGGGTCTGGCCGAAAGCCGGGGAAACGGAAAGCAGAAAAACACAAATTGCGCCGACCGCAAGATTGAGACCGCGCGGTCTGCGGGAGCGGATAATCCGAGAATCGGTTGCCAGACCCCGGCCGAAACTCGGCGCCTCAGTGCCAAACAGGGCTCTCTCTAGGGCATTGCCGGACATGTGAACTCCTAGCCTCACCTTGAATTGCAGATTTTTGCTTAGTCCGGGGGAAGGGGGACAATCGACGCTGGTCGGCGCTCATTCTACAGTCCAGGGCCGTCAAAAGCAATGCAATGGAATGTTAGGAATGTTAGGTATGTTCTGTCCGAGGCGATGGTTGTGGCTCGGACCATGCAGCCTGTAAAGGTTTTTGTATGTGCTATTTAGGGTGCAATAGAACTCATAATTGTCCGACGCCCAGCGCACTGGCGTTGGTGCCCGGGGGCCGCACCCGACCAGGCCTCGCAAAGTTGATTTACCTGAGTGTTTGGAGATTTCGCGCTCGCAATTGGATATCTCAAGGTCACCGGCGACCGCAGGCCAATGCGCTCACATAGAAGGGCGGAATTCTCAAATGTCGGGTTGCGGGCGTCGTGTCGGGAATTCGGAAATTGGACCAGAGATGCGTTGTGCCCGAGCATAGAGTTTCGTAACACTCTCAGATCTCGGCCGCACGCCAACCGCGAAGGGGGAATTGAGTTGCGATCAGCCCGGGTCGGAATCGGCGCCATGTCCTGCCCAGCATCGGCCGCCTCCTCCGTTCTCTCTGTGGGGGCGAGAAGCGGCCGCGGAGAATGCGGGTATCGTGGTGCAGAGGATCGAGATGGTTCTTGCCGCTGGCGAGGCCGTTGCGGGCGTACGCCAGCGTGGGTTTCTCAGCCGGCGCGAAGGGTCAGGCGGCGCAGGTAGAGGACGAGAATTGCGGCAAGCAACAAACAGAGCGTCAAAGAGACCAAACCAGAAATGAAGGAGCCGGTGCGAGTCACAAGGTAGCCCACCAGGAAGGGACCGGCAAAACCACCCAGATTGCCAAGCGAGTTAATCAGTCCGATCGAGGCGGCGGCAGCGGACTCTCCGAGCGTCGTCGTGGGGAGAGCCCAAAAGGAGGGCTGATATCCGTAAACACAGGCCGCGAAAGCCGTGAAGCATGCGAGCTGTACCCAAAGCTGCGGCCCGGAAAAAATGGCGCACAGCAGGGCGATCGAGCCCGCAAACAGAAGACCGGCTGCATGCTTATGCCGTTCCTGGGTCCGATCCGAGTGCCAGCCATTCAACAGCGTCGTCGCTAACGCCACCAGGTAAGGAAGCGCGGCAAGCGAGGTCACGGCCGCGGTAGAGAATCCCGATGCTCTTTTCAGGATGGTCGGGAACCAGAAGGTGAATCCATAAAACGCGGTTACGCCAAGAAAGTAGATGAAAGTGAGCAAGATCACCTCCCGCTGCCGGAGCGCTTGCGCAATCGTATAGGATCGTTTGGCGTTCTTCTCCGCGATCTCACGATTCAATTCGACGGTGATCCAGTTGCGTTCGTCCTCCGGCAGCCAGTTTGCTCGGCTCGGCCGGTCGCTGAGATAGAACAACGTAACGATCCCGAAGATTACCGCGGGGATTCCCTCCAGGATGAAAAGCCACCGCCAGCCCTCCAGTCCGTACCAATGAATGCGCATGATCTTGCCCGCAAGCGGCGAGCCCAATAGGTTGGAGAGGGGCTGGGCGGCGAGGAAGGAAGCTACGGCTTTGGCTCGATCACGGCGACCGAACCAATGCGTGAGACATACGATCGCTCCGGGGAAAAACCCCGCCTCGGCTGCCCCGAGCAGGAATCTCATGGCGTAAAACTGCCGCGAGGTATGCACGAACCCGACCAACACCGTGACGATTCCCCAGGTGACCATGATGCGGCTGATCCACAGCCGCGCACTCCAGCGTTCGACGATCAGCGCTCCCGGAATTTCAAGCAGAACGTAGCCGACAAAGAAAATTCCGGCTCCGAGCCCGATCACCCGGTCGCTGAAGTGCAAGTCATGCGACATTTCCAGGGCGGCATAGGCGACGTTGACCCGGTCGAGAAACGCGATTCCGTAGAGCAGCCATAGGAAAGGAAGCAATCGAAGCGCGATTCGGCGCCGGGCCCGTTGCTCGACCGTTTCCGACCGCGGGAGGCTCATGCCGCTTCGGACGTGACGGTTACCTCGCGCGCGATCGCGTCACCGACGTCACGAGTGCCCGCCTTGCCGCCAAGATCGGGCGTGCGGGCATCTTGTCTTGCCAGCACGGCCTCAAAAGCCCTTTCCACGGCGCGTGCCGCCTTCGATTCTCCCAGATGTTGTAGCATCATCGCTCCCGACCAGATTTGCGCGGTGGGATTGGCAACGCCCTTGCCCGCAATGTCGGGAGCGGAACCATGCACGGGTTCAAACATGGAGGGAAATTCCCGTTCCGGGTTAAGGTTCGCCGAAGGTGCCAGTCCGATGGAACCAACTACGGCCGCGCCGAGGTCGGACAAAATATCACCGAACAGATTGGACCCGACGATTACATCAAACCAGTGCGGGTGCTGCACCAAGTGAGCACTCAGAATGTCGATGTGATACTGGTCGGTATGCACGTCGGGAAAATTGCCGGCGATGGATGCAAAGCGCTCGTCCCAGAACGGCATGGTGTGAATAATACCGTTGGACTTGGTCGCTGAAGTGACATGCCGATTGCGGGTGCGCGCAAGATCGAAAGCGAAACGAAGAACGCGATCGCAGCCGCGCCGGGTAAACACCGCTTCCTGTACAGCCAGTTCGGCATCGGTACGCTGGTAGAGACGCCCGCCCACTTCGGAATACTCGCCTTCGTTGTTTTCGCGGACAATACAGAAGTCGATAATTCCCGGGGGAAAACCCTTGATCGGGGACTCGATTCCGCGGAGCAATCGCGCCGGCCGCAGGCTGACGTATTGCTGAAACGCACGCCGGATGGGGATCAGCAGTCCCCACAGCGAAACGTGATCCGGCACGTCGGGAGATCCGACGGCCCCCAGATAGATGGCATCGAAAGCGCGCAACCGATCGAGGCCGTCTTCGGGCATCATCCGGCCGGTCTTGAGATATGCCTGGCAACCCCAATCAAAATGTTGCCAGAAAAAATCTATGTCATAGCGTCGCCCGGCAGCTTCGAGAACACGAAGTCCCTCGGGCACGACTTCATGACCGATCCCGTCTCCTTCAATGACCGCAATTTTGTAGCGATTCATGGCGCCTCACCGTCGTTCCGGCGGATGTGTGCCCACGCTTACGAGTGATCTCGATTGGTTCCGCCCGCGTGGATCGAACCGGCCGAATAGCGCTTGGTTTTCTGGGTTCGTGAATTGAAGACCTCGAAGTTTCCATCACGCCAGGCGGTCAATTCCAGATAGTTCGCCGCATCCGGACCGTCCGGGTTGGCGATGAATTCAGGCGCGACATTGTGCGTGGCGCCACCTTCGTCGGAAAAGTGAAGTTGCCACAAATCCTCAAGACGGGGAGACTTTTCGATAATGTTCCATACGGAAGGAGTTCCACCCTTGTTGGCTCCGTTGTCCATAATGGCGACCCGCGGGGCGATGGCGTTCAGAAAAGCAGGGCTGTTGCTCTGCGACCAGCCGTGGTGGGACACAATGTAGACGTCAACCTCGCCAAGTCGGTTGTTGGGGCAGACCAACTCCAATTCCTTGTCGCGCGTCAGATCGCCCAAATCCAGAATACGGAGCGTGCCAAACGAGATCAGGATCCCCAGCGAGCGGACGTTCTCGGTTTTGTCGGGCGCGAATTGTTCCGAGGTCTTGCAGGCGGTGTTCTCCTGTCCCGCTCCCTTCAGCGGATGGTCGATCACGCTGCCATCTGAACTCACAACCGTAGCCTGGATTTCATCGAGGGGGAGTTGATCTCCTGGTTTGAGGCTGCGGCGTTGGAACTGGTTCGTCGCCAGCAACTCTTGGTACGCCTGCCAGACTTCGACCGTCGGCGCGTCCGTGTTTTCGCGGTTGTCGCCATGGTCGAGGACCGTTCCTACGGGGATTCTGGAAACCAATTGCGGCAGGCCGCCCACGTGATCGCTGTGGAAGTGGGTGATCAGAACTTCGTCGATCTTGCGAACCCCCGCCTTCCTGGCTATGGCCACGATGCGGTCGGCGTCCCGTCCCGCGTTGTTCGGCCAGCCGGTGTCAATCAGCAGCGAGCGTCCGGCTGCGGTCACGAACAACGTTGCCTGCCCTCCCTCGACGTCCACAAAGAATATCCGCAGTGGGCTCCGGGAGTCTGGCGGCGGCCCAGCCCATGCCGGGGAGAGCAATATCAACATCAGGACCAGGGAGCGGATGCGGTAAAACACTGGAGGGTGGGGGCGGACTCGCAAGGACGACGCGCTACGAGACATGTTGGGAAGCCCAGGCTTGAAATGTGGGGCGTCGAGATCATGCTCCGCGCAGCCGTGTCTCGTCAAGCAAAACCCGATTATGAGATTACGTTTACCCGGGGATTCTGCGCTATGATCGCCGGAGTGGGACAACCCGGCTGAAGCAAGGAAAAAGCGATGAACAAGCTGCGTAGCCAGGCATGGTTTGGGCGTACCGGCCGTGACGGCTTCATCTACCGTAGCTGGATGAAGAACCAAGGTTGGCCCGGCGATCTTTTCGATGGCCGCCCGGTGATTGGAATTTGCAATACCTGGTCGGAGTTGACGCCATGCAACGCTCACTTTCGTGAACTCGCCGAATTTGTGAAGCGTGGAGTGTGGCAAGCGGGCGGGTTTCCTCTGGAGTTTCCGGTTATGTCGTTGGGAGAGACGCAATTGCGTCCCACGGCCATGCTGTTCCGCAACCTGGCGAGCATGGATGTGGAAGAGTCGATTCGCGGCAACCCAATGGATGGCGTGGTCCTGCTGATGGGATGTGACAAGACCACGCCCTCTTTACTGATGGGCGCAGCCTCTTGCGATCTGCCCACCATTGGTCTGTCGGGTGGGCCCATGCTCTCCGGAAAATTCCATGGCCGCGATTTGGGATCGGGAACTGGACTCTGGCAGATGACCGAAAAGCTGCGCGCCGGCGAAATGAAGATCGAAGAGTATGTCGAAGCCGAGAGTTGCATGCATCGTTCCAAGGGACATTGCATGACCATGGGTACGGCTTCAACCATGGCCAGCATGGTCGAGGCTCTGGGTATGAGCTTGCCGGGCAACGCTGCCATCCCGGCCGTCGATGCGCGTCGCAATACCATCGCCCAGATGACGGGCCGGCGCATCGTGCAAATGGTTCAGGAGGATCTTCGTATTTCACAGATCCTAACGCGCGACGCTTTCGAGAATGCAATCTTCTCGAACGCAGCCATTGGCGGGTCTACGAATGCCGTGATTCACCTGCTCGCGCTTGCCGGGCGCGTTGGCGTCGCCTTGTGCCTCAACGACTTCGATCGGCTGGCCTCCTCTCTGCCATGCCTGGTCGATATTCAGCCATCCGGCCAATATCTGATGGAAGATTTTTTCTACGCGGGAGGACTGCCTGCCGTCCTTCGGGAACTGGGGGAAGGTGGGGTTCTGCACCGGGATGCGCTGACCGTCAATGGCAACTCAATCTGGAGCAATGTTGAGCGTGCTGATTGCTGGAATCGCAATGTCATTCACCGCTTCACGGAACCTTTTAAGGCCAGCGCCGGGATCGCGGTGTTGCGCGGCAACTTGGCGCCGGATGGCGCCGTGATCAAGCCTTCGGCGGCCAGTCCGCAGCTGTTGCAACATCGCGGCCGGGCGGTGGTGTTCGAAACGATTGAAGACTTCCACCAGCGCATCAACGAGGAGACGCTGGATATTGATGAAAGTTGTGTCATGGTCCTCAAAAACTGCGGCCCGCGCGGGTATCCGGGAATGGCGGAGGTCGGGAATATGTTGCTGCCCCCCAAGTTACTCCGCAAGGGGATAACCGACATGGTTCGCATTTCCGACGCTCGCATGAGCGGCACCGCTTATGGGACGGTGGTGCTTCATGTCTCGCCAGAAGCGGCTGCCGGTGGCCCGCTGGCGCTGGTCCGTTCGGGAGACATGATCACACTCGACGTTTACAAACGATCGCTTCATTTGGAAGTCGATGCCGAGACTCTCGAGGCGCGGCGCGCACAGTGGATTCCTCCGGCGCTTCCGGACAGAGGCTGGCTGAGGCTTTATGTCAAACACGTTCTGCAAGCTGACAAGGGAGCCGATCTCGATTTCCTGGTGGGAGGCAGCGGCGCAAACGTAGCCCGCGACTCCCACTGAGTCGCAGCCCGCTCGCGTTTCAATGGCAGCGTTTCCGGCAGCCCACCCTCGCGTAGGAAGCGACAGCGGGCGGCGCGAAGATCCGGTGCGGGACGGGAGGGTCGCAACCGGAGCCTTCGCCATCGGGCCGATCCTGTGGCGAGCGGGCGAGAAATAGCGTTGTGCCGCAAACGCGATCGAGTTGGGGTTGCTTTGCTCCTCCGGGAAAGCGAGCGAGGTGTCTATGGGAAGACTGACGGGTCGATCGATCATCGGGTTCCGCGATGGGGCAGCCAATGTTGATCCAATGCGGGCCAGCAATCCGGTTACGGGCGAACCGTTTCCGCCGGACTTTTTTCCCGCCTCGGCGGAGGAGACGGATCGGGCTGTAGGTCTGGCGGCAGATGCCTTTGCCCGCTATAGTCGTGCGTCGGGCAAGGAGAAAGCTGCATTCCTGCGCAAGATCGCTGACAAGATGGAGTCCGTCGCCAGCGCGGTGATCGATCGTGCGGAGCTGGAAACGGCTTTGCCCAAGGCGCGTCTGCAAGGGGAAATGGCGCGCACCTGCGGCCAGCTTCGCCTGTTCGCCGCAGTCGTCGAAGAAGGTTCCTGGGTTGGGGCTCGCATTGACCATGCCGATCCCGACCGAAAACCGCTTCCCAAGCCCGACCTGCGTTCGATGTTACGACCTCTCGGTCCGGTGGTTGTTTTTGCAGCCAGCAACTTTCCTTTGGCTTTCTCGGTCGCCGGCGGAGACACTGCGTCGGCGTTGGCGGCAGGAAATCCCGTAATCGTCAAGGCGCATGCAGCCCATCCCGGTACCAGCGAACTGGTCGGGCGTGCAGTCGAAGAGAGCGTTCAAGCATGCGGCTTGCCGGAAGGGACCTTCTCCATGTTGTTTGACGCTGGGGTGGGAATCGGAATCGCGCTGGTGAAGCATCCTTTGGTGAAAGCCGGAGGCTTCACCGGATCCCGCGTTGCGGGAAGAGCGCTGATGGACATTGCCGCGGCACGTCCAACGCCGATTCCGTTTTACGCCGAGATGAGCAGCACGAATCCCGTCTTCG
The DNA here is from genome assembly GCA_049520935.1 of Terriglobales bacterium. Taxonomy (GTDB): domain Bacteria; phylum Acidobacteriota; class Terriglobia; order Terriglobales; family Acidobacteriaceae; genus Acidiflorens. The sequence continues at coordinate 107,441 of JBEKPJ010000007.1, read as the reverse complement.
TCCTGCCGGGTGCGTTGCGCGAGCGATCCCAGGAGATTGCCGCGGGTCTGCACGCCTCTTTCACCATAGGAGCGGGCCAATTCTGCACAAAACCGGGCATGGCTTTCCTTGCGGACGGCGCCGATGACACGTTATTCAGGCGCAGGTTGCGTGAACTGGTTGAAACCTCGGCAGAATACAGACTTCTGACGGCGAATCTCCACTCCTCGTACCGATCGGCCATCGGAAAGCGCAAGGCCGGAGGCGCCACCGCCGTCGTCGCCGAAGCTGCCGAGCCATCGACTGGTGGTTTTGCCGTGGGGTCAATTTTATTTGAGACCGACTCCGCAGCGTTCCTGAAGAATGCGGACCTCGATTCCGAAATCTTTGGGCCCACAACCCTGCTCGTGCGCAACACCAAGCGTGATGCGTTGCTCGACATCGCCCGAAACCTCGAAGGCCATCTCACCGCGACCGTTCACGGCACCGACCATGATCTGCGAGAGTTCACCGAGCTGATCTCGATCCTCGAGCACAAGGTAGGCAGGTTGGTGGTCAATGGTTTTCCAACCGGGGTTGAGGTCAGTCATGCCATGGTTCATGGCGGACCCTATCCCTCCACCTCGGACGGATGCTCCACCTCGGTCGGCAGCCGGGCGATCTTCCGTTTCGCGCGGCCGGTCTGTTACCAGGGTTTCCCGGATCACGCGTTGCCCGACGAATTGAAAGACGCTAATCCGCCGGGCGTCTGGCGGATGATCGACGGGCAGATGAAGCGATAGCCGTGCGCTCGGATGCGTCCCCGGGTATACACCGTTCATCCCGGGGCGAAAATACCCTGCGGCAATCGAGGGCTCGCGAGCTACGCAAAAGGCCGCGTGCCAGATCGGCTGGGTTCCACTCGCAGGCGAGGATCAAGGGCGCGGGAGGCAGGCAAATCCTTCGAATTCGGCGAACGCGACCACCCTCATCACAATCACTGCGGCCGGGGTGCTGGGTCCATCCCGTGTCCACTGTCGCCCATCCGGAACCGTCGTGGCGACAGGCTTCCCTCTCAGGTGGGTCACGACCGATGGGCAGGCAGAATCAGGCGTGCTAGGCCGTTGGTTATCTCCTGTTGGGACAAGAACCACTCTAGGATAAGAGCTCAATTTGCAGCCTCGCCCGACTCCCTCGGGACCCGGCGAGGGGCGCGAGTTGGGTTGCTTCAAACAACCTGGCAAGAAGCTCAATTTCTTGAAAAGAGGCGATGCTTATGGCTACCGGCACTGCTCCTGGCCTTGACCCAAAGGCAAGTCCGCCCACCGAGTCTACCGAGACCGGGACGGCGGAGACCCTGACGCTCAGGCAGCGGATCGAAGTTCTGTTCCGTCAGATTTTCGCGGGACACGAAGAATACCTGGGGTGGCACCAGTGATTCCCGTCGCGCCAAACAAACCCGCGAAACGTTAGCGCCGTTGCCGCCTTCGGGGTTTGTTTTTGAAGCTTTCTCGGATTTTCCCCTCTCCTCCGCGTCACGAGTCCTGGGCTCTGAGGGCGGCGCTCGCGAGCCGATGTAAGGGTACGACGATATCCACGGCGCCGCGGGAAATCGCTTCTTTTGGCATGCCGAACACAATGCAGGTTGCTTCGTCCTGTGCGATCGTGGCGGCGCCTGCTTCCTTCATCTCGCAGAGACCCTGGGCACCGTCGTCGCCCATGCCGGTCATGATGACACCCACTGCCCGTGCGCCAATCGAAAGGGCCACCGAGCGAAACAGTACGTCCACGCTTGGACGATGGCGTGAAACCAGAGGTCCGTCGATCACCTGGATGGCAAGTTCTTCGCCCGTGCGATTGACGAGCATATGCCGGTTGCCAGGTGCAATCAGCGCCCGGCCCCCGCGCAGCCGCTCGCCGTCACGGGCTTCCGCGACTTCGATTTCGCACTCCTTGTTCAGTCGTTCGGCGAAGGCCCGGGTAAAGCCTTCCGGCATATGCTGCACAATCACGATCGGCGGGCAGTCGGTGGGTAACGCGGTGAGGAATACACGCAGAGCCTCGGTTCCGCCGGTGGAGGCGCCGACCGCGATGACCGTGTTCTGTGCCACCGGCGAGCGGGACCGAGTCTTGCGGGGTAGAACAGCGTCCGCCATCAGCCGCGGAACAACCGCCATCAACCGGGGTCTGACGCGCGCGTGAGAGGCGCTCCAGACCGCATCGAGCAGAATTACCGCCGATTCATGCAGGAAGTCTCGCACCCCGACCTTGGGCTTGGTGATCACCTCCACTGCCCCTTCTTCGAGCGCGCGAAACGCCATTTCAGTGCCACGCGCCGCCAATCCTGAGCAGACCACGACGGGCGTGGGCATTTCCAACATGATCTTGCGGATGAACGTCAGGCCATCCATCCGCGGCATTTCGAGGTCGGTGATGACCACGTCGGGAGGTTCTTTTTGCATCTTCGCCCACGCAATCAGAGGGTCCGCCGCGGCATTGACCTTGACCTGGCGGTTCGTGCTCAGGATGGCCTGCATCACCTGCCGCACCATCGCCGAGTCATCAACGACTAATACGTGCAGCTCATCTCCATGCATAGGGGGTACGCCCTGTCGTTGTCCCCAAGTACCTCGGGACCGCAGAGTAAGAATGGCGCTGCGCTGCCTTCACGGGCTCTATTTGCCTCCCGTCTTGGCGTAGATAGTCGGCCCAAGGCTACGAAGCTCAGCGGACTCGCCGCACAGAGTTTCTGCGTGACCTACGAACAAAAGACCCTGGGGCATTAGATTGCGGGAGAGGTACAGGATTGCCCGGCGTTTCGAAGCTGCGTCGAAATAGATCAGTACGTTGCGGCAAAAAATGGCATCGAACGGACCTTCGGGGATCGCGGGCTCTTGGTCGAGGTTCGACCTTCGGAACTGGATACCCTGCTGGATTTCAACTTTCACTTTCATCTCGCCTCGGCGCTCATCCATGCCGCGTAACATAAAACGATGCAGCAAGTCCGGCGGGATCTCTGCCGACCTTGCGATGGGATAGACTCCCCTCCGGGCTTTTTCGAGAACCCGGTTCGAGATGTCGGTGGCGAGAAGCCGCACCTGCCAGCCCTCGGCGGCGGGAAGGTGCTTGGCGAGTAACATCGCCAGCGTGTACGGTTCTTCCCCGGAGGAACATCCGACGCTCCAGATCCGCAGCTGTCGGGCTCGCAATTGGCGTGCAGCCTCCGCCCGCCACCGAGGGAGTGCGGACTGCACCATGAACTCGAACTGCCGGGGTTCGCGGAAGAAGCGGGTTTCGTTGGTGGTGATGGCGTCGATCAATCGGGTGCGTTCGCTCTGCTGGTCCGGTTGGGTAACGCGTTCGTAATAGCGCTCGAGTGAATCCACGCCCAACTCGCGAAGCCGGCGGAAGAGGCGTCCGCACAGTAGGGCGGTTTTTGAACTGCCCAGCCAAATGCCGCTTTCGGCATAGATCAGTTTCTGGAAGTTTTGAAACAGCGCGGGACTCACCGTGAGCTGGGGGGTTGGCTCCGAACCTGCGAAGGCGTCGATCCGACGGGGCTTGCCGGAATCCTCGCGCGCGGTCGCTCCCGTCTGCAAGGCTACGCTCCCGCCTCGAAGTGTGCTGGCTTGGCCGGTGCCCCTTTGGCCGGTACCTCTTGGTCGGAAAGGGGCGCGTCGTCCACCGGCCCTTCATTGGCCACCGAGTCTGTGACGGCGACCAGTTCGTCGGCGGAGAGTACTTTGTCGATGTCCAGAATCAGACAAAACTTCTTGCCCAGCAATCCCAGGCCCAGCAGGTATTCCGCCTTGATCCGGGTACCGAATGGAGGAATTGCGCCGATTTCTTCAGCGGAAAGCTCAACCACATGCCGTACAGAGTCGGCGAGAACCCCCATGGTCAGGTTCTCTCCCTGGAAAATGACTTCGGTGATGATGATGCAGGAAAACTTCGAAATCAGGCTGCCCGGCAAGCCGAATTTCGCCGCGAGATCGACCACCGGGACGACCTTGCCTCTGAGGTTGGTTACACCGTGGATCCAGACGGGCGTGTTGGGCACGGTGGTGACCGATTCGTATTCAGTGATCTCTCTCACTTTCACAACGCCGATGGCGTACTCCTCGCCCGCAGTTAGGAAAGTAAGGTATTGCACCCTGCTTGGAGGGAGTTGGCTATTCGGTTGGTTTGACACTCCCATAGTGTTCACTCCCCTGATCTCACGCCTCGCATTTTTGCCATCTCGATCCTCCAAGGCACTGGTTTCTCAAGCGGCCGGAGCCTGCGTGAGAGCCGCGGCTCGGCCATTCACGGTCGAGCTAGAACGGAGAGAAGCTGGGCTCCTCGGCCAGCTTGCCGTGGACTGGCTGGACGTGGCTGAGTTGTGCGTATTTACTCAGCGTTCGTCTCTGCGAAGGGGCCTCGCGCGGGCTGCCGTTCGAGCCGCGCTGCGCCGGCTGTTCGCCGGCGAGGCGGAAGAAAGTCATCAACTGCTGCAGTTGCTCGGACTGTGCAGCCAGTTCTTCGGCAGTACTCGAGAGTTGTTCCGCCGACGATGCGTTGCGCTGGGTGACCGTGTCCACCTGGGACATGGCGGTGTTAATCTGCGTGACGCCGCCAGACTGTTCGGTTGAAGCCGCGGCCACGTCCTGCACCAATTCGGCGGTCTTCTTGATGGACGGTACCAAGTCCGACAGGAGCTGGCCAGAACGTTCGGCCACGCCGACGCTTTTGCCCGCCAGCCCGCCGATCTCCTGCGCCGCCACCTGACTCCGTTCGGCCAACTTCCGAACCTCGACTGCGACCACCGCGAAGCCCCGGCCCTGATCCCCGGCACGGGCCGCTTCAATGGCGGCGTTCAGGGCAAGAAGATTGGTCTGGTAGGCGATTTCCTCGATCACCGAGGTCTTGGCGGCAATCAGCTTCATGGCTGCAACCGTCTCTTTGACCGCACTCCCGCTCTCTTCTGCCGCCGAAGCACCTTTGGCCGCGGCCTGCTCCACTTGCCGGCTGTTGTCGGCGTTTTGCGTAATCGACGCATTCATCTGTTCCAGGCTGGCGCTCATCTCCTCCACCGAAGCCGCCTGTTCACTGGTTCCCTGCGAGAGACTCTGGGCGGAGCCGGAGACCTGCTGGGCTGCGGAAGCGACCGCGGACGATCCTTCGCGGACGTCCCGGATGATGGCCGACAGCTTGCCGCTCATTTCTTGCATGGCCTGCTGCAATTGGCCAGTCTCGGAGCGGGAACTGACCGGTATCTCCCTGGTCAAATCGCCAGCGGCGATACGTTCCGCATGCCCGACGGCCTGCTGGATTGGAACGGTGATGCTTTTGGTAACGCTGATGGCCGCAAGAGTGGTCAGGAAAACCATGATGGCCAGGATGAAGAAGGCAATCCGGCGCCCCATCGCGTAGGCCTTCTGGCTTTCCCTGATGCTCTGCTGGACGGCTACGGTTTGCAGGTCGATGAAACGCTGCCACGACGCACGGTACTTGTCGAGTGCGGGGATCACGTTCTCACTGAGGGACGCGAGCGCCTGGTCACGTTTCTTGTCGGCCAGCAATTTCTTGGCTTTTTCCCGAGCCGAAATGTAGGCCTGCCGGTCTTGCGTGACCATCTCGAAGAGTTCTCGCTCTTGAGCGGAGCTGAGACTCCTTTCAATTTCCGCTATCCGTTCGCCGATCTCTCGGCTGATTCCCTCGTTTTCCTGGTTCAGCTTCTTCGCTTGGTTGGGGTCGTCGGTGTCAAATAACTGCAGCGTGATCCGGGCATTGGTGATTGAGTTCTCAATCGTTCGGTGCGTGACCTCCACCGTGTTGTAACGCTGCTGCAGCGAGGCCGACATGTCGGAGTTCAGGCGACTGAGCCAGTCCAGTCCGAATCCACCGAGCGCAATGACGGCCAGCAGAATTGCCCCGAAGACGACGCCCAGTCGCGTGCCAATTTTTCGATCTTGCCAGAATCTCATAGGTCCTTCCCCTCTTGATGATGGCTCTGTGACTATGCCTGCAACTGCAACGCGGACTGCATGAGTCCCCGCAAAAGACTGGGGATGTCGATGATCAAGCCGACCCGGCCATCCCCGAGGATGGTAGAGCCGCTAATTCCGGCAACCCCCCGAAACGCCCTGCCCAGCGGCTTCACCACCGTCTGCACGCCGCCCAGCAACTCGTCAACCGCGATTCCGGCAAGGAGCTCATTGAGCTTGACGACCACAATGTTCTCCTTCTTGGGGGCCTGTCCGGATAGGCCAAATACGCTCCGCAGCCGGACGTACGGAATGGCGGATCCGCGCAAACTGAGGATCCCGCTGGTTTCCGGGCTGCGCTGGTCCGTCGGCAATTCCGCACATTCGGTTACGTGTTCCAGCGGGACGACAAAGGTTTCGCTGCCAACCCGGACCGAGAACCCTTCAATGATGGCAAGGGTCAACGGCAAGCGGATGGTAATGGTCGAGCCTTTGCCGGCAATACTCGAGATCTCCACCATTCCGCGCAAGGCGTCAATATTGCGTCGGACGACATCCAGACCGACGCCGCGGCCGGAAAGATCGGTGACCGACTCCGCGGTTGAGAATCCCGTGTGGAACACCAGGCTGTAAATGTCATGGTCGCGAATCTCATTTTCGGTGGACACGAGTCCGAGGCGTTTGGCTTTCTCAACAATTCGGGCACGGTCGAAGCCTGCTCCATCGTCCTGCAAGGTCACGACAATGTTTCCGCCGCTGTGAGAGGCGGTTAGCCGGATCAGTCCGCAGGGATTCTTGCCTTGGTTTTCGCGGATGGCCGGCTTCTCGAGACCGTGATCGACGGCATTGCGCAACAGGTGAAGCAGAGGGTCTTTCAATTGTTCGAGCACAGTCGTATCAACCTCGACGTGCCCTCCCACCACTTCCAGACGGGCCGATTTCCCATGGCTTTTGGCAAGGTCCCTGACGGAACGGGAAAACTGGCGAAACAAGGGTCCGATGGAAATCATGCGAACACTCATCACTTCACTCTGCAGGTCCAGGTACAGCCGTTCGGCCTCGCGATGCACCTCCAGGATGGCGCGGCCATGCTCGGTATCCAGCTTTTCGATCATCTGGCGCAGGCGGGTCTGTGCAATGACAATCTCTCCCGTCAGGTTCAGCATGCGGTCCAGTTTGCCGACGTCGGCGCGCAACGTGCGGTGACTGGCTTCCGGGAGCGCATGGCCTCCGCTCACCGAAGGGGAAACTTCCGGGGTTCTGGGGGCGGCGTCAGCCGGTTTCGATCGTGACTCCACTGCCCGCGCAATTTGCGCTTTGAGCTGTTGTTGGGCCGGGGTAAGGTCACGGGGAGCAGACGCGTTTGCAACCATGGCGCGAAGTTCATCCACGGCCTTCAGCATCAGAGAAATCAGGTCCGCCGTGGGTAGCGCCTGCTGCTTGCGGACGACTTCCAGCAGGTCCTCTACGATGTGCGCGAACCCCGCCAGCTCGTTGAGTTCTAACGCGGCCGCGTTTCCTTTTATGGTATGGGCAACGCGGAAAATGCTGTGCAGGAGTTCCGGGTCGGCGGGACTGGTTTCCATCTGAACCAGCGCCTGTTCCATCAGGTCCAAGCCCTCCTCAGACTCGGCGACGAAAGACGCCAGGACGGCTTCCCGGTCAAAGTAGGCTAGATCCAACGTTCCTCCTGCGCGCTTCGATTCGCGGGTGTTTCTCAGTGCACTTGATCGAAGGTTTTTATCGTGGTTACGCCATCGATAATTCGAAAGACCAACCTGCGCCCGTACTTGCCCGAGACCTCTTTTTCCACCAAAGGGATGCCCGCAGAACGAAGAAACTGCTCTGCGAGTTCCACATTCTTTGATCCCAGCGATTGTGTCGGGTCTCCCGTGAAAGCGCTGGAGCCGCCGAACAGCTTCGCCTGCAAGTGCCGGATTTCACATCCCAACGCCACCACCCGTTTCAGGAGTTCAGGATTGGCGACGTTACCGTAGCGCAACCGATTGGTACCTTCGCTCGGCCCGTCGGGCAGGAGATAGTGATTCATTCCCCCCGCTTTCCTGTGCCTGTCCCAGAGACAGATGGCAGAGCAAGAACCGAGTATGGTTGAAATGGCGATCGGATCGCGCGTTACGAACAATTGTCCCGGATAGAGGAAGTGCTGGGTTTCGTTGGAGTCCGAGCGCTCAAAGCGCTTCATGAACTCCGTGGGCAGGACTGCCGGATTGAATTTGGTGTTGTTCTCGCTCATCCGTTTATTCCTGTACCCCGGGACGATGCCTGCGAGCCGGCGCGCGGGCCAAACAAGGGCTCGCCGGCCTCGTGGGAAAGAACCTTGAACAGCTCCATATCGGACCCGTCGAAAACCAGCTTCTGGGGAAGCAAGCGCAAGATCGCAAGTACGGCGATGGTTTCATTGGCGAAACGGATCGGAATAAATGCGCAAGCCTTAGCCATGGCGTCGGAGCGATCGCGATCCGCGAGGTCAACATGGCACTCGCCGCGCATGACTCGCCGCAGGCCGGCATCGCCCAAAGCTCGCAGCAGGTCACAGTTTTCGGGATCAATGCCGAAAGACCAGAAGACCTGTAGACTTAGGGCGCGCGGATCGACCCGGAACAGACCGATTTCCTCCGAGCCCAGGAAGTTGGCTACGATTTCGCGCAGACCCTCGATCGCATCTTCCTGATCCCGGCTCTCCGCCAGTCTCTTCCTCGCCGCTCCCAATCGCAGGTCCTCGATCGTGTCGGTGCCAGAAGGTTTCGGCCGAGAGGCATCGCTGTTCAGATGGTTCATAGAAGTACCTGCACTTATTCCATCGACTGGCAAAATCCACGCATTGCGATGCTGCTACTCGCCCAGATAGCTCTGCACCAGGGCCACCAATTCGGCACCATCAATCGGTTTGGTAATGTAATCGTTGCATCCGCTCTGAAACCCGGCTTCCATGTAAAACTCTTCGCTGCGAGTTGTGACCAGAATAATGGGGATCTGGCTGGTGCTCGGTTGCTGACGCATCATTTTGCAGGCCTCAAATCCGTTCAGGCGGGGCATCACCACATCCATCAAGACCATATCCGGGTGCTCTTTTTGCGCCTTCTCGACTGCTTCTTGCCCATCCGCGGCGGTCACGCACTGATACTTCGTGCGTCGTTCCAAAATGTCACGCTCCATCATCAAGGCTGTCCTGGAGTCATCAACCACAAGGATTTTCTTCACCACGGTTCTCCCGAGTTTTCTTCGACTCAGCTCCGAGTCCCGGGGATCGTACCGTGAGGGAAAACTTTCATCGCCGGTGGAGCTTCAATTAGTAATCTCTAACACGACTGAACATTACGTCGGTAATTACGTCAGTAATTACCGATCAATATGGAGACTCGCCATCCATTGGCTCCTCTTCAGCTTCTTGCAGATTGATGGCTACTGAATGCGAGCCGAGAGGCCGCGCATCTGGGGTCCTGGCACCGGGAATCGCTTCGGCTCGCCATTACCGTCGGGCCGCTGGAGTCCGCATATCCGCGCCTCTGCCGCTGAACCGAGAAGTGCTGCGGCAGGCCATGCGAGCATTTGTCGATCTCCGCGAGGACTTCCGTTCGACTGCCGGAGGACGCCCCGAGGCATTGCCCTTCGTCTTTTTCCTTTATTCCATGCACGGCAACGAGCATTTCGGGTGGTTATCCCTTTGGCAGCGTGCAATCCGGAACCGCGCCCTGGAACTCGCCGGGTGGGCTATCGGCGAGCACCTGCCAGCTTGACCATCTCGCACTTGGGTGAGAGATATGCTAGAGTTTTGGCCACATTGCTGTCTGCTTCTGAAGTCGGCTGTACAGGGGAGGGAACGATTGCCTCGAATTCTGCTGACAACGCGATGCCGCGACTCCGGGCTTTACGATTATTTTCGGGAAAATGCGCCCCGGAATTTTCGCTGGCGTTTCGGTATGCCACGAACGATCTCGTTTGGCCTGCGATTCCTGCGGCAGAATCTTCCCGACCTAAACATTCTGGAATATCCAACACACGCCGAGTTTTCCGCGCAGCTGAAGCGCGGTTGGGACGCCGTGGGTTTTTCCTTTTATCTCGAGGAGACCAACGACATTCTGGCGATGGCGGCTGAAGCACGGCAAGCAGGTGTGCGCGAGCTGTGGGCGGGCAATTATGGCGCTCTGACTCCCACCATCCAATCGCACTTTGATCATGTATTTACCAGCTACAGTGAGGACGCTCTGGCGCAAAAGCTGGGCATGCGCCTCGATGAGATCCAGCATCCGCCACTGGTTACCCGCTTCCGGTTGCCGGGAGGGTGGTCGTTCCCGCTGGGTGTTCTATTTTCCTCACGCGGGTGCAGTTTTCGCTGCACGTTCTGTCAGACCACCGCGTTTGCACCGAAACCCAAGGAAATCTCGCTTGCGTCCCTGGATCGAGTGCTGCGTTTCTATGTTCAGCACGGCGTTCATTTTGTCTTGCTCCTCGACGAGAATTTCGGCAACCTCCCCTCGCATGCCGATGCTGTCATCGAATTGTTGGCGCGCCATCGAGTCCGCTGGCTCGTGCAGTCGCGCGTGGACCTGCTGCTTAAAAACTTCGATGATTGGCAGAGTTGCGGAATGGAAGGCGCGCTCTTTGGCATCGAGAGTTTTCACCAGAACATCCTGAAGCAGATGCACAAGAACGAAAAAGCACAGTCGGCGTTTGAACTTGCCGAACGACTCGACCGCGCCGGTCTGTATGCCCAAGGGTATTACATCATCGGTCTGCCACCGGAGAGCCCGGGATCGATCGCCGAAGATCTGAAAACGTTGGCTTCTCTGAAGCTCGACGTCACGCAAATCACGATCGTCACGCCGCATCCACAGACGGAAATGTGGCAGGAACTCGATTCCGGCTACGGTATTTTTGAAAAGGACTGGTCCAAGTTCGACACCAAGCATCTGGTCTGGAACCACCCCCATTGCGCACCCGGCGAACTGGAATCTCTTCTCGAACAGGGTTTCCAGAGCTGCTACGGAAACGACTGGCTGGTGCGAACGACGAAAAAGTTCTTCTCCATGAGAAGGGCCCAAAAAGATATCTCGAGCGTGTTACTGGGCCCGGTACGCTCGCGCTGGGCATCGTCGGCGCGGCTACCCTATCTTCCGGTTCTCGGGTCGTCTGGAGACCCGCAGATCCGCCGCAGCGCGGTTGCCTGAGGACATGCGCGTTTCCCAGATCTGACTTCGCCGGGAAAGCGTTGACAGGCAGGGAGCTGCTTGGCTTGCAAGGTCGGGGCGAAAGAGACGTTGGAGCCGCTGCCCGGGAAGCCGAACCCGCGCGGCAAACGGGAAGGCGAAGACGTGGCAAAAAAGGGAGCAGCAGAAGGTCGACTTGGGCGAAGTGCAAAAGTGTAATCGGCGCCCAGTTCGAGCCATCATGCTGCCTGGAATGCAGGCCGCAAATTCCGCTTCTTGCCTCCTCCCGTTTTTCCTTGGTCGGCCGCAGGTCCAATCCGGTTCGTCCTCGTTGATTGCTGGCGCGTAGACGGCTCTTTTGCCAAAGCTTGACTGCAGAAATCGGGAAGCTAGCGCAACCAATTTCTTGGAAATCATTGGACTGCCATGATAAGCTTACGCCCCGTTTAGGAGGCCTTCATGACTGCCCATCCGCCGCCCACACCCAACCTGGCGCTCGCCTCCGAGATCACGCCTACCGAAACGATCGTTCGTTGCTCGGGCAGAATCACCATGGAAAACGCCCATCAGTTGCGCGACACTGCCCGCCAGCTCATCGCCCAGAGTAAGCGCCTTGTCATCGACCTCAGCGATGTCAGCTATCTCGATAGCTCCGGGCTAGGCACGATCGTTGGCGTGTACATCTCAGCCAGCAAGGCCCGGTGCCAGTTGAAGTTTGTCAACCTCAGCCCGCGCGTGAAAGAGATCTTCACTCTCACACGGCTGGATGAGGCGTTGGCAGGCCACGAAGAGTATCTCGGAGCGACTCCGGACTAGCCACGGTTACAGAAGTTCGGCGATGCTCGATCCGAGCCGGTGCGTCGCTCGCCGGCTTCGTTTCGGAGCGGAGGCGGCTCGGTCATGACCTTGACTCTCAGCACGCTTCGTTTTGTGGTTTCGCGCTCAGGTGCGAGATGATCGGACCGATGAACGGTCACGAAACTGCTTGTTGGTTTCGCTAACCTTGGACGGAATCGACCCAGACGGCTGGCGCCTCGACTCAATATCCCAGACGCTTATTCACAACGTTGCTCAGCGGTTCGCCTTTCTCAAAGCTGGAATACTGTTCGAGGAAGAAGCGCATCGCCTGATCCTGCCAGTCGGAAGTGTGGTCCGCGCAGTGCGGCGACAGCAAAACATTCTCCAGCTTGTACAGTGGACTTTCCGCCGGCAGTGGTTCGTGCTCAAAGACATCGAGCCCCGCTCCTTTGATCCGTCTGGCCGTCAGCGCGCGCAGCAAAGATGCCTCGTCGATGACCGGCCCGCGTCCCACGTTGATTACCACCGCGGTCGATTTCATGACCGCAAGCTCCGCCTCGCCGATCATGTGTCTTGTCTCCGCGGTCAATGGGGCCGTCGCCACAATGTAGTCGCAGCGCGCGATCATCTCTCGCCGCTGCTCCGTTTCATAGAACCGTTCGATCAACGGATCGGTCGACCGAAGAACGTGGCGCTTCGTTGCCAACACCCGCATGCCCATGGCATGAACCCGGCTCGCCACGGCCCGGCCAATGTCGCCATAGCCCAAGATTCCGACCGTCTGTCCCGCAATCTCTTCCACGTCGAAGGGTTCCCACACAGCCGCCGTCTGGTTGCGAACCATGCGCCGGAAGTCCTTTGCAAAGTATAAGATTGCTCCCAGGACAAACTCTCCGAGCGACCGACTGAACACGCCTTTGCCGTTGGTCAGCGGGATTTCGCTTTCGACCAGTTCCGGGAACAACAGGTTGTCCAGGCCCGCGGCCCGGGAGTGGATCCAGCGCAGCTTCCCGCACGCTCCGAACGCCGCACGCAGCAACTCCCGCGTGCCCGACCATTGCAGAATCACCGTCGCGTCGTTCCCCGCCCATGCACACGCGGCTGCCTCCCCACATACCGAGTGCGGTAACTCGCTCAGCATGGCAAACTGCGGATCGTCTCTCGTTGCCAGCACAAGCACTGGATTTTCTTTCCCCATAATCCTTTCCCCCCTGCCCAAGTTCTTCCCCATTTTCTGTTGGACGACGGCAGTCCGCAGATGCCGGCGGTGAACTAGCATCCAGTCTTTTATGCCGGGCGAGTGCGGCATCTGCGCGGGCACCTCAGCGCGGTTTCGAGAGCACCGGGCCTGCCCGGCTCGCGACCCCAGCCCTACCTCAGGCCAGCCGTTCGAGCGCGCGAGCGAGATCCTCCTTGAGGTCGCTCACCTCCTCCAGCCCAATATTCAGCCGCACGATGCGGTGTCCATAATCCGATCGTCCGGACGCGCCATGAAAATCGTAGGCGACCGCCAGGCTCGTTACCCCCGCCCAGCTGTATCCGATCTCGAATAACTCGAGGCTGTCCACGAATTCCCGGACCTGCGCTTGGCTGAACCGCGGCTGAAACACGATCGAGAACACGCCCGTCGATCCCGTGAAGTCCCGCTTCCAGCATTGGTGCCCCGGGCAAGAGGGAAGGGCTGGGTGCAGCACGCGTTCAATCTCCGGGCGCTCACTCAACCAGCGCGCCAAAAACAGGGCCGCGTCTTCAATTACCTTCAGGCGCACCCCAAGCGTCTTCAGGCCGCGGAGCGCCAGACTGCAATCGTCCGGAGAGGCTGCGCATCCCACTAGTTGGTGGGTCGCACCCAACTGCCGCCACCGAGTCTCATCGCGGGTGGTGATTGACCCGAGCAGCAGGTCGCTATGCCCCCCGGCATACTTCGTGAGGGCCTGCATGGTCACATCGACGCCGTGCGCGAAGGCGTCAAAATGGACGCCCGCCGACCATGTGTTATCGAGCACGACGGTTGCACCGGCCCGATGAGCCGCCTCGGCAATTGCCGGTACGTCCTGTACTTCCATCGTGATCGACCCTGGACTCTCGCACCACACCACGCGCGTGCTCTTTTGAAATAAAGTCGAAATCGATGGGCCGGCCTCCGGAGCGTAGAACCCGACCTCTACGCCAAACCTCCGGAGAACTTGCGCGGCAAACTTGCGATTCGGCGTGTAGACGCTTTCTGGGATCAAAACATGATCTCCCGACTTCAGAAACGCAAGATTGATCAAAGAAATCGCACACTGCCCGCCCGGAGTGATGAGAGTGCGGAATCCGCCCTCCAACTCGCAAATGCGCGCCGCCAGTTCGAGGGTCGTCGGAGTTCCGTAAAGTCCGTAGGTGTAGCCCGCTTCATACTGGTCCCAGTCGTCCCTGACCGATGCGGCGTCCGGAAATAGCACGGTGGACCCCCGTTGTACGCCTACTGACAGGGACCGGAATCCCTGCGGGATCCTGGCATCCGAGTGAATCAGCTTGGTCTTCCAGCTCTTGGTCATGCCCAAGAGTCTAAATGACCGCCGCGTCATCCCCGCGCGGCCATCGGTCGCACTCGTCGCCTGTACCGCGCGCCGTGCAACGAATGCGGGGAATCTTCGGCTCTGGCGGCAACAGCTGCGCGGATGAGAGTTTGGGCATTGCGAGGCAGCATTTTCTATAGAATGAACTCTGGAGAAGTGGTATCGAAATTCATACTTGAAGGATATTTTTATGTCAGCAAAGCGCGTGGGTATTCTCACCGGAGGCGGTGACGTCCCGGGGCTGAATTCGGTCATCAAGTCGGTCGTCTACCGCGGGGCGGAAATAGGGTATGAGGTGCTTGGCATCCGCCGCGGCTGGGAAGGATTGACGCACGTCGATCTGAAAGATCCGGCCAGCCGCTCGCGCTATATTCAGCCACTCAACCGCGAGAACACCCGCACCATCGATCGCACGGGCGGCACCTATCTCCACACTTCGCGCACCAATCCTACGAAGATGCCCAAGCTGCCTCCGGCGCTAACGGGGCAGGAGTTTGCCGGCAAACAATCCACCAAAAATGGCGTCACGACCACCCGGTTCGATGTGACGCCGGCCGTGCTGCACAATATCGCGGCGCTGGGGCTCGATTACCTGGTAGTGATCGGCGGCGATGACACCCTGAGCTATGCCGCCGAGCTCGACCGGCACGGCGTGAAAGTGATCGCCGTACCGAAGACCATGGATAACGACGTTCGCAACACCGAGTATTGCATCGGGTTTTCCACCGCCATTACGCGCGCTATGGACGCCATCGAACGGCAGCGGACGACGGTCGGCTCGCACGAGCGGATTGGCATCTTCCGGGTGTTCGGCCGTGATGCCGGTTACACCGCGCTTTACACCGCATATGTGACGTCGGTGCGCTGCTGCATTCCGGAGTACAAGGTGAACTTGCAACACCTGATAGAAATCCTGGTTACCGACAAGCGCAACAATCCAAGCAATTACTCGCTGGTGATTCTTTCCGAGGGCGCCGAGTGGGAAGGCTACACAGTCAAGGAGTACGGCCCGGCCGATGACTTCGGGCACCGCAAGAAGATGAGTGTAGCCGAGGACCTGAGCAACGAAATCAAGACCGCCACCGGCGAAGAGACGGTGGTCAGCGATCTGACCTATGACTTGCGCTCCGGGAGTCCGGATTTCGTCGACCGCATGGTGGCCAGCACCTATGCCGGAATGGCGATGGACGCCGTGGAACAGGAAAAGACTGGTCTGATGACGGCTATCTGCAGCGGTTGCTACGCCATGGTGCCGATTCCGGATCCCCAACTCGGGCCGCGTCAAGTGGACATCTCCACCCTGTACAACACAGAGCGCTACCGGCCGACTTACGATCACAAGTTGGGCCTGCCGATCTTCCTGACGCAGGCCTAGGGCGAAGGGGAGGAGATTCTGGAACGGAAGCTCTGTGTTACCCGAACCATCAGGCCTTCCACAAGTCGGTCAGGGGGGATTTGCGGCCAACTGGACGGGATGGCCCCGGTTTACCGCCCTTTCGACGGACTCGTTTTCGAGAGGACAGCTCCAACCATGAAGCGACGGGCGGACCACACCTCCAGGCCTCGTGCTGCAAGATCTTTGCTCCGGGAGATCCGGACCTCCGCCTCGTAGCTCGCGCTGCCAGGATCTGGCAGCGACGTTAGCCTCAACGGGGACCGTCCTTACGTTAGCTTCCCGCCGAACACCGACTGCGTCACAATCGCATGAGTTGTGCCATTGCTCGGTTTGTTGTTCCACTACCAAAACTCGTGAAACAACTGCGGCTCCTGATCCCTCTCGCGATGACGTGCCTGGTCGCTTACGCGATCTATCGGCAAATGCCTCCGATCGGGTCCGCGCGAGGCCTTCTGCATCCCGCCCCATATTCTATTGCCGGTCGGCCAGGGAACGCCCGGAGCGATTCGACGCTGCAGTTCCGCGAAAATTCGCCCTCTCAGGTTGCAGTTCTTCTGACAAAATCCGACCAGGACGCCGAATCCCCGGTTCGATGTTTCGAAGCCATGGGGATTCCGTTCTTCGTGACACGCGATCTCCGCCTCGCCTTGCGCCACAAGCTTGTTCTGTTATATCCCGAGGTCGATGCTACGACCTTTGATGCCGCACAAGCGAAAGCCATCAGTGATTTCGTGGAGCAGGGCGGGGTGGTTTTTGCGCAGGATATTTTCTGGGGTGGCTTCAAACCTCTGTTCGGCTTCGACGATGTCCTGGCTCTTCGCACGCGGCATAAAGTTAGGTTCGAAGCGACGAACCCGGATGCAACCGACCCTGTCCTGCACTATCTCAACCGTCCGGCGGAGAGGGAAGTCCCTCTCGGGTCGCCCGAGATCCAGGAAGTCATCTGGAGCAATGGCTACAGGACAAGCGCAGGAACGCGAGTCTTGGGACGATTTGAGGATGGTTCGGCCGCAGTTCTGCGGCACGACTTCGGCAAGGGCCACGCCTACCTGATCGGCGTTGCCCTGAATGACGTAGTGCGGCGAAATCAGCAGAATCGCGACTACGAAGCGCAGCGGATTTACGTCAATGGCTTCGAACCCGGAACCGACGTCTGGCTCCTCCTCTTGCGCGCATGGTACGAGACCTACTCGGACACCGGTATTCGCCTCGGTACGATTCCGCAGGGCAAGAGATCGGTCTTGATGCTTTCGCACGATGTCGATTGGGAATACTCGTTCAAGCCGATGTCCGATTTCGCCGGCTTCGAAAAAGGCGCTGGTACCTCCAGCACGTTTTTTGTCCAGACCAAGTATCTGGATGATGCGACCAGCCATGCTTTTTTCTTCGGACCGTCGCTCGATATCTTGCGCCGGTTGTCGGCGGGAAGCGACATCGAGAGCCACACCGTGATCCACTCAAAACTGTTCAACAAGGTGCCGTTGGGGACAGGAGAGGAGCAATATCCGAGCTACCATGCTCGGGCCACGCGGGACAATCCGGCGCAGGATGCCACCGCACTCGGAGAAGTGTGCGTAAGCAAGAGCCTGCTGGACGGTGAGATCCCGGGACACCGCACGGTGTTTTTTCGAGCCGGCCACCTGCGGGTGCCTCCGTTTCTTCCCGAGGCGCTGGTGCGTTGCGGATACGAATTCGATTCCTCGTTCACGTCGGGAGATGTGCTCACCAATTTTCCTTATGTACTGGATTTTGATTTGGGAATGACCGAGTCCTCCCCGATTTTCGAATTTCCCGTCACTTTCGAGGACGAGCAGCGCCCGCCGCTTCTGGAGCGCATTCCCGCAATGCTGGACACCATCGAAGCCAATGCGGAGAACGCCGCGCCGTCCGTTCTGTTGATTCACAGCAACAACTCGCAAGACAAGCTGGAGGCCGAGCGTCAGATTCTCTCCCGGCTTCCCCACGACATTCTGGTCGAGAGCATGCTCGACTACGCCCGCTTCTGGAAGGCGCGCAGCCAGGTGCGTTGGGTTTCGCGTCCGGCGGTCGGCGGAGAGAATATTGAAATCCAATCGGAGCTTCCGATCGCCGGGCTGACCTTGTTTTCGCTCCGCAGGATCCAGCATGCCTCGGGAGTGCCGGGTATTCGCTGGTCCGATCATGAAGTGATTCTCCCCGATCTGAATGGCAATTCGCACATCCTGGTACATGTCGACTACCTCCCTAACCAGGCGGCTCCAGACCCGAGCCATCGATAAGAATCCTCCAAGACTCCCTTCACCAACCCGCACCGCCACCCGGCGCCGGCTGAGTAACCTTCGTCACCTGTTTGAGTGAGCAATTTCTTCCGATGTTCTAAGTGCCGGTTCCTCCAGAGGAGCAGTGTCCTCGCGGAGCCCTGCCCGATTGACGCGGCAGGTTCCCGGCGGCCTTTTCAGGGCGCGCGGGGGTGGAAGCCGGCACGGAGGAGGAGCGGTGAGGGCGCTGACCAGATCGTTTACCCGGCACCGGCAGTTGCTCTACGCGCTCGTGGGTGTGGCTTGGTTGCTGCTGTCGGCCTACGCATTGGCAGAGCAGGACTGGCAGGAACAAGTGCGCAGAGCCTTGGATCGCAAGCAGATTCCCGAGGCGCTCGAAGTCGTCGATCAACGCCTGGCAGAGGCGCCGGCCGATATGGAAGCGCACGCCTGGCGAGGACGATTGTTCGCCTGGACTGGCCGCTGGCAAGACAGTGAAACCGAATATCGCCTGGTTCTCGCCCAGTTCCCCAACGATGAGGATGTGCTCCTCGGCCTGGCCGATGTTCTTGTCTGGCAGCAACAATATTGGAAAGCGCTGGCGGTTCTTGACCAGGCTCGAACCGCCGCCCCCCGGGACCCGGAGGTACTGGTTCGACGGGCCCGAGTGCTTGCCCTGCTGCAGCACAAGTCGCAGGCGCGGGCCCAATTTCAGACAGCTTTGGCCTATGACCCGGCAAACGTCGCCGCCATCGACGGGTTGCGAGACCTGTCCGGGGTTTCGAGGTACGAGCTTCGAATCGGCGAAGAAGCAGACTTTTTCAATTACACCGAAAACGCGCAAGTCGAGACCGTGACTTTGGCGGTGCACTGGAACGAAAGATGGACCACGGCGTTCGGCACCAGTCCGTACTACCTGTTTGGCGAAAACGCGGTGAAGGTTTGGGCAGACGCAGCCTACCGCTTCCACCAGGACAACTGGGTGCGGGTAATGGCTGCCGGGGCGAACCCACAGGATGTCGTGCCCGAAAGCGAGGGGCTGATCGAGTATGGACACGGCTTCCGATTCCCCAATCCATGGTTCCGCGGGCTCGAGAGCTCCTATCAGGAACATTCTCTCTGGTATCGGGGAGCCCAAGTCTTCACCATCAACACGACACAGATTCTCTACCTGCCGAGGGAGTGGACGTGGACGCTGTCGGCGACCGGAGCCCGCACTCGGTTTCCCGGTGGCGCATCCGATTGGGTTCCTTCGGGTTCGGCAAAGCTCGGATTCCCGCTGGTCCGAAATTTTTCCGGAAATGCGCTGTTCGCCGTAGGCGCGGAAAATTTCGCCCAGGTGGATCAGATCGGGCGTTTGTCGGCTCGAACCTATGGCGGCGGACTGCGCTACCGCTTTGCCGAACGCCAGGACGTCACCGCCTTTGTGGCCAGGCAAGACCGCGATCACGAGCAGAAGCAGACCAGCGTGGGACTGAGCTATGGCATCCGATTCTAGCTGGATTCCGGGTCTCAGCCTGGCTTGGTTGGTGGCCAAGGCGATTCTGTTCTCGCTGCTCGGGATTTTTCTCCTGCTGGCCTTTATCGTGTTCCGCCGTTGGCACCGAGGGCGTTATTTCCGCCGGCTAAGCCAGCGCACGGTTGTCCTGCGCGAACAATGGCCCGACATCCTGTCGGGAAAGATTCCAGGCTCCGCTTGGCGGTTGAATGTTCTCGACTGCCAGATTGTGGAAGACATATTGCTCGACAACATCGAAATCTCTGACTCGCAGCAGCTGCCGCCCTTGCTCGCCTGCCTGCGCAACAGCGGGTTGCTGGACCTGCGCATCCGCGAGTCGCGTTGTTCGGAGGGTTGGCATCGACGATCGGTGCTGCTGGCTCTCGGGCGCACGCGCGCCCCAGAGGCCGTACCGGCGCTGGTCGAGGCTCTGGAATCTTCCTCGGAGGACACCCGCGTGGCGGCGGTTCGAGCGCTCGGCCGAATTTCCTCGCCCCAAGCCGCTCTGCCCCTGCTGGATCGGTTCGTCGATGGGGAACTGCATGTTCCACAACACACGCTGAAGAACGCTCTGCTGAACTGCTGCCGTGGCGAGCCCCAAGTTCTGGTTCCTTACCTGCACCGTGTGAGCTTGCGCCCCCGGGAACTGATCGCCCGCGTTCTGGGAGAACTCGCCGATCCCGGGCTGGGCGAGGAGTTGTTGATCCTGGCGGCGGATCCTCTCCCCGAGGTTCGCGCATCCGCGGCTCGCGCGCTGGCGAAAGTTCAGCCGGAGATTTCCTTTCCCGTGCTCTCCACCCTCGCCGTCGATGCGGAGTGGTTCGTTCGTCTTCGCGCGGTGATCGCCATGAGTTCCCTCGACCACGCCGGGAAGATTCATGTGTTGCTGCGTGCCCTGTGCGACTTGAATCGTCATGTCCGGCAGAGGGCGGCTTGGACTCTGGCGCGCATGCATCAAGGGAAGGAAGAAATCCTGGAGAAGGTCGTCGCCACCCAGGACAACTATGCGTTGCAGGCTTTCCTGTCAGAGTTGGAACGCTGTGGATCGCTGGAGGCGGCACTGGACGGGCTGGGAGATGTTGTCGATCAGGCTCCTGGATCGGCGGGTGTGGAGAATGTCGCCGCCGTCGTGCGCGAACACTTCGCGGTACCCGCCCGGGTCGCCGCCGCGCGCGCAGGAAAACTGTGATGATGCCCTTTATTGCATTTTCGAACGAGAGCCTGTTCGTCTTTTACCTCGTATCGAATCTCATCAACCTGGCGTTGCTCATTGTGGCCGTTTACAAGAACACGCTCCATCGGTACCGCTTGGAGGGTCTTCGCCTGGAGGGCCTGAAATTGTCCCCTTTCACGCCACCGATCAGCGTGCTGGTGCCAGCCCACAATGAAGAGATGTGCATTGTGGCCAATGTGCTTTCCTTGTTGGATCTGGACTACCCGCAACTGGAAGTCATCGTCGTCAATGACGGGTCGCGGGACCAGACGATGGGCAGGCTGCGGGAAGCCTTCGGTCTGCATCGCGCCTCCATTGTCTATGTGGCTGAGATTGGCACCGCGCCGGTGACCGGGATTTACCGGAGCCTCGCCCATCCCCAGTTGCTGGTATTGGATAAACAGTCTGCCGGCAGCAAGGCCGACGCCATTAACGCTGGAATCAATGCGGCCAGTAGCCCCTATGTGTGCGTGGTGGATGCCGATTCGATCCTGGAGAAAGACTCTTTGTCGCGTATTATGGCCGGCGTCATCTCCGATCCGGAACGTGTGGTGGCGGTCGGGGGAATCGTTCGCATCCTCAATGGATCGAAGGTTCAGGGGGCCAAGCTCAAGGAAGTCGGTTTGCCGCGAACTCACATCGAAATGCTGCAAATCATCGAATACCTGCGGGCGTTCCTGGTGGGCAGGGAAGCGTGGGCGGCGTTCAATCTGCTGCCCATAATCTCGGGGGCGTTCGGTATTTTTCGCCGGGATCTCCTGTTGAAAATCGGAGGTTTTCGCGCCGATGCCGTCGGCGAAGACTTCGAACTGGTGGTTCGACTGCACCGCTATCTGCAGGACCATGGTATGGACTACCACATCAACTTTATTCCGGACCCGACCTGTTGGACCGAGGCGCCCTCGGATTACAAGTCGCTGGCGCGGCAAAGGGCGCGGTGGCACAAAGGTCTGCTCGATACCCTCTGGTCTGCGCGCGACATGCTTTTTCGGAAACGATACGGACGCGTCGGCTCGGTTATTCTGCCCTATATGTGGCTGTTCGAATGCTTTGCCCCGCTGTTGGAATTGCTCGGCTATGTCACGATCGTGCTCGCGGCCATCGCCGGTTGTCTGAGTCAGCATTTCTTCCTGCAGTTTCTCTTGTTCGGATACGCATTCGCCACGCTGATATCGGTGGGGTCGGTGCTCCTCGAGGAGATGAATTACCGCCGCTATGTTAGCTGGCGGGCCGTCGGGTGGTTGCTGATTTATTGCCTTTTTGAGCACTTTCCGTACCGCCAAATGACCATGTTTTGGCGGCTGCGGGGAATCTGGGAGTACTTGCGCGGCGATTTGAGGTGGAACCAGGTACACCGAACCGGGGCATCCGCCAGCAGTCACCTCTGACGAAGGAATTCCACTACCCAATTCATGCCGCCGGTCCCCCTCTAAAGCTCATGCCATGGCCATCCGCTTCGGAGGAAGCTCTGCTGCCCCGGAGTGCAGCAAAGGAGCTCGCCTCGACGAACTGGTTTACTGCCCGGTCTCGAGGGCGAGGATCGGTTCCCAAAGCGGGCAGAAGTGCTCTCGCCTGAAACCAAGAAAGGGCGTAGGAACCTGGGGTCCGGGGATCAATTGCTGGATGCCTCCGGTGAAGTTGAAAGGCAGCCAGTAAGAGCCACGTGTCGGGAAATTGGGGTCCCCGGAGTTCACGAAGTTCCCCCAATAGGTTTTCATCTCGCTCGCAAGTTGCTGCTCGTCGGAGTTGAGTGGCGTAGCGAAATTGAATAGAAACTGGAGCTCCGAGCCATGTTCGGAAGCGCTGGGGAAGCCGAATACGTCGTTGGGCGGCGCGACCGGCGTGCCGAAGCCCGGCGTGGGTGGGGCATTGGGATCGTTGAACTCGTAGCCGAAGACCGGCACGAAAAACGAGAGGTCGAAGTTGGAATCCGATCCGTTGCAGGCGAAGACCAGGTCGGTGAAGATCTGCGAGAGCGCCTCATCGGAACTGGGCGCGTCGTTCGGAAGGAAGGGATCCGGGAAGCCGGCCAGTGGATACACGTCGCCGAGGATGGCGGCAAAGGTCGACGTGTTGAGGGCGGCGGGCAGGCCGACCAAGCCGAGGTACAGGTTGATCTCCTGCGGATAGGTACAAATCGCCGGGGTGCCTGAGCCCGCTGGCTCGCAGAAGGTATTCGGGTTGCTCAAGTCGAAATTCGCCGGGCCGCCGGCCGCCTGTATGTTGGCCAATGTGCTGGCGAAGGGAAACTCCAGGGGTTCGAAGAGCCGGCCTTCATTGGCATTGGTGCCCTCGAGCACCGGGACGCGGATGAATTGGCCGGTTGAGAACGCCTGCCGCAGCGCGTGCGGGAGGACCTTGGTGCCGAAGTCAGGGGATATCCCCGCCGAGCCGAACACCAGGCTCTGGGCGGCGAGGATGCTCGCAACCGACGCCGAGCGCAGACAGGCCGCGTCGTTCGGTTGGGTGCAGCCCACGGCTTCATCGAAGGAGGCGCCGAACAGTTCGCCATACGCCCGTTCCGACGGCAAATCATGCAGCATGTAGCTGCCGCTCTCGACGATCGCGCTCCGGAACAAGCCGTTCGCAGTCGTTGTCGAGACGAGATGGCTCGAGACGCTGAGTCCGCCGGCCGATTCGCCGCCGACGGTAACCTTGCGCCTGTCGCCGCCGAAACCAGCAAGGTTGCGCTGCACCCACTGCAGCGCGAATTGCTGGTCCATCAGCCCGTAGTCGCCGGCGTCACCCGCGTTCTCGAAAAAGCTCGGAGTTGAAGCGAGCAATCCGGGCTCGACCAACCAGCCGAGCGCACCCAGACGATAGTTGATCGTCACCACGATGATGTTGTTTTCCGCCACCATGACCGAAGGGTCGTACTCCGCGCCCGAGCCCGAGACCAGCGCACCGCCATGAATCCAGAGAAAGACCGGCAATCTTGAATTCGCGGTGGCGCCCGCGGGAACGTAGACATTGAGAAAGAGGCAATCTTCGGACTGCGGCAGAGGTGCGGTGCTGCCAGCTTGCGGGCAGGCCGGTCCCGGCGTGTCCGCGAGCACGATGCCTTGGGGTGGAACCGGCCGCTGCGGCGGTGTCCAGCGGGCCGCGCCTTCAGGCGGAGCCGCGTAGCGGATGCCGAAGAAGACATCGACGGCACCGGGGTCGGTCGGCGACGGTATGCTGGTGAATGTGCCCGTGTCGGTGACCACGGTCTCGGCGGAAGCCGTTGCCAGCGCGGCGATCAACAGCAAAACCATGGCCAGAGCAGGAACCGCCCTGGAGCTAGGCGCAGTATTTCTCAACATGGAGTCCGTTCCTTTCGGCAAGCGATGTCAACGCCGACATCGTGGCGGTCATAATTGTCTTGTCTGGTCGCCACCCGGCAGGGGGGCGGCATTAGTAATTTGGCGGGAGCGTATCTCAGTTCTCGAAATCCCTCAAATGAATTGTTTGGATCATGATCAATGCCTGCCGAGAATGTCCGTCTGGCGCTCGCCCGCACGCGGAGGCAGGCTGGTTCGCCCCTTGTTTCAAGGATTCGAGCCTGCACTTCAGGAGATTGCGCCGGCGGGGCCGCGCAATCGCGGATGCGGCAGTTTTCCGGCTTCCGCCGTGCGGTCAGAAGCGCGAGGTGGCCGGTTTTGTGTCCGGGTGCGTGCGGTGGTCGCGGTGGTTTCGCAGGCGATAGGACAGGATTTCCCGCCGCCAAATCACTGGATTACGACCGTCGGCTGATCGCCTGTATTCCAGCTGTCTGCCGGGGGCGACAGGGTGGATGGCAACGCTCCGTTCACCGAGGCGCCGGCGGAGGCGTTGATCGCGAAACTTACATAGGCGGTGGTGGCTTCGATCTTGGCACAGGCGCTCGTGCAGTTGGAGGTCAAGGCAAGATAATACCGGCCGGCCATCAGGCTGGTCGGGCCCTGGGTCCATGGCAAGGTCTGGAAAGCCTTGGAAGGTGCAAAGGTGGTTCCCGGATTCGGGCCTATGTCCAAGACCAGATTTCCGGAGTTGTCAAAGATCCCAATGTCATAGTCATTCGCGGTATTATCTGCGGAAGCGACATCGTAGGTTACCTTGGTCGTAGTGAGGTTATAGGGCAGCAGGAATCCCCAGAGCTTGGTAACGTTCTTGACCGCAGCTTCGGAGGCGCCGGTGCGTTCGCCGCCGGTGACAAAGAACGGCAGGCTGGCGGCGCCTCCACCGGTGGCCGAAATTGTGATCGCGCCTGGACTATTCGCAATGCTGATGTTCTGGCCCGCGGTGATTGTGCCGAGCACAGAGGCTTTGCCGGTGGCGCCGATGAGAATTTGCCCGTTGGTCGGTGCCGCGGTTGAAGCCAGGGTGGTGGAATTCGAAAAATAGGCGATTCCATCCGGGGACCCCGACAGGTTGCTGGAAAGCGTGAGCGTACCGCCGAGAGCGACCGTTCCCCCTCCCGACAAACCCGTTCCGGTCTGCACCGTAAGCGAAGGATTCGCCAGCATGCTGTTGGTCACGCCTGCGGCCGGAATGCTGATCGTACCACTGCTGGTGATCGGTCCTCCCGTCAAACCCGCCCCCGTATCGACCTCGGTCACCGTCCCTCCGCTTTTTCCACCAAAGGTCTGCCCCGCAGCGAAGGTTATCAGGCCGTTGCTGGCAATCGAGAGCCCCGTCTCGGTGGGTGAGCTGCCATTCGATCCGAACAGCAGGTTTAGCGATGCCGATGGGTTCGAGGTGTCGTTGCCGACGGGCTCGGCTTGCCAGCGAAAATCCTCGGTGACCGAGGACGAGGTCTTGCTGCTGAACGAGGATGCTTGCCAGTCCATCGGACTTGAGATGAAGCCTTGCGTGGTTGTCGCCGTACCCGTTTCAGGCATCATGGCTCCGGCCGCCGACAGCGTACCGCTGAAGGCGCCGGTGGTCGCCGTCAGTCCGCCACTAAAGCCGGCGGTTGTTCCGGTCAGTCCCCCCGTCAATGCACCTCCACTGAGCTTCAAGTATCGGCCGTCGGTGAAAATCGTGTCGAGACTTATGGTCCCGCTGGAGGTGATAGGTCCGCCCGAGAGTCCGGTTCCGCTGCCCACGCTCGTAACCGTTCCTCCCAAACCGGGAGCCGTGTTCGTGATGGTGATTGTCCCCCCCAAGGCGACGGTTCCGCCCCCTGACAGACCGGTTCCGGTTTGTACTGTGAATGAGGAATTTGCCAGCATGGAGTTGGTAACTCCCGCCGAGGCAATGCTGATGGTTCCGTTGCTGGTTATGGGGCCCCCGCTCAGACCGGCGCCGGTTCCGACGCTGGTTACCGTGCCGGGAAAAGTCTGCCCCGAGGCAAAACTGAGAATGCCCTTGTTGTTAACCGACAAGCCGGTCTCGCTGACATCTCCGCTGACGCCGTACAGCAGGTTGAGCGTTGCACTGGTGCTCGCAGAATCATTTCCCACCGGCTCCGCCTGCCAGCGCCAGATGTAATTCGCGGCTCTCCCCAAGGTCGTGTTGTAAAGGGAAGCCTCCAGGTCCATGGGGTTGGAAATGAATCCCTGTGTCGTCGTAGCCGTGCCGGTGGGAGTCATAACCGCGCCTGAGAGGGCCGACAGTGAACCTCGGATGAAGGCGGTTCCGGATACATCGAGCACCCCGGCCGGAGCGGTGTTGCCGATGCCCACGTTGCCGCCCGACTCGAAGATGGCCGAATTCTCGATATTGCAGGCGCTGGTGAACTTGGAGATCTGATTGACCGTCGCGGTGCCGTCGCTGGTGATCGAGGCACAGCTGGTTAACGGAAATGCGGCATTCGAATTCCAGTTGAGAAGCTGGGAGTTGGGATTCGGCGGGCCGAGCGGCGAATTGGCCGCGGGCAACCCACTGCGGAGTTCGGTCTGGTTTGCCGCGAACCGGCCGTTTGCCAGGAGAAAAGCCGAGGCCGGCTTGCCGCCCAGCATCTCTGCGTCCGCCGCCTTCAGTGCGTAAGGCACGCTCAATAGCAGAATCCGGGCCTGCTCGACCTGCCCGTCCGGTCGTATGCCCAGCCAGCGCGCTTGGCCCGCCGCGAAGATCTCGAGCGGCAAACCTGCGTCGCTTGTCATTCCGAGCAGGGTGCTGAAACGGCCCGCCGAATCGAGTGGAACGGTCTGCGTTTCCTGCCAGACGGCCTCTTGGCTATTTTCATCGTTGTAGAGCGTAAAGGTGATGCCAGAGCTCACGCTGAGCGGCCTGCCTGCCCCATCACGCACGCTTCCCCGTATCCGAATCAGGCGAGGTACAAGCGCTGTCGAAAGAGCCGGCTGCGGGCCTTCGGTCTCCCCCTGCGCCAAGGCAAATACGCCGAGGACCGAGACCATGAACGCCAGGAAGGTGCAGCTTGACAGGCGAGAGAAATTCACGAGGGACCTCCCAGCGAACTGAACCACTTTCGAAACGATGGGGGGAGGAGAGCTATGTCTGAACCACCTGTAGCAGCGAAGCAGCTGGCCGCACCCGGTCACCATCGAGGCAGCAACGTGAAATCTGGCCTCTTCGCCGTCCGGAGCAGGATAGCTCTTGCTAAGGTAATTACTTGTTACCGCAGCCGCTTACAACTCCCCCGGTGGTTTAGCCCATTGAGCTACGCTTTTGGGTTAAGCAGTTCTGCCTGCTACGGAGTACCTAACCAAAAGAGGAATTGACCTATCGCCGGATCTGGGTTTAGATGTTGGCCAGGATGCTTGCCCAGGCAGTGCCGTTTCCCTCAATCTGCCGGATTTGCGAACCCAATCCACACCGACGAACTGGAAGATGAAAACCATGAAAATTTTGATGATTCTGATCTGTCTAGCGGGTTTGCTGCCCGTTGCCTCGGCGCAAAACGCGCCGCCGCCGCCGCGCGTAAGCCCTGCCGAAGCCAAGAATCACGTTGGCCAGGCTGCCACCGTATGCGGAAAAGTCGTGGACAACAAGATTTCGAAATACGGCCTGGCAGGCCGGGGGAAGCCGGTAAGCTTCGACCTCGATCAGCCCGAACCGAATCCGGTGTTCTACTTCGTTACCTTCGGTGCGCATCCGGGCGGACCCGACGAGGCCATTGCCGCGTACAAAGATAAGCTGGTATGCGTGACGGGCAAGATCACGGCGGCACCCGGCGGCGGCGGACCGTTCATCATGGCCGCCGACCGTACCCAGATCAAGCCGCAAGCAGAAGTCAAGTAGCGAGAGATCTCCGCGACCTGCCCGGGGCGCGTTTTCATCGCGATTCGGGCCTGGGTCGGCTGCCGTCGGACGCCACAGGATGGAGCGCCACATCAATAGAAACGGGGGCGGGATATGAAGAAAACATTTCTCGCGGTGTTGTTATTGTGGGGGGGGCTGGGGTTATCGGCCCAGACCATCGTGCAACAGTTCGCGGCCATTAGCGCGGGTGCGGGCAAGGTCTCGGACATGGATCTTCCTCAGCCGACCCTCAAGGGGAGCGTTCTGATCACGATGCCCCTGCAACTCTCCCCGGGCATCAAAGTCCTGAGTGTGACCGACAATGCGCCGGATGGAGGAAACACCTATAAACAGGTGCCCGGGACAAGTTCGTCGTGCGCAGAAAAGTCGCTCGATATTTGGTACTGTGAGAATTGCCATCCAGGCGTAACCGAACTCAAGTTCCATTTGTCGGGGGACGTCAAGGGCAGTCTCAATACGTTCCTGGAGGTTTCCGACATGGCGCTGGCTTCGGTGCTAGATGGAGAGGGCGCACATGTGAGCGGCGGGACGGCGACCAAAGCCGGTCTCGAGGCCGGCCCCAGTATCAAGACGACAGCCAAAGATTTTATTATTGCCCGCTATTTTTCCGATCCTCCCCTGCCCACTGGCGTAACCCCTGCGGCGTGGACGCGAACCACTTCTTATGTCTACGTTCCAGGCGGATCGCCAGGAACCTATCAGCCGACCCTAACCGGTGGCAAGGCGGCCGGGAATTTCTGCATGGGTATTGCCGCCTTCAAGACCGCCGCGCAAACTCTGTCCCACGATTGATCCGGGTTGGATCCGCCGATTCTTCCTGCAAGTGATCGTCCCGTAGAGGCGAACGAACCGAGACCGCGCATGGCCTTCAGGTTGATCCGGGGAGGCGCGACGGAGATCCCTGACGTGGCGTCTCAGTGCGAAGGCCGAGCCAGAG
The DNA here is from genome assembly GCA_049520935.1 of Terriglobales bacterium. Taxonomy (GTDB): domain Bacteria; phylum Acidobacteriota; class Terriglobia; order Terriglobales; family Acidobacteriaceae; genus Acidiflorens. The sequence goes on along the minus strand of JBEKPJ010000007.1, from coordinate 78,524 downwards.
TCATTTGCAGCGGAGTGAAGAGGGTTCAGCGGGTGAAGGGGCCAGGACGGGGTCAAGCCCCGTCCCTAGCCTTGGGGGTGGGCTGGCGCTCCAACTCTCAGTTCATCACTTCTTCGCGGTGGCAGTTTGCGCGGGCACCAGCGCCGCAGTCTGTTTTCTTGCTGCGGTCATGGCATTCAGCTCATCAAGGACGGTCTCCCGCAATTTTCCGTATCCGATGGCCCCACTCATGAAATGGCCATTGATAAAGAAGCTCGGCGTTCCCTGCAATCCGATTCGCTGACCTTCCTGGGAGTCCTTCTTTACCGGGGCAATTTGTTCTCCTCCCTCAAGGCATTGATTGAAACGGGTGGGGTCCAGTTTCAGTGCTACCGCCTCTTGTTTCAGATCCGATACCTGCAGCTTCTTGGTTTGAAACAGGGAATCATGAAATTCCCAGAATTTACCTTGCACTCCCGCGCAGCGTGCAGCCTCGGCGGCTTTTGGAGCCAGCGGGTGCATGGGAAGGGGAAAATCTTTATAAACGATCGACACTTGATCGCCAAACTGTTCCCGCAGGCGGATGAGATCTTCGTTAACTTTTTGGCAGTACGGGCACTCGTAGTCGGCGAATTCGACGATCTGGACCGGAGCTTTGTCAGGTCCAAGCCTAGGGTCACTCCCCACCTCAACGCGAGCGCTCGGCTGGCTCAACTCAACCACCACGCCATATTGCCCGCGAAGTTCGGCGATATATGCATCCCGCGCCTTTTTCGTCCGAATCTGGCGTACGGTTTCAATGATGTTCGGTCGCGCGGACTCAAAACTCTCTTCGGTCTGCACGCCCTCGTAGTAGAAGCGAAGTTGATCTTCGGTTGGTTCCGGGACGTTAATGGCAACATGACGCTTGTAGAGTTCATCAAGCGTTACGCCTTCTCTTTTCGCCTGCATTTCCAGCAGTTGGTCATCGATGAACTGATCGAGGGCATCCCGCTCGGCCAGGTAGTACTTATACCTGGCTTGCAGCAGCTTGCCTCCCTGCTTTTGCTCCAGTTCTTCTGTCGTCACTTTGCGACCGGCAATCTCGGCGACTACGCTCGAGTCATTCTGGGCAAAGGCCGGGATGGAAAAAGCGCCCAGAACTAACCCCAGTCCAAGCGCGATCAAAGGATGTTTGGCTGACATGGTGGAAGGTTCCTCTCTTCGGTAATCGAAATAGGGAGAATCAAGAGGGGAGGGCCCGGACGCCAGGCCGAAGCCTGGCATCCGGGATGTTTCCAACTGGGGCCGACCGCACAACTCCTCAATGAAGCTGCTCTAGCCATGCCTGATTTGCCCGTTACGTCCGGAAAGATTAAAAGTCGTGATCTTCCGGCGTGCAGGTGCATGGTAAACCGCTCAACAGGGAGTCATAGTAGCACAGTTGACCGAGCAGTGCCTCTTCGCCAGCTCCAAGGTTCGCGTCCGCGAACTTGGTTTCGGTGATGGCATACGCGCCTTTCGCTGCAGCCTGAATGTGCGTGCTCCACGCGCGTAGTCCGGCAACCGGGGCGGGGGCAGTCGGGTCACTCGAAGAAGACGAGATGACCTTAATGACACCGCGGGTCGGTTTCTTGCCGGTGATGGCATAGGCCGTCAGTTGCGTGTCCACGGATTCCGAGAGCAGACCGTCGGGAGTAATTTCGCAGGCGCAGCAATCCTGCAGTTCCTGGCTGTCGTCGAATACGTAGAATGCCGCCCACAGGTTTCCAGCATTGCCTGTGCCTGTGTCGCCATCGTTGACGATGCGTACGGTTCCATCCGGCGCGCCAGTGGTATTCGCGTTCGAATAGTAGGTGACGAAATAGGTGCTGCTATCACCAACGTTTTGAGCCAAGGCGTTTCCCCCGAGCATCAGGGCCATGGCCAGCATAAACACCACAAAACCGAGCTTCTTCATTTATTGGATCCTCCTGGTGGTTTGTGCGCCTTGCGCTGGGGGAGGATCAGCTACGGGCGCTGGCGAACACTCTAGACGTTTCTGGGATCGAAACAAGTACCCACGTGGCTTAGCCAATAACACTAAGGCTTGAAGCTACTCCCAATGGAGTAATTCTCAACTTATAGACTAGTTCCCGCGGCGCCGGGTTTACACGCGGTCGCGCGACGAGTTGAGGTATTACGCGCAGCCTTGTCATCACTGGGGTTGCTGCTGCTGCAGCTGCTCGCGCAGTTGGCGCGCTTTTTCCTTCATGAACTCGGCGAGAGCTTCCGGAGAAGAGCCCTTCGGAGGCAGAGTGGAGGGATCGATCGGTGGAACGTACAGACTGGCCGCCGCTGGAGCAACGTCTGGTGGCTTCCAAAGCGGTGTGGCCGCGGCGACCTTCGGCGCCTCCGGGTGGACGCTGGCGGGCGCATCGGGGCGGTGGAGCGAGAGCAAGACCTGGGCAGGGGCGTGCCCGCCTTGGGGCGAGCTCACGATGATGAAATCGTACAGCGAACCGTTGAGCAGTTTGGCAAGCACCTCCTGTGCCGGAGCCGGCCCGCTGTGTTCCACAATGCGTTCGAGGCCGGTGCCGGGCGGGACCTCGATGGTGGCGCCCGTTTTCTCCGCCACCAATCTCAGCACCTCCGCCAGAGTCGCATTTCGCGCGTCGATGGCAAGCTGACCATCCCGATAGGTAACCACCGCCGCGCCGCCATCGGAGACAGCCGCTTCCACCTTGGCGGCGGACATCTCCTCAAGCATGGGCAGCAACACGCGGCTCCGGTCCTGGTGCGGTGGCGCCGCTGCCGGGCTCAGGAGCCGTGCTGTGTTCTCGGCGGAGGTGGGGACAACGGCCGAAGCCAGTGCAACCGCCGGAGTCGCGGCAGTTGCTGGTGCCAGCGACGGATGTGAATCTGGGGAAGCAATCTTCGGCGCGTCCACCACGGGCGGCGGAGCCGTGACCCTCGGCAAAGGCCCGGCCAGAGCAATGGTGAGTTTTTCGGCGGCGGGCGGCGAACCAATCGGGTTTCGCTGCGGCGGTGTGGAGGCGGGCCGTAAATGGGGCTGACTTTGGTCCGCAGCGCCAGCGACTGCAGACTGCAACGGCGGCTGCGGATCCCTGGGGGCGATCTTCTTTTGGCCTTCCGTCTTTTGTCCTTCCGTCACCGGCACTGGCGGGGGCGCGGCGACTCCTGGCGGCGGCGCGACCGGGCCACGGTCTGCGATTTTGCTTTCGATTCTCGCCGGCGCCCCAATCGGAGTGGACAGGGGAAGTCCCAAGGTGACGCGCGCCGTGGTAGGGCTTTTGAGCGACGGAGCAGCGGCAACCGCCTGCGGCAGTGCCGGGAGTGGGTCTCGGGCAGCCAGTTGCGACTTCTCGACGACAGGTGCTGGCCCGGTGACCCTCGGCAGCGGAGGCGGTACAGGTTCGCGGGCTGCAATCTTACGTTCCATCACCGGTGATGCGGGAATCGCATCGGGAGAGGGAAGCAGCGCGGTGTGTGGCGAGTTCTGCTTTTGCAAGGTTGGCGCCGCCGGCACGACCGGCAGCAGAGACGGAACCAGTTGTGCGGCTGCGATCGTCCGCCTTGCCGTCATCTTGTCGGTCATTGGAGGCGGAGCGACAACCGGCAGTTGGCCCGATACGGTGACTTGGGGCTGGTTGCGGCCTCCGGCCGGCAATGTCGGCATGGGTGGTGTTTGCAGGCTCGAGACCGGCGCCGAAGCCGGAGAACGATTGGTCGCTACGTCGGGCGCGAGTTCGATCTCCGTCAGCACCGAGTAATTGGGATCTGAAATCAAGACCCCCTCCAGGATGACGACTCGCGCCTTAGTAACCGAAGAGGGAGTGCGATACACTCCGTGTTCATCGATGGTGCCGCAGTCGACACCGGAACAGCCCAGCCCGGAAACGTTCCAGCGCACGGCAACCGGATTCCCCTGCGCATCGGTCACCTGGAAATGCTGAGTTTGATTTGCCGCAACGGTCGCTCGATTAGGAGTGATGACAAACTTGCGCGGGATCGCACGCGGCGAACGCTGAACGGTCAAACCGTGAGGAACGGCGGATTCCGAAGCCCACAGTTCGCCCCTTCCACAACCGGCCAAAAGGGCGATTGCTACCGCGATGCGCATGCCATTTTGCATACGGGCGAAGGTTCTCGGAGTCCATCGCGCCGCCAAGGCGAGTGCGCCGCGACCGCATCCTGCGCCAGTCTGGCCAAGCATAACCGCCTCACTTCCGTGCGCAGCCAGAGACTATTGCGAACTGGCGGCAGGACACATTCACTTCGTGGATGCGGCAGGCGCCATCGCGGGGACGCCGCGCTTTTCGTCGGGGGAGCTTGCTAGACACTTTCAGTAAACTACGGATAGACTCGGCCAACAACTCTTCGATTGGATTAGTCAATCCGTCGGAAAATCATTGCCGCGGTTCTTTTTTCACTATACCACAAACCGCCATCGCTGGTCGCTTGCCGGGCGCTTTTTGAGCCGCTATTTTCGGGGCCGAACTCATTCGGCTCGAAGGAAGCGCAAAGGGCTGCAGGATAGTGATAATTCTGTTCTCCGCGCATGTACAAATGGCCAAGCGCGAGCAAGTACGGCCTTGACAAGTCATTGCGGAATACCCGATACTGTCCGCGCTATTCCGTGCTGTTGGTTTTGTGGCTGTTGCGAGTCACTCCCCTATCTAACGCCGGACATTTACGTTAAAAGATGTCCACCCCGATGCGCAGCTTCGACGGGACACGAATATTGTCTACCGAGAAGACGACCGCGGAAGGGTAATGGGCTAAAAAAGAAGAATCGCTTCATACGCTGGGGGAACGCTGTGACAATGGCTCCGACGAACAACGGCTTCTTACTCCTGGACGCTGGACTAAACCTGATCGCCTCCAACGGTCCGGCTCTTCAGATCCTTTGCTTTCCAAGCGGAGCGGATCGCATCAAGCAACCCAAGGTTTTTCTGGCGGATCGCGTGCGCACTGCGCTCATCGAGCATCGGAACCAGGGCGGTCCGGTTTTCGTTCGAGAGTATAAGTCGGGAAAACGCCGCTACATCTGTAGAAACTTTCAAGTCGATTGCAATGGGCAGTATGCCGTTCAGCCCGCTTTCGCCGTGCTCCTGGAGCGGACTGGGGCGAGCAGCCATTCGGCGCTTACCGATATCTCGGAACAGTTCGATCTGACACAGCGAGAGCGGGAAACGGTAGGTTTTTTGCTGCAAGGCTTAACCAGCAAAGAGATCGCAAACCGCATGGGGATCAGTCCGAACACCGTCAAGGCGTTTCTGAGATTGGTCATGGTCAAAATGAAGGTCTCGACGCGATCTGGAATCGCCGGGAAGATCGCAGCCTCCACACGGCCGAACGCCTGAACTTCTGCCGGCAGGCGGTTTAGTCGCGAATTACTAGTTCAATTGCAGAATTTACGGATGGGGTCATTGTCAGGCATTATCCCTAGGCGTGACGCAAACCCCCGATCGAGAACGACGCCAACATCAGCGGTTCCCCCAAGTACTGGAAGCTCACGTGCGCAGCTTGCTCTCGAGTCAGACCACGGGCGCCGTGCCCAAACCCTTCGATGGTCGTATTCATAATTTGAGCGACGGCGGTGTGTGCATTATCAGCTCGGACCCACTGCAGGCTGACACTTTCGTATGCTGCAATTTCGAGGCGCCCGATGTTCCGGTTTTGATTCCCTCTCTGATGCAGGTGCGATGGACGGTCAAGCACGGGCAAAAACCTGCCCGTTATATCAGCGGCCTCAAGTTCGTTGTCTAGCCGTGCGCTTCCACTCCAACCACGAAAAACGCACCGCTGGGCGTTTGGTCTAGCCTATACGATTAGTCCAAATGGGTTACTCTAAAATGGGAGTTGATCGCCATAATCCGGCCAGTATAGTTCCAATAGGTTAGTTGGTTTGTTGGTTTCCTCCCCCCCGCATTCGCCCAGGCGTCCGTATGAAATTCTCAGCCGTTGCCCGAGCTGTTTCTACGCTCTGCGTCCTCACGTGTTGCGGATTGTGGGCGGGTTGCGGGTCCGGTAGCGCTGCGCAGGGACAGGGCGCAACGGCGAAACTTACGCAGATCAACGTTACGCCCGCGAATCAAAGCTTGGCGAAAGGAAAAAGTCTGCAGCTGAGTGCCACCGGAGTCTACGACAACGGGACTACGCAATCGATCAGCACTTTGGTCTCCTGGCAGTCGAGCCAAGCAGGCATTGCCCAGATCGACACCGACGGAGTTGTAATTGCCCTGGCCCAAGGTATCTCGCAGGTGTCGGCCACCTATCAAGGTGTAACCGGCAGCACGGCAGTTACGATCGGACAGCCGGCATTACTCAACATTGCCGTGGGGCCGAACCAGTCTTCATTGCCTCTGGGGGAATCGGAGCAACTGGCAGCGACTGGAGCCTTCTCCGATGGCACGGCTCAGGATCTCACGCAGTCGGTGACGTGGAGTTCCTCGGCATTGCCCATCGCCGCGGTGAACCCGCAAGGAGTTGTAACTGGCATGGGCGCGGGCGTAGCGCAAGTGTCGGCCGCCTATGAAGGAGTTACTGGCAGCACCGCGGTTACCGTCGGACAACCGGCATTGCTGGGGATCACGGTGGCGCCGAATCCATCTTCTTTGCCTCTGGGGGAATCGGAACAACTGACTGCGACGGGCGCCTTTTCTGATGGCACCACTCAGGATCTCACGCAGTCGGCGACGTGGAGTTCAACCGCGGTAGCCATCGCGGTTGTGAACGCACAAGGCGTTGTAACTTCCCTCGGCGAAGGAATCGCGCAGGTGTCGGCTGCCTATCAAGGAATGACCAGCGGGACGGCGCTCACTGTCGGAGCGCCGGCACTGCTCAACATCGCGGTGGGGCCAAACCAATCTTCCTTGCCACTGGGGGAAACGGAGCAACTAACCGCGACTGGAACCTTTTCGAATGGCGCCAACCAGAATCTGACGCAGTCAGCGAAGTGGAGTTCGTCATCGTCGACAATCGCCAACGTGAACGCGCAAGGAGTTGTGACCGGCATGGGTGCGGGCATCGCGCAGCTGTCCGCCGCCTATCAGGGGATAACCGGCAGCACCGCAGTTGCCGTCGGACAACCGGCATTGCTGAGCCTTACCGTGGGACCGAATCCATTTTCCCTGCCGCTCGGGGAAACCGGGCAATTCACCGCCATCGGAAGGTTTTCCGACGGATCGACGCAAAATCTAACGCAATCGGTGACCTGGGGTTCATCGTCGCCGGCAATCGCCAGTGTGAGTCCGGCCGGAACGGCGGTTGCGAATGCAGTCGGAGCGGTCACCGTAAGCGCGGCGTCGGCGGCCGTGACGGGGTCGGCAAGCTTGACCGTGTCTCCCCCGGTGGTGGTGGGTCTGAGCATTGTCCCGGGGAATTTATCCATCGTCATCGAAGGCAGCCGCCCGCTGCAAGCGATGGCCACCATGAGCGATGGAACAACGCAGAATATGACCGCAGCCGTTGCCTGGAGTTCGGCCGAGCCCGACGTCGCGAGCGTGAATAACGGTGGAATGGTGATTGCGGAGCAAGTCGGATCGACGACCATTGTCGCCCAGACGAGCGGATTCTCGGCGGCGGCGGGCGTCACCGTTACGCCATTGATGACGGTCAATTATTTTAACCGCGCCAGCGCTGTACAAACAGGCGTCGATGGCTCGCTTCAGCTCACCAACCCGGGGGTAACGCCCGGTGACCTTTGCGCGATGGTCTATGTGCTCGATCAGACCCAGGTATTGAGCGAGTGTTGTGGATGTTCGATCTCGGACGGCGGGCTGAGGAGTTTGTCTCTGCTCAATGATCTGACAGCCAATCCTCTGACTGGCAAACAACCTCAAGTCGGGGTCATCATGGTCGTGCCCTCCAATCCCGGACAGAATGGGCAATGCGATGCTGGAGCGTCGAATCCGAACGGCGTGGTCCTCGGGTGGCAGAGCAACCCTGTAGCGGTTTCGGGCGGTACTTCCCAGATCACGGAAACAAGTTCTTCCCTGGTTGCGCTCAATAGCGTGGAAGCGGCCGTGCTCGTCAGCGAGTGCAGCATGGTCGAGCAGTTGGGGAGCGGCAACGGCATTTGCTCCTGCGGAAAAGGCGACTAGAAATCACCTCCGACTCGAAATCACCGTCATCGACAGTTTGCCGCACAACCACGACAACCGGTCAGCGTGACGGCGACTAGAGTCGAGAACCATGAGATTTCGCGCCTCCGGCTCCCGGAAAATTCACAGCGAGTCCTGTGTGTGAACGGTGCCTGCAAGTGCTGTGGCTGCGATGGAGAGGCAGAAAACTATCGCGGCTCGCGGAACGCCAGATAACTACCCAGTCTAGTCATGACTGCGTCGGTCGGGGTGCGCTGACGGCGGGGGAAGCAGGCCATCCGGTGCCCGATCCGGAGGACGGCGAACTGCGGCAACGGCGTGCCTTGACCCGAGGCGGGTGGGCTACGTCGTACAATCGGTGCTGTCCGAGGTATGCCGACCGAATCCCGCAGACGCGATGCTTCTCCTCCCGTATTCCAGTATGTGTGCCTGGCGATTCTGTTTACCGGCGCGATGCTGTTTCAGGTTCGCTATGCCCAAGACATCTGGGGTGCAGAAAAGGTAGACGTTCCGTTTGTCATGCCCGCTTCGGCCAGTGCAACGCTTGAGATCGTGCGACCGGAGGCTGAGAAACTGGGTCTGCACCCCGGCGACACGCTGCTCGCGGTCAACGGGCAAAACTATGCCGGCACTGCGATCTTGGCGGAGGCCTATGCTCGAGCTCGCCCCGGCGGTCGGCTCGAACTCCGGGTGAACTCAGCGTCCGGAGAACATTCCGTGGTTCTCCCCATCACGGCGGGAACGGCTCCGCTGAGCCAGGTGATATTCGACCTGCTCCTGAATATCGTGGCGCCGATCGGATGCGTCCTGCTCGGATCCTGGGTGGTGTTGGTACGGCCACGGGACCGGTTGGCGTGGATTCTGCTCGGACTGATGTTCTGTTTTTCGCAGCTGTTCAGCGCCTTCAAGATTGAGGGCTGGGGCCCGGGTTATCGTGACCTGGCCATGGCTTACCGGGTGACTCTGGCCGCTGGATGGGCTGGATTTATGTTCCTGTTCGGCTTCTTCTTCCCGGAACCGTTCCCCTTCTACACGCGGATGCCCGCGTGGCGGAAGTGGATCCCGGTGCTGGTACTCGCTCCGCTTCTTTGCCAGGTCCTGTATTGGGTTGTGCTGGCGGTTACGCAGATGACAGACTACGCGCGCGCTCGCGACATGGAGCAAACGTTCCGTGGGTTGCGTGCTCCACTGCAAACTTACCTTTATTGCGTGGTTGGCGTTGGATTTTTCGCTTCGATCTTCCTGAAATCGTCGATGGCGATCTCGCGCGATGCCAAGCGCCGACTTCTCCTGCTTTACTGGGGGGCGACCATTGCCTTGGCGCCGCTGTTGCTGCTTACGCTGTTCTCGCAGTACCGCGGGAAATCCATGTACGAATTATTACCCGACTGGCTGATCGCGATCGTGCTGATCATGACCATGATCTTTCCGCTGACTCTCGCGTATGTGATCGTGGTGCAGCGCGCGATCGATGTGCGGGTGGCGGCGCGGCAGGGACTGCAATACGGGCTGGCGAAAAACGGCATTCTTGTTCTGCGGCTCGTGGCAGCGCTGGTGGTCCTTTTCACCGCCTGGCGGTTGTTCACCGAGAGCCAGGAAAGGCCGACCAAAATAATCGTTGCTGCGCTTGGAGTACTTGCCATCTTTACCATTCGTCGCGTCGCCGATCGATTGCGCGTCTGGACCGACCGCAGATTTTTCCGCGAAGCCTACAACGCCGAACAAGTGCTCAGCGAGTTGAGCGACCAGGTGCGTAGCATGGTCGAGATCTTGCCGCTGATCAAGACCGTGGCCGCACGAATCTCGGAAACGCTTCACGTTCCGCGGGTAGCGGTCCTGCTGAGCGGCGACGGCTGGTTTCGTCCGGCGTACGCATTGGGATACAGCTCGGTACCCGACGTGGGTTTTCCGGCAAACAACGGTGCTCTGAAGGTTCTCCAGCAACAGAGAGAACCGGCGCGCGTGTATCTCGACGATCCCAAGTCCTGGCTGTATCGGGAGCCAGCAGTGAGCGAGGAAGATCGCCTGAGGCTATCGAAACTGCAGAGCGAGCTATTATTGCCCCTGAGCACGCGGGACAAGCTGCTCGGTTTCATCAGTCTGGGATCGAAGTTGTCGGACGAACCCTACTCGGGAACCGACGTCCGTTTGCTGAAGTCGGTGGCGGCACAAGCCGGGCTGGCGCTGGAGAATGCACGGCTGGTGTCGGCGATTGCGGATGAAGTTGCGCACCGCGAACGGCTGAACCGCGAACTGGAAATCGCACGCGAGGTGCAAGAGCGACTGTTTCCACAGACGTTGCCGCCGATCGAGGGCATTAAATATTCCGGCGCCTGCCGTCCGGCATTGGGAGTCGGCGGCGACTATTACGACTTTCTCGCCCTGCCAGAAGGACGCCTGGGAATCGCCATCGGAGATGTTTCCGGCAAAGGCATTGCTGCGGCGTTGATGATGGCAAGTCTGCAGGCATCACTACGAGGAGAGGCGACCCGGGCGGCGGGGAATCTGGCAGCCCTCGTCGGCCATGTCAACCACCTGCTGTACGAGGCTTCGGCGAATAATCGCTACGCGACGTTCTTCTACGCCCAGTACGATCCCGGGACCTGTCGATTGACCTACGTGAATGCCGGGCACAATCCGCCGATGTTGTTTCATCGCCACGAGCAGCAGTGGCAGATCCAGCGTCTTGAAGGTGGCGGCACGGTGGTGGGTTTGCTCGAGACCTTTCCCTATGAGCAGTCTGACGTGATCATCGCGCCGGGTGACATATTGCTGATGTTCACCGACGGCATCAGCGAAGCCCTGAACGCGGCCGACGAGGAATGGGGAGAAGCGCGGCTGATCGAAACCGTGAAGCAGTGCGGCGGCTTGGAGCCCGCACAGATCATTGCCGGGGTCATGCAGGCGGCCGACGGATTCGTCGCCGGCGAGAAGCAGCATGACGATATGACGCTGGTGGTACTGTGCGCCAGACCCTAGCGGGCACGACTCGGCGAGTTTTCTTCACATTCAAACCCGTCTGCACTTTCGGCTTTACGATGCCCATTGAATCACCGTGTAGGAGCGCGCCGGCAATTCCAGTCGCGTGCGTTCCCCGCTGGTTACGGGTTTGTCCGCCGGCTGCGGGGCGACCCGCAGCGGGGCTTCAAAGGTGTTGACGGCCTTCAAATCCCCACCCGTGAGTACGGTCGAACCGAGCAGTCGGTTCGGCGCCCGATCCTGCCAATGAATCTCGACCGTCTGCGACTTGTTCAGATCGCGATTCAGGACGAACATCGAGATTCCGCCCGTCTCCGGATGCAAAGTTGCGGCCACGTCGAGATAGGGAACCCGGCCCACTCCGGAAACCTCATAGGTGGGTGACTCGACCAGCAGGTTGAGCACGTTGCCGTGGGCGAATTCGAGCGCCCAGCGGTACGGATAATAGATGGTCTGGCGCAGCAAACCGCTCGCGTTGGTCACCAGCGGAGCAATCACGTTCACCAGTTGCGCGAGACAGGCTATCTTGATCCGGTCCGCGTTGCGCATCAGTGTGTTCAGAATGCCACCGACCAGCAGCGCATCTTCCAGGGTATAGACTTCCTCGAGTAGATGCGGCGCTTCATGCTCGTGTCCGTTGACTGCGTCGCCGCTGCGTTCGCGGTACCATACGTTCCACTCGTCAAAGGAGAGCCACAATTTCTTCTGGGAGCGTTTGTGGCCGCGCACCAGATCGCAAACCGCGAGCGTCTCCGCAATTTGCTGTTCCATGCTGAGGTTCATGGCCAAGAATTTGCCGCTGTCCCGGCCCGTTTCTTCCTGGGTATTGCCGAGATAGCGATGCAACGACAAGGCATCGACATCGTCGTAGCATTGCTCCAATACCTCGCGATCCCATTCCAGGTAGGTCGGCATGCCGGGGCCGCTTGAGCCGCAGGCGATCAGTTGGAGAGACGAATCGACGGCATGCATCTGGCGGGCCGCATCCTGTGCCTTGAGGCCGTATTCGCTGGCGGTCATGTGCCCGATCTGCCAGGGACCATCCATCTCATTGCCCAGGCACCAGTGTTCGACCCGGTAGGGCTGTTCAATGCCATGACTGCGACGGAGTTCGCTCCACTTCGTGCCTTTTTCGACATTGCAGTATTCGACCAGGGCGGCGGCGCTTTCCGCGCTGCCCGTTCCGAGGTTGAGACCCATCAGGGGCTTCGACCCCGCGATCTTCGACCAGGCCATGAATTCGTTCGTTCCAAACTGATTGCTGTCGATCGTATTCCACGCCTTGTCGAGGACCCGCGGACGATCCTTTCTCGGCCCGACACCGTCCAGCCAGTGGTAACCGGAAACGAAATTGCCACCGGGATAGCGGATGATGGGAACACCCAGCTGACGCACCTCGTCGAGCACATCCTTGCGGAAGCCGGCGCTGTCGGAAAGGCTCGAGGCGGGATCGTAAATGCCCTCATAGATGGCACGACCGAGATGTTCCAGAAATGATCCAAACAAGTTGCGATCAAGGGCGGCCGTGGTGCGGCGGGAATCGACATAAAAATGAGCGATGTCACCCGCGGTTGCCGGAGCCTGAGCAAGCGCGAAGGGGCCAAGCAGGGAATCCATCGAGCATGCCATTGCCGCAGTGGCGGACTGTTTGAGGAACCGTCTTCGTTGCCCGGAAAACATGGTGAAGTCTCCTAACAGATAGCGACGCGACGAGTCGCTTGTTTGCGCCGGGTGAACACTACCGGGTGGAGAAACGGTAGATGGTGACCGTGTGATAGCGCTCTGCGGGCTTCAGTTCCGTCGTCGGGAAATCCGGATGATTCGGAGAGTCCGGGAAATGCTGCGTCTCGAGACACAAGGCCGCGCGCAGCTGGTCCGGCTTTCCCTGTTTGCCGCGGATCGACCCGTCCAGGAAATTTCCGCTATAGAACTGGATCCCCGGCTGATCGGTCAGCACCTTCAGCACGCGCCCGCTGCTCGGATCGTAGACTTCGGCGGCTTCCGCCAATTTCCGGCCGCCGCTGTCGAGCACCCAGTTATGGTCATAACCCCGGCCGAGATGGAGCTGGGGATCGTCGGCATTGATCCGCGAGCCCACCGCCGTCGACTTGCGAAAATCGAAAGGCGTGGAATCCACCGCTTTCAATTCACCGGTCGGAATCAGCCCCGCATCCACGGGCGTGAAGCGGGAGGCATGCAGTGTGAGTTCGTGCTGCAAAATGTCGCCCTGCCCGGCAAGATTGAAATACGAGTGATTGGTCAAATTCACCACCGTGGGCTTGTCGGTGGTCGCAGAATACTCGATCCGCAGATCGCCCTTCACCAAGGTGTAGCGAGCCTGAGCCGTCAGGCTGCCGGGAAATCCCGCCTCCCCGTCTCGACTGAGATAGCTGAGCTCGACTCCGTTGGCGACCGGCTTCGCTTTCCACACCACGTTATTGAATCCATGGGGCCCCCCGTGCAGGGTGTTCTCGCCATTGTTGAGTGGCAGGGAGTACTTTTGCCCGTCCAAGGTGAAGCTGCCGTGCGCGATTCGATTGGCGTAACGGCCAATCAGTGCGCCGAAGAACGCGTCTGAGGGGCCATTAAAGTTCGCCACATAGCCCTCGAGGGTATCGAATCCGAGCACCACATCGGCCGGCTTGCCATTGCGGTCGGGGGCCTGCAGCGAAACCACGATCCCGCCGTAGGTCGCGATTCGCGCTTCGAACGCGCCGTCGCTGAGGGTATAGATTTCCACCGGAGTACCGTCCGGCAGCTTGCCAAAGGGCTGACTTGTCACTTTTGTCTTGGCCTCCGCGACCATGCTAACCGCTACCAATACGAATGCGGCGATGGCCATGTGGTTGAGGGTTTTCCGAACTCTCATCGCTGTTCCTCGCTCCTGTACTACTCGACGGACGGATGGATGGCAGTGCTGGCCACCTCGATCAACGTGGGCAAGACGTCGCCCAGGCCATCCGCACCTTGGGTTCCCAAAGCGAAATACAACTTGCCGTACAAGGGATAGAGGAGATCGTAACTGCGACGCGTCGCGCTGTCCGGGGCAAATGTCCGGTGTTCCGGGCAGATCGCGTCCTGCGCTTCCTCGATGGTCTTGAAAGTTCCCGCCGCCAGAAAAGCGAAAATGGCCGACCCTAGACTGACTACGCTCTTGCTCGGAACCAGTACTGGGCGACCCAGCACGTTGGCATAAACCTGGTTCAGGACGTCGTTTTTCTGCGGAATGCCGCCAGCGTTGATCACCCGACGGATGGCAACGCCATGCGCGGCCATGCGATCGAGGATCACGCGGGTATGGAATGCGGTCCCTTCGATGGCGGCAAACAATTCATCCTGAGCCGTGCTCTGCAGATTCCAGCCCAAGGTCACGCCGCGCAGGTTGGGATTGACCAGCACCGTACGGTCGCCGTTGTCCCAGGTCATGCGCAGCAGACCGGTTTGACCGGCGCGATAGTTCTCCAGGCCGGCATTGAGCGTGGCCACGTCCGTAGCCGCGCGCGTGGCAATCGCGCTGAATATATCCCCTACGGCCGAGAGCCCGGCTTCGATTCCGGTGCGCTGGGGATGCACGCTGCCCTCGACCACGCCGCAAACACCGGGCACGAGGTTGACCGAGGGAGTGATTCCGATGATGCAGGTGGAAGTGCCGACCACGTTCACCATGTCATCGGTGCGGCAACCGGCCCCAATTGCATCCCAATGCGCGTCGAAGGCTCCTACCGGAATGGGAATGCCCGCCTTGAGGCCGAGCTTTTCCGCCCAGAATGGCGACAGGGTGCCGGCGATTTGATCGGAACTAGTGTAGTCACCATCCAGTTTGTCGCGGATGCCTGCCAGGAGGGGATCGACTTTTATCAGAAAACTCTCCGGCGGAAGACCCCCGAGTTTCCGATTCCACAGCCATTTGTGGCCCATGGCGCAAACGCTTCGCTTCGCCTTTCTCGCATCGGTGATGCCACTGAGCGTCGCCGCCACCATGTCGCAGTGCTCGAAGGCGGAGACCAACTCCCGGCGTTTGTCGGGATTGTGACGGAGCCAGTGCAGCAGTTTGGAAAATCCCCACTCCGAGGAGTAGACCCCGCCGCACCATTGAATCGCTTCAAGCCCTTCCCGCCGGGCCGCTTCCGTGATCTCCGCCGCCTCACCTTTGGCGCGGTGATCGCACCACAGGTAATACTCGCCCAGCGGTTGCATGTTTTCGCCCACCGGAACGACCGACGAGCCGGTGGTGTCGAGCGCAATCGCTGCCACCTCGCTGCCCGAAAGGTGTGCGTTGTCGAGCGCTTGGTGAGTTGCCAACCCGAGCGCGCGCATGTGATCTGCATGCGACTGCGTCGCATATTCCGGATCTTCGCGCTTGCGGTGGAGCGGGTATTCCTGGACGGCGGAGGTGAGCAAGCCGCGCTCGCTGTCGACCAGAGAGACGCGCACGCTGAGCGTTCCGAAATCAACTCCCGCCACGATTGCCATCAGCAGGCTCCGTTCTCTCGCCCATGCCAGTGCAGATCCCAGCCCAGGTAGCGAGTCATGGCTTCGTGCACCGCCGAGGCAGAAATCGACGCATGGGGAGAAAGATTGGCGGCCACGTGATGCTCGAAGCCGTTCTGGCAGATGTAACGCAACAGCTTTTGCAGGTGGGCGATCTCGACCACACCCGCGCCGCCGAAGGTGTTGAGTGGATCGTCGGTGAATCGTCCTTCTCCGACGTAACCCCGCATTCTGCCGGCTGTGTCGTCGGTCGAGAAGCGGGCAAAACTCATTTTTTCCGGCTTGATCAAACCGACGCAGGTACCGAAGGTGTTTTGCTTGCCCACCGTGCCGGCAATGATCTCCTGGAAATCCATTTTTACCGAACGGAAGAAATGTTTGGGCAAATTGGAACAATGGAAACAAACCGCCTTGTTCGGGTCCGATCCGTAATTATTGTTCCAGTCGAGCAGAGCCGAGGGGACGCCGGAAGCAAGCTGCAGGGCGTGCATTCCGAGCACGCCGCAGATGTCCACTTCGCAGGCGCTGGAGAGCAGTTCATTGCTCATCATGCTCATGATGGTGCAGGGTACGACGCCCAGATTTTCCTCAATCGAGGTCCAGCACTGCACGGCGCTGATCGAAACCTCGGTCGCCGCCATCCACTGGTCGACCACCGCTCCGAGCTTGGCCATTTTCATTAAAGCCGGCTCGGGCACCTCGCTCGCATCCACATATTGGCGGATGGCGCTCAGCTTGGCCTGTGCATGGTCATCGCTATCTGGCATGCGCGCAATTCGGCCGAGCACTTCGGAAAGATCGAGCGTCTCAATCGAGATGCCCTGGGATTCCAGAATCTTCTCGCTGTAGCGCACGGTGTTGAAGGCGGCGGGACGTGCGCCGATCGCTCCGACGCGCAGGTTAGAAAACCCCTTGACCACGCGACAGACTGCCGAAAACCAGACCAGGTCCTGGGCAAACTCCGGCGAGTCGGGACTTTCCGTATGCAGGGTCGTGATCGAATAGGGGATGCCATATTGCCGCAGGTTGTTGCAAGCCGACATCTTTCCGCAGAAGCTATCGCGCCGGAAAGCAATCGTCATTTTGGTGGGATCGTCCGGTGTTGCCTGAACCAACACAGGCACGCGGAGATCGGCCAGACGCAACGCGTCGGCAATTGCCCTCTCCTCGCCGAAGTTTGGCAGGGTGACGAGGATTCCGTCGATACGGTCGCGATGACGCTTGAACAATTCCGCGCAACGGCGCGATTCTTCCCGGGTCTCGACCGCTCCGTACTTACTCTGTTCAGGCGAAAGGGCGACGGCTTCGATGTCCGCGGCCCCGAGAACGCGCAGAATTTCTTCCCGTCCGCTTTTCGCTAAATGGTCGGGAAAAAATCCCCGGTTACCAACGATGACTCCGAACACCATTTTTCTGGAATGAACTGGCATAACACTCCTTGCCGCCCCTCAGGCTTTCGGTTTGGGCGCGAAGCGGACACAATAGATAAGGCCGAATACCAGCAAGGCCGCGCCCCACCACACATTGGCATGAAGCTGGAATAGCACCACGCCCGGGTTCGCGGGAGGGTCAAGCAGCTGGTAGATTCCCGCCCCCAGAATCAGCACCCCGTTGACCGCCAGCGAAATGCCAATAAAGAACCAGATCGAAACCATGCTGTCTGCCTCCTGCCGATCCCCCCAATGGCGATCGCATCTCGTCGTCGAGCAAAAATATCGCCTACCAAAAAATAAGGTTGAGCACGACAAAAATGACCAGCACCACTGCCGCCCAGAAAACAGGCTTCTCAAGCAGGGGCACGTCTCCAATCGCGGGAACCTCGGTCAAGCCGTACACCAACCCGGTCAATTGCCGCTCGGTCATGGGCTTGGTAGCCAGGCTGACCACCACCGTTACCACCACGCACAGCAAGAAAGACCACAGCGCCTGATACATATCCTGAGCCAGGCCCTTGGCATTCGGCGAGAGGGCGACGTAGCGCAGCGCCCGAGGATCGACCTTGACCCAGGTCCACATGCTGATCGAACACAGCGTCCCGCTCAGCAATCCCCAGAATCCGCCCGGCCCGGTGGCTCGCTTCCAGAGCATCCCGAGCACCACGGTACCGAACAGGGGAGCGATGAAGAAGCTGAACAAGGCCTGCACGTAATCCATGATGCTGGCAAACTGCATGACCAGATAGGCGGTGCCGACGCTGATCAGTACCCCGATCACCGTCGTCCACCGTCCCATATTGACGTAATGATGGTCGGTCCCCTGGCTATTGAAAAAGGGACGGTAGAGGTCGTAGGTCCAGACCGTGGTGAAGGCACTGACATTGCCCGCCATCCCCGACATGAAGCCGGCGATCAGTGCCGTCACTCCCAGGCCGAGCAGCCCGGGGCCGCAGTAACGCGCCAGCATCAGGGGAAGAACATCGTTATAACTGTGCCCACCGGTGGCGGCCGCCACCGATTCCGGAACCAGTTTCATCGGCAATACGGCCAGCCCCAGCAGTCCGGGCAGGATCACGATGATGGGCACAAACATCTTGAAGCCCGCTCCGATGATCGGCGCCATCTCCGCGCTGCGCATATCTTTGGCCGCCAGAATGCGCTGCACCACCAGGAAATCGGTGGTCCAGTAGCCCATCGAGATAACGGCCCCCAGACCAAACACAATCCCTGTCCAATGGATGCCCATGGGGTTGGTGGTGAACGATCCCAGACCCGACCAGAGGTGGACATATTGTGCCGAGGCCCGCTCGGCAATGCGCAGTTTCAGCTGCGACCAGCCGCCCGCCTCGTAGAGTCCAAGAATCGGAATCAGCAGGGCGCCCGCCCAGATCAGGAAGAACTGCAGCACTTCGTTGAAAATCGCCGAGCGCAGCCCGCCGAGCGTCACATAGACGGCCACGGTCAGCGACGAGACCCAGATGCTGAAGTTGATATCCCAGCCGAGCACAATCTGCATCACCTTGGCCATGGCGAACATGTTGACCCCGCTCATGAGCACCGTCATCAAGGCGAACGAGACCGCCGACAGGGCCCGGCTCGACTCTCCAAAACGCAGTTTCAAATATCCCGGCACCGAGTGCGTCTTCGAGATGTAGTAGAACGGCATCATCACCAGCGCCAGGAACAGCATCGCCGGAATCGCCCCGATCCAGTACCAGTGCGTGGCCAGAATGCCATATTGATAGGCCGATCCCGCCCAGCCCATCAATTCCAGTGCCCCCAGATTGGCCGAGAGAAAGCTCAATCCGGCCACCCACGCCGTCATTTCCCGTCCCGCCATGAAAAAATCTTCGCCCGTGTTCGCCCGGCCCTTTAAATACCAGCCGATCGACAGCACCAGCGCAAAATAAAAAACCACGATCACGATATCGATGGGAGATAGACGTACCAACTGGGTCGGCACGGCAGTCGCTAGCAGTGGCGTCATGGCCTGTCCTTAATCTTGCTCAATGCCTGGCTTTACCCTGTTCCTGGGCCTGCCCATAATACGCATTCTTGCCGTGTTTTCTGAGGTAGTGCTTGTCGCGCAGTGCACGGCCCGCTGGCTGCGCGTGGGAGTTGATGCCGAGCGTGAAGTAGGCCATCCGCGCAATTGATTCGAGAATCGCGGCATGGTGAGCCGCCATGCGGACGTCTTGGCCCCAGGCGAACGGACCATGGTTGGCCACCAGGATGCCAGGTGTCGCCATGGGGTCGGTGGATTGCAGGCTGCGAACGATGACGTGGCCGGTATTTTCTTCATAATCCTCGGCAATCTCGGAGTCTGCCATTTCCGCGGTTACCGGTACTTCGCCATGAAAGTAGTCGGCGTGGGTGGTTCCAAAGCAGGGAATGGGCTGGCGAGCTTGCGCCCAGGCAGTGGCATACTCGGAATGCGTGTGGGCAACGCCGCCGATTTCGCGAAACCGGTCATAGAGTACGAGATGGGTGGGGAGGTCGGAGGAAGGCCGCAAATGACCTTCCACGGTTTTGCCCTGCAGGTCGGTGACCACCAGATGCTCCGGCCGCATGTCGCTGTAGGGAACGCCGCTCGGTTTGATCACCACCAGTCCCTCTTTCCGCGAAATCGCGCTGGCATTGCCAAAGGTGAATCGCACCAGACCCTGCCGCACCAATTCCAGGTTGGCCTCGAGCACTTGTTCGCGTAAACGTTCGAGCATGGCTCCGATGTTACACTCCTCAAAAGGGAAATAAGTAATCGTTTACTCAAACTAGCGCAATCTAGACCATCACGGGGCTGGTTGTCAATGATCTTTCACAACCTCAACTTTTCTCCACCCAGAACGGGCTCGGCCGGTTCTCGAGACCCGGCAACCTACTTGCGCAGCTTCGCCCCGGGTCGGCCAATCCCGACCATTTCGGTGGAACGGCGGAGCACCAGACTGGTGCTGAGGTGGTATTCGCTGCGCTCGGTCGCGGGCGATTCGCGCTGCACCTCGTTCAACAGAGCGTGAAATGCGATTTTCGCCAGCTCCGTCTGTGACATCTGCACCGTGGTCAAGGGCGGAATGGTAAACTCCGCCAGTCGGATGTCGTCGAACCCGATTACCGAAAGGTCGTCCGGGATCTTGATGTCCTGATCGTAGGCCTCGCGCATCACTCCAATCGCGGTCATATCGTTCGAGCACAGAACCGCGGTCGGCCGGCTGCTGAACTTGTTGAATTCCATCAAGGCTCGCATTCCGCCATCCATGCGATGGTTCCCTTCCACCATAAACTCGGCAGAGAGGCCGATTTCTTTCATTGATGTCTCGAAGGCGGATTTTCGCGAGATCGCCGATTTCAGGTTGGGTGGACCGGAAATAAACGCAATATGCTTGTGCCGGAGCGCCGCCAGATGCTGCACTGCCTGGCGAATTCCGTTCAGGTAGTTGATTCGTATGTTGACGATTCCGGGCGCGTTCGGCCCCACATCGACGAACACCAATGGAACCTTACGGAAACGGAGATGATTGAGCAGGGCGTCTTCCATGCCAAAGGTCAGAATGGCCACGCCGTCGACCCGGCGTTCAATCATGCGTCGGACCGAAGACTCCATCCGTTTGGGATCGTGGACGGTGGAGGTCAGCAGAATTTCGTAGTTGTTCTCGACTGCCAGATTCTCGAAGGTCTGCACGATCTCGGGAAAAAACGGGTTGGTGATTTCGGAAACGATCAGGCCAAAAATGCGGCTTCGCCCCGATACCAGAGCCCGCGCCTGGGTATTCGGGAAGTAGCCAAGTTCATCGATGATTTTCCACACCCGCTTGGCAAGTTGGGGATCAACGGTAGGTACTCGATTGATGGCACGGGATACGGTAGCCGTGGAAACCTTCGCGCGGCGCGCGATTTCACGAATATCCATGCGCTGGTCGGCCAAAAGTGAACTGTAGTCTACCATAGCCGCGACCGGCAGCGAGGCCAGCTAGCAAACGTTTCCCCGGATACAGCCCGAACCGGATGCGGTTGAAACCTGAGCCGGCCTGAACCGGTGGTGCTGCCTTAAACCGGTTAGGAGGTTACGCCGGCGCACCTCGACCGCGGGCGTTCCCGTGTCGATATCGAAGGCCAGAGAAAACGTTTACGCGGAATACTTTAATATGGCACCGCAATGGCCCTTCAGCGCTTCAGCAAAATGCCAGTCTCGCGCCGCAGCCCTGGCAGAAATCCGCCGCTCAGACGCTCGTCGGGGTTGAAGGTAAACGTTGTCTGTCTGGCTCAAAGCATGGGGGAATCGCCCAGGGGCCTGGAACTTCATGGGGCCGGGGGAATCTTGATCGGTTTCCCGCAAGCGGGACCCTGCAATCGATCGGGTTCGATTCCGCGCAGCCATCGCCGAGGACCATCGCCAGCCAGGCTCGGAAGCGGATGGCGATCAATGGGAGGAGATTTCGGCGTCTCCGATTCGACCATGATATGCTTCCGCGCGAGTGCCCAAATCGATCAGACTCTGGTCTCGGCCCGGTTGGATTACTGCACACTTGTATGTTGTCTTGCTCGCCTGTTTGCCGGCGGCAGCGGGCGACGCTGCGCTCGCTCCCACCCCTCCCATGGGCTGGAATAGTTGGGATTCCTATGGCCGGACCATCACCGAGGCGCAATTCAAGGCGAACGCCCGCTGGATGGCAAGGCACCTCAAGCGTTTCGGGTGGCGATACGTTGTAATTGACGAGGGCTGGTACGTCTTGAACCCGGAGAGTCAGCCCCCGGAATACAAATTCACGCTCAGCGCGAATGGCCGGTTCGTCCCCTCTACGGGCCGCTTTCCTTCGGCGGCAAATGACGCCGGCTTCAGGCCACTGGCCGATTACACGCACTCTCTCGGCCTCGGATTCGGTATTCACATCCTCCGTGGAATTCCGCGCCAGGCAGTCGCCGGGAATCTGCCGATTGCTGGTTCTTCTTATCACGCCCGGGAGGCCGCGGACCCGTCCGATGCCTGTCCGTGGTACGCCTACAACTATGGCGTCAAGCCGAACGACGCGGGTCAGGCATATTATGACTCGATCATGCAGCTCTACGCAGGCTGGGGTGTGGACTTCATCAAGGTTGACTGTATCGCCGACCATCCCTACAAGCGGGAGGAGATTCGCATGCTCGCAAACGCCATCAATAAGACCGGCCGGCCGATGGTTCTCAGCCTTTCGCCCGGGCCGACCGCGCTCGAAAATGCGGATGAGGTGTCCAGGTACGCCGAGATGTGGCGCATTTGTGACGATTTCTGGGATCACTGGGGATCCTGGAAAAAACACGAGTGGTCGCAAGGTCTTCATCAGCAGTTCGCGACCACGGCCCGGTGGGCCGGACGCGAATCGCCCGGCAGCTGGCCCGATGCCGACATGCTGCCCCTGGGACATTTGGGCCCCCATCCGGGCGACGGTGAGTTGCGGCAAACCAGGTTCACCCACGATGAGCAAAGAACCCTGATGACACTCTGGGCCATGTTTCGCTCGCCGCTGATCATGGGCGGAGACCTGCCTACCTCCGACGCATGGACCAAGTCATTATTGACCAATCCGGAAGTGATCGCGGTCGATCAGCATTCGCGGGATAATCATCCGCTGATCGCCACCGACACGATTGTTATCTGGCTGGCGCGGCCCGAACAGGCGGCGGGGGACTACTATTTGGCGGTGTTTAATCTCGGCGAGAGCGAACCAACCGTCCACTACGACTGGAAGGATCTGGGGCTAACCGAAGCCAGTTACCGGCGGCGCGATCTTTGGAAACGAAACAATGACGGGTCTGCGGACTCGCTGACAGTGCGGTTTCGACCGCATGCGTCGGAGATGTATCGACTCACCGTCAAACGCTAGCGGCATGCCGGAGCGGGCCGCTTTGATGGCAGCCCTAACGACTCGCCTCGAGATCTCGAAGGGATAGGATTGCCGAGCATGTTGAAACTGGACCATTCTGCAATGCTGGCGGTGGCCTTGGAGGAAGCTCGCCGGGGCCTGGCCGAAGGCGGCATCCCGATCGGCGCTGCCATCTTTGATGCCACGGGGAAGCTCGTCGGTTCTGGTCATAACCGTCGAGTGCAGAACAATGACCCTGCGCTGCATGGCGAGACCGATGCCTTCCGCAATGCCGGACGGCAACGCAGCTATCGCGGCCTCACCATGGTTACGACGCTCGCGCCTTGCTGGTATTGCAGTGGCCTGGTCCGACAGTTCGGCTTTGGTTCGCTGGTGGTTGGAGAGAGCCGCAATTTCCAGGGGGGGATGGAGTGGCTGCGCTCACTGGGGATACCGGTTTTTGACCTCGATTCTTCCGAGTGTGCCTTGTTGTTGAGCGAATATATCGGGAAAAACTCCGAAGTGTGGAACGAGGACATCGGAAACGATTGACCACTAGTGTCGCGCGAACTGCAGAGTGTAGGCCGTTTGCGGATCGAAGGGCTTGGCAATCATTTTCAGATCGGCGAGCTGCCGGTACATGGTGGTCCACCGCTCCGGACTCATTTCCCCGAGGCCAACCCCGCTTCCATCGTCGCCGGTGACGAAGTGCCCATCCCGCAAGGCCTGCCAGGTAAACTGCATCCACTCCGGGTTGAGCGCGGGATTCAGTTTCGCAATCACGGTGTGGGCAGCGACGGGATCGTTCAGATATTCGCGCCACCCTCGGACTGAGGCATGTACAAACCTGGCGACAGTATCCGGATGCTGCTTGAGAAAGTCCTGGGTTGTGAACACGACGCGGTAGGGGCTGTAGCCAGCGTCACTGGTGAGCAGGATGCGCGTCTCGATGCCGGCGCGGCGCGCAAAGAACGGCTCCGATGTGGCAAAGGCCTGCTGGATGTACTGCGGGTCGGCAACAAAGTTGGCGACGCTGAACGTGGCAGGAATCTCACGGACCCGACTCAACCGGTAGCGCCTGACGAGGTATTCGAACCAGGTCGATCCCGACTTGACCGCGACGGTGCGTCCATCCAGGTCTGCGAAGGACTGAACCGGTGAGTCCTTCCTCACCATGATCCCCTGCGGGTCGCGCTGCATGGTGGCGGCCACGGCGATCAGCGGCTGGCCGTCGGCGATGGCTTCGAGGACAAGGTCGGAGGATCCCATGCCGAATTGCGCGGTTCCCGCCGCCACCTGTTGTGCTGCCACCACGTAGGGCCCGCCGGGCCGAATGCTGACCTCCAGTCCCTCTTCCCGGTAGTACCCCTTCACCAGCGCGGTGTAAAAACCGCCGTGTTCGGGTTGCGGGTACCAGTCCGCTTGCAGCGTGATTCTGGTCAGTCCAGTTCCTCGAACGGTTGGTGCTGGCTGACGGTTGCAGCCTTCCAGACCCGTGGTTAGCAGAATCAGACAGGCGCACAGGCAACGGGAGAGCGATGGGCGGGTCGATCGCGCGTCTTTAAACATAGGTCCCCGACGGAGTGGTCCTGGAAGGATGACTTTGACGGCAGCCTAGCACCCGGCGCGCGATCACGGCCAATAGGAATTAATCATCGGTCGCAACTGATTTTCCGATTGTTGTTCGTTTAGACGGTCGTGCTAGATTGCGCCATGCGGGTTTTGGCGGGGAGAAGGCGGGGTGCCACATCCTTGAATTTGCGGCTGGATGAGCAGCGTATGCGCGAGCTCTTCCGGTTTACTGCGCGCACGCTGGAGACTAAATCGCCGGTGCCGTTCGGGGCCTTGATTGTGAATACCCGGACCGGCGACCGGCTCATGCGGGCGACCAACGCCGTGCGGCGTGAAAACGATCCCAGTTCGCATGCGGAATTGCGAACCGTGCGGCGCGCGTGCAAGAAGCTGAAGCGCGTAACTTTGGCCGGATTCACCATGTACTCCACGTGCGAACCGTGTCCCATGTGCATGGCCAATGCTTTGTGGGCCAGGCTCGACCGCCTGGTTTACGGGGCTACCATCGCGGACGCCAGTCGCCACTGCATGCAAATTCAGATTCCGGCAAAGAAACTGACCGAGCGCGCAGATGCGGGCATGAAGACCACGGTCGAAGGGCCGGTGCTACGGGATCTTTGCAATACGCTGTTCACCCATCCGAACATGCAAAAAGCATTCCGTACCTGGACTACGGGCACACGGCGCGATCGATCGATCGATCGTGGCGGGCGATAGCAGCGACGAAATCGGGACCGAATGGAAGCGAGCCACATCACCGCGCTGGCGGCAATCGTCGGCGACGACTCGCGCGTCCTGACCCAGCCGCAGGTGGTCGCGCGCCTTTCGCGCGACTTCTATTGGTATTCCCCGGTGCTAAGAAAACAGCTGGATAACAAGGTGGGAGAGGTGGTCGTGCAGTTGCTAACCGCATGCGAGGTTCAACGCGTTCTGCGGTATTGTCACGAGCACGATCTGCCGGTGACGGCGCGCGGCGCCGGTACGGGCAATTATGGGCAGGCGGTTCCGCTGCAGGGCGGGGTGGTCCTCGATCTTGCGCGGATGGATAGGATCGAGGCGATTCAAGCCGATGGCACTGCCGTCTGTGAACCGGGGGTGCGTCTGGGGGCGCTCGAAAATGAGGCGCGAACGGCAGGCTGGGAACTCCGCTGCTACCCCTCGACGATCATCAAGGCCTCGCTCGGCGGATTTCTCGCCGGCGGCTCGGCCGGGATCGGCTCGGTGGCGCACGGAGGATTGCGCGATTTTGGCACGGTGCGTGCGCTGGAGGTGGTCACGATGGAAGCCGAACCGCGTGTGATGCGGCACGAGGGTGAGGGAGTGCACGACATTCTGCACGCCTGGGGCACCAATGGCGTGATGGTTCGCATCTGGCTGGCATTAACCCCGGCCGTGCTGTGGTCGCAGTGTGTTCTTGCTTTCGACAGCTTTGATTTGGCCTTCGATTTCAGCGAGCGTGTCGCAACCGACGCAGGGTGGACGAAACGGCTGGTCACGACTTTCGAATGGCCCATCCCCTCCTTTTTCGCTCCCCTAAGGCCGTATGCGCCCGAGGGAAAAGCGCTGGTCTTTGTCTTGATTGCCACGGCGCAGCGCGGGGAATTGGAGCGTGCGGCGCAAGCCTCGGGTTCGGCCGTCGTTTACGCGAACTCCTATCAAGGACTGCGGAGCGTCCCGCTGCTTTCGGATTACACCTGGAACCACACCACCTTGTGGGCTCTGAAGACCGATCCGGCATGGACTTACCTGCAATGCGGATTCGATCCGAACACGGTGCGCAATCAATTTCGGAAATTGAAGGATCGCTTCGGCAACGAAATCCTTTTTCATATGGAGTTCATGAAGAACGGCAACGGACAGGTGGTTCCCGGAGCCATACCGCTGGTCTACTACACGACCGAAGGCCGATTGAACGAGATGATCAAGTTCTGCCGCGAGATCGGCGTCTTCGTCGCCAACCCGCACGTGAACAATGTCGAAGGTGGCGGCCGCTATCGAGCCGACCACGTGCAACTCCTCGCCAAACAGCGCTACGACGGCAAAGGACTGCTGAATCCCGGCAAGATGATCAGCTTCAGGCCGCAGGCCGCGGTCAGAGAAACGGTCTCCCCGCAATGAAAACATGGATTCCGGACCAGCGTAATTTTGCCTATCTCAACTGGAAGCAGGTGGACGCTCTGTCGCGCGAATCGACTTTGCTCGTTCTGCCGACCGCTGCGATCGAGCAGCATGGACACCATCTGCCTTTGGCCACCGACACGCTTATCAATAGCCTGCTGCTGGGGCATGCGCTCGGCAAGTTGCCCGCGGATCTCCCGGTGTACGCGCTGCCGCCTGTGCATTATGGCAAAAGCAATGAACATGTCGGGTTTCCCGGAACGCTCTCGATGAGCGCGACAACGTTCATGGCGGTGCTGCGCGATTTGGGAGCCAGTCTGTCGAAGGCGCGATTCCAGAAGCTGGTGCTCTACAACACGCATGGTGGCAACACGGCTTTGATCGACGTCATGGCCCGAGATCTGCGCGTCGATTTTGGCTTGCGGACATTTGCCCTGCATGGTTCAGGCGGAATTCCGTTGGAGGATTTGAGCGCACAGGAAAAGGCCTACGGCTTCCACGCCGGCGAAGTCGAAACGGCGCTGTTGCTGGCGTCGGTGCCCGAACTGGTGGATCGCTCGGCCTATACCGTCAACTACATCGCAGATGTCGCCCGCCCTGATCTGCTGTTGCCGGAAAACGCTGCCGCAACTTTTGCGTGGCTCACGCGCGACATCGCGCCCAGTGGCGTAATGGGCGATCCGCGGCCCGCCACCGCAGAGAAAGGATCCCGCTGGCTGGAACAGGCCGCAACGCGGTTGGCTGCAGCTTTGCAGGCGATGGCCAGCTTTCCGATCCAGCCGACACGATGAGGGAAACAGGCTTGCTCGATTGTGGCAACGGGGTGCGCCTCGAACGTGGTGTGGGTTGCCGAATGTCGGATGGGGTGGAGTTGATTGCCGATCATTACTATCCGCCCGGACCAGGTCCGCATCCGACCTTATTAATGCGCCAGCCCTATGGGCGCGATATCGCCTCGACCGTCGTTTACGCCCATCCCATTTGGTTTGCGCGGCAAGGCTACAACGTCGTGATCCAGGATGTGCGGGGCCGCGGCGACTCCGCGGGCGAGTTTTATCCTTTCCGCCACGAAGCCCGCGACGGAGCAGAGACCATCGCCTGGCTCTCTACCCGGCCCGAGACCAATGGCCGGGTCGGCATGTATGGCTTCTCCTATCAGGGGGCGACGCAATTGCTCGCCGCCTCCGAGCAGCCCCGGGGGTTGGTGTGCATTGCCCCCGGCATGACCGCACACGATCTGTATGGGGGCTGGTTCTATCACCAGGGGGCGCTGCGTTTGGCCTCCGGCCTCGGCTGGGGCTTGCAGTTGTTGAAGGCCGACACGCGGCGCGGTCGGCTACGGGAGGCCGGTGCCCGGCTCGAACAAGCCGCGGTGGACCCGGCGGCGCAGACCGAGGTGTTGCCCTTCCGTAATCACCCCGCACTGCAGGCCGAAGGCGTGCCGCAATATGTGCTCGACTGGTTCGACCACTCCGCACCGGGCAAATATTGGACCGCGATGGATGTGAGCGAGTCGGTCGATCGTATCGTCGTGCCCGCGCTTCATCTTGCCGGCTGGTACGACACCTATCTCAAGGGTTCGATCGATGGCTTTCGGGCGTTGTGCGAGCACGCGGGCAGCGAATTTGCGCGCCAGCATCAGTACCTAGTCGCAGGGCCATGGCTGCATATCCCGTGGAGCGAGCGGGTGGGCACGGCAAATTTTGGCGACGACGCCCTGCTCGATACGGATTCGATCCTGTTGCGCTGGTTCAATCACTGGCTGAAGGATTCCGGAGAATTTTCCGCGCAGGCTCGGATTCTCCATTTCGTCCTTGGAGAAAACCGTTGGCGGTCGTGCGAGGGCTTTCCCGTTAACCAGGACCATGTCCTGTACCTGCACAGCGCGGGAAAAGCCAATTCCCGCAAAGGCGATGGTACGCTGTCGACCGTGGCTCCGGAATCCGACGAGCCACCGGATGTCTTTGTTTATGATCCGGAGGTGCCCGTGCTTGCGCCGGGTGGTCGGACAGCAGAGAGCGGGCAGTTCGACCAATCGCGGCTGGAGTCGGGAAACAATGTTCTCGTCTACACCACGTCGCCGCTGGTGCGCAGCGTGCGGGTTCTCGGCGCGCCGCGGATTGCCATCTACGGCTCGACTTCTTGTGCCGCGGCCGACTTCACGGCAAAGTTGGTGCGGGTGCGACCGAACGGCATCGCGGAATTCATTTGCATCGGGATCGCTCGCTCAGGGTGGCTGTTCGCTGGAGCAAACTATGCCGCCGATGAAGTGCATCGCTGGGAATTCGATCTCGAGCCGACGTCGTGCACGTTTGCGGCCGGGGAACGCATAAGGCTGGAGATCGCCAGCAGCGCGTTCCCGCTCTATGACCGCAATCCCGGAAGCGACGTGCCTTCGTGCCGCGCCACAACATGGGACTGGCTGCGATCGACGCAGATCATTTATCACCGCCTCGGTTATGGCTCGGCCTTGTACCTGCCCTGCCGTGAGGCGGACCAATGAGTGGCGCCGGTGTCGTGGCGGAGGTCGAATTCGCGGGGGTCAGCAAGCACTACGGCGACGGACAGACGGTTCTTGATGCGGTGGACCTCACGATTGCCAAAGGTGAATTCGTCAGTCTGATCGGTCCCTCGGGATGCGGCAAGTCCACCGTGCTGAAGCTGATTTCCGGTCTGGCGACACCGAGTGGCGGCAACATCCGAGTGGACGGGATGACGCCGAAGAATGCGCGGGAGACGGTTTCTTTCGTTTTTCAGGATCCCACGCTTTTGCCCTGGCGTACGGTACGCGAGAACGTCGGCCTGTCGCTCGAACTGGAAGGCGTGAGCCGCGCCCGCCGGGAGAAAAAGACCGGCGCCCTGCTCGACCTGGTCGGATTGCGCGCGGTGGCGGATGCTTACCCCCGGGAACTTTCCGGAGGAATGAAAATGCGGGTGTCGATCGCGCGGGCGCTCGCCACCAGTCCGCGGCTGTTGCTCATGGACGAACCCTTTGCCGCGCTCGATGAGATGTCGCGCGACCACTTGAACGAAGAATTGTTGCGCCTGCGGTCGGAGCAGAAATGGACGGCGGTCTTTGTCACGCACTCGGTTTCGGAAGCGGTGTTTCTTTCCACCCGAATCGTGGTGCTGCGGCCGAATCCGGGGCGTGTCTACGCCATGTTTCCCGTGGATCTGCCACACCCACGCACCTCGGCCCTGCGCACGGCTCCGGAGTACGAAACTCTGGTGGCACAGGTATTGCACGCCTTGCGGGAGGCCCGATCGCAGTGAAGCCGAAACTGATGACGCTCGCGAACGCGCTCGCCGTATTTGCGGCGCTGGTGGCGCTGTGGCAGATCGTCCTGTGGATCTGCCGCGTCCCGCCCTACATGCTGCCCTCGCCGTGGGCGGTTGCCCGAGCCGTTGCCGCACGCTTGCCGTCGCTCGCCACCTCATTTGCCATCACCGCGGAGGAAGCACTGGGCGGCTTGCTTTCGAGCCTGGCCGTGGGAGTTGGCGTGGCGCTCGTCTTTGCCCAATCGCGCTGGGTACGTCGCATGCTCTATCCCTACACGCTGCTCCTGCAGACCGTGCCCATCGTAGCCATTGCGCCACTTATCTTGATGTGGGTGGGTGCGGGCACGGCGTCGGTGGCATTGATCGCGTTCATCATTTCGCTGGCGCCGATCATCGCCAATACCACGCAGGGGCTGGTGAGCGTGGAGGAAAACCTGGTGCATCTTTTTCTGATGCACAACGCCACGCCGCGGCAATTGCTTTTCAAACTCCGCCTGCCGCACGCGGTTCCCTCGCTGTTTGTGGGTATCCGCATTGCCAGTGGCATTTCGGTGATTGGTGCCATCACGGGCGAACTCTACGCTGGCTCCAGCCGCGTGGGCGAAGGCGGCCTGGGCTACTCCATTCTTTACGCGTCCTCGCAGCTGCAGACCGACTATCTGTTTGCGCTCGTCTTTGCGGCGACCGTGCTGGGGTTCAGTTTCTTCTTTCTGGTCATGTTTCTGGAATGGTACTTCCTGCACCGTTGGCACGAGTCGGCGCGAACGCCGGAAGTGGAGTGAAGGGATGAAATTTGTCCCCGGGGAGGTGGGATTATGCTGCGACTGGAAACAGAAACCGGATGGTGGTTGGTGACACATCGTGACCACGCGCGGCTGGCGGGTGCGTTTGCCGAGCGCTGGGGCAATGACCGATTCTGTGCGCCCGAGCCGCGCGCGCAGGTCTTAAAAGGCATTGCCTGCCATGACGATGGCTGGCAGGTGCGCGACGCCGCTCCGCAGATTACGCGCCAAGGCAAGCCGAGCGCGTTTTCGACCGAGTTGGTTGGCAAGTACTCTGCTTTTGAGGAAATCGATCTCGCGGACTATCTGGCAGTGCGCGACCGCGCGGTTCGGCTGATCGCCTCCGAAGATGCCTACGCCGCCGTGCTCATTTCCATGCACACCTACAGCCTGTTGCACGACCATGCCGACCGCTCGACGATTCGCCCCGACGAACTGGGGCTTCTCGACCGATTTCTGGTCGAACAGAAGGCGCTGCAACAATCGCTTCGGCAGAAGATCGCCGGGGACAGCCGATTTACCCCGCAACAGGCGAGCGAGGCTGCAATTTTCGATCACTTCCGCCTGTTGCAGGCAACGGACAATCTTTCACTCCTCGCTTGCGTCGACTATCGTCAGCCGGCGCACCTGCTTCATCCTTTGCCCGTACGCGACGGCGGACACGCGCGGGTAAAAGTGCGCGCCGCCCTCCCCCGTCACTTCGTGCTTGATCCGTATCCTTTTGCCGAGTCCAGGTTGACCTTTGCTTTTCCCGCCCGGCGGGTCGAGGGTAGGGTCTTCCATTCGGCAGCGGAACTACAGCAGAGCTTTCAGGCGGCTTCGCCGGAGATGCTGTCGGTGACGGTGAGCGCGAATTGACCCGCGCCCTGCGTGCGCCAGGCGGTCCGCGCTGCCCGCTCGCCGAGAAGCGAGACCTCCGATGGTTGACCGCACGAGGCATTTTTGGATGCCCCGGAACTAATTTAGAAGGTGAGGCTCAACGACATCTGGATCTGCCGCGGACTCGAGATGGTCTTGTTGGTGAGACCCAAACCGCTCGCGGTTGGACTTACGTAGAGCGACTGATTGTAAGCGGGAAAACCGTTGAAGTTGATGTTCTGGCTGACGTCGTCGATCGGAATATCGAAACTGGCGGTGTTGGTGAGATTGAAAACGTCGAGCTTGTATTTCAGGGCATAGCGCTCGGTCAGATCCGTCATCTTGACAAGCGACAGGTCGGCGCGCCGCTGCCACGGTTGCCGGAAGATATTGCGCTGGCCATGGTCAATGAAGTTCGTCTCGAACGGGTCATTGGAAGGGATGGCGCCATTCAAAGCGCCGGCTGCCAGTAACGGAAGCCCAAAACAGGCCGCGTTGAGTGCCGGCTTGTTCGGGTCGACGCCAGAGGCTCCCGTGACCGCCTGCTTGGGCGTGCAGCTCGAGAGCGGAACGATCGGGTTGGTGATGCCGTCGTTCACGCCGTAGAATATGCTGCCCACCGCACCCGAGTAATCGACGACACTATAGGGCTGGCCGCTCTGAAGTATCGTCAACCCCGAAATCGCCCATCCATCGGCAACCTTGCCCCGAAATGAGGAGAGGGAGAAAAACTTCGGCAGCTCGTAGGTGTAGGTGAAATTGATAACGTGCTTGCGGTCGAAGTCGGATAGGGCGTAGCCGGAACGGAGATTCAGAGGATTGTTGCCGTTGTAAAACAGGCCCAAGGCACTCTGCTCGTCGGTAGCGTGCGAGTAGGTGTAGGAGAAGCCCAGCTGAAGCCCGTGGCTCATGCGCTTTTCGAGGTGGGTCTGGAGTGCGTTGTAGGCCGAGATGCCGGCAGCGGTATAGGACTCCGATTCCGCGGAATAGCCGATGTAGGGAACGCGGAGGTCGACGTTACCGCCTTCGAAAGTTTGCTGGTAGGGCTGGTTGCTGGTCGGCAGGTTGCCGGGAGGAAGCAGGTAGGGGGTGAAGCCGCCAGCCTGGGTGACAATGGAATAGCCGTAGGTGTAATCCTGCTCAAAAGGTGTCCCGGGGCGAATGGGACTG
Organism: Terriglobales bacterium; assembly: GCA_049520935.1. Taxonomy (GTDB): domain Bacteria; phylum Acidobacteriota; class Terriglobia; order Terriglobales; family Acidobacteriaceae; genus Acidiflorens. The sequence continues at coordinate 45,939 of JBEKPJ010000007.1, read as the reverse complement.
GAGGGCGAAGCAATCTGTGCCTGGTTAAAAGGCAGGGGAACGATTTCGTGGCGGCCGAGATTTCCCACGTATCCGATTTCGATGGCGAGGTCGCTGCGCGGTTGCCACTGAATATTGAGGGTTTGGTTAAGCGTGTAAGGGAGCTTATTCGCACGGTTGTAATCGGCGAATGAGAATAACGGTATCCCGGTGGATATGGCGCTCGCATTGGGGAGCGACAGATCGGCGGGATTGCCGCTCGGAGCAGGACCGAGCGTCGGCCCCCAGGGAGCTTCGAAACTGCTGCAGTTGGAGTAGGCGTACACGCTGCAAGCCGTCGTATTCACCCATGGCGGCGTCTGGTTTACACCGAAGGGACCACCGGCGATCACGCCGGAGGCAAAGCCGGGGGACAAGTAGACAAAGAGTTCTCCGCGGTCGTAATACATTCCCCAGCCCCCGCGCACGACCAGCTTGTCGTTGAACATCTTCGGGCTCCAGGCCACGCCCAGACGCGGCGCGAGTCCCCACTGGCGACCGGTCAGAGTGGAATTGGAGACTCCTTTAGTCGGAAAGCTAGGATTGTTCCCGGCGACGATGAAGCCGTTCGAAACAATCGTATCCGTGGCCGCGTCGTAGCTGTAGGCAGAGGGATCGAAATTGAAGATTTTTCCGTACTTTTCCGTTAAGCCTCCGTGATCATCGAAGCGGAGGCCGGCGCTGATGCTGAGGTTGGAGCGGAGCTGAAACTTGTCCTGGACGTATAAGCCGTCTTCTTTGGAGCGATAGTATCGGTTGGCGTCGCCCTGCAGGAAGGTCGTGTCGATGAATCCGTCGGCCGTATATGTGACCGGCTGCCCGGTGATGAAGTCTTCAAAATTGACGAAGCCGATCGTGCCCGTGTTGGTCCTTCGATCGCGCGCATTGAGCTGGGTGTAAGAAAAGTTCCCGCCGAAAGCGACCGTATGTTTGCCGTGGTTCCATATGGCGCTGGCCGAGGGCATCCACCGATTCTGGAAAACTCCGGTGAATGCGCCCTGCGAAGCGGCGGTGGACCCGATATTGATCCCCGCGTTGAAAACTGCGTTGGTATTAAGCGGGGAGGAGTTGCCTAGATCATCCACGATGGTAATGCCGGGGAAGACCGAGGCCCCGAAGGCATTGATGTTCATCTGTTGCGGCGTGAAGGGCTGTCCTATCGTGCTGTAGATCTTCTCGCGAATGAACCCGAAAACCTCGGTAACGCTGAAGTTCGGTCGAATCGATTGTGTGTTGTTGAGGCTGGCCACCTGGCTGCCAGCGTCGAGACGCTGGGTGAAACCCTGAACGGAGGAAAAACCGAAAGGAGCCGTGGTCGGATCGTGCTGGTAGTAATACTTGAGCGCCAGAGTGTCTTTCGTACTGACCAGATAATCGAGATCGGATACGGCCTGGTCGGTGATGAAGTAGGCCGGCTGGGTGATGAAAACATTCTCCGGGAAGTTCAGGGTGGGGGTGAAATTGGGATTCGCCGACGGGATCAAATACTGACCGTTCGGCAACTTGAAGTTCAGCATGGCGAAGGCGACGGGATCGATCTGGCTTGCGCCGATACAAGGAGACTGGTTTTGCCCGCCGCAAGGGAAGTTGTTGTTGGTGACATTGACCAATGCCTGCAGACTGCGATCGTCGGTCAGGCCGGTGGGCACGGCGGTGCGCGAGGTTCCGATCTCCAGATCGGAAACGTGGGTGTGCTGGTAGCTGAGAAAACCGAAAAGCTTGTCTTTGATGAGCGGGAAGCCCAGGGTTCCGCCAGCCGTGTAGCGGTGCAACTCGGGAACGTCCTCACTGGGGGGGATGTTGGCATCGTCCTTGTAAAAAAAGGGAGCGGCATTCAGCCAGTCGGTTCCGCGGTGCCAATATGCCTGGCCGTGAATGGCGTTGGTTCCGGATGCTGTGCTCATGTCGATGTGGGCGCCGCTGGTCGACCCTTGTTGCGCGTCGTACATGGAGGTGTTCACGCGAAATTCCTGAACTGCTTCCGGTGCCGGCGTCGGCAATCCCTGGCCGATGGCGAGATAGGGCGACGCCGAACTCTGAATCACTTCCGCCGTCGTGCTGCCGGCGCCGGCAACGCCGGTATTGTTTACCACGCGCGCGGAGGCAACCGAGCTGGTGGTCTTGCCATTGAAAAGATTGCTGGCATCGACGCCGTTGAGCAGAAAGGTATTGCTCGTGTCGCGCTGGCCGTTGGCCCAGATCGGCTGATTGCCGAGGCCGGCGTTCGCGCCGGTACCGCTCGAGAGTTCGGCGTTGACGCCCGGAGAAAGGATGGCGAGCCCGGTGAAGCTGCCGGTGGGCAATGGCACGTCCGCAATCTGGTTTTGCTCGAGGATGTACCCGTTCGTGGTGTCCACGGCGTTGATCATCGGATCCGCCTGAACCTCAACGATCGTTCCCACCTTGCCAACCGGCAGCGCTACATTGACCGTTGCCGTGCGATTGGCCTGCACGGTAATCGAAGGTATTTTCTGCGTTTGGAAGCCGTCGTGCGTGAAAGTGAGTGTGTAGGTGCCAATCGGCAGGTTGACGAAATCATAGCCGCCGTTGCCGTTGGTATTCTGGGTGCGGGTGAGTTTGGTTTGATCGGCCACGATGGTTACAGTCGTGTCCGGGAGAACGCCTCCGGTCTTGTCGGAAACCGAACCCGTGATGCCGCCCAGGGTCTGCTGCGCCTGAGCGCAGGGTACAACAGAGAACGGCAGCCATAGGCAGAACCCGGCGAGAACCGCGACCCATCCAACGCTCTTGATCATCAATGACCCTCGACCTCGGACCTTGTCTCCACCGAGCCGTGCAGCACCGCTGCGAACGTCATTCCCAGTGGGTTGTGTGAAACGATGTTCGCGGCCAGGCTGGTTAGCTCGCGTCGGCACGTAACCATAATGATGGACCGAATCTACGCGAGTTGGCTGGGGAAGGGAAGACATGACTACAGTTAAAATTTCTTTGCCACGGATTCGATTTTTTTGTGGTCGGAGAAGGGCGGAGAATTTTCTACCCGCCCTGTCGGGAGGCACCCTGCCCGGAGATGCCGACTGCGAAAAGTTTTCTCGGCGGCAGGATTCGCTTGGCAATCGAGGCGCTGACGGTGAACATCGGTTCGTTGACGACCTGGCTGAGCCGCAGATGCATGGCGACGCTGCAGAGCAAGTAGGCGTGCACCGGGTTGAAACCCCAACGATTGGCCAGCAGGTCAATCATGCGCGAGGTTGCCGCGCGCGCCGCAGTGATCGCGTCCGGGGCCGATTCGACAACGATCCACGATTCGGAAACCGCCGCTTCCGCGGCCCGAGCGTCGGGCGGCGGGGCGGCCGATTCGATTACCGGTCCGGCCAGCGGTTGCTGCTTGTGGAGATGAAAACGCAGAGTTACATCCGCCGGACACTCAATGCCATTGATGCAGACTTCGCCGTCGCCCTGCGCGGCATGCGCATCACCGGCGGAAAACAGGGCACCTTGGTTTGATACCGGCAGGTAGAGCGTGGCCCCGTTCGACAACTCGCGCACGTCCATATTGCCGCCGAACGGACCCGGGGGCCGGGTGCGAAATTCGCCGTCCTCGGCGCGCGCGACCCCCATGACCCCGCAGAACGGACGCAGCGGTACAACTGCTGGAACCAGCGACCGGGTGACCGAGGGCTCGAGGTGCCAATGGAAAAGATACGGCTCCGCAAAGCGTTCTCTGAGAAATCCCAGGCCCGCGATCACGCTCGACCAGCCCCAGCCTTTGTGCGCCACCTCGAGGACTTCGACCGAAAGCACGTCGCCGGGTTCGGCGCCGTCCACAAAAATGGGCCCGGTCAAGGCGTGGATGAGCCCTCGGTCGATGGTGAGGAACTCGCTCAGAGGCATGGAGGGATGAACCTGGGCTCCGCTCGAGTCGACGCATTCCAGATGTACGGTGTCGCCGGGCGCGATGTGGAGCCGGGGTTCGAGCGCTCGGTTCCAGCGAGAGTGGAACGGTTTGGCGGAAACAGAGAACTCGGCCATTGGTTTCGCTACACCTCTACGGTCATCTGCAACTCGACGAGCGCATTGTGGGGCAGGGCGGAAACACCGATCGCCGCCCGTACATGGCGACCGTCATCGCCAAACACTTCGACCAGCAGATCGGACGCGCCATTGATGACCTTCGGAGAATCGGCAAATCCCGCGACCGCATTCACATATCCATGGACGCTGACAATGCCTCGTACCGCACTCAGCAACCCAAGATGTCGTTTCAGCACCGCCAATTGCGTGAGGGCACAGGCGCGAGCCGCGGCATAGCCTTGGTCGACGGTTCGATTGAGGCCGACGGTACCGGTAATCACACCCTCGGCGCTGGTTGAGATTACGCCCGCCAGGAATACGAGACCACCGACCGTTTTCGCCGGTACATAGTTGCCGCCGGGTGCGGCCAGCTCCGGCAGTCGAATGCCGAGCTCTTCCAGTCGCAAATCAATGCCCGCTGCCATGATTTTCTTCGACTCCTCGCCCAGTCGACTGCAAAGTGAAGCCAATCTACCACAGGATTCGAGCTTGCACGGCAGCGAGGTTGCGCTAACATGTCGCATGCAACGACCGAGGCGACGTATCTCGATTCATGGGCTCGTGCTCAGCAGCCTGCTGGTTTTCGTGCGACCTTCTTTTTGTCTTGCGCAACGCAGGAGTGAGGCAGTCCGGAAGTCCGAGGTCTCCTCTCCAGTCGTAGCGCTGCTCACCGCTCGCTCGTTGCCCTCCGACCTCGAGTTGGGGGGCGAACTGGCGGGCGCCCCGCCGGGGGAAACCCGTTACATCACGCGCGAGCAACTGCTCGCGCTGCCGCAGTTGAGCTATCGCGTGACCGATGACACCAACTTCGCCGGCCCGACCGAAGTCAGTGGAGTGTCGCTGGCCGAGCTGGCCCGGCATCTGGCAGCGTCGCCCAAGCAAGACATGACAGTCGCGATCTGCGACGATCAGTATCGTGCGAATTTTCCCCGCGCCTATGTCGTAGCGCACGATCCCGTGCTCGTGCTGAAAGTCAACGGGCAGCCGCCATCGGGCTGGCCGAAGGACACGGAGTTTCGCTCCGACATGGGGCCCTACATGATTTCGCAACCCAAGTTCACCCCCAGTTTCACCATTCTTGGGAACGCCGATCAACCGCAGATCCCCTGGGGGGTTGTGCGGCTTGAGTTCCGCGACGAAAAAGCGGTGTTTGCCACCATTGTCCCGCGCCCTCATCGGGCGCGCGATCAATTGGTGCAGGCTGGCTACCGCATCGCCCGACAGAATTGTTTTCGCTGCCACAACAGCGGAAATGAGGGTGGAACCAAGGCCCAACATCCGTGGCTGGTGCTTTCCGCATGGGCGACGGCTGCGCCGGGCTACTTCGCGGCGTACATACATAACCCGCAATCGAACAATCCGCAGGCGAAGATGCCGGGCAATCCCGACTACGACGACCGGACGATCGCTGCGCTGGAGGCGTATTTTCGGACTTTTTCCACCCCCTGTCAGCCGCGCCGGGAGAAACCATGACCTTGCGCGTAGCCAAAGTCCTGCTTGTTTTTGCGGTCGCAATTTTCTATTCCTTCGTCGTCCTCAATAACACCAACGACTACGACTCGAACTATCAGTTCGTGCGGCACGTCCTGATGATGGACTCGACCAATGCCGCCAACCGCGCCATGTGGCGAGCCTTGAATTCACCGGCATGGCACAGGACGTTCTTTGTTTCGATCATCGTGTGGGAGGCCGTGACCATGCTTCTTGCCTGGTGGGGAACGGCTCGGCTCTTAGTTGCCCTTCGCCATACCGCGGCCGGCTTTCAGCAAGCCAAATCCGTTGCCATTGCGGCGCTCACGCTCGGTCTGCTGATGTGGCTGGTGGCGTTTTTGAGCGTGGGCGGGGAGTGGTTCCTGATGTGGCAGTCGAAGATGTGGAACGGACAGGATGCGGCTTTCCGCATGTTCACCGTGATCGGCATCGTGCTGCTGCTGGTGGCGCAACCGGAAGCCGACGAGCCAGGCTAGCCCTTGGCGAGCGCCGCCGCCCGCATCCGTCCGCGCAAGGCGAACCAGAGCAGTCCCGCCGCCAGATAGGCGACGTAAACATAGGGCAGCTTGCCGTACGGCCCTTCCGGAACCGGGTACAGATTTCCCACCAGCGCGAGCAGCATGGCGGCGGCCGCGAGCCAGGGAACGATCTGGGCGCCGGAACGGAAAACGCCGTGGTCGCGCAGGTAGCGAGGCAGGGCGACGCACACCAGGGCGTAGGCCACGATGAAACCGTAGGTCGCGAGCGAGCCCAGCCAACCATAGACATCCAAGCCGCTGGCGCCGCGGGCGGCAAGGATCGCTACCGGCAACAGCGCGGCTGCACCCGTGATGACGACAGCGCGGCTTGGCGTTTGATTTTTCGCATGCGTCGCCCGCAAAGAATCGTGCGCCAGGCCGTCGTGCGCCATGAGCAGCAACACGCGCGCCGCGGCCGTAATGCATGCCAGAGTTCCGGCAAACAGGCTCACCAGCGCGCCCAGATCGATCAGCAAACCGAGCACCGGGACGCCGCCGACCTGGGCCAGCAGGTGCATGGGCGCCTGACTCGCGCCCAGATCCTGCCCCGCCGTGTGGAAGCCGAGAACCTCCGCATAGGCACAGACGGTGAAAAACAATCCGGCGAGAATCGCGCTTTCGATGACGGCGCGCGGAATCGTCTTCAGCGGGTTCCGCGCCTCCGAGCCCAACGTTGTCGCGCTCTCGAAGCCCACGAAACTGAACAGGGCCAGCACCAGACCCAGTCGCAGACCGCTGCCGGTCATGCCGTTCAGGTGGAGCTGTGCCGAATCCCAGTGCCAGCCCTGGCCCAGGAGCAGCAGGAGAACCACGACGACGATCACGGTGACGGACGCGGCCTCGATCCAGAGCATGAGGCGCGCCGAGATCTTCACGTCGCGGTAGGCAATCCAGATCGAAACACCGGTGACCAGTGTGGCCAGCAATACGGCGGAATAGACATGGCCGGTGGCATCGTGCAGCAGCAGGTTGGCGTAGTGATAGAAACCTCCAATCACGCTTGATCCGGTCGCCACGTACGCCAGCAGGAGGCTCCACGCCACGGTTGCGCTCAGCCATGGGGGCAGGGTTCGCGAGGCATAGGTGTAAAGCGAACCGGGAGAGGCGGAATAGCGGGCATAGCGGCCGATGCAGAGCGCAACCAAAAGGACGGCCGCAGTCGCCAGGGCATAGGCCAGCCAGGTCCCATTGCCGGCAAGCGCGCAGACCAGCGGTATGGTGGCGGCGGGCGTGGTCGTGGGTGCCATGGTGGAGACCGATTGCGCCAAGGTTTCCATGGGCGACAAGATCTCGTGCCGCAGACCATAGTCGGCAGGCGGGGAAGTTCTCGGGGTTGCCAGGGCGGTGTGTGGCGATTGGTTCTGAAGAGGCATTGGGCTGGGATTGTATACCACCATCGCAAGCGGCGATCGAGCCAGAGAGAATGGGATCGCTCCGAAGGTGTATTATCTGGCAACGTTTCTGCGGCTTCGTTCGAGACCGCCGACGAGGGAAAGAGCATTCCATGAAACTTGAAAGGAAATTATTGCGGAGTCTGCCCAAAGTTCTTTTGCATGAGCACTTGGATGGAGTGCTGCGACCGAAGACGGTAATTGAGCTGGCCAACCAGACCGGTTACGGCGGGCTCCCGACCGCCGATCCGCAGGCGCTCGGGGATTGGTTTCATCGCGGCGCCAACCAGGGAAGCTTGGCCAAGTACCTGGAGGGCTTCTCGCACACTATCGCGGTCATGCAAACCGAGGAGGCGTTGGAGCGCGTTGCCTATGAACAAGCCGAAGATCTGAGCCTGGACGGAGTGGTTTATTTTGAAACTCGCTTTGCCCCCGTCTTTCACAGGCAGAAAGGGCTGACCCATCAGCAGGTCGTGGCCGCGGTCTTGAAGGGATTGGAGCGAGGGCACAAGGATTTTGGCATCGCATCGGGGTTGATCATCTGCGCCATGCGCAATATGGACGTGTCGCTCGAAATGGCAGAACTGGCCATCGATTTTCGCGCCCGCGGAGTGGTGGGGTTCGATCTTGCCGGCGAAGAAGGCGGTTATCCTCCGAAAAAGCATGTCGAGGCTTTTCATTACATTCAGCGGGAAAATTTCAACATCACGGTTCACGCCGGGGAAGGTTACGGCAAGGAATCGATCTGGCAGGCCATCCAGTACTGCGGCGCCCATCGTATCGGACACGGCACGCGGCTGATTGAGGACATCGCGGTAGTGGACGGCAAGGCGGTGAAGCTGGGTGACCTCGCGCAGTATGTGCTGGACAAGAGAATCCCGCTGGAAATTTGCCTCATCAGCAACGTCCACACCGGGGCCGCCCCCAGCTTGGCCGAGCACCCATTCAAGATCCTTTATCAGGAGAAGTTTCGCGTCACCCTCAACACCGACAACCGGCTGATGAGCAGCACCAGCATGACCCAGGAGTTTGAAGCAGCGGCCGAGACCTTTGCGCTGTCGCTCGATGATTTCGAGAAAATTACCATTAACGCCATGAAAAGCGCCTTTCTGCCTTATGATCAGCGCTGTAATTTGATTTACACCGTCATCAAGCCCGGGTATGCCGGGATTCGTCAGTCCGCGACCCCGATTTACTCGCATCGCTAGATGCGCGGGTATGGTCGCAGACTGGATCGAGGGTGCGGCAATGGCCGTGCGCAACTTCATGATGCGGGTTGGTCTGATCCGGACACGGGTTGTGCATTTCTCGCCAACTCCGTCGGCGCAGAGTGCGCCCCGGACCGTGCGCGACATCGTCGGGCATGGGGCCGAGCGAGAGTCTGCCATACCCCATTCCCCTGGAGTAGGCGTTACTCGGAAAGGGCGGCCAGAGTTTCTGCCAGCACGAGCGTTCCCTGAACGATATCTTCCGGGGAGGCATACTCGTCCGGCCGATGGCTGTAACCACCGCGGCAGGGGATGAAGAGCATGGCCGTCGGTGCAACCTGCGACATGAACAGGGAATCGTGATAGGCGCGGCTCACCATGGGAAGAAAGTTCAGATTGTACTTCCGGCAAGACTGACCCAGAGCTTCAACCACGACCGGCGCGCAGAGCGCGGGCGCGTCCGCATTGACGAGTTCGGTGTGAAGCGCAACCTGGCGCCGAGCTGCGACCGCCTGGGCGCTGTTTTCGATTTCTCGCATCACGCCGTCGCGTCGCGCGAGATCGGTGTCCCGTATGTCGACGCTCAGGCGAACCCGGCTGGGAATACTGTTGACGGCGCCGGGAAATACTTCGCAAATGCCGACGGTGGCTACCGTGTCGCTGGCCCCACTGGCGCAGGCCGCCTTCTCGACGGCCAGGACTACCTCGGCAGCGGCGCAGAGTGCATCGCGGCGATCGGGCATCAGAACTCCGCCCGCGTGCCCGCCGGGTCCCGCTAGGGTGATGCGCAGGCTCGCCGGTGCTGCGATACTGGTCACGATTCCCAGGGGGACTTGCTGGCGTTCGAGTAGGGGACCCTGCTCGATATGCATCTCAACAAAGGCCCGGTAGTAGGCGCCCGGCAACTTGACCGATTCGAGTTCTCCACCGAATCCGGCGCTTACGCGAATCTCATCGAGCGAATCTCCCTGGCTGTCTTTTAACCGCCGTGTAGCATCGGCCGCCAGGGTTCCTGAAAGCAAGCGGCTGCCAAGGCATCCGATCCCGAAGCGAGTCGGCTCTTCGGCAGTGAACACCAGCAGTTCAATGGCATGCCGGGGATGAAACCCGCATCGCTGCAAGGCTCGAATCGCCTCGAGACCTCCGAGAACTCCCACCACCCCGTCGTATTTCCCGGCGTTCGGAATGGCATCGATGTGAGAACCGGTACCGATCGCTGGCAGCGAGGGATCGGACCCGGTCCAGCGTGCGAAGGTGTTTCCGATGGCATCGGTGCGGAGCAAAAGGCCGGCTTCCTCGCAGCGGGCTCGCAGCCAGGCGCGCGCTTTGAGGTCGGTCGCGGTAAAAACGATTCTCGTGACCGCGGGTGCTTCCGCATCGGAGATCGAGGCAAGCGCTTCGATCTCGGATACCAGCTTGGTCTTGTCAACTTCGAGTTTCATGGTTCGATACCGTGAACGGGTGGCGGTTCCAATCCTTGTAGATGAGATATTTGGCGGGAGCCTTACCGATGGCGCCGAACCACTGCGGGCACCACGGTCCCATCCAGATGAAATCTCCGGCGGTGACCGCATACCAGAAATCCCCGAGCCGGTAGATTCCACCGCCTTCGAGCATGATGAGCCCATGCTCCATGACATGCATTTCAACCATGCTGAGCGCGGCCCCGGGCTGATAGACCATGGTGTTGACCGCAAAATCGAAACTCATTTCGTCTGGAAGAAGGCACTTGACCTGCAAGGCGGGATCCTCTCCGAGCGGGTGCGAGGCGACGTTATCTTCATGCGACACAATCGCCGGCGGCGGCGGCGTACCGGAGAGCGGCTCGTAGAATTTTTCGATCACTGCCACGCGGCTTCTTTCGGTGGCCAGGATGCGGTGTGTCAATCCTGCCGGTGTGTAGGCATAACCGCGCGCCTGCAGTTCGCTTTGCCCCTCCGGCGTCTGCAATTGAACCGCGCCTTCCATCACGAAAAAAAAGCGCTGCGCTCGCGTGCCCAGCATTTCGCCGCCCGGTTCGAATTCCGCCGTGTACTCGGTAAACCGCGCGCCCATGGCCGGTCCGGCGTGCACAACGGCTGTGCATCCCTTCATGCCCGGCAACATGGTGCGCACAAAGGTATCTGGCGTCAGCAGCAAATGATTCGGTTGTTGCGAGCTTCGTGTACGGCCGAGATTATGCATGGTTTGTCTTTCCGGAAACTCCGCCTCATCATTCAGCCTTGCAATTCAGAACCCGTCGCCCACTGCTCCAGCAAATGGAATCCGCAATCGATTGCTCTTGCCACATCGCCAACATTCACCGCCTCCGCCGGATCGTGGCTGATCCCTCCCGGGGTCCGCAGAAAAATCATGGCGGAGGGAAATTTGGCGGCCATGACCATGGCGTCGTGGCCAGCGCCGCTCACCAGGCGGTAAGGATCGCATCCCGCGCGGTGGACGGCTTGTTCTACCCGACGGACCAGAGGCGGATCCATGGGTACGGCCGGTTGGTCCACCTGCACCTTCCATCCCACCATTAATCCACGACGCTCGGCAATCTCTTCTGCCCGACGAACAAAATAGTCCACTGCCGTGTTTCTCCCCTGGTCATCGCGGTGACGCACATCCAGACTCAATCGCGTTTCTCCGGCGATGACATTGACGGCACCGGGTTTCGCTTGAATCGCGCCCACCGTGGCCACCAATCCGGAGGTAGTCTGGGCCCGGCGCTCGACTACGCTGATCCACTCGGCGGCGGCGGCGAGCGCGTCATGACGAAGATTCATCGGCGTCGTGCCGGCGTGATTGGCGTGACCGATGAAGCTGAATTCCAGGCGGCTCTGACCCACGATGGACTCGACCACTCCGAGGGGACGACCGATGTTTTCGAGCACCGGTCCCTGCTCGATGTGGAACTCCAGGTATCCCAGAATATCTTCCCGCACCGCAGCCTGGGCGATGCTTGCCGGATTCAAACCGAAGTCCACGATCGCCTGACGGACCGAAACACCTGCGGCATCCTGTCGGCTCAACAACGAATCGTCGACCCGACCGACCAGCGCCCGGCTGCCGATGAAGGGCGTCGCGAAGCGAACGCCCTCTTCTTCGGAAAATCCGACGATTTCGATGGCATAGGGAAGCTTGCGGCCGCCGAGGGCACTGAGTAGCGCGACTCCGAGAACGACCCCGAGCACGCCGTCATAGGCGCCTGCGTTCGGTACGGTGTCCAGGCGGGAGCCGATGATCAATCGTGGCGCTGGCATCGCCGCTGCAGGATACAGCCCGCGCAGATTCCCCACCCCATCTATCCGGGTGTCGACCCCGAAAGGTGCCAGCCACGAGGCAATCTCGCGATGGCAATCGCGCATGGGTGCAGACAAAAAAGTGCGGCGAATGCTGCCCACATCTTCACTGAAGCCGGCGAGGGTTTGGCAACGGGCAAGGACCTCGTGGGCCAGGGACTGGCGGTCGTGGCTGGTCGCTTCGAACAATCGTGGTTACCCCTGACGGCGAAGGCGCGCCTGGATGTTGCCGTGTGGTTCGTCCACCGGTACAAAAATTTCATTCGGATTGTCCTGCCCGAAGCGCGAGAGATCGACGAGCAGGCAATGCTTGTTCGGCATCGCCAGTTCGATGTCCTCGATTTCGGCAATTTCTTCGAGCGCGGCCTTGCCCATGGCAAACAGCGTGTGCTGAACCGACTTGCTGTCGTGACCGGCAAAGACCGCGAGCAGGATCTCACGAATCCTCGGCCGCAAGGAACGGTATGCCACACCGGTCCGCGAGTAGTTCCAGTTCGCGCTCACGGCGGTGCCCAGCAGGCGGTCTTTCGCCGGCGCGAGCGTGGTCAGCGGGTCCTGAATGTAACCCTCAAACGCCGAGCCCGATGTTTTCAGGATGACAAGGTTTTCCAGACCGGAGTTGACGGAAAATTCACCGGCTCGGGTGCGCGTGACCCGGGTGGTCTGGTTTTCCCGGCTGGCCTGAATAAATGTCGTGGGTTGAGGCTTTCCGCCGCATTGAAGATGGTCCCAGCTTTTCTCGGCGATGGATACCTCGGCCGCGGACACTTGCGGGTTGCGCTCGAGAAGAAACACGATCAACTCCTTGGCGAACTCCTCCATGCATTCGGCGCCGGAGGTTCGCGCCAGAGAATAGATCGTATTTTTCATCGTGTCGGTGGGAAGGATCTTGCTGTTGTCGGCGTCAACAAAGCAAGCAGCAAAATCCCCTTGCAACAGGACTTCCACGGTCCACTCGCGCAGATCATGCCAGGCGCCATGGCGTTTCACCTGCACGAGCCGTACCCGTGATTTCCCATATCGGTTCTCGGCCACCCGAATCATGATTTTCGACTCCATGCTTCAGCTCCCTCGATATGTGCTGAAGCCGTAAGGGCTCAGCAGCAATGGGAGATGAAAATGCTGCTCACCGTCCCGCACCTGAAAAGTAATCTCCACCACTGGATACAAGCTCTCGAGGTCGCGTGCCGCGAAATAGGCCGCGGTGTCGAAACTCAGGCGATACACCCCGGCACTCAACCCCTCCTCCTCCGGCAGCAAGCGAGAGCAGCGACCGTCCCGATCGGTGCGAGCCGAGGCGAGCAGCCGCCAGTGACCGGCGTATTGCCGCTCGACGCGCAGGGGAACGTTGGGCGCCGGCTGGCCCAGAGAAAGATCGAGAATATGCGTTGAAATTTGGGTCATGATTGAAGCCACTTTCTTAGACGAATCTGCGTGATCTGTCTCTGCTCCTCCGCCGCTTCTTGAAGCTCGGTGCGCCCGTCATTGCCCAGTCTGCGCTGCAGGATCTGCAGAAGTTGCTGCGGGCTTTTTCCCGTCGCACACACGATAAAGATTCGCTTGAACCTGCGCTCGTACTCCCGATTTCCGTCCGCCAAGGCACGCTTTACCGCCTCGTCGGCCCCCGCCACCGGGCGCTGCTCCTGTTTTGACCAAGCTGCCGACTGCTGAGTCGCCGCCGCCGGCGTGGTTGATTCTCCAATGCGGGGATGGCTGTCGAAGGCATCCCGCCAATCCGATTCCGCTAAGCTGCGCCAAATTTCATCCGACGCGGCGAGAAGCGCGGCTTCGTTGGAGACGGGTCTTCGTGCCACCATGGCCAGCGCCCAAGCTTGCGAGCCACAGCACGGCAGTATCTCATTGACGGCCGCCGCCAAGGGGAGAAAATTCCAGCGCGCCAGAATCTGGCTCATAAGACCTTCTGCTGGTCGCGCAGTTGCTCGAGAAATTCCGCCACCAGATTGCTTGCCACGGCGGTGCGGTATCGCGCGGTGGATCGAATGTCATCAATCGGCTGGATCGCGGCGGCAGTCATTTTCTTCGCCCGCTGCACCAGTTGCGGTTGGATCGATTTTCCCTTCGCCAGCTGCTCGACTTCGGTTAATCGCAGGGGAATAGGTGCCACGCTGCCGAGCGCAAGGCGTATATCGTCAATGGTGTTCTCAGTCGCACCCGCGCGAAGGCGCCCCAGCGCGGCAATGCAAACTTTCGCGATGGCCTGCGCATTACGCGCTCCCACTTTGCGCGAATAGTGAAAATAACCCGAAAAGCTGCGCCGAAGACAGACGGCCCGAATCAGTTCCTGCGGCGCCAGCCTCAGCTTCTTATAGCCGGTGTGGAATCCGAGGTAGGGCACCCGGCGTTCGCCAGCCAAAGAAACCAGAATCAATTCCGCCTCGTAGGCGAGCAGTGCCGGCAGGGAGTCTCCGGCAGGGGAGGCATTGGCAATGTTGCCTCCCAGGGTTCCACGATTCTGATTCGCGATTCCGCCGGTCCAGCGCGCAGCACTCGCCAGCAACGGAAACTCCCGCGCAATCACTGGATGTTCCCGCAGATTGGTGTAAGTGCACCCTGCGCCAATCGTGACTTCGTCGGGCCGGACGTCGATGCCGCGCAACTCGGCCAAATTCCAAATGCTGACCAACTTCCGCGACTGCAGTTTTCCGGCGGCGTAGAGCACCATCACATCGGTGCCTCCGGCGATCGGAAGCCACTGGCCCGGCTCCCCCGCCAGCAGTGACACGACCGCCTGCAGGGTGCCCGGCGCAATCAGTTCGTAGTCGGCGGGATCGGATCTCATCGGCCGGTCCTTGGCCGCGCCGCCTGCGCCACGGCCTCAAAGATCTGCATGTAACCGGTGCAGCGGCAAAGATTTCCGCCCAACGCTTCTCGGATATCCTCGAGCGTCGGCGCCGGCTGCTTGCGCAACAGATGGCTGGCACTCAGAATCATTCCCGGGGTGCACATGCCGCATTGCGCGCCACCGCATTGCAAGAAGGCTGCCTGCAGCGCGCTGGCTTCGGGGTCGTCGGCAACGCCTTCGATGGTAATCACCTGAGCGTCCGCCGCCTGCAGCGCCGGAATCAGGCAGCTGTTCACCAATTGTCCGTCCATCAAGATTGCGCAAGCACCGCATTCACCTTCGCCACAGCCTTCCTTGGTGCCGGTTAGCCCAAGCTGCTGTCGCAGGACATCCAGCAATCGTTCCATGGGATGGATGCGAACGGTTTCCAACTTGCCGTTTACGGTAAAGGATAGCTCGCGCTGGTGGCGCTTCTCGCAGGCCTGGCTCATGGCTCCCCGCGGGCGGAAATTGCTTCCAAGATGTCTTCCGGCAAAACTGGAATCGAATCGAAGCGAGTGCCAAGCGCAGCGGCGATGGCGTTCGCGATCGCCGGCGCCGGACCGTCCATCGGAAGCTCGCCGATGCCCTTGGCGCCGTAGGCTCCGTGGAGATTACCCATTTCCTCGAAAAAGACGCGAATCGGTGGAAGGTCGGCCGAGGTCGGCATAATGTAATTTGTCATCTGGCCGTTCTGCATCCGTCCATTTTGCCAGACTACCTTTTCATACAAGGCAAAGCCGATTCCCTGGGCCACGCCGCCGGCAATTTGGCCCCTCGCCAAGACGGGATGAAGCACCCTTCCGATTTCCTGCAGGGCGACAAAATCTTCCACCGTCGCACTGTAGGTTAAGAGGTTCACTTCAACTTCCGCAATGTAAATTGCCCATGCGAAACTGGCATAGGCCTCGCCACGGTACTTCTGATCATCCCAGAAGACGCCCGCCGGAGACTCGTAATGCGCGTAGGACCGCAGTTCGCCGTGGGCCGCAACGTACTGCCGGCAAGCCTGGCGAAATTCCTCGCCCGAGTAGGACTCGCCCAATCCGCCGCCAGCCCGCAAGGTTTGCCTGATTCCCAAAGCCGCCGACCGCACCAGACTGCCGACAACCATGGCAGTCCGCGAGGCCACGGTCGGTCCGCTGTTTGGCACCAGATTCGTGTCCGGCGGCGCAATTCGAACATCCTCGTACGAAATACCCAGCGCTTCGGCGGCGATTTGGCAGAGCACGGTGTTGGTTCCCTGGCCGAACTCGGTGCTCGAAACCAGTACGCGTACGCCTCCATCGGCACAGCCTTCCACTGCCACCACCGAGGCGAGATAGCGCTCGCCCGAACCGGTAAAACCAGCGCCATGCAGAACGGCGGCAATACCCATGCCGCGCTTGCTTCGACCCAGAGGGTTTTCTTGCCGGAAGCGGGCTTTCTTTGCCGTGTAGTCGGAAAGTTCGAGGGCCCGGTCCAGCAGCTTTCCGAGGTCAATGTCTTCGCGGATCGCTTGTTCGGTGGTCGTAGTCTGACCGGGCTTCAGAAAATTGCGACGCCGGATTTCTACGGGAGAAAGCCCCACGGCCTCGGCAATACGATCCATGTGCCGTTCCATTGCAAACAGGCTTTGCGGCGCTCCAAAGCCGCGAAACGCCCCATGCGGCGGCATGTTGGTCGCCACGGCCTTGCCGCGGATGCGCACACTCGGCCAGTAGTAGGGCCCGCCGGCATGGATGACGCCACGCGACAGGACGACGGAAGACAGCGTCGCGTAGGCGCCGCCGTCAATCGTGAAGTCGATCTCGCCGCCCAGAATCGTTCCATCCTTGGTCACCGCCGTGCGGTGACGCGTGCGGGAAGGATGGCGCTTGGTGGTTGCCGTCATATCTTCCAGACGGTCGTACACCATTTTCACGGGATGTCCAGATTTCATCGCCAACAGCGTCGCATGGCTCGCAATCATCGAGGGATAGTCTTCTTTGCCCCCGAAAGCGCCTCCGGTCTCGGCCTGCACCACACGGACCTTGTCGGCAGGCAGATCGCACAATGCCATGAGAGCTTTGTGCACATAGTAGGGGCATTGCAGAGAACCCCAGACCGTAATTCCGTGCTCGGTGTCGAAAGCTGCGATTACACCGTTGTTTTCGATATAAAGCTGCTCCTGCGCGCCGGTGGCGTATTCGCCCTCGACGATAAAATCGGCTTTTGACCAGATTTCATCGAGATCGCCCTTGGCGATCAAGAACCTCTTGAATGTGTTGTCGGTTCCCCAGATGACCTGCGCGCAACGCTCGCTTTCTTCCATGGTGAAAATCGCCGGCAACGGTTCGTACTCGATGCGGACTGCATCCACAGCCTTTCTGAGGAGATGCCGGTCGGGGTGAGCCAACAGCAGGATGGGTTCCTCGGGATGATTGACCCTTTCGTTCGCCAGGCAGGGTTGATCGTCTCCGATCAGGGCAATGCAATTTTGGCCGGGAATATCTTTCGCCGTGACGCTAACAAAGTCGCTCCAGTCGACCTGCGGGTCGAAGGCAATGTTCCGGATCAGGCCGCGCGGAATCTGGCTGCGTACGGTCGCGCCATAGAGCATTCCCGGCATGCTCAGGTCGTCAATGTAGCGGGCGGCGCCGGTCACCTTGTCCCGGCCTTCCTTGCGCGGTACGGAGCTGCCGATGATGTGCTCTTCTGTCATACGAAGCCGCTTCTACAAGCTCAACTTGTGAGCATGGTTCGAGGCAAGCGAAAGATCGGAACCGCGTCGCAAAATGCAGATCCTTCGCTCCGCCCGGGATCACGAAGATTTCGTCAGGGCCTGAATCCCCGCGCCGTCGCTAGCGCTCGACTTCCCGCCCCCTTCGCTCGGCGTAGAAACGTCCATCGCGGAAGACGCACTGCCCGCGCAGATAGGTGGCTTTCACGACGCCGCGCAGTGTTTCCCCCAGGTACGGAGACACCGGATACCGATAATACAGCCGATCTTCCTCGACCACGAATTCTTCGTCCGGCTCGAAGACAACAAAGTCCGCATCATAGCCTTCGGCAATCCGCCCCTTGCGGGCGCTCAATCCGCACAATCGAGCCGGGGATTCGGCCATCCAGCGAGCGAGATCGCGCAAGCCGAATCCGCGCCGGCCGGCCTCGGTCCACATCAGGGGCAAGGCCAGCGAAAGACTGGCGATGCCGCCCCATGCGGTTTGGAAATTTTTCTCCTCAAACCGCTTCATCGCAGGCGGACAAGGCGAGTGATCGGTTGCCACCAGATCGATGATGCCGTCTCCCAAACCCCGCCATAATGCTTCGCGATTGGCGCGCGAGCGAATGGGCGGTGCGCACTTGCACAAGGTGGCGCCGTCCAAAATCTCTTCGGCACAGAAATGCAAATAGTGGGGACAAGTCTCCACACTGACGGGAAGCCCTTCCGCTCGCGCGGCAGACAATTCTCTCAGTGCGTCCGCCGCCGAGAGATGCACAATGTGCAACCGGAATTGGTACTCGCGACACAGCGACAGCAGCAACCGGATGGCGGCCAGTTCCGCCGCCTCCGGCCGCGATTGCAGATAGGTCGTATAGCGGCTCCAATCGGCATCGCGCAGATGGCGCGTTGCTTCCTCCACCGGGCCGGGAAGTTCGGCATGGACCAGCAGCGGCAATCCCGATCGGGCCACGTGGGGCAAGGCCTCGCGCAGTTCAGGCTCGGTGACCATGGTGAAGCCATCGATGCCGGGATGGATCAGAAAGCACTTGAACCCGGGCACGCCCGCCGCCGCCAGCGCTGCCAGATCGGCCTGATTGTCGCTCACCACGCCACCCCAGGCCAACCAATCGACCAAGCACCGCCCCGCGGCCGCACCCCGCTTGGCGGCAAGCGCGGCGACGGTGGCGGTCGGTGGCAAACAGTTGAGCGGCATATCGACCACGGTGGTGTAACCTCCCGCGGCTGCCGCTTGCGTTGCCGTTTCAAACCCTTCCCACTCGCTTCGTCCCGGATCGTTAATATGCAGGTGAGAATCGACCAGTCCCGGCAGAATCACCCGGTCGCGCAAGTCATGAACCAGGGCGTCGGCCGGCGTCTGATCGGCAGGAATCACGCCGCCAATCTTCCCATCGCGCACGAGGATCGCTCGCGGGTGAATCCCATCCGGGGTCACAACCCGGCGCGAAACAAAAAGCTGCCCGTCCATGCCCGAGCCTATCGTGCCTTCCCCGCTTTTTCAACTTTTCCGTGCTGGCCACAGCGCAGGGAGAAAAGGTTTGCGTATTTCCTCGCCCCGCTTATACTTACTCTCTCAACTGCGGCTGCGAAACAGTCCATGATGACCGATTTGCGCGCAAAGGTATGGGCAGATAAGATCAGCACGCCCTTGACGTTTACGCGATGACGGAACGAAGCCACATGGACGAAGCTTTCATGGCCCGCGCCATTCAACTTTCGCTCGAGAACGTTCGCTCCGGAAGCGGAGGTCCTTTTGGCGCCGTGGTCGTGAAGCACGGCAACATCGTTGCCGAAGCCGCCAATCAAGTGACGGCAACCAACGATCCCACGGCGCACGCCGAGGTGCTCGCCATTCGCCGGGCCTGCGAGAAGCTTCGCTTCTTCGAACTCAAGGGTTGCGACCTTTACACCTCCTGCGAACCTTGCCCCATGTGTCTGGGGGCGATCTACTGGGCCCGTATTGATAACGTTTATTTTGGTGGCTTCGCCGCCGACGCCGCGAAGGTTGGGTTTGACGATTCGGCCATCTACGCCGAGTTCACCCAGCCGCACGCCGAGCGCGAAATTCCTATGATTCAGATGATGCGGGACCAGGCCCTGGCGGCATTTCGAGCATGGGAACAGTATCCGGGCAAGATCCGTTATTGAACCAGCAACTCGAGCGTGCGCTTCCATAGCGTGTTCGGAGTCAGCGGCGGAAGCCTTCCAAACCGGGAAGACCATTGATCGAGCGTTACTTCAAACTCGCCGAGAACAAAACCACTGTTAAACAGGAAATGCTGGGCGGCCTCACGACCTTTGTAACCATGGCTTACATCATTGTCGTGAACCCGCAGATTCTGGCGCAGGCGGGAATGCCGCCGGAAGGCGTTCTCTTTGCCACCTGCATCTCGGCCGCTGCAGCCACATTGGTGATGGGCCTCTATGCCAACTACCCCATCGCTCTGGCGCCGGGGATGTCGCTGAACGCATACTTCACATATGCCGTCTGTCTCAGCATGCACGTTCCCTGGCAGACTGCGCTGGCGGTGGTCTTTTTCTCCGGAACCGTGTTTCTCCTGCTGACCGTGACCCGCGTGCGCGAACAGATCGTCAACGGTATGCCCGACTGCCTCAAACACTCCACTGCGACCGGCATCGGAATGTTCATCGCGTTCATTGGGTTGCGCAACGCCAAACTGGTGGTTGCCAATCCTGCCACCTACGTCGGCCTTGGCCACTTTTCAGACAAGGAAGTGCAAACCGCTTGCTTCGGGCTGGCGCTGACCATTGTGCTCATGGCGCGAAAAATCAACGGTGGGATTCTGATTGGCATCCTAGGGACCACCCTGCTCGGCATTCTGCGGGGACTGTCCCAGTGGCCCTCGGCGATCGTGTCTCTGCCCCACCCATCGTCCACGTTTATGAAACTAGACTTTCGCGGGGCGATCCATCTCGGCTTTCTGGAAATCCTGTTCGCATTCTTGTTCGTCGATCTGTTCGACAACGTGGGCACCCTGGTCGGCGTATGCGAGCAGGGAGGCTTTATCCAAGATGGCAAGATTCCCCGCGTGGGCAGGGCGCTGGTGGCCGATGCAGTGGGCACTTTGTTTGGCTCCTTGACGGGCACGTCGACGGTCACCAGTTATATCGAAAGCGTGGCCGGAGTGGCCGCGGGAGCGCGCACCGGTCTCAGCAACGTTGCCGTCGCCGGTCTGTTCCTGATGGCCACTTTCTGCTCGCCGCTGGCCACCGCCATTCCGGCCTACGCCACAGCGCCCGCACTCATTCTGGTGGGCGCGCTCATGACCCAATCCATTTCGCACATTGAATGGAACGACTTCAGCGAGGCCGTGCCGGCTTTCATCACCATGATTGCCACCCCGTTGACCTTCAGCATCGCGACCGGCCTCAGCTTGGGACTGATTTCCTATACCGTGGTCAAACTGGCGATTGGAAAAGTCCGTGAGATAACCGCGCTGATCTGGATTCTGACCGCACTCTTCGTTCTGCGGTACATCTATCTCGCCGCCACCTAGTCCGGCAAGGTCCAAAAAGTGGACCGCGTATAAAAGGGAACAGCCCGTCACTCGGCTGCGGGCGCTCCGTGAGGCCTGGGACAGGAGCGCCCGCCCCCATTTTTGGGCAAAAATCAGGCGCTCGATCGAAGGTCACTGCCGGGGAGGACGGCCTTGCATCCTCTGTTGCATTTGCTGCTGCTGCTGTTGCTGCCTTTGCCGCAACTGCTGGGTCTGTTGCTGGTGCCGCTGCTCGACCTGCTGCTTGTTTGCCGCGTTCGCGTTCTGTTTCGCGATCTTCTCGTCTTCCTTCTCTTGCTGCTGCTGGAGTTTCTGCCGTTCCTTCTGCTGCGCGGCGTACTGTTTGTCCTGCTGCTTCTGGTACTTTTGGTCTAGTTTCGGGTCTCCCGTATGAGGAGCGGGAGGGCGTTCGGCTGGCGGCAGATCTCGAACATGGCCCGGAGTGCTGGCTTGAGCACCGTTCTGAACGTTGCCACGGTCGCTACCGCGCGTGTAAGGGCCACCCGCCTCTCTCGCCTGTATGACGTTGCTGCCTTTGAATTCTCCAGGTCTGGATGTCGCCGCCACGGGCGGCTTGCCCTGATTGATCGCGGCACGTTGCTGCGGGTTCGACCGCGCTTCCTGCATGTGCTGGAGTTGAGCAGAGACCGGACCGATATGTCGGTGGTGCGAGGCAGCCTCCTGTTCCGGCGTCGGCCGCGCACTGATCCCGCCTTGGCCGCCGTTGTAGCTCACCCGGTTCCCGCCGGCGTTATCGACCACCGTCGTGTTGTAGACATTGTGAATGGTAGTGACGTTGACATTGGTCACCGACCGATTGTAGAAGAAGTGCCCGTTGTCCCAGCGGCCGCCCCCGCAGCCGGTTCCGAAGTAGCCGAAGCCGTAGTTGATTCCGCCATAGAATCCGATTTGCGGGCCCCAGTAACCGTCATAGAAGACAAAGCTGTCGCCGCCCCATCCCCAGTAGCCCGGCGTCCAAAGGAACCCGACCTCCGGAGCCATGACCCAAGTGCCCGGCACCCAATAGTAATCGTCAAAGTCATCGCCCCAAGCCCAGTACCCGGGTGTCCAGAGATAACCGTCGCCGGGACAAAGCGGCTGATCATAGATGGGAAGGGGAGGCGGGCCGACGGTGATCACTATACCGACCCGTGCGGAGGCCGCAGCCGACATGCACAACAGCAACACAACTGTTAAATTGGCGCCGAACAAGCCTATCTCGCACCTTCAGACTCAACCTTTGTAAGGATCGAGATGGGTAGGCATCCTGCCGGGCGGTTGCACTCTACCATTAACGGACTAAGCGGCGGTGCGCCGTCCACCCACCAGGTCAACAACAAATACGATCAACGCCACCACCAAGAGGAGATGTATCAGGCTCCCGGCGACGTGAAGAGTCAATCCCAGCAGCCACATGATCACGAGAATCGCGACGATTCCCCAGGCTAATCGCATACATTCTCCTCTCGACTGGGTCGAGCTTATTCGGTGCCGAGGCGACCGCCAATCCGCTGCGCCACTTAGCTGCAGCAGGGACATCCTGTATGCGACTAAGAGGGTGGATGGCAAAAGATACAAGAAATATAAGAAGTAGTAGTAAAAGGAGCAATTGGAGTTATAGAAAAAAGAAGAACAACAACAACGAAGATAAGGCGATAGCTCCACCGGGTGGCTTGGGTGCCTTTGCCGCCTGCCGTCGGGCACTCTGACATTGTTCTCGGACCACGATTGCAACGATTGTTCTACACGAACACCCCCCATCACTTACGGTCGGCACTCGATAGACCGTTGCCTGCCACGTTCGTAAGCTGCGAGGTGAAATTGCGTCCGGAAGCTCGTGGTTGCGCAAGATCCACAATGCACGCTCTGTTGAAAGGAGACGCAAGTGAACAGCCCCGCCCGCACCCCCTCCACGATAGGATCGGATTCTGCGGTGATTCAACTCGCTCAGCAAGGTGATTCGAATGCATTCGCCACGCTGTTCAATACACACAAGGCGCGCATCTATTCCCTGTGCTTGCGCATGACGAACAACGTCGCCGAGGCTGAGGATCTGACGCAGGAAGCGTTCCTGCACGCTTTTCGGAAGTTGTCGACGTTTCGCGGAGAATCGGCACTCTCCACCTGGCTGCACCGCATCGCCGTCAATACGGTACTCATGCATTTTCGGAAGAAGTGGCCGTGTCAGTTTTCACTGGATGCGCCCCGCAGCAACAACGACGAGGAAGCCAAGCCGGCGCGCCGCGAACCGGGCATCGCGGACGGGCGCCTGGAGGGTTCGGTCGATCGCGTGGCATTGGCACGCGCCATCAGCACGCTCTCCGACGGATATCGGACTATTTTCTTGCTGCACGAGGTTGAGGGCTACCAGCACCGCGAAATTGCGGAACTGTTGGGGTGTTCCGTGGGCACTTCCAAATCACAGCTTCATAAGGCAAAGCTGCGCATACGGGAATTGCTCGCTGACCCCATGCCGATCTCCTGCCGTCAGAGTGGGGCTGCTCTGCACCGTGTTGCACCGTTTGCGCCGAAGATCGAAAGCTGGCCTTTACCGGCGAGCGCGCGGTCGAATCTTGGCCTTGTGAGGCCGATGGCACAGCCCAATGGGTAACTGGGCCAACCCTGCTCCAGCATGTCTGCCGTCGACCTACAGTTCGAACCGGATGGAGCCAACCGCGGTTGGCGACTAGAGTGTGGATTGAACAAAATCATCCAGGTGCTCGGATTGGGCACAGAAGAGGTCACTCAATGTATCTCCCTTCGCTAAGAAAATACCTTCTGACGCTGAGCACCGTGGCACTGCTCTCGGCCAGTTTGTGCTGGGCGGCTGACGACAAAGACGAATCGGACATTCACAAGCGTATTGACGCCTCGGCGAACGTTCTCAACGAGATCATGGCAACCCCTGACAAAGCCATCCCCGACCGCATTATGGACGATGCGAAGTGCATTGCTGTCGTGCCTTCCATGATCAAGATCGCCATCGGCTTTGGCGGTAACCACGGTAAAGGAGTAGCCACCTGCAGAACGGCGAGCGGCTGGAGCGCGCCTGCGCCCTTCAGCATTACCGGTGGCAGCTGGGGGCTGCAACTGGGCGGCCAGGCCGTCGATCTGGTCATGGTGATCACCAATGACGAGGGGATGCAGCACCTGCTTTCGACAAAATTCAAACTTGGCGCCGATGCATCCGCCGCGGCCGGGCCGGTCGGTCGCGATGCGACTGCCGGAACCGATGCGAAGATGAGAGCCGAAGTGCTCACCTATTCTCGGACCCGCGGACTGTTTGCCGGTATTGACCTGTCCGGGGCGGTGATCAGCCAGGATAAGGATGAGACGCGGATTCTGTTCGGTAAAATGGTGCCGTTTGCGACCATTCTCAATGGAAAAATTGCACCCCCTGAAGGAAGTGGCGCCTTTCTGGCGGCGGTACGAAAATATTCCACGCAGGCCAAGGATCAAGCCGCAAACACGGAGCCCAAGCAGTGAGGTCGGGGCCAAAACAGCGAGCGGCCAGCCGTGATGGCTGGCCTTCGCAAGACGACTCGGGCGAGATGAATGGCGGCTCTCGGAATCGCACGGATTCGGAGGCCGGGGGTGCAATTTTCCGGCAAGGAGAGATCCATGCTCACGATTTTGCTGGTGATCCTGATTCTGATGCTGGTGGGTGCTTTGCCGGCGTGGCCGCACAGCAGAGGGTGGGGATATTACCCCAGCGGCGGTCTGAGCCTGGTGCTAGTCATCGTGCTGGTCTTGATGCTGCTCGGACGGGTGTAGCGATTCAAAATACCCATCAACCCGCCGGCAATTTACGCGGGTCCGGATCTGGGGAGGGGTCTGATCGTTCGGGGAGAGCAGCCTTCCGGTCGCGCTCGGCAAATGCATCGAGGATCTGATTCACCAGAGAGAGTAGCTTTCCAGCGTCGGGCTCTTCTGCTGCCGCGGCACAAAGTTCGCGCCAGTCCCCACCGTTGATTTCCATACGCGTTGACTCCCTTCTCTGTCGATAGGGAACTGAGTGCAACCTCAGTGCCATACGGCGCGTTGCCGGTTACGACCTTCGGCCGCGGAAGCCGACGAAGTGGCTCGCGGCCTGTTTTGAAGAAGTTGCGCGGGAATGGAGAAGTGACTTCCGAACCTGCGACGAGTAGAGAGCAAACACGTCCCTACCGTGTAATTTTGCCAGAGCTCCCCGACGATCAGGTATACAGAGGCCATCGTGCCGTCTTCTGCTCCCGGGAGTCGCTGACGATAGTGACCGATTCTGGGAAGTCGCGCTCGACCGTGTCGCGACCAGTCCTACCGAGCGTTGAGCGTTACCCTCAAGCCACAGGCTACGTGCGATGGGACGCACAGTCCGATCAATTTCCTCCTTGTCAGACAATCATTCCAACAGCTTTCAGGTCGCAATCCCGTTTGCCAGTCAGTCGGCCGCGGTGGCGGGCGTCTCTCCCATTTGATCGGAGAGGGGGATGGTTGTCGAAATCAAGGTGCCGGGGTAGCAAGGTTGGATGCTGAGGTGGCCGCCCAGTTCGCGCGTGCGCTCCTGCATGCCCGCCAGACCAACTCCGGAGTTGGTGCCCTGCATCTGAAAGCGCCGAAGCAATTCCGGTGCAATTCCTTTTCCGTAGTCTCGAACCTGGAGCACGATCCGACCTGGCAACGACCGAATGATCACTTCCGCTTTCGTACTGCCCGAATGGCGGTGAATGTTGATGAGAGCCTCCTGCAGGATGCGAAACAGTCCTAGCGCCACTGGTTTGGGAAGGTTCCCCGCGTCCTCGAGCTTGGAGGTATTGATTTCAATACCGCTCCGCCGCCCAAATTCTTCCAGATACCATTTTGCGGCAGAAGAAAGTCCCGCTTCTTCTAAAAGCGGAGGATGCAGCAAATGCGAAATCGTGCGTGTTTCGGCGATCGATTGATCGAGAAGTTGAATTGCCTCCGCCAGAAGGTCGTCCTTGCGTCGCGCGGCGAACATTTCCAGATTCATCTTTGCTCCCACCAGGCTCTGGCCTAAGCTGTCGTGCAGTTCGCGGGAGAATCTGCGGCGTTCCGCGTCTTGCAACTGCAACAGCTGAACGGTGAGGCGGCGGAGTGATTGCTCGCTATCGCGAGCAAGCGTTTCGGCATGTTCCCGAGCCTTGAGTTGGGATGACAGAAGACGGTGGTGGATCGCAATCAGTCCGATGGCCAGCAGAAACGTGCCCGACAGGGTAGCAACCATGAGGTAAAATATCCGATACGACGCGGTTCTCCGAATCTCCAGCAGACGCTGTTCCTCCTTGCGCATCTGCTGCACGACCGAGTCCATTTCAGAAACCAGCGACAGGCTCGAAAGATCCAAATCGGACTGGCTCTTGTCGTCGTGCGGTGATTGCATATCCAGCCTGATCGATTCCCGCAACATGGCCACCCGGCGGTTCACCAGGTCTTCCAGTTGTGAGCAGAGGGCCTGCTGTCGGGGATTATCGCGCGTCACTTCCCGCACCTGTGTGAGATCCCGCGAAATCTCGGGCACGGCCGATTCGAACTGCTGCAAGAAGCTTCTGTCCTCCGTCATTACGTAGCCCTTGCGGGCGCGCCCAGCCCGTACGACTGCCAGATCAACTTCGCTCAACGCTGCCCGGACGTCCTCGGTGTGCGCCACCCACTTTTGATTCTCCACCAGACGCGCGATGGTGAGGTATGCCGCGAGTCCGCTCAGTAACAGCAGAACTATGGCTGATACGAGGACGGTCTGAGCTTTGTCGGTGGGAGGCATAGTTTGTGACGGGCAATCCAGTGCCGCGGAGTTTGTCCTCTAAAGGTCCGAACGCCTCGATTCCCGGAATGAAGGTTTCTGCTCCGTGCGGGCGTTCTGGTCATAATGGCCGAATTGCTTCGTCTAGGGATCTACAGGATATCCTGTATTCGCGACCGCTCGCCCGCGGCATTAGAGTGTCAGTGGCGCTAGATTAAGGGATCCGCGGTTGCTTTGGCAACCGCCACACGTGGGGTTGAGCCAAGGAGTTTGGGTACCATGATCGGATCGGACTATCGACATGAACAGCATGGGTAGCTCGGACCACAAGACGCCCGTGATCCACGACTCGCACTGGGTGCATTTCTACGCCGAGGATGGACCCTTGCTCGACCAGTTGAGTGGTTTTCTCGGGTCCAATCTTGCAGCCGGCGGAGCTGCCGTCGTCATCGCCAGCGAGGAGCATCGGAAGGGGCTCTATCAGCGGCTGCGGTCGCAATCTCCCGAGGCCGCGACCGCCTTCGAGAGTGGCCGTTATCTTGCCCTGGACGCTGCCGCAACCCTGGCCAAGTTTATGCGCGGCAACTCGCCGGACGCGTCGCTATTTGCCGAAATCGTGGGAACGATTATGGTACAAGCCGCTGCCTCGACCCAGGGACAACCGGGTCCCTCGACGGTCGCGTTTGGAGAAATGGTAGCTTTGTTGTGGGCGGGTGGAAATGCGGAAGCGGCGATCCGTGTCGAACAGCTGTGGAATGGCTTGGCTAGGACTTACCCCCTGTCCCTGCGTTGCGCCTACCCGATTCGCTCCTTTGATCGCGAGGAGCACAGCGACGTTTTTCTGAAGATATGCGCCGAACACTCGCACGTTGTGCCGGTGGAGACCTACACGGCGTTGGTCGGCGAAGAACAGCGCGCTCGCAGCGTCACTCGGTGGCAGCAGAAAGCGCTGGCGCTCGAGACCGAGATCGCCGAGCGCAAGAAAGTCGAACAGATGCTTCGTCGCGCCAAGGCGGAGCTGGAATCTCAGGTGGAGCAAAGAACCACGGCATTGCGGCAGTTGTCGTCGCGCTTGCTCAGCTTGCAGGACCACGAACGTCGCCGAATTGCGCGGGAGCTGCACGACAGTTTGGGGCAGTGCTTGGTCGGCTTGAAACTGAACGTGGATCTGCTTCGCCAGTCGCCCTCGCAGGAGCCATTGTGGAACGAAGCAGACAAGCTGCTGCGGCAATGCCTCGCCGAAGTGCGTACGCTTTCCTATCTGCTGCATCCACCCACGATGGATGCCGCCGGGTTTTGTTCGGCCGCTCGCTGGTATGTGGAAGGGTATGGACAGCGGAGCGGACTGACGGTGTCCCTGGAGTTGCCCGACGATCTCGGACGCCTGCCTGATGCGGTTGAGCTAGCCCTATTTCGAGTGCTGCAGGAGGCGATGACCAACGTCCACCGGCACTCCGGCGCTTCTGCGGCCGAGGTCCGGATCTCGAAAGAAGCCGGCGAGATAATCTTGCAGGTGAAAGATAACGGATGCGGAATCCCGCTAGCGCTGCTGGAAAATTTTCAGACCACGGGGATGGGAATGGGGGTGGGACTGGCTGGCATCCGTGAACGCGTGCGGGAGCTGGGTGGCAAGTTGATACTTCAATCGGAGCCAGCTTGCACCTCGATCCAGGTTCGCCTGCCGCTTACAACCATCTCCTCGACCGACTCCCCAATTCCGGTCCCGCAGCCGCGCTCCGATGCCAGGAAAAGCGCGTCGCCGGAAGGAGCAGAAGAGCAGAATGCATCGAGTCTAGCCATGAGCGCAGCCAAGCCATAACGGTCCCAATGGACTGCCGAATGAACGCCCAGTCCGGAACGAGCTGGCCGGTTCTCCCCGAAATGGGCCGGTACAAGCCAAACGGTTGAACGAGGTGAGAAATGAAACTACGGATCCTAATCGCTGACGATCACGAGGTTGTACGCCGCGGACTGTGTACCCTGCTCCAATCCCATGAAGGCTGGGAGATTTGCGGAGAAGCGAACGACGGACGAGAGGCCGTGGAGATGGCCAAACAGTTGAAACCCGACGTCGTGATTCTCGACGTGGGCATGCCGAATCTGAATGGATTGGCGGCCGCACGTCAGTTGACGCAACAGGACGCCACGCAGAAGATCCTCGTCCTCACGATCACGGATTCCGATCAGGTGATCCGAGAGGCTCTCGACGCCGGTGCTCGCGGCTTTGTCCTGAAATCGGACGCTGCGCGCGATCTGGTATCGGCCGTGGAAGCCTTGCAGCGCGACCGCATGTTCTTCACCCCGCGGGTGAACGATATGGTGTTGGCCGGCTTTCTCGACAAGGGATCGAGTGTGTTTGACGGGGACTCTTCGAAGCTGCCGAAATTGACTCCGCGGGAGAGTGAAGTGATTCAGCTCCTGGCCGAGGGGAAAAGCTCCAAGGAAGTCGCCTGTTTTCTCAACCTCAGCACCAAGACGGCGGAGACCCATCGCAGTAACATCATGCGCAAACTCGGCTTTCACTCGATCCGAGACCTGGTGGTGTATGCCGTCAAGAACAACATCATTCAGGTGGAGCTCCCCCCTCAGGGAACGGATTCGTCTCCTCTTACAGAACGAACCGTAGCCTGAAGGCGAAAAAAGGGGAAGCCGCCAAGCGGCTTCCCCGACGAGCTGCGACCGATCTAGCTCGCTTTGCGCCTTGCGACAACTTCGTGGGTACTGGGCACACTGGCATTCCAGTCGTCCACTTGCTTTTGCGCCACTTCGCGCGCAATCCCGTATCGTTCTTGAATCTTTCCGACCAGTTGGTCGTGCTTTCCGTCCACGACGTCAATGTCATCATCGGTCAACTTGCCCCAACGTTCCTTGACCGACCCCTGTAGCTGCTTCCATTTGCCTTGCAGTTGGTCCGAGTTCATTTTGTATTCTCCTTAATAATTTGAGTTGGAGAGCCGCCTGACTTCTGACAGAACCTAAACGGCTCGGGGAAGATCTCTGACGACCGTAGCTTCGTCAGACTTGCTTTCTCTGGTGGAGGAAATATCTTGGGCTCCGGTCGCTTCGAGGATCTGCTTCGCCTTTTTTGTCCATTCCGAACTATCGGAATGAACCGACAGCAGAATGCCACCATCCTTGACCCGACCTTCATAGCGCTTGGCCTCGTATTCGGGGATTCCCAGCCCCACCAGCGCTCCGGTAATACCGCCGACCGCTCCCCCCACGCCCACTCCGGCGAGAGCCGCCATGATCGGCCCCGCGGCAACAAAGGGACCCAATCCAGGAATTGCCAGGAGGCCGACCCCTACAAGCCATCCGAGCGCTCCGCCCAAAACTGCTCCCGTGCCAGCTCCGGTTGTGGCC
Organism: Terriglobales bacterium; assembly: GCA_049520935.1. Lineage (GTDB taxonomy): Bacteria > Acidobacteriota > Terriglobia > Terriglobales > Acidobacteriaceae > Acidiflorens. Next base: position 15,827 of record JBEKPJ010000007.1, on the reverse strand, counting down.
CCTTCGGGAGCCTTGGTGCCTTTTTCGTGAGCGAATTCCCTGGAGCCTGCGTTTTGCGGAAAGAGGACGGAAATATCCCGATTGCTGAAGCCGGCTGCCTTCAGGCCAACGACGCCGCTCTCGACATTCGAGTAGCTAGGATAGATACCAAACACCGCTGTGTTCTTTTCAGACATGTAGATTCTCCTTGGATTGGCGCGCGTATGAGACGGGCGTGCGCCTGCGACAGTTCACTTCGTTGCCTGGATGGCCAATTCGCTGGTCACATTGCTTTCCCCCAATTCCGGCGGCCTTGGCCTCGACCGACTGCTTCTCATCCTCCGAACGCACCGGGCCCTTCAGCGTTACCTGGCCATGTTGGGTGATGATTTTCACGTTGTGCGCGTTCCTCATTTGGGTGTGGCCGAACGGCCTGGAAAATGCCCCTCCCGGCCTCGCAATCGACCACGAAAATCCGCCACTCGAACGTTTGCGCTTTCGCATCTGTTCATAACCTACGTGTTTGCCATCCCAGCGCCCATCGAGTGTGAACGGTAGTTGCGAGCTGGAATATCAGTAGGGTAGAAGACACCGGCCCGCCTCGGACGGTTGGTGCCGAAGCAGCTCTAAGCGCAGTCGCACGCGGATGTACAGAGTCCACCTGATAGCAGAACATGGTCGGTGCAGTATGCTCGCAATGGACTGACGAGAGACCGCGATAGGACGTGAGGGTTGTACGGGAGTGACGATGGAGTTCTTGTTGATGAGTTTCTAAATTGTTCGCGTAAAGGAGTCCGAAATGCTTTGGACCATATTCGTGATCCTGCTGATTCTCTGGTTCCTGGGACTGGTCAGCTCCTACACGCTAGGAGGTTATATCCATCTGCTGCTCCTGGTGGCGTTAGTGGTGTTGGTCATCAACTTGGTGACTGGCAGACGAGGAGCAATCTGATCGGCAGGTTTCGGCACAGCGCTCGCCGTGACTGCTTGCGAGCCGGCCTCAATTGTCCTGAACTGGGAAAACGAAATTTTGACCCTCGAGCCTATTTTCCCGGCGGGGAGTCAGGGATCGAGGTGGTAGCCGAAGGTTCGGCTTGCACGCTGACTTCGACCTGAGCGCCTGGTTTCAGGCTCACTTCCTTGCCGTTTTCGTCCGTGAGCTTATTCTCGATGCGAATTTCCTTGTACAAGTGGTCCGCACCCTCGACCGCAATCTGAGCTTTCTCGGGTTCGCTCGGAAGCGGGGATTTGATGATCTTTTCTACGGTTCCGGGAAGGGTCTTCCTCGGCTTCTCACTCATCGGGGTCCTTTCGCCGACGACATAGGGCTGAATGGCCGCTCGGGCACAAAAATTATACAACGGTCGGGCGATTCGATTGATCGCTCGGGTTTTGCCGAGCATGCGCGGCCCCGGGTGTTGGCCAAACCGGAACCTGCGGAGCGCTCGGGGACCGAGATCGCATCGCCTCGGGCGTTTTGCGATTATGGCGTCGTCCGCAACGGGCGTCGCGGGTCCGGCAGGCGAGTACCGGCGTCGTCGGGCCCGCTAGGGCTTGGCCCGCGCGTGAATTTCGACCGTGGACCAGGTCTTATCCGCTGCATGACAAAGTTTTTCTAGCCCGCAATCCGCACACTTCGGGCGTCGCGCCACACAAAGCTTCCGCCCGTGCCAGATCACTTCGTGGGAAAAATCCGTCCACCGCTCGCGAGGAATAATCTGCATCAGATCCTCTTCAATTTTTCGAGCGTCGTCCTGGGTGGTCAGCTCCAAACGGCGGGAGATCCGGGTCACGTGCGTGTCCACGACGACACCTTCATTCTTCTTGAACCACGTTCCCAGTACGACGTTTGCGGTCTTGCGCGCGACTCCCGGAATGCTCAACAACTCGTCCATGCTTTCCGGGACGGCGCCGTGAAGGTCGGTGACCACCTTGCGGGCGGCGCCAACCACGGACTTCGATTTGTTACGAAAAAAACCGGTCGAGCGGATGTCCGGTTCCAACTGCTCGGGCGCGAGCGCCGCGAAGTCCTGAACGGTGGGATACTTCTCAAACAGGATGGGCGTGACCATATTCACCCGCACATCCGTGCACTGCGCGGAAAGGATGGTGGCCACCAGCAACTCCCACGCGTTGCGATGGCTGAGAGCACAAGTGGCATTGGGATAAAGGTCATCGAGGCGGGTGATGATCTGACCTACCCGCTCAGGGGCCCGAGGATCATAACGGGGGGCGGATTTCTTTTTCATCCCGGCTGGTTTGGATGCTCTCCCGGTGAGCATCGACGGTTGCGCCGCAGGGGAGCGAAGCGTCGTGGGCTGCGGCTGGGAACGCTCGAACGAGGGCGCGCTGTTTACGGCTCGCGGCCGCGCCGCTCGGGGCGCACCTTCGTGCTTTCCGCTGCGACTAGGTTGGCGCGGCATAGTTCCGCGTGTCATCGCGACCTCCTCAACAGTTCATGCTACCAAAGCGAAGGGCCTGCGCCGCATCCCTGACGTAACTCCGCGGCAATTGACGGTTTGGCAGCCCGATGAGTAGTCTAAGAACTAAAGGAAAACCTGTGGCCGTAAAGAGTATCAAACTTGGACAAGTCTGGCGCCACGACGCAACTGGGCAGGACCACCTCGTCACCAAAGTGTACAGCGAGGTATTCACCCAATACGCCGTACTGCGCCCCGCCGAGGTTACCGCGCCCGATGCTCCGGTGGTGAAGGTCAAAGTGGCAAAATCGGCAGAGGGCGTGTCCTTGCCCGGTTTCAGCTTCACCCAGGAAGGGGCGTTCTGAACAGCCGTGTTCGTCATCCTGAGCGAGGCGTTGGATCCGCCTTTATGCTTCTGACCGCATGACCGAAAAAGTCCTCACCGTAGTTTTCGTCTTCATCAATTCCGTCGTGGCGGCCACCGGCTATGCCGGTATCGCGCTGCTCATGGCCATCGAGTCTGCCTGCATTCCCTTGCCGTCCGAACTGATCATGCCGTTTGCCGGCTACCTGGTTTATACCGGAGCAATGAAATTAATCTGGGCGGCGACCGCCGGCGCCATCGGATGCAATCTGGGCTCGCTGGTCGCCTATGAAATCGGCTGCTACGGTGGCCGCCCGTTGGTCGAACGCTATGGCCGTTGGATACTGATGGGCCGCCGCGAACTCGAATGGGCCGACCACTTTTTTTGGCGCTGGGGTTATATGGCGGTGTTCATCGGGCGCTTACTGCCAGTCATCCGCACCTTCATCGCCCTGCCTGCCGGAGTGGCCCGCATGCCGCGTGGAAAATTCCACCTCTACACTTTTCTTGGATCGTGGCCCTGGTGTTTCGCGCTTGCTTACTTCGGTATGAAACTCGGCGAAAACTGGCGCTCGCTAGGAAAGTACTTCCACAAATTCGACGCAGTGATCGGTGCGTTTCTGCTGGCCGGGGTCGTCTGGTTCCTCTGGTCGCACTGGCAGAATCGCCTGCGCACCGCCGAATAGTCGGGCCGCTGACTGGACTGCCCGAGTCGCAGGCCCGGTTCAGTTCCGCGGCTCGCAGGATCCGATCGAGAAGCGGAGCGCGGTGCACGCTTTCTCCAGGGGCCGGGCCCACTGCCCTGCCACCCGCCTTGCATTTCCGCAGGACGTCCAGAGCAACCTGGCGCACTTTGCCTTGTTTCCCGTGGCTTCCTCCTCGTCTGATTCCGACCGGTGCACGACCGCGGTGCCGACCAACGTGCGAATCTTGCGACCTGTGGAACAACCGATGGAGAGCGAATCAGTGCGGCGAGAGAATTGTCCAGCGCCGCTCCATTCCCGCGCTGCCGCGCGGCTACTCGACAGTCACTTTCTCCATCCCCCTCAAGTGTGTAATCTCACGCTAGGACCATACTGGCATGGGATTTCTAAGCTACCTTTTATACCCGTGGGGCTTCCTCCTTCAAGGACTGGCGATTGTCCACTTCATCCGCCGCCGTCCCGATACCTATTGGATTTTTATTATCCTCTTCCTGGGCGCGCCGGGAGCGATTATCTATCTGGCAGTGGAAGCGCTCCCCGACGTCGGCCTGCTGGGCCAGTCCTTCAAAGTCTTCCCGCGCCGCAAGCGGATTCGCGAACTCGAAGCCGAGATCCGCGATAACCCGTCGGCAGGAAACTACGAGGAGCTGGGCGATCTTTACATGGATGATGGCGAACTCGCCGAGGCGCGAACCGCCTTCGACCAGGCCATTGCCGCCCGTGCCGATACGCCCGATCCCTTTTATCGTCGCGGAGTTTGCGCTATCCAGTTGGGGGACGCCGCGGCGGCAATACCGGATCTGGAACGGGTCGTCGGCAAGGAGCCCGACTATGATTTCCAGCGCGCTGCCGGGTTGTTAGCCCACGCCTACGCGCAGGCCGGCCAAAAAGAAAAGGCCGAAGCCCTGTTCCGCCAGGTAACCGTCACCTCGACCCTGTCCGAGACCTATCTGAATTTCGCGGAGCTGCTGGCCTCCGAGGGACGCAACGCCGAAGCCCGAGATTGGGCCCAGAAAGTGCTCGACAAGAGACCGACCATGCCCGGTTACCTGCGCCGGCGCGAGCGTCCGTGGTTCCGCAGGGCGAGTGAGGTTTTGAAGCGACTGCGGGCGTAAGGCAACCCGGACCTCGCGTTTGGTTCGCGAAGATGCCGGGCCATCCCCGGTCGATTGCCGACTGCGGCGGTGGAATTTTCCCCCACGCGACAGGCAAAAGATGGGGAACAATCCGGTGCCTGATGCCGATCTTCCTTGCTGCCCGAAGGGCGGTCCCGGGCCGGCGGCCGCACCTATCGTGGGGAGCGCCTGCAGGCCCTGGGGAGCGCGGCGGCGCAGGATAGCAAAGCGGGAATGATGGACCGTCATGATGTTGTCATGCGGGCGGTGCTATCCTTGCCCTCCATGCGAATTTCCTACCTAGAATGTACCCGCTGCGGAGAGCATCTTTCTGCGGATCGCCCCCAGAATCTATGCCCCAAAGACGGCGGCATACTTTACGTCCGCTACGATCTGGCCAGCCTGAAAGGGAAGTTACGCCGCGAAGATTTTGCCGGCCGTGTGACCAGCATGTGGCGCTATGCCGAAGTTCTTCCCGATGCCAGGCCGGTAACGCTCGGCGAGGGATTCACTCCCATGCTTCCCAGCCGCGAGCATCCGAACCTCTACATCAAAGATGAAGGCCTGAATCCAACCGGGTCCTTCAAAGCCCGCGGTATGTCAGCTGCAGTTTCGATGGCAACGCACTACGGTCTAAAGAAACTGGCCGCTCCGTCTGCGGGAAACGCCGGCGGCGCGCTGGCGGCCTACGCGGCGGCGGCGGGCAGCGAAGCTCACGTGTTCATGCCGAGGGATGTCCCCATCGCGAATCGTATGGAATGCGATTACTACGGCGCACACGTTACGCTGGTCGACGGATTGATCAGCGACTGCGGACGCATGGTTGCGGAACGCAAAGACCAGGAAGGATGGTTCGATGTCTCGACTCTCAAAGAGCCGTTCCGTCTCGAGGGCAAGAAAACCATGGGCTACGAGGTTGCCGAACAGCTCGGGTGGGAGCTTCCGCAAGGCATCATCTATCCGACAGGCGGCGGAGTGGGCATGATCGGAATGTGGAAGGCCTTCGCCGAGATGGAGGAGCTCGGATGGATCGGCAGCGAGCGCCCGAAAATGGTCACAGTGCAAGCCGCCGGTTGCGCGCCGATTGTCAAGGCGTGGGAAGAAGGGAAAACGACGTCCGAGATGTGGACCGGGGCGGAGACGTTTGCTGCGGGGCTGCGCGTGCCGAAGGCGTATGGCGATTACCTGATTTTGGAGATCCTCAAAAGGAGCCAAGGGGCGGCGGTTGCCGCGACCGATGAGGAAATTCTCGCCGCAACGCGGCACTGGGCCAGTGTCGAGGGCGTATTTGCCGCTCCGGAGGGCGCCGCATCCCTGGTTGCCTACCAGAAGCTGCGCGCGCGCGGATTCTTTCGCCCGGCAGATACGGTCGTGCTCTTCAACACGGGATCGGCTTACAAATATCTTGACATGATCGAAGGGCAGGCAAAAAAGGCGAAGCCGGAGACCCTGCCGTCGCGCAGCCTTGGCGGAATCATTGGACCATACTGAAGCTAGAAACAGGTGTAGGGACGGGTCCATTCTCCGTCGAAGCCGGCGACACCGGGCAACTGCCGGCGCATCCAGGCTATGGTCTTCGGCTTTCACCGGAATTCGCAGCGGCTTCAGCGCGAAGAGATGGTCCGCCGGCAACTCGCCGGGCGCGGCATTTGTGACGTGCGGGTACTCGATGCCATGCGCAACGTGCCGCGGCACACCTTTGTTCCCGAGAGCTCGCAAGGGAACGCTTACGCGGACCACCCCCTGCCTATCGGCATGGGGCAAACAATTTCTCAGCCTTACATCGTGGCTGCGATGCTCGAGCCTCTTCGCCTCCAGGCCACCGATCGCGTGCTTGAGGTCGGGACCGGTTCCGGCTATTTGACGGCACTGCTTTCCCGGCTCTGCGCCGAAGTGTATTCGATCGAGCGTCACGCGCAACTTGCGTTCTTGGCGGAAAATACGCTGCGTCGGTTGGATTTTCGCAACGTGCACATAAGGGTCGGCGACGGCACCCAGGGCTGGCCGGAGCCGATGTCGTTCGACGCCATCCTGGTTTCGGCCGCGGCCGCCGAGATGCCGCCTGCTCTGTTTGCTCAGTTGCGCGAGGGCGGACTCATGATACTGCCGATCGGGACCCCCTCCAGCCAAGATTTGCAGTTGATTCGCAAGGCCAACGGACAGCCCGAGGTGCGAAGGCTCGAACCCTGCCGCTTTGTGCCCCTGGTCGGAAGCGACGGGGAACCGTGAAACGCTGCCGGGCGGTAGCAGGAAAACACGGTGACGGCGGGGGCAGCGGAAGTCGACGCCGGCTGGCCCCCCTCGATTCGACCAACGGTTGCTACAATATGCCGTGGGCTGGCTCCGAAATCTGAAGGTCACACTGGACATGATCAAGTGGGAGCACTCGATCTTTGCGCTCCCGTTTGCCCTCTGTGGGGCCCTGCTGGCGGCTGGCGGTGTGCCCGCGGGGCGCCAACTGGGGTGGATTGTCGTTGCCATGGTCGCGGCGCGTTCGGCCGCCATGGCGTTCAATCGCCTGGCCGACGCCTCGATTGACGCCGCCAACCCCCGCACCGCAACGCGCGCGTTGCCCACCGGGCAACTGACACCCCTGTTCGTGAGCACGTTTGTTGTCGTCGCCTGCGGAATTTTTGTCCTCGCCGCTTCCCAGCTAAACCGCCTCACGCTGCTGCTTTCGCCGGTTGCGCTGGCGGTGATCCTTCTTTATTCCTACACCAAGCGTTTTACGCGCTGGTCGCACCTGGTTCTGGGTTTCGCGCTCGGCATCGCTCCGGCGGCTGCCTGGATCGCGATTCGTGGTTCGCTTGATCCGCGAATCCTGCTGCTCACCGCCGCGGTGACGTTCTGGGTCGGCGGATTCGACGTGATCTACGCCTGTCAGGATCACGACTACGACCGCAGTCATGGCTTGCATTCGCTGCCGCGCGATCTCGGGATCAAAAATGCGCTGTTCACCGCCCGTCTGTTCCACATCCTGATGCTTGGACTGCTGATCGCGCTGATCCTCACGTTCGCCTTAGGCAAGCTGGCGATGGTGGGAGTCGCCGCCGTGGCTGCGCTCTTGCTCTACGAGCACACGCTCGTCCACCACGACGACCTGAGCAAGGTGAACGCCGCTTTCTTCACCATGAATGGCGTGATCTCGGTCGTTTTCCTGCTGTTCGTGGCGGGCGATCTGGTCCTGCGACGGTAATCGAGACCCTGCCCTGCTCAGCGGTCGACGCGTAACAGCATAAGGGTGCCGTTATCGAGCTTGACGTTATTCTTGTCCGAGGTGAGCAGCGAGCCCCGGGTTGGATCGGTCGCGGCCGAAAGGTTCAGGTGGGCGATGCCGACAACTCCGCGGGTTTCTCCAGTGATCTGCGGCGGAGCCTGTTGTTGCACGGGCGCCTCCGTCGGTGCGCTGCCCGAAGCCTGGGGCATAGTCGGCGCCGGAGAACCGGCTCCCGGAGATGCCGGCCGCGTGCCGCCGGACATGGGGCCCGGTTCCGCTGGAGCCGCAGCCGGCGTTGCGGGCAAATTGCGATTCGGAGGAGCGATGACTGCCTGGATCGACATGGGCATTGGCATCGGTTCGCCATCTTTCAGAACCACGTGATCGAAAGTGATAGCCAGTTCTGATTCGGCCTGCTGTTTTGTCCGCGGTTGCGCTTCGGTCACATGGCCGATCACTTTGGTATCCTTCGGCACAATCACGATACCCGTGTTGCTGCGCAGGTCTTCGGTCACCTTGGCCACAACCTCATCGCCCGTCTTTGCTTTCTTAGCGTCGACGGTCTTGGCGAGTTCGACCGGGAGAACGCTGCCCGCCGCGATTCGCTGGGCAGCCTCAGCGGGAGCCGAGGGCGCGCTTGCGGCAGGCGGCGCCGCCTGCACCTCGGTTGGGGATTGCGGCGATTGCGCTGCCAGAATTCGACAGAATAGGGTGGCGACTGAAACTGCCATCAGAACTCGGTTCATAAGCGATCTCCTCGAGAAGCGGCGCAGTTCGATACCCGGCCGACACCCGGCCTGCCGGGATCGTCTAATAGATGCGATATTTGATCCGAGGGTAGACGGTTCGCCGATGGTGACCGCAAGGTTTTTGCCAGCCTCGGCGGACGCTCAAAAGGGGAGGGCAGGGGGCAGGAATCGGCTGGGAAAGTGCCGTTCACCATCAGCCTTGGGTTATCATAAACAGACGATGTCTGCTTCGCATTCATTCCAGACCGATGATCCGCGCCTGGTCCCGATCCAGGAGAAAGTCCTCGCCGGCCAACGCCTGAACCAGGCCGATGCGCTCACCCTCTACGCAACCGGCGATATTCTCGCCGTCGGTTGGCTGGCCAACTGGGTTCGTGAACGAAAGCACGGCGACAAGGCCTACTTCAACGTCAACCGCCATATCAATCCGACCAATGTGTGCGTGGCGGCCTGCCGTCTGTGCGCGTTTGGGCGCAAGAAAGATACTCCCGGCGCTTACACCATGGCACTCGAGGAAGCCTTCGAGACGGCCGCGTCCGGCTATACCGAGGCAGTCACAGAGTTTCACATTGTCGGCGGACTGCATCCTGATTTGCCCTTCCAATATTTTCTCGACCTCGTGTCCGGATTGAAACAGCGTTTCCCGCAAGTTCACATGAAAGCCTTCACCATGGTGGAAGTTGCCTACCTGGCAAGAAGGTCGAAACTGACCATCCGGGAGACATTGGAAAAAATGAAAACGGCGGGTGTCGACTCGCTCCCCGGCGGCGGCGCTGAGATTTTTTCCGACCGCGTGCGGCACATCATCTGCGATCACAAAATCGATGGCGATCAATGGCTGGATACCGCGCGCCTAGCCCACCAGATCGGGCTGAAATCGAACGCCACCATGCTCTACGGCCACATCGAGGACGACGAGGACCGCGTCGACCACCTGCTCAAACTGCGGGCCCTGCAGGATGAAACCGGCGGCTTCCAGACGTTTATTCCGCTCGCCTTTCATCCCGCCAACACGCCTCTGCAGCATCTATTTACGACCACTGGCATGACCGACATCAAGCAGATTGCCGTCAGCCGCCTGGTGCTCGACAACTTCGCACACATCAAGTCCTACTGGCAGATGATGACGCCGAAGATCGCGCAGATCTCTCTCCGCTTCGGCGCCGACGACATCGACGGTACGGTGATCGAAGAAAAAATTTACCACGATGCGGGAGCGACCACTCCCCAGGGCCTGCGGCGTCACGATCTGGTCCGCTTGATTCAAGAAGCCGGACGCGAACCGATCGAGCGGGACACTCTCTATCGGCCGGTTACGCGGACCGAAACTTCGTTTACCGTATCCGTGTAGTCGGGAACCGCCTAGGCCGTCTTCGCCAGCCTGAGTTCCTCCGGTCCGCGTACGGAGTAATGCTGCTCGGGAACCGGGAAACCGGCCTGGGTAAAGGTCTCGCGCAGCAGTCGGTTGGTATCGAAATACACCTGCCAGTAGTGCTGGTTACTGCAGTAGGGGCGGACGGCGAGTACGGCGCCCGAAAGATTGAAGCTCAGGATCTCGACATCGGGGGCAGGCTCGGCCAATACGTTCGGCACCTTCGAGAGCCCCGGTCTCAGCAAGGCGATCGCCACCTGCGGGTCGACGCCATGCGCCAACTGCGCCGTGAGGTCGACACGCCGATAGGGGTTCGCCGAAAAATTCTGGATTGTGTCGGCGAAAATCTTTCCATTGCCAATCATGGTCTTGACGTTGTCGGCCGTATCGACGGTTGTAGCAAAAAGGCCGATTTCCTGGACCGTGCCGGTCACTCCCGCGGCAGTGATGAAATCCCCGACCTTGAACGGCTGCAGGATCACCAAGAATACGCCGCCGGCAAAGTTCGATAACAGCCCCGACCAGGCCATGCCAATGGCAACACCTGCTGCGGCAATCAGCGCCGCAAAGCTGGTGGTCTCGACTCCGAAAAACCCCAGGACGGCGATGACAAGGACGATATTCAACAGCGCCGCTACGGCGGAGTGGATGTAGCGGATCAGCGTGGGGTCAATCTTCTGCTTCGTCAGGGCGCTTCCAATCACGCGAAGCGAGAGGCCGATCAGCCATCGGCCAATGATCCAGATGGCAATCGCCCCCAGAATTTTCAAGCCAACAGTGGTGAGTATGGTGGTTACAGTCTGCAGGATGGCACTGGGGTTGAGGTTCATCACTTCTCCTTATGGCGGACGCTGGGCGCAACCGGCTGAGTTGAGGAGACATTTTACCTACCGGAAGGCCGTTTGGCTACGCCCAACTTGCGGGGGATTGCGGGGAGCGAAAAACCGGAGAGCCGCCAACTGGAACCTTCTTGCCCCCGGCGCATCCAATCTTCATGGCCAAAGAACAGACGGCAAGTTTTGGTGGCGGATGTTTCTGGTGCATCGAGGCCGTGTTTCAGCGACTCGCCGGTGTAATCCACGTCGAGTCCGGATACATGGGTGGAGGCGCCGATAACGCCACTTACAAACAGGTATGCAACGGCGACACCGGGCATGTGGAGGTTGTGCGCGTCACCTTCGATCCCGACCGGATCAGCTATCGCGAGTTACTCGACGTGTTTTTCGCAGTGCACGATCCGACCACGCTCAACCGTCAGGGAAACGATGCCGGCGAACAGTATCGCTCCGTCATCTTCTACTCCGATGAAGAGCAGCAGCGCATTGCCGAGGATGTGATTGCGGAGATGACTGCGGCGAAGGTGTTTCCTGATCCGATCGTGACCGCGGTCGAACCGGCCGAGGTTTTCCACTTGGCCGAGAACTACCATCAGAATTACTACAACGAGAATTCCCGCCAGCCGTATTGCATGTTCGTAATTTCGCCGAAGCTGGCAAAAGTGGAGAAGAAGTTTGCTGAAAAAATTAGAGCGTGAGCAGGAAACGCCCGGTCGTCCGCGAATTCAGGGCGGAATCTAAGCCGCGGAGTCGTTCCCGGCCGGCACCGGGTCGGCCCGTTCGTCCAAGAGCAGTCGTCGCAGAGTGCGCAGATCGTTGAGTAGCCGGCTGCTGGTCTTCAGGTGCTGCTCCAGTTTGTCCAGCTTGAATTGCACAACGCGCAGAGCCTCGACCCGGCGTTTCAGTGTAGTTTGCGTAGCCGCATCGAGATCGTCTGCAATCTCGCTCTTGGCTTCGGCAATGGCCTCGACCAAAAGGCGAACGTATTGCTGGGCATTCTCGACGGTGTCAAATGGGGTCTGAACGGTACTGTTCACGAAAGCCTTATCGAGAGCGCAAGCCGCGATCAGAAAAACCAAGCAGTCGCCGCGCCGAGTTGCAACGCTTCAGGGTTGCGGTTTCTATTCTACGGTCCAAGCCTGTCGGGCGCAAATCGTCCCCAACGCTAACCCTCCCGGCAGGGCGACCGAGCGCTTTCGTCGCCCGCTTCGCCGAGACCATGACGTCTCCCTGTTATCTCGGGCAATGACGGTCGCTCCCCACCGTTTTCCCGGGCTCGATTTTGCCGCGAAACCATTATGATGGTTACGCGAGAAGGGCGCCGAGTATTGCGGCGAATTGTACAGCGTGTCAGCGTGCATGCTGGAGCAAACCATCTGATGCCGCCGAAACCAACCCAGGGGAGCCCTTCAATTGAGACTCCGACCCCCTCCATGCAACCCGCGCTCGCCGATTCCACCCTGCGGACGCTGCCCTGGCTCATCGCCGTCGCGTTTTTTATGGAGTCGCTCGACACCACAATTCTCAACACCGGTGTGCCGACCATCGCCGCCGCGTTGCACGTTGCTCCCCTGAGCATGAAGTCCGTGCTGGCAAGCTACACGCTGAGCCTGGCGGTCTTCATTCCGATCAGCGGCTGGATGGCGGATCGCTTCGGAACGCGCCGCGTCTTCGCCTCGGCCATCGGCATCTTCACGCTGGGATCATTTCTCTGCGGCATATCGAGCGACATCCACCTGCTGGTAGCGTGCCGTATTCTCCAGGGCTGCGGCGGATCGATGATGGTGCCCGTCGGCCGCCTTACTCTGGTCCGCACATTTGCCAAGTCCGAACTGGTTCGCGCCATGAGCTTCGTCGCGATTCCCAGTCTGGTTGGGCCGATGCTCGGACCGATCGCCGGCGGAGTTATCGTTTCCTACCTGCACTGGAGATTTATCTTCTTCGTTAATATTCCGATCGGCCTCGTCGGTTTATATACGGTCTACCGGCATCTCCCGGATTATCGCGAGCACACCGATCCCCTCGATGTGGTCGGCCTCGTTCTTTTTGGTTCTGGGGTCGCGCTGCTCTCTTACGTGCTCGAAGTGTTTGGCGAACATTCTCTGAACGCACGCGAAATCACGGGTCTTCTGGCGCTTGCCCTCCTTCTTTTGGCGGGCTACGGACTTCACGCCATGAAGACACCCCACCCCATGCTGCGCCTCGCCCTGTTTCGCATTCGCACCTTTCGCGCGGCTGTGAGCGGAAGTTTCCTGACCCGTCTTGGCATCGGGGGCATTCCCTTTCTGTTCCCCCTTTTGTACCAAGTGGGGCTCGGGTTCTCTCCGGTTCAGTCCGGCCTGCTTATGATGCCGCAGGCCATCGCGGCCATGGGCCTGAAGGTGGTCATGCCACGTATCCTGGCGAGTCTGGGTTATCGCGCTGTGCTGGTTTCGAATACGCTCATTCTCGGCCTGATGATCTGCTTGTTTGCGACCATCGGGCTCGGGACGCCAGTTTGGCTCGTCGTCGCAGAAGTGTTCTGCTATGGGTTCTTTACGTCGCTGCAATACACCAGCATGAACACCCTGGTTTATGCAGAAATCACCGAAGAACTGGCAAGCAGCGCCAGTTCAATCGCCAGCACCGTGCAGCAGATGGCCGTCAGTTTCGGTGTTGCTTCGGCCTCGCTGGTAACGGCCTTGTTCCTCCCCGATCGCAATCGTTCCAACCCGCAGCAATTTATGCACGGCATCCACCGCGCGTTCTTCGTCATGGGCGGGATGACTCTGCTCTCCACCATGGTCTTTCGGGAACTGAAAAAGGGGGACGGAGAAGCCGTTAGCCAGGCAAAAGCGCTCCATGGAGGGTAAGGCAGCCCCAAACGTCCGTAAACGGCCGTTCCGTTCAGAACCCCCTTCACGAAAATCAAAACGCGAAACCGCGATGTCACGCCGACTGTCTCTTGACGGGAGGTTCAACGCCGCTCCACGCGCCACGCGAACTCGGCGATACACACTGCGGGTTGCGACCACAAACCGAGTCGCAGGTTGTGTCCCATTCCCTCGATCAGGACCAATTCTGAGCCGCGAATGGTTTCCGCCGTCGCTCGCGCGCCATTGACGTTTGCGCGATCGCGCCTCCCCTGGACGCACCGACAACGGGGCTTCTCCAAGCCCGGTGCGTCCAGAAAGCCCACGGCGTCGGCTGTCATATCCGATAGCGTGTACGACACCGACGGCAGATCCCTGGCAAGCGCGGTCCGGAGGCGGGGAATCTGTCAGGTGTGCGGAGAGCCCGACGTCGCGATCGTCGAAGCGGATGACCTGCAGACCACCGTCAACGAGCGCCTGACAGAATGTGTCCGGCTAATGAATGGACTGCGCGGCGATCCCCATAATGAACAGCACCACAGGCACATCGCGATTCCCGAGGCGCCGGTAGGCGATATCGATCCCTGCGGGCCCGACCTTCGTTGCCTTCTCGCCTACGATAGAAGCATCGAACTCGTTCACTGGCTCTGAAATGCCGATCGCCCCTTTTCCGCGCGGAACGGGTGTGAGTGATATGGCGTTGAGCCAACTGAAACATTACTTGTACAAGGTAAACGCCGGCAATCAGGACTGGCTCTCGTTCCACACGTACAAGAAGTCGTTGTCGCTTGCGGTTTTAACATTACGGTCGGCTTTATGAATCGCGCGATTGAGCGCCGACCGCACATTTTCCTTGCTTTCCTCTAATTCTGCCAACGGCACTTTGAGCGCAACGCCGTCCGCCAATTGATCGAGGTCGGAGAGAATCTGCGTGACGATCTGCTTGTGCTTTCCGTTGCGGCCTTGCGGAACATCCACCTGTGGCATGGTCTTGAAGTTCATCGGTTTTTTTTGGCCTGATTCATCCGAGCAGGCCTCCAGAATGGAGAAATAGTTAACCTAACGTTACGCAATCGTAATATAACGTTACGACACCGTGCAAGCACAGAATCAATCCATTAAATAAAACCTGCAGTCGTGATCGCGGCGTCCAGGTGAACAACGCACAAATCTCGGTATTTGAGCAACTTAACGCGCTAAAGCCGAAGCAAAGACCTGTCCAAAAGATGTCACCCGTACGACCTCAGGACTGGTACGGTATGGATTAGCGAGGCTTCCAATGAAAGCGTCGAATACACATTTTGAGCAGATTCCCGTGGAGAAGGTAAGGAAGATTGCCAAAGAATTCGCTAACAACAATGCTATTGCAAATGACGAGGTGACCACCGAAACGCCAGATGCCGTGGCACCGCAGCAGAAACGATGGCGTGAAATGGCTCAAAAGGTCCAAGTCGAGAAAGACCCTCAGAAGATGATCAAGTTGGTTGAGCAACTCATTTCCGCCTTCGACGAAGAACAACGTCTGAGAAAGACCCTGGGGTCGGGGCCTGCAACTTAGGCCCGGCGGCGGTTTCGAACCTCCATGATCCGCCGTCGACTCTTGGCCTAGTTGGGCCCGGAGAAGGCTCCTGATTTGCTCGAAGAGCGCATGGATTTTGTCGGTATCGGTCTCAGCGGCAACTTCCTTAACCAGTTCTCGGAGCTGTCTTAGCGATTGGTCCGATCCTGCCTGCGCTCTCTTTGCGTCCGTCAATCACGCCTCCAGAATCAATATTCGAGATCTTCAGCAGGGGAAATGTCCATACGCTTCCTACAGTATGGAGCGCAAGGAAATCCTATCGGCGATTAACTGTTGTCAGCAGGGCAGGTTTTGAACCTGGGGCCAGGCTTCGTTGACACTGCAGATGCGGTGCTCTGCCAGCGTAGCCGCCACAGGGTGGTCGAGCCCTCGGGCCTGATAGAAATCGTTACTAAACTCGGTTTGCAGGATGAGATCCGCCGTTCGGATGAATCTCGCTACGATCATCGCCTCCATGGGGTGCTCTTGGTCGCCCAAGGTATGACCTGTCCGGAAGTGGCCCGTCTTTTGGGCGATGCGCCACGGTCGGTGGAGTATTGGGTGGGTCGTTTTGAACGAGACGGTCTGGCGGGATTATTGGAGGGAGAACGACCGGGACGGCCGCGACGCTTGACCGAAAAACAACTGGCAGGGGTGGATC
>JBEKPJ010000006.1:0-236842 GCA_049520935.1 Terriglobales bacterium | reverse complement strand
GACGAGGCGATGCTTCAGCTTTCGATGATGGACTTGCCAGCGTCCGAATAAAAAATCGAAGTCATGCAGTCCGGGCGGCTCGCGATCTGCATGACTCATCTCTTGTCCCAACCCCGGAGAGGACTGCGCCAAAGAAGACCCCGACGACGCCAGGCCTATCCCCAGGCACAAGATCACAGCAATGCGCTGACGTATTTCCACGTATGACTCCTCTTCGTACCGAAATACTGCCGGCCCCAGTTTAGCGCAAGGCTGAAGCAATCAGATGGAAGGCGATTACGCTCAGCGAGAATCGGCCCCGATCTTCGGTCAAGTGTCAAAAACGCGCAATCGCGATTTAACAACAGTCACACGCCTCTTCCGAGCGATAGCCACAGTATGATCTAAAAGAACGCCATCGCCGCCGCACTCGTTGCTGATAGGTGCCCCGGTTTAATAGTTGTGACTAGACCTGTCACCTGTGTGCGACGGGCGATGCGATGATACCCAGCCAGAACAGCGCGACTAGCGAGGTATCGCCCCAAGGCAGTGTTGCCATCGTGAATACTGCAACCGCGCACAGCCATGAAATGAGGGAGAGTGTCAGCCTTGCGATACAACAGTACTTCTTCCATTGGGTGGGCGTCTCTTGCGGTATCTGCCTGGCAAAGGCCTATCCAAATAACAGATAACTGTGGAGCGCAGTTCAAACGAGATAAGACCCCGCGCGCCTTATCTCGTCTCTGGCCGTGACCGGATCGTCTTAAACCGAATCGCGTAACCCGAATCGCGCTCTAATGGCGCCCGCCACCTGCGTGCCCACCACCCGCGTGTCCACCACCCCGATATCCGGGCAGAGCGTGTTCCGCTTTCGCTTCATGGTCAGCATTGCCTACGTTTCCTCGCCCATCCCGCGCCTCGTTTCCTTGGAAGTGGTTGAAGCGTTGCGCCCCGCGCTCCGGCAACGGCCCAGCATAACCGTGATGAGGATCGAAGCGGTTGTCGACGTGGCCGTAAAAGCCGCGATGACCGTGAAACCAGGGGCCAGCCCCAATAAACACCCCGCCAACAAACCAATCGGGCCCATAGTAGCCGTAAGGAGCACAGTCATAAGGGGCATAGTCGAAGTAGCCGTAAGGACACACGGGAGCCACTCCGATGTCTACGCCGACGGCGACCTGGGCTTGCGCCACAGGTGCACAGCACAAAAAGCCAGCTACGAAAACCGCGAATGCAAGCGCACTGATTTTGAACATGATTTCTCCTTTTTTCGTGCAGAGTCTCAACCTGGACGACTAGAGGGCCAGCATAATACCAAGGATCAATAATGGGCAACTAGGAAGCTGGCTGTCAACTGTCGTGAGCAGGCGTGGGTGTTGAAAGAGTCGTTAATTTTGTAGGATGCTGTGCGAGTTGTGGGCGCTGCCCATTCCTTTTCTGGTTTCTAAGTGGTGAGAAGCTGCGGTGTTTTCGGTGGGCTTGGGAAACGCACCAGTCGCTTGATGTTCTGCGCCGTCGCTGCCAGGAAGAACTGCTCCCGAACGAAATCTATTTCGTCGTAAACCAAGCGACGCAGCCCGATCTGATTCTTCAGTTCGGCGAACCAGGCGGGAATCTGCTCGACCCCGCGGTTCGCGAACCTGCAGCCCGCGCCGGACGCGAACAGGGACTCCGTACGGCTACCGAGTCGTTTGTAAATCGCCTTGCAACCCTGCGCGCGGGTAGGAACTCATGTGTAAATGTGTAAAATGACTCTTGCAGATGGCGGTTCTCGCTGATGGAGAAAGCAGTTAGCTCAGAGCGTCGAGTCTGCAGGTGTGCATGCGCTCGACTCGTACTGGTTGCCATTTTCATATTCTTGATTCCGTGCCTCGCATCAGGACAAGGGAACGCTTCTCCGAACTGCCAACTTATAGCCTCACCTCCGCCTCTTGCCACTTTTGGCGGTCCAGCCACTGCGGCCCCGGGGCACACTGAGTTGGGGCTCGGGGTTGGATTGTACGCCGAGCTGGTACCGGCTCCGTGCGATCACGGAGGTGGTACGGACTGGTTTGTGCGTTGGCGCCGCGGTTTGAGCAATCGCATCGATCTCGGTTTCGACGTACTGGCGGACAATCAATCGGATGGCAGCTTTGGAGCAACCGCGAAGGTCGCGGTTCGTTACCAAGTCAACCAGGGGTTTCGCCTCGAAGGAGGCTTGGGAGCAGCGGATGAGGGCGATGGCCGCAGCGTGAACGCCGACCTAGCTGCAACCATTGGCACGAGAAACCCCGCCGAGACCTGGAATTACTATACTTCTCTTCGCCTCGCAGTTTCTCATGGCTGCCTCAATCCACTGTGCGCGGGCTGGTTAGGGCTAGCCGGTTCGGGACCGCCGCCAGGGGCGATTCTTCCTCTGGGAGTGGTTGGATCGAGCGCGCGGATCTCTGACAACGCTAGCTTCATTATGGAGACCGGACTCGGTGGGATCTTCTCGCGGGAGCACCCCGCCACAGGCGTGTATCTTCATTTTTCCTTCGGAGTGCTATTCAACGTGGGCAAGCATCGCTAGGTCAAAGAAACTGCCTCATTCCTGATGTTTCTCTGTCTGTGGTTTTGCCGGGCTCTCTAATGCCGGGTCTCGTTGCTTGCCGGAGATAACCTCGGAATTTGGTCAAAAGCACGCATGTCGTGCGCAGGCACGATGATCAGCTCCGTAAGGCGTTCTTTGAGCGCAATCAGCCTCAGCATGTTTTGCCGGTTGCCCTCCGCATCCTCATCGGCGCCGCTTCTGCGGACCAGCCAGGAGCGCTCCTCCCGCTGAGTGATTCCTTCCAGTTGATATACCACGTCGCCGACAAACGCGTAACGCGTTCCGCCGGGCAGCGTGACAAAGACAATCACGCTGCCGGGCGTGTGACCAAACGCGGGCACCACTACGATCGAGCCATCACCATAGACGTCATGGCTGGCGGGAAATCCGAGGTACGGGCCTGCTTCAAAGCCGTACTCCTCATAGCGAATGCCCGTAAAGAGTTTGCAGAAATCCATGCGGCCACTTTTCCTGATGAACTCGCGCTCCGGCGCTGTCACCCACACTGGAACGCCCGGAAAGTCGGGCAGGCCGCTGACGTGATCCCAATGCGAATGCGTCAGAAGAATCGCATGAAGCGATTTCGGGTCGTAGCCCGCAGTCCTTAGCTGGTCAGCCGCGGGCTGCCACAGACCATAGAACGTGATCGCACGGAAGAGAAGAGGTAAAGTTCGGAACTGCTCATCGATGTGTCGGCCAAATCCGGTATCGATGAGCAGGTCGCCCTTTGGGTGCTTGACCAACGTGCCGGCCATCGAAAATTCGCGCCGCTCGAAGAACGAGCCTCCGCGATAGCCAAAGGCTGCGATTCGATGGTTCACACCGGTCACCACCGCGAAGACGGCCAATTCCTGCGGCGGATCGGCTGTGGGCAACGGCCCCGCGTAAGGTCGCGGCATCGGTAAAGGTGACGCCAGGAAAGTCCGCACCAACAGTCCGAGCGGTACAAGGACCGCCGCGACGGCCGCGACAAGTATGCTCCTGCTTTTTATTTGGTCGGTCATTCGCGCCATGGACTCACCTACATGAACGATTGATGACGATGCCGGTATTTTGCACCCAATTGTTGGCTGGTCAGTGGAAAAATCAATATCACTCGTCGAGAATTGCCGGACGCCGGCCCGGGATAAGTATGGTGACATAACGTAGACCATCGTGGCATCTGTATTGGCATTCAGTCACGATTGCACGCGATGCATGCGGACAAAGAGAACGCGAACACTCGTTTCGGACGGCTCAAGGCTATGGGCACAGGGCTCATTCTCGTCGCAGTCGGACTCCTACGCATGCTCGGAGACGTTCAGGTTGTGCGGCGAGTCTGGGCTGATGCATACGGGGATCTCGTTGTTAAGTTTTCGAAGGAGATTCAGTAGGTCGTCGAAACACCGGCGTCGCTCGGCGAGAATTAACGATTCCAAATTCTTAAATCGAGATATTTCGCCAGTCAAACCACTTGTTCTAAACTGATCTCGGCATGTGCTCCCGATGCGATGGATTCTTGGAGAGAAGACGGGTAAACCCGCCATTCGAGCACCATAATCTGGTTCGACAGGTTCTCGAAACAGTGAAGCAAGGGACGTTCCGTGTGCTGAGCGGAACGTGTTCGCTGGAAGAAATTCCTACTTCAAATCAATGGTCCGGCGATTCCATCGTTCACGTCGTCGAATGCGCAACCTGTTCACGCAGGTTCCAACTCAATGTCGAAACGTACCCTGGAGGAGGTGGAGCATGGGAAGTCATCACTTCCGCAGCGAGTTCAGAGCCGCAGTAGGTCAAACGACGCAAGCTTGTAACGGCGTGCTAACGTGTTCAGGATATTTATCCAGCCCGAGAGACGAATATACTGGTCGATACGGTCTCAGTCCCCGGAAAAAGCCACGATGAGCAACTGGCCAAACAAGTGGCGGGCGGGCAGGCGTTTGGCGTGCCCCTGTGCCTCGGGTCCCGACTGGCGTGCGCTGCTTGTGCCGCGTATGACAAAACTCGTGCTATCCGCCTCTTCTGGGGCGTCGCCGGCCGTGGACACCATGGCGGCAAAACAGTTTGCGAGATCCGGCAGCGTAAACCGTCGCACCGGGCGGTCTTGGCTGGAATAGCCGTCAGATTTGGGAGGACAGCAACCATGCGCATCTTAGTAGGAGGATCTCTACACGACGTACCCCGAGATACGGAGTTGTGCCGCGAATTCGTCGCTGCTCTAGGAAGAGAGATTGTCAAGCAGGGGCATGTCCTTCTGAATGGTTGCCGCGGCTCTGTCGACAAAGAGATCGCGACTGCCGCACAGCAGTGGCTATGTGAAAGCGGGGGAGATCCGGATAAGTCGATCATTAGCTATTGCAATAAAGGCACAGAACCTGTTCATAGATTCGGAAGAGTCCGGCAATCATGCCTCCCGGATTGGCAGATGGACCATGCCGAGTTAAGAGTTCCAGAGCAGATCGAACAGGCTGACGCAACAATATTTGTTGCTGGACATAACGGGACCTTCCTGGCCAAAAACTGGGCGTTCTACGCAAGGAAGCCAATTTTGGGCGTTCCACGCTTCGGCGGCGCGGGTGAGACGATCTACGATCAGGAACTGATGCGTCTTCGGTCGAACAGTCCCACAACCGCCGAGGAATATGAGACGCTCAATCAAGTCTCGACCGACAGTTCGCACTATGTGAAGGAGGTCCTTGCTCTGGCCGAACGACTGGTTACGCCACGAAGCGTATTCACAATAATGTCTTTCAAGAGGGAATTTCGTGATGTGTATGCCACATTCAAAGAAGTATGCAAAGAGTTCGGTTTCGAGGCAGAGCGAACAGATGAGTCCGTGTCCCTAGAACGGATTGTACCTCGTGTCGAGAAGGGAATTCGGGGATCGGCTTTTGTTATCGCCGATGTGAGCGAGGGAACCCCAAACGTTTTCTACGAGGTAGGCTTCGCGCGCGGCCTCGGCAAAGACTTGATCATGACCGCAAAGAAAGGAACTGAGCTGCCGTTTGACGTCGGTGACATTCCTGCCATCTTCTGGGAAATACAGGAGGATCTGAAAGAAAGGCTACGGAAGTGCCTCGCTGGCTTCAGAGGCAGGTACGGCAGATGAGGGCGCGGCCTGTTCCGGGTAGCGCCGTCCATTAGATGATTCGATCGTCAGAATTGGCGAACCTCCCGTCTAATTTTTGATTCAAAGTCTCCGCCAGGCTGCGCCACTCAAAGAGCTGGTGCGAGAAAAGATCGCGAGTGGGTCGGGTCTCAAACTTTCTACTCGGTCATCGCCAAACAATTCACGATACTATTCAAGGTAGCCTCCAACTTCGTCGCGAGCTCTGAGTCAGCGCACCGCACTTCCTCGAGCAGAGCGCCCACAGTGAGCCGAAAGGCGCGTTTGAGTTCAACCAGTTCCAAGGAGCGAGCTAGACATTCTGCAGCTCGCGCCTTTTGCCCTTCGGTAAGGTCGTCAAGGCCTCTGCCCTGGACAGCAGCTACACCGTGATGCTTGCACATCAGAGCAAGCACGTTGTCTCGCATTCCACTCAACATGAATTCAGCCTGCAACAGTCGAGAGCGGGCGATACTCGAGCGCACGTGCAGCGCGCACAACCAGGCCATTCCGATCAGGTCCTTTGAATCGGGAACTGGTGCTGAAATCGGCTCTCCTGCAGCACCAAAGATCAGACTAAATTTTGGGCCAACCGCACGCAATTCGTTGGCGGGCCAGAATGAGAGGTCAACTTGCAGAGTGTTGTCGAGCAGGAATACACGGTACAAAATGTCGCTACGGCTAACGTCATAGTTCGCAACCGCCGCATGGTCACGATACAAAAGTGCGGTCCAATCAATTAATACCTGGCTCAGATCGGCATCGGGAGCCAGACACAGTGCGAGATCGATGTCAGACCATCGGTCCAGTTGCCCAAGCGCCGCCGAACCCAAATGTGCCGCACCAGCGATACGTGAGTCTGCCTTTGCGGCGGCAATTAGTTCCCCACGAATCTGTTCTCGTGTCTGCGAGGTGAAAACCAAAACGTCTTCCATTTCGTTCCGCATTGATCCGGGTCTCTGCCTATCGAAGCTTCATTTCCGGGATAAATAATATCGAAACAATGACATCCCAAGCAGAGAGGCAAGTGTAGACGAGTCAAGTGAGGCGATCGGCCTGGCTGTTGAAAACTCCCTCTCGCTGAACTCGCAAAAATGAAATTGCGTCAGGCGGCCCTCCAATCGATGCGGGTTGACATTTTTCTATATCTTAATTTCGGAACCTTGGGACTTATGGCGAGTGTTTCAACAGCCGCAGGGGATCGCGCTCATCGAGAATTTTCACGCCAGCAATGATCGCCGCGACTTGGGTGCAAGACTTTCATCTCGCAGCGAGTAAAGTCGGGGGCGGCGGGGCGACGACAGTCCGAGTTTCCTTGCGAGCAGCGGACCATTATTGCAGTCCGGCTGGTTCAGTTTCCCGTCGGCGGCCTCAAAGCTTGGAGTGATCCGCATTCTGATACCAGTGATCGGGCTCGGGCGGAGCGAACCGCAAATAAGGAATGGTGAAAACACAAGCCCAAGTTATGGATGTGCCCGACGGCTGCAGAAACACAGGCTAGAATGACCATCCGTAGGCACAACCGAGTCGTGCCCGAAGTGGCACTGGGCGAATCCCTCCCTCGCCGCCAGATTTTTGATTTCTCCCTGTCGGCCCTCTGGGATTCGATTGCTCCAGCGATTCCACTTGACGCATCCTTTATACTATTTTAAGCTAGGCCTGTGCCGAACATGCCTACGAATTCGTCCAAGAAAATTGAACAACGCGACCTGTTTCGCGGCGCACTGGAGATGATGGTTCTCCGGTCGGTTCTGCGCGAGCCGATGCATGGCTACGCGCTTGTGCAACACATCAAACAACGATCCAACGACCTTCTCCAGGTCGAGGAAGGCTCTCTCTATCCTGCGCTTCAGAGGTTGCTACGAGAAGGGCTGTTGAAGGCGGAGTGGGAAATTTCTGCCTCCAACCGCAGAGTGCGCACCTACCGTATCACCCCGGCGGGCAAGAAACATCTGGAGCACGAAATATTCAGCTTCGAACGAATGCTCGAAGGAATCACGCGGGTTCTTTCGCCGATCGAATCTTAGGGGGAGAGCATGCGATGGCTCAAACAGCTCGTTACCCGGCAGGGGATCTTCCGCGAGTTGTCCGAGGAGATTGAGCAACACCTGGCGGAGAAGACCGAGGCCCTCATGGCCGAGGGAATGAGCCGCGAGGAGGCGGAGTTTGCAGCGAAACGGGCGTTCGGCAACGTGACCAGGATTGAGGAGCGGGGCCGCGAAGCGTGGATGTGGCCCTTGGCGGAAAGCTTGTGGGCGGATATGCAGTTTGCCTTCCGCCAACTCTCTAAAAATTACGGTTTTGCCCTCACGTCGATTCTGACCTTGGCCCTGGGCATTGGCGCGACTTCGGCCATCTTCAGCCTGGTGAATACGGTGCTGCTGCGGCCTTTGCCGTTTCCTGAACAGGACCGATTGATGTGGATCAGTCAGCGGGACAACTCTCTGCCGGGAGTGGCGCCGGAGTCCCTGAGCTATCCGGATTACTTTGACTGGCGCGCGCAAAACCACACCTTCAGCGGAATGGCTTCCTTCGCGGGCGGTGGGGTAACGCTCGAATCGGAAGGCGAGTCGCAACGTTTCGATGCGCAGACGGTGTCGGCCAATTTCTTCCAGGTGCTCGGAGCGGCTCCGATGCTGGGGAGAGATTTTCGCTGGGAGGATGAGAGGCCTGGCAACCGCACTGTCATGTTGAGCTACTCGCTTTGGCAGTCGACGTTCGCTGCGGCGAAGGACATCGCCGGCAAGACCATCCGGATGGACGATCACTCATACACGGTTGCCGGAGTCATGCCCAAGGGATTTCAGTTTCCGCTGGAGAACCCGGCGCCGGCATTATGGAAATCGATTGCCGATGACGCGGAAGGAAAAGATCCGCAAACCGGCCAGCGCGGCTTCAATTCTCTAGACGTGATTGGACGGCTGAAATCTGGGGTTACGGTTGAACAGGCCAAAGCGGACCTTAGCGTGATTGCAGGCAATCTGGCACGGCAGTATCCGGATAACAACAAGCAGTTCAGCTCTGCGCTTGTTGAGCCTGAACTCCAGCACATGACCGGCGATACCAGGCCGGCGCTGCGCCTGCTGTTTGGCGCCGTCACTCTGGTGCTGCTGATTGTCTGTGCCAATGTTGCGGGCCTGTTGCTGGCGCGGAGCGCACGACGGAGCGGGGAGTTCGCGTTGCGTGCAGCCATTGGCGCGAGCCGCGCGGCCATCATCCGGCAGTTGCTGATGGAGTCAGTGACGCTCTCCCTGTGCGGGGGAGTTGCGGGCGTGGCGCTCGCTTATGGGCTGGTGCATGCAAGCGTCGGTCTGATGCCTATCGACATTCCACGAATGCAAGATGCGTCGATTGATGGCGGCGTACTGCTTTTTGACCTGGGTCTGTCGCTGGTCACCGGGCTTCTGTTTGGAATGCTGCCGGCGTGGCGCATGTCGCGGGCGTTGCCGGCACAGGCGCTGCGTGACGGTTCCCGAACTGTGGCGGGAGGGCAGGGACAGAATCGTGTTCACAATGGCTTGGTGATTGCGCAGACGGCGATTGGACTGGTGCTTCTGGTGGGTTCCGGGTTGTTCATTCGAAGTTTCCTTCGCATCCTGAATGTCGATCCGGGTTTCGATCCCAAGCAGGTGTTCACTGCACGCATAAGGGTTTCGTTCGATAAACTCAACAACGATCAGCATTTTCAGTTTTACCAGCAACTGCTGGCGCGGATCTCCTCATTGCCGGGCGTGCAGTTGGCATCAGCGGGGTGGCCGCTGCCGATGAGCAACAACAACGTCAGAGTTTCGTTCAGCATACAAGGGCGGCCAACTGCCAAGGGGGACGAGCCCAACGAATCGATTTCGGTGGTGATGCCTGGCTATTTTGAGGCACTGCAGATTCCGCTGGTTGCGGGGCGCACATTCGGCGACGAGGATGGAACCAAAGGAGCGCCAACGATCATCATCAATCAGGCCTTTGCGCGGAAGTATTTCGCTGGCGAAAATCCGCTCGGCAAGCACATTCAAGCGGAATTGGGTGATGGCGTATTCAAGCATCCGATGCGCGAAGTCGTCGGAGTGGTGGGAGACATCAAAGACAGAGCGCTGACTGCGGTCGCAGAACCTCAGTATTACCTGCCCTTCTCCCAGGCGGTGATAACCAACCCGTATCTCACAATCCGCACCTCGGGTGAACCCGTGGCCCTGCAGGGCGCGCTGCGTGCAACCGTGCGGGAAATGGACAAGAGCGTGCCGGTTTACCAGGTCTCGGCCCTGGAGGACTATGTGTCCAAATCGGCGGCGCAGCCGCGCTTTCAGACATTTCTTCTTACGTTTTTTGCGGCGGCTGCACTCATCCTTGCGGCGATCGGCCTGTACGGCCTACTCTCGTATATGGTGGTGCAGCGCACGCTTGAAATCGGATTGCGTATGGCGCTGGGCGCGCAAAGGAAAGATGTCTTGGGCTTGATTGTTCGCCGCGGCCTGAGTCTGGCTCTGCTTGGGGTGGTTGCGGGCCTGACGATTGCGGCCGGAGCCACGCGGATGTTATCGGGCATGCTGTATGGAATCCGGCCCGCCGATCCGCTCACATTTGCAGCCACGGCGGTTCTGTTTCTTCTGGTCAGCATTGCAGCAAGCGTCGTGCCTGCATACCGCGCGGCGCGGATGGATCCGATGAGGACGCTGCGGGAGTAATAGGCAGCCGGGTAGGAAATTTGTCCGCTGACCGCAACAAGATTGAGGAAGAGCAGAGGGTAGACGGCCGTTTCCGCAACCAGGCTGAACCACCGAAAGGTGGCCCGCTTTCTGGGGCGGGACCGAGAGCCTGCAACAGTGCAGTGAACGCGGTCAACCGAAATCCAATCCATAATAGACGGTCGAGAACGGCTGCGGCCTTTATTTCGTTTCCGTCCTTGACGCAAGAGTTGCACGTGTTTCCGATGATGACCAAACTGAGTTGCTGACTCCCCGGGAGCGGACTGTTTTGGATGCATTGCCCCTCTGGCTTCCTGCGATTTTGCACACCCCAGCGTGAGGAAGAACCTAGACCGTAAACGACAGTGACTTCACCGCCGGTTCGACAAATGTTCTCTGAATCCCTGAATGACGAATCAAGTGCTTCACCTGTTTGGGAAGATAAGCGGCTTAACAGCTTCGTCGTGGGAACTGGAGTCAGCCTCGAAGCCGGCGGCGGTGAGTGGCTGCTTGCGTTCAAAACCGGCCAACGAGCCGTAGGTGATCAGCGGGTTGGGCGCCGGTCACAAAAGACTCTGACTCATAGTCCACGTGCTTAACAAGCCATGTCCGGATCGCCTCATCGTCGATAAATTGATCACGAAGATTTGCATATCTGGATCATAGGAACTAGCTGGCATGGAACAGGTCGTTGGTCCCATTCGACATCATCCACCAAATCTCGAGCAACTCAGACGGGGGCGAAAGCGCGAAGGGCGGATAGACTGGCCCCCGGGATCCACCCACTAACTGGTGAGCGACCGTCGGGCTAGAAGTTCAGATCCTTCCACCGGGTGTGATCCCCACGTCCCGGCGGCCGGTTTCGAGGCCAAGGCGCGCAGGTTCGTCGATTTGCTGAGCAATCTAATGCAGGTTCCAATTTTGGCTGGTGGCGCCGTTGCATTTGTTGACCACGAGCTGAGTGCCTCCGCCGACGTTCGGGCCACCTGCGCTGTCGAGGCAAAGACCACTTGGATACCCGACGATCACGCCGTTGGAGCTGTCCGTATAGCGCACAACCCACCAGTTCTGACTTGCAGTGCCCTTGGCCATACAGGTTGACAGGGTCACGAGGGTCCCGGCATCGGAGTAGGAACTGGCCCCGGTAAGGCACTTCGAGGTCCCGTTTTCGGTGCCAATACCTTGGATCTGGCCGCCGCTGAAGTTCCATTCGTCGTTAAATGCGCCCGAACACGAGTAGGCGATTACGGGTGTGCCGTTGGCGGTTCTGCCGGCTTCATCGGCAACGCACAGATGGGGCGCGTCGGTGTTCAACTCGAGCTCTGTGCGGCGAACAATCCAATTCTGGCTGGCGCCAAAGCTGCAATCGTTGACCACGAGCTGAGTGCCGCCGCCGACCGACGGACCGCCGGAGCTGTCCAGGCAAACCACCGATGTTCCTCCCGGCCCGATGCCGCCGGCATAGGCCATGAAGACTGCATTGCCCTTGTCCGGCCCTGCGATCGCTGGCAGGACCCACCACTGCTGGTTCAGGCCGCCATTGCATTGATACAGATCGACAAGGGTTCCGGAAATGCCGCTGTTTCCTTGCACGTCAAGACACATGGACTGGCCATTCGCGGTGCCAATGCCCTGCAATTGACCGTTAACGTAGTTCCACTGCTGGCCGAATGACCCTGAGCAAGAGTAAGCGAGCACGGGGGTACCGTTGGCGGTGTCGCCACCCTCCACGGCGGCGCACAAATAGGGAGCGTTCGAGCTGAGCTGGATTTGGGTTGCGCGGGCCGGGAGGATGCCGGTCAGCAGGAAACAGACGGTCAGCAGCGCCCATGGGCGATCGTGGTTCATACTAGGGGTTCGTGTGAGTTTCGAAGGGTGTGGAATTGTTTTCGATCGGTCGCTGAATTGCGAGTTGCCGTTTGTCGTTTTCACTATCGGTCTCCTTGCTGTTTCTTAGGAAAATCTCCTGCTGGAATCTTCTCCAAACAGAAAGGCGTAAAGTGGGGGCGAAACGTCTCATCGACCCGAAAAATTTGTTGGCCAAGTGGGGAAAAGACTCGCCACAGGGACATTGAATCTGTTTTGGCAAACGGCTTGGGTCTTTCGTAAGATCATGGTCCATCCGAAGCCGCGCTATTCTGTTTCAGACCCCTTGTCCCCCGGGAACAACGAGAGACGACTCATGAACTTTCGCCAGCGCAGAATCTTGGTGCTCGGTGCCATTGCCCTACTCATTTGTGGCGTGGCGTGGCGGCGCGGCAGGATGCGGCGCCTGCCGACTGTACTCGCTTCGACGACCAGGGGAACGCTCTCGGCGTCTTTGGAGTTCGGCGGCCGAATGCGCACCTATCTACTTCACGTTCCGCCCGGGTACGACCCCAAGACACGTCTGCCCCTTGTCTTTGTGCTGCATGGCGCAACACAGGGTGCCGAGAATGCTGAGAAAATGTCGGGCATGAGCGCCCTCGCCGACCAGAATCATTTCCTTGTGGTCTACCCTGGCGGTACCGGCCAAGCGCCGACCTGGAATGCCGGAAACTGTTGCGGCTACGCGCTCCAGAACAACGTCGCCGACGTTGGCTTCCTCCGCACGCTGCTTGAAAAACTTGGTCGCGAATACGCGGTCGACCGAAGGCGCGTCTACTTCACCGGTATATCCAACGGAGCCATGATGTCCTATCGCGTGGCCTGCGAAATGTCCGACCAAGTCGCGGCCATCGCCGCCGTGGAAGGCGCGCTCAACATCGATTGCCACCCGTCGGTGCCGGTCTCGGTGTTGATCTTCCACGGCACCGCCGACCATCTGGTGCCCTTCAACGGCGGCAGCACGCCCTTTCAGATCGGCGGCAAACGCAAAGATAACTCCGTAGCCTATGCCGTCGAGTTCTGGGTGAAGCGTGACGGCTGTTCCGCGCCCCAGCATGAAGAGACTGCCGAAGCTCGCATCGACAAATACTCCGAGTGCCAGCTTGGCACCGGAGTTGCGCTCTACGCGATCCCGGGCGGACATCACATGTGGCCGGGACTAGCAATCAGCGGCAACCGCGTTCCCGCTACGGATCTGATCTGGTCCTTCTTCGCCGCACACCCCAAGCCCTGAGCTTCCGGATCGTACCGGCTGCGCTTGCCGTGCGGCATCTTCGGGTTGATGAAACCACTTACCTATGCCTCCGCTCGGCGGAGGTTGCCGACCGCCTCAGAGGAAACAGCCCGAATCGCCTGGCACTAAGGCTTTGGGCTCGGGTGGATGGGAGCGTCGTGGTCCTCTCCCGGTGCCGATCGAGCCTTGCTCGCGACCAAGGCGCAGCCTGATCGACTGCTGGTTGTGGGGAGTCCAAGCCTCCGTCCATTGTCGTTAAGCTGGCGGATACCCCGGGGGACGCGAAGAAGTTGCCCTCCCGCTTCAAAGACACTGGCCTCAGGCATGCGCAAGAATGACTCCGACTTTCCAGTCTGTTTCTTGTATTTAGATTCCGGGCATAATCGCTGATCGAAGGTGCGCTTGACGAAAGGGGTCGCAAGATGAAAAGGAGTCTGGCTTGGTCATTGCTTCTATTTCTTCTCGGAATACCGATGTTGTTCGCCGCGGACCCTCTGGACGGGATCTGGCAGGGGTATGACGGCGAGTGGTGACAGTCACATAAAAGCCCGAGGTCATCACCTGGCTGAAGCCTTCTCTGGAGGCCGTCAAGAACGCACATCTCGCGGAGGGCCCGAAGGACCTTGCCCGCGGAGTTCGCGTTCAAGGCCGTGATGTCAGCGTTGACGGCATGTATCTCCGTATCATCGTTCACCCTAACGAACACATGGGACAACTGGTCGCGTATGGGCGCATGACGGGGATGGTGCCGCCCTGGTCAAGATGATGAGCCGAAGGCAACAAGACAGAAGTTATTATCCGCCGATCTACCTTAAGTGGTATACGCAGGCGAAGACGCGCGTATTTTCGAGAAAAACAATCCAGACCGATCTCGAATCAGCTCGTCGTTTTGCCCTCGGTCCGCGCCATCCCGCTGTTGGCGACCGGATCGACGGCGAGAATTCGGCCTTGTTCCAGTCAACTTTCCGGTCGGGTTCTCCCGATATGGCACAATGTTTGTTCAGGCGCGATGAGCCAATGAATATTCCGCGAATGCCGGGACAGGTGGGGGGTGCATGGGGTTTGGCTGGGGTGTTGGCTGCCGCGGTCCTTGGAATGAGCGCGCCAAGGGCAACGGCGCAGGCAAAGGGATTCACGATTGAGCAAGCGCTGAGCGCACCGTACACGTCCGACCTACGTGCCGCTCCCTCGGGCGGGCGGCTGGCCTGGGCGGCGAACATTGACGGCCGGCGCAACCTGTGGGTGGCCGAGCCGGCCCCGGATGGCAAGAGCTATCGATCCCGGCAGATCACGCACTATGCCGACGACGACGGCCAGGAGATCCATAGCGCGCAGTGGACGGCCGACGCCGCATCCATCGTCTACGTCCGTGGCGATAGCGCAACGGGTGAGAACCATCCCGTGCCCAATCCCGCCGGCTTCCCCAAAGGTGCGCAGCAACAGTTATGGGTGGTCAGTGCGGAGGGCGGGGAGCCGCGCCTGTTGGGCGAAGGCCGCGCGCCGGCCGTGTCGCCAGACGCAAGCGGCTGGCCTACACGCTCAAAGGTCAAGTTTGGCTGCTTCGCCTCGACGATCGCAACGCCAAGCCCGAGCAACTGCTGCAAACGCGAGGCTCGGCCGAGGATCTGCGCTGGTCTCCCGATGGCACGCGCCTAGCTTTTGTGAGCGATAGGGGCGACCATAGCTTTCTCGCCCTCTATTCCGTGGGATCCGGTTCGGTCATCTATCTTGACCCCTCGACCGATCTGGACAGCAACCCCGTATGGGCGCCCGACTCAACGCGCCTTGCTTTTCTGCGCATTCCGCCCGACAAGGATGCGCTGCTCTTTGAGCCGCACCGCACGGCCTTGCCCTGGTCGATTCGTGTGGTGGAGGTGACGACCGGCAAAGCGCACGACGCCTGGCGTGCAGCTGAAGGAGCAGGCAGCGCCTACCGCGGGACGGATTCGCCGGACCAGTTGCATTGGGCCGTTGGCGACCGAATCGTCTTTCCCTGGGAGCAGGACGGCTGGCTCCACCTGTTTGCCGTGTCCGCTTCGGGCGGGACGACTACGCTGCTGACGCCGGGCAATTTTGAAGTCGAACATGTCGGTCTCAGCCACGACCGGACGACACTGGTCTTCGACTCCAATCAGAATGACATCGACCGGCGCCATGTTTGGCGGGTCCTCTTGAGTGCGGATGGAGCAAACAAAGCGGCCGAAGCCGTGACGGCGGGAGAAGGCATTGAGACACAGCCCGTGGTAGCAAGCGACGGCCTAACCGTGGCCGTGTTGCGGTCCGATGTACGCCTGCCGATTCGCCCCGCAGTGGTCGAGAGCGGCGGCCCGGTTGACCTTGCTCCTCAGGCCATTCCCGCAGATTATCCTGCGGCGCACTTCGTAACCCCGCAGCAAGTGATCTTTCCCGCCGCAGACGGACTCGAGATTCACGGCCAGCTATTCCTGCCCAAAGCAATGGCGCCGGGGGAACGGCGACCGGCGATGGTCTTCTTCCACGGCGGTTCCCAACGGCAGATGCTGCTCGGCTGGCATTACATGGAGTATTACTCTAATGCCTACGCGATGAACCAGTATTTGGCCAACCTCGGCTATATCGTGCTCAGCGTGAATTACAGAAGCGGCATCGGCTACGGACTTAACTTCCGGGAAGCGCTCAATTATGGTGCATCGGGAGCCAGCGAATTCAATGATGTGCTGGGTGCCGGGCTCTATCTGAAGGGCAGACCCGACGTCGATGGAACACGCATCGGCGCGTGGGGCGGCAGTTACGGCGGTTACCTGACCGCTCTGGCGCTGGCTCGAGCCTCCGATCTGTTTTCGGCCGGCGTCGACATGCACGGCGTTCATGACTGGAACGCCGAGCTGCCGACCTTTTCGCCGAACTACGACCCGCGCGAACGGACGCAGGTGGCGCGGCTCGCCTTCGAGTCCTCACCGATGGCTTCGGTCGCCACCTGGCACTCGCCGGTGCTGCTCGTCCACGGCGACGATGACCGCAACGTGCCTTTTGCCCAAACCGAAGAACTCGTGGATGCCTTGCGCCGGCAGAAGGTCGACTTCGAGGAACTGATCTTCCCGGACGAGATTCACGACTTCCTGCTACGCCGCGACTGGGTACGCGCATATGACGCAAGCGCAGAGTTCCTGGGCCGCAAGCTGGGCGCAGCGGCCAATCCGCAGCGCTGACGGAAACGCAATTGAACCTGGCGCCAGAAGACCATATTCAGACCTCTCCCCCTGCATTTCTCAGCCACTTCCGAACCCGTCCGTGTGGTTTGCCAGTAAGGACGATCCGATCCTGAATCGGCCCGTAATTCTGGATCGCTGTCGCTCCAGAAGTCCGGCTCGCTCTCGGGAGTTGAGGAAAGGGAAGTCGGCCCTCGTGAGGAATCCGGATCCGGAGGGTTCGATATCTGGTTTGTCCGACCCCGCGTTGGTCCCTACGTATCCAGCCAACGAACCCACGGCAGGTGGTAGACAAGGCCGAACGGCCGGGTTCCGCCTTCGCTCCGGTCAACGGATGTTTCGTGCCCGGTGGAATTCAGGGCGCCCTGTCCTGGTGGTGGTCACTCGCGCGGACGCGAGCGCAATCACATGGCCCGGATGCCTTTGATGTTGTTGATGGCTAGTTCCTGCGCTGCGTTGGCGATCTCGGTCTGGCTGAATTGTGGAGCGGCGAGTGCGGGGTGCTTGCTCATTACGATCGCCAGCACCGCATCCCAATTGCCGGCGCGAAGTTTTGCGCGCTCGCGCGCGTTGTGCGGGGCGGTAAAGAGGATGCCGGTTCCCCGGAAGCGGGCGAAGTGACGCGAACGGTCATCGATCAGGTAATCCGCGTCGATGATCTCTTTGTCTCCGCAAAACACAATGTTGCTCGTGGGTATAAACGGAAAATGCTCTTGCAGCCATCGAAACTTCGCGTCAAAGGACCGGGGCACTTCCATGGCGGCGCTAACGATAAAAACGTCGAATTCCGACGACAACCATTGCAGGGCGCGCTGGCTGTTTTCAATCACGCCGAGGTGCTCGAAAAATCCATCCTCGTGCGGCAGACGATCGAAGATCCCGCGGTGCTCGCCTGGGATGGCCTCCTTCAGTCCTTTTTCCCGGATAATTTCGGGGGTCAGGCTCTCTCCCGTCGCCCGGTTGTAAAGCAACAGATGACGGGTAAGGCTATCCGCGATCACCTCGTCCATGTCGACGGCAAGCCGCGGGCGGCGCGGGCGCTGTCCCTCCCGGCCCGTAGTTGCGGACTTTGTCCAGGTCAGTTTCAGAACGAGCGAAGTGGCAACCAGAATGGACGCAACCAGGTTTGCCCAGATCACCGCTCGAGCGTGAAACATCCAACCATAACCCAGCCACAACAGTACCCCGACCAAATAGAGCGCGAGCATCGAATACGAGAGATCTTCTCCCCCCTGTCTCCTGATCTTTAAGATCTGCGGCAGGAATGCCACGGTGGTGCAAATGGCTGCAATCGTGCCGACGACGCCCGTAATCCCTGGATCACTCATTACCTAAGTAGAACCTTTTTCTGGCGATTATTCCAATGAAAGTTTTCTCTATCTGTGATAACTGGTAGTTATGGCAATCGAATGCCGCGAGTTGCGCTCCTTTCTCGTACTGGCTGAACAGTTGCACTTTGGCCGCTCCGCCACCCTGCTCCATATTTCTCAGCCCGCCCTGAGCAAGCAGATCAAGGGTCTGGAGCATACGATCGGAGGTCCGCTGCTGCTGCGAAACCGACGCGAGGTTCGCCTTACCGCAACGGGAGAGCTTTTCTACGGCGAGGCTCGCCGCATCGTTCGCGATCTTGACGTGCTCTTCGACACCGCCCAGTCGGCGGCGCGCGGTGACGCGGGAAGGCTGCGCATAGCGGCTGGCATCGCCACCGTACACAGTCTGGTGCCTCCGGCCTTGCGCAAATTCAGAGAGTTGCACCCCAAGGTGGCAATCCAGGTAGGAGACATGTCCACTCCACGCCAGATCGATGCTTTGCTTGCTGGTGAGATCGACGTGGGTTTCCTGCGACTGCCCGTCGCACGTCCACCGTTAGTGGTAAGAAAAGTTTTGCAGGAACAGCTGACCATCGCTGCCTTCAGCGACTTCGACGGGGCATTGACCCTTCACGGCATTTCTCAGCAGGCCTTCATCATGATCGCCCGGGAGGTTTCAGCGACCTACTATGACCATTGCATCCGGCTGTGCGGGAGCGCCGGCTTCAGCCCGAAAGTCGTGCAAGAGGCGCGAGATATCTTTACACTTCTCAACCTGGTGCGCGCCGGCATGGGCATCGCTCTGGTTCCGCGCTCGGCCAAGCAAATGCGGGTAAGGGGAATCCGGTTCAGCGACATCCGCGGCCGGGAAGCCGAGTGGGATGTGGGAATCGCGTGGAACAAGTTGCAGGAATCGGCCGTGGTCAGGAATTTTGTGCAGATCTGCTTGCAACAGACTCAGCAAAGGCCACTGATCGCGTTCTCGCGGCACAAGCGTTTTCCGAGCGAGGACGCACGCGCGTCCCTCGGCAAGAGCGATCCGGCAGGTTCCGGGGAGTGATCGAAATCGGTCCTGCCATTTCGGAAAAGCTTAAACTGCGGCTGGCTACCCGCACGCCGCCGCGAAGCCCGGCATTTACCAAACTGCTTGCGAGGACGGAACCCCAAGTTGGGTTTCAGCCAAAACGGAAGACCGCCGCAACGAACACGGCCATCAGCAGTGGCCCCGGTTCTTGCGCACAGCACGCCAACACCTCTCATGTACTACACTTGTCTGCTCTTGAAAGACGTTCGCGGCATCAATCGTTTCCGGACTGGTTTCGAGTGCTGCCGGCAGCATCTGTAGGTTACGCATACCGATTCAATCGCCTGGATTGTAGAGGGGGCAACAGTGAAATTACGCATTCTCGCGCCGAAATACTCAGTCATCGTAACTCTGCTCATTTGCGCCACGGTCGCTTTCGCGCAGTCGGTCCCGTCCGTCACCGGCGACGCACGCGTCGACAAGCTGCTCAGCCAGATGACGCTGGAAGAAAAACTCACGCTCATTCACGGCACCCAGGAGGATCCAGCCGCCTACCAGGGACAGGCCGGCTATCTCGGGGGCATTCCCCGCCTCAACATTCCCGGCCTGCGTCTTGCCGACGGCCCTCCCGGCGTGCTCACTCGCCACCGCTCGCAGGGCGAAACCGCCACGATGGGCGTGGCCGCCACCTTCAGCCGCAAGACCGCTGAAGAGAACGGCGTTGTCATCGGTCGCGAAGACCGCGCCCTCGGCATCGATGTCAGCCTCCAGCCCTTTGTCAACATTGACCGCGACCTCGAGTTCGGCCGTGGCTACAACACCTTCGGCGAGGACCCCTTCCTGACCTCCGAGATGGGCGTGGCCGAAGCGAGAGGCATCCAGTCGCAGCACGTCATGGCACAGATCAAGCACTTCGTCGCCTACGACTCCGAGAACGGCAGCATCTTCGTCGATGAGCAGACCCTCCATGAGGTCTATGTCGCTCCCTTTGATGCGGCCATCCGAGGCGCCGACGTCTCCTCGATTATGTGTTCCTATAATCGCGTCAACGGCATCTTCGCCTGCGGCAACGAGTCCACGCTAAGCAAAATCCTTCGCGACGAAATCGGCTTCAAGGGCTTCGTCACCTCGGACTGGGGTGCGGTCCACGGCGTCAAGTTCATCAACGCCGGCCTCGACATGGAGATGCCGGGCGAGCCCGGCGGCATCCCCATTCCTTCTTTCTTCGATTCCCTGCCCGTTCCCCCCCCGCCAGCGGAAGACGCCATGGCCGACCTGATTGAAAGCTTTTCCGGGTATATTCCGGAGGAGCCCGAGCCGGCAAAGATGAATCTGGGCGATTTCGGCAAGAAGGACGATGCAAAGAAGATGCCCGAGGCCCTCAAGGACGGTACCGTCAACGAGGCTGCGATCACCCGAGCCGCCGGCCGCGTTCTCTATGAGATCGTCCATTTTGGCTACCTCGACGGCCAGTCCAAACACGAGGTCACCGCACAGGCCATCGAGGCCAACGCAGAGATTATCGAGCGCACCGGCGAGCAAGCGGCCGTCCTGCTTAAGAACGAAGGCAAGATTCTGCCGCTGAACGACGCCGAACTGGACCAGGTTGTGCTCATCGGCCCCACCGCCGGCCAGGTTGATGCCATCGGCATCAATGGCGAGCGCTCCGTCGGCCTGCCTGAGCGCCAGGTTGGTCCTTACGACGCCCTCAAGAAGATTACCGGCAACTCGCACATCCAGTTTGCCGTCGAGGATGACATGACCGGGACCACCATCCCGGCCGCCCTCCTCAGCCACGACGGCAAGCCCGGCCTGGTCCGCACCGGTGACGGAGCCGAGCAGATTGACCCCACCGTCGACTTTACCGCCAAGCGTGGCAATCCGCTCAAGCCCAACGCCACCATCACCTGGAAGGGCTCGCTCACGGTTCCGCATGCGGGCAACTATTGGATCTACCTCCAGGCCCTCGGCACCAACGCCAGCATCAAGCTTGACGGCAAGCGCTTGGCTCGCACGGGCGTCAGGCAGGGAGCAGTGCACGGTGACATTCTCCAGGCCAACCAGGACAATGCCATCCCCACAACCGACGGGATCGACAACGTTCGACAAGCGATCGACCTTACCGCCGGCCCTCACGCGATTGAGATCGCCACCACCCCGGACACCTCCGCCGCGCCCGTCCAGGTCCGCCTGAATTGGTACACCCCTGAGCAACGCAAAGCGGATCACCAGGCAGCCATCGCCGCCGCCAAGCGGGCCAAGATCGCTGTCGTCTTTGTTTGGACTCGGCTGCATCCCGTCTTCGGTCTCCCCGGTGGGCAGGACAAGCTCGTCGAGGAAGTGGCTGCCGTGAACCCCAACACCATCGTCGTGCTCAATACCAGTCAGCCCGTGGCCTTGCCCTGGATCAACAAAGTCAAGGCAGTCCTCGAGATGTGGTGGCCGGGCGATGAGGGCGGGTGGTCCACGGCGAACCTGCTGGCAGGCAAAGTCAGCCCTGCCGGACGCTTGCCCGTCACCTGGGGCAAACGCCTGGAGGACTATGCTGCCACCGATCCCAAACACCCCGAGCGGTCCGGCAAGGGCGTTGATGGCAAGACCACCTACTCTGAGGGCGTCAACGTTGGCTATCGCTGGTTCGACATGGAGAAGATCGAGCCACTGTTCCCCTTCGGCCATGGACTCAGTTACACCAGCTTCGAGTACTCCGGCCTTGAAGTCAAAAAGTCCTCTGATGGCAGCCTCGATCTCAGCTTCACCATCAAGAACACCGGCGCCATGGACTCCGACGAAGTTCCGCAGGTCTATCTCGGTGCTCCTTCGAGAATCCCCGACAGCGTCCAGTTTCCGGTCCGGGCTCTGGCGGGTTTTGACCGCATCCACCTGGCCGCCGGCGAAGCCAGAGCCGTTACGCTCCACGTCGGCTTGCGTCAGCTGCAATACTGGTCCACCAAGGACGGCAAGTGGTTGACTACAAATGGCAAGCGCACCGTCAGTGTGGGCGGCTCATCACGCGAGCTCCGGCTCAGCCATGACATCGACTGACAATGCTGGCAATGAACAATGTCGGAGCCCCGGTGCTCCGGCATTGTCCTTATTGAGCGCTGCATAAAGAATGCAATGGTCTAGCGCAAAAAAGAGGGCAGCCCGGATTGCACTATGCAACCGCGAAGTTTCCGAGTTGAGATACGAATCGCGGTGATCGAGTCCACGACGTCCTCGACCAACTCTTCCAGATCATCGGGGCAACTATTGGCGAGGGCACGTTTCGCCAGGGACCAGACCCCTTCATCGGGGTTGAGGTCTGGGGCATAGGAGGGAAAGTGCTCGATATGCGGGCGGCGATGTCGTCGCAGCAGTCGTTGGAGGGGTGCTCCCTGGTGGGTGGAAGAATTGTCCAGCAGAACGATCACCGGGCCCCGCAGATGGCGCAACAACTCGCACAGAAACCTGCGAACCTCTTCTTGCCCGATATTGTCGAAGTAAAGTTGATAGTACAGACCCAGGCGTTGTCGTCGCGGACTTACCGAGATTCCGGAAATGACCGAGACCTTGTCGCGCCGTCGCTGGTGATAATAGTGAACCGGAGTACAGCCTTGCGGGGACCAGGTCTTGGCCACATAAGGAATCAAAAGGAAGCCCGATTCATCGGCGAAGACTAGGTGGGCACCCAGCCGCGTAGCGTTTTTTTTATCCGCGGCCAATCTTTCTGTTGCCAGCGGACAATGGCGTTCTCATCCCGCTCCAGGGCACGTCGTTCTGGTTTCTGCGGACTCCAGTTCAGACCGTGCATCAAGCGTCCGACGTGATCGCGGTGGTACTGGATTCCGAACTGGTTCCGGATCAATTCTGCAATGCGGGCGGTGGTCCAAAGATTGGTCCGGTAGCCGTGCATCATCGGCCCCTGCAGAAGAAGATTGACCAAACGCCGTCGTTGCGTCCGGTCCAGCTTCAGCGGCCGTCCTGGAGAGACACGCACCCGCAATGCCTTGGCTCCGCCTCGCCGTCGGGCATCGCGCCAGCGCATCACCGAACTTGGATTGCAGCCGATGCGCCGTCCCACTTCGTTAAGAGACGCACCAGAATCCAACAACGCCAGGGCACGCTTGCGCCGATCCTCGAGTAGGTCCGCACTCCCCTTCAGTCTGGGCATAGGTGTTCTGCTCCTGAACCCCTAGTTATTTTATTGCATTCTTTATGCAGAGATCAATAGGGTGTGTGCCGAGGACATTCGACAAGTTTAGAGGCGCCAGCGCTGGGCGCAACCTGCGCCGAAAATTTCGCTCAGCCACTGCTGAAGGTGAAGAGATCGGCGAAGCGCAAGACTGAAATCACACCGGTCGTCAGGCGGGGCCCGGAAGAATTGGCGACGGGCGAGCGCGCAGATAACTGACGAAACCACTTCCAACTCGCGCAGGGCTAACTCCGTCGAGCGATGAATTGCAGGCGCAAGTCGTCATGGCGCCACACTTCCAGGATTCGAAAGGGTGCCGGAAACGAATGGCTTCATGCCTTCCTCGCTGCGGATCGATCCCCGTGGCTTTCTATCTTGATGGCGTCGTAGCTCAATTCGTCACCGCCGGCTTGAAATTCTCTTGAAAATTGTCTGAAATCTGTCGAATGAGCTGCCTCCGGTCCGTCATACATGCAGGAGCACAAAGGCTCTCTTACAATTGCTCCCAAAGGAGAATGTGATGCAATTTGCCCTGCTGATCTACGAATCTCCAGAAGCTTTCGCGGCACGCAAGAGCGGCGAAACCGACCCCTACCTCGGTGCCTGGCGGGCGTACCACACGGCTCTGGTCAAGGCTGGCGTCCAGGTCGGCGGCGATCCGCTCGAAGTGCCGGAGACCGGGACCACAGTGCGGACTAAGGAAGGAAAGCGGCGCGTCCAGGATGGTCCCTTTGCTGACACCAAGGAGCAACTGGGGGGATTCATAATCTTGGAACTCGCGTCGCTTGACGCAGCCCTCGA
Organism: Terriglobales bacterium; assembly: GCA_049520935.1. Classification (GTDB taxonomy): domain Bacteria; phylum Acidobacteriota; class Terriglobia; order Terriglobales; family Acidobacteriaceae; genus Acidiflorens. The sequence goes on along the minus strand of JBEKPJ010000006.1, from coordinate 212,930 downwards.
TTGGGCAGCGCGATGCCCAGCGGCCTCGGCCGGCGCCGTGGAGGTCCGGCCCCTTGCGCCTGAAGCCAAGCGGCGGGTCACAGGATGAACCAAAGCGGGTCGGAGGACACGCATCGGGCGATCGAGCGGGTGGCCCGCGAGTCGTACGGTCGCCTGGTGGCATACCTTTGCTCGCACACTCGTGACCTGGCCAGCGCCGAGGACGCTTTGAGCGATGCGCTAATAGCCGCTCTCACGACGTGGCCGCGAGATGGCGTGCCACAGAATCCGGGGGCCTGGTTGCTGACGGCGGCGCGCCGCTCGTTTATCGACCTTGTGCGTCATCGGCGAGTAGCTGAGGCGAGCGAGCCGACTCTGCTGCTGCTCAGGGAGGAGGCCGAGGAGGCGAACTTGTCCACCGAATTTCCAGATGACAGGTTGAAACTACTCTTCGTATGCGCCCACCCGGCGATCGATCCCGCCATGCACACGCCGCTCATGCTCCAGACGGTTCTGGGCCTCGATGCAGCACGCATCGCGGGCGCATTCCTGGTTTCGCCAAAAACCATGGGCCAGCGACTGGTGCGTGCCAAGACGAAGATCCGCGACGGTGGCATTCAGTTCGAAGTCCCGCAGGACCGGGAATTGCCGCCGCGGCTGAACGCGGTGCTGGAAGCCATTTACGCCGCATTCGGCATCGGCTGGGACGACGTGGCGGGTGTCGACCAGCCCGGCCGCGATCTGGCCGAAGAGGCGATCTGGCTCGCGAGGGTCCTTCTGCAACTCATGCCCGGCGACGCAGAGGTTCACGGCCTGCTGGCTCTCATGTTCCACTGCGAAGCGCGCAGACCGGCGCGACGGGGACCGGACGGCCGCTATGTCCCGCTCTCAAAGCAGGACTGGCGACTATGGTCCCAGCCATTAATCGAAGAGGCAGAGCGCCATCTCGCCGAGGCGTTCCGGCAGGGACGTTCCGGCCGGTTTCAGCTGGAGGCGGCGATTCAGTCCGTACATGCCGAGCGGGCGCGCAGCGGCCGGATCGACTGGGGTGCCATCGCCCTCTTCTATGAACAACTGATGCGCATATCCCCGACACTCGGCACGCGAACTGGATATGCCGCGGCGATTGCCGAAAGGAAAGGACCCCTGGCAGGTCTGGCAGTACTCGATGCGATGGCGGTGGATGATGTCTCTGGTTATCAACCCTACTGGGCGGTTCGCGCTCACCTGTTGCAACGGCTGGGAAAGACAGCGGAGGCCTTCGGCGCATACGACCGAGCGATCGGACTCGCCCAGGACCCTGCCGTCAGGGAATTCCTGTTTCAAAAACGTGGCTAGTTTTTTTCTTCCTCCTGTAGAAATGACCCCACCTTACGCGTCACCACGATAGAGGCGGCTTAGCAGTGAAGCTTGGCCACCCGAGAGGTGAACGATGTGTCCATTCTGTTTTGCGACCATAGGGCTGGTCGTTGCCGGAACGGTGTCTACCGGCGGACTGGCAGCTTTGGCCGTGCAAGTTTCTCGCAAAAACCGAGCCGGAAAAGTTCGGCCGAACGCAGAGGAAAGGAACAATCAAAATGTCGACAAACACGATTGAGAACCCCAAAATAGTGTCGCGGGAGGAATGGCTTGCGGCGCGAAAGAAACTACTGGCCAAAGAGAAGCAACTCACGCACGAGCGCGACGCAATCGCCGCCGAACGCCGCCAGCTACCCTGGGTGAAAGTCGAAAAGAATTACATTTTCGATTCGCCGGGCGGCAAGAAAACTCTCGCCGATCTGTTCGACGGCAAAAGCCAACTCATCGTTTATCACTTCATGTTCGGCCCGGATTGGAAGGAGGGTTGCCCCAGTTGCTCATTCAACATGGATCATACCGACGGTGCGCGGGCACATTTGGCGCAACGCGATGTCGCTTTCGCGGCGGTGTCACGGGCGCCGTTGTCCAAGATCGAAGAGTTCAAGAGGCGCATGGGCTGGCGATTTTCCTGGGTCTCATCGTTCGAGACCGACTTCAACTACGACTATCGCACTTCTTTCACCAAGGAGGAACTGGTCCAAGGCAAAGTGGAGTACAACTTTGATTTGGTGGAATTCCCCAGCGCGGAAGCACCCGGAATCAGCGTCTTCTACAAGGACAAGTCGGGCACCATCTTCCATACGTATTCGGCCTACGCTCGCGGCACCGAAACGGTCGTCAATACATATAACTATCTCGACCTTGTTCCCAAAGGCCGCGATGAGGATGGCCTGCCTTTCACGATGTCCTGGGTGCGCCATCACGATCGCTATGCGGACGGGTACTTAGCCGATGCGGACAAACCGTACTGGCCTGCGGATGCCATGCTCGCACGCTGACGATTCGAGCGCGCCTCAAGCCGGCTCACGGCCGGTCACAACCCAAACGAGTTGGGGCCGGAGCCGGCAAGAGTCGCCCTGTCACAAGGGCGTTTGGACGAAGCCCTTGGCGCGGTGGACGCCGGCGCGTGTATCGATAACGGTGTCGCAGCTACGCGCTTGAAGAACCGGTGTCGCCGGAGGTAGATGGAAGACGCAGATGGGTGCGAACACTACGATGAGCATCAATAGGCGCGTCTGAGCGAAACTTCAGGTCGAACAGGTCTTTAACACCTGAATGGATTGGATTCCCAGCGCACGCCGCATCCGACGCAGGCGACAGCAACTCCATTCAAACGACTCTGTCGAAACTGCCCCGACCGTCCGGACCTGTGCATGCCCGCGTTTCTTGCTTCGCGGCAGTCCCGGTAGAGGTCGAACGCCTGTCGGCATTGATCCAACGGGCAAAGGGAGAATTTCCGATCGCCGGTCATCCAAGCGGACTCGCCGCCAGTCCGAGGTGCGAGCAGGGGAGCCGGATCTCAGAGTGCCTGCCCTACAGACGATCGCTGCCTCGCCTTACGCCATCCATATGCCATCCATCGGCAACCGGAGCGCTGCAAATCCGAGTCCAAGGAGCGAACCACGGCATCTCATCCGCCATGTCAGAGCGAACCGTGAAGCCACCGGATGTCACTATGGCCGTCGAGGTGAAGGAGTTGCTCACGAATGTCGCGCAGCGCGCGGCAACCTACATTGCGGCCGTGCCCGAGCGGCGAGTGGCTCCCAGCGCAGAAGACGTGGAGCGTTTGCGCGTCTTGGGAGGTCCTGTTCCGCAAGCCCCCACTGCCGCGGCTGAGGTGCTACGACTGCTCGACGAAATCGGCTCCCCGGCCACAGTCACCTCAACTGGCAGCCGCTATTTCGGGTTTGTCACCGGTGGCGTGCTGCCGACGGCCCTGGCGGCTAACTGGCTGGCCGGCGCCTGGGATCAAAACGCGGTTTTTACAGTCATGTCGCCGGTTGCCGCAGCGTTGGAGGAAATTGCGCTGGGGTGGTTGCGTGAAATCTTTGCTTTGCCTGGCACCTGCGGCGCGGGGTTTGTTACCGGCGCCACCATGGCTAACTTCAGCTGCCTGGCGGCAGCCCGCAGTGCCCTCCTCCGACGGGCGGGATGGAATGTGGAAGAGCAGGGACTGTTCGGCGCGCCTGAGCTCAAGGTCATCGTCGGCGCGGAAGTGCATGTCTCCGCGCTTAAGGCGCTCTGCTTGCTCGGATTGGGTCGGTCGCGTGTGACCGTTGTTCCTGCGGACAGCCAAGGTCGGATACGCGCCGATCTGCTCCCGCAACTTGACGATCGCACCATCGTTTGCCTGCAGGCAGGAAATGTGAATACGGGAGGTTTTGATCCCGCCGCGGAAATCTGCTCCCACGCTCGGCACTCGGGATCCTGGGTCCACGTCGATGGCGCCTTCGGAATGTGGGCCGCGGCCGCCCCAGAGCGAGCGCACCTGTTTCGCTCCTTTGTCGAGGCTGATTCCTGGGCGACAGATTGCCACAAATGGCTGAACGTTCCCTATGATAGCGGCCTTGCTTTTGTGCGCGACGCCGCTTATTTGCGCAACGTGATGGCGATGAGCGCGGGATACCTGCAGGCGAGCGATGCGCGGCAACCCGCGCACTACACGCCCGATGCTTCGCGACGCGCGCGCGGTATCGAGGTATGGGCAGCTTTGAAATCCCTGGGACTGTCAGGATTGGCTGAAATGGTTGAGCGTCATTGCCGGCTGGCGGAGCGCTTTGCCAAAGGCTTGATTCAAGCTGGGTGCGAAGTACTCAATGACGTGGTCCTGAACCAGGTGCTTGTTTCTTTCGGGGACGGTGCACTGAACAGGGAAATAATCGCGGCGATTCAGAAAGACGGAACGTGTTGGTGTGGCGGAACCGAATGGCAAGGCAAACCCGCAATGCGCATCAGCATCTCGTGCTGGTCGACCAGAGAGGAGGACGTCGACCGCAGTCTCGCTGCCATAACACAAATCGCAAAAATGTGGCGCTCCAGGTCGCAGTAACCCGTGCCGTGCGGATCTGCTAAACTGGCCCCGCCGTGCCAGAGATAACTGAAAAGCGCTGGAATTGGCCGTTGTGGTGGGGGTTCCTACTCGTCCTCGCTGCGATGCTGTGCAATGTGGTTCTCCTCGTCAAAGTTCCCGGGCAGCGGGCTATACCATGGCTGAGCGTACTGCTGGCAGCCGCCGGGCTCGTTCTTCTGGTCCGGGGGCTGCAGCACGCTTTCGGGCAGCCGCCGGTCTATCGTAGAAGGATTTTAAGTTCGATTCTGTCTCTGGTTTCGCTCCTGCTGGCCAGCCTGGCCTTCTTCGTCTTCTTCTACGCCCGGGCACTCCCACCCTCGCTGGCAGCGCCGCACGTAGGCCAAAAGGCACCAGACTTCACACTGCCGGACACGGCCGGTCAGCCGGTTTCGCTAGATGGAATGTTGCTACCGAGAGATGGCGTTGCGCCCAAAGCCGTGCTGCTGATTTTCTATCGCGGATATTGGTGACCGTTCTGTAACCTCGAGTTGCGAGGAATTCAGAAACAGCTGAGCGAATTTGAGTCGGCAGGCATTCGTCCCGTGGCGATCAGCGTGGACCCGCCCGAGGTCTCGCGTGATCTGAGCGAGAAAGCAGGTTATACCTTCAGCATTCTTTCCGACCCTAACGCCGAGGTGATCCGTCGCTATGACTTGCTGCATGCAGGTGGAGGGCCCGACGGGCATGACATCGCCCGGCCCGCAGAGTTGCTGGTCGACTCGTCGAGAGTCGTGCGTTGGATCAACTTCACCGAGGACATTCGCGTGCGGGCGCGTGCGGACGAAATGCTGGCTGCAGCAAAGAATCTGCGTTAGCCAGACGTCGAATTTGCCGAAGCGGCCTTGCGCCGATCAGGACCGCGAGTCTTTTCACGACACTCAAAATTAGGCGACTCTCACGCGATGCAATCATTCCTGAATGCTGCCCAACATTCGCTCCGCGGGCCGCAACAAAGTCCCTGATTCACAATCAGCCCGAAGATTTCTCTGAGTATTCGCAGCCGTCTCGGCGTGAGCACTCTGGCGCCAGGCGTTGGCACAGTCGTATGGGCGAAGCAAACGCATCGTGATTGCCCTGAGCGTGGCGCTCGATGGGCGGGGCCATGGGCTCCACGACACTCGCATCGTGATCCCATGCCCGCAGATTGTTGCCATCGATCCGGAAGCCGGACCGGTCGATTACGACCTGCGTGGCCTGACGCGATACGCCTTCGAGGATTGAAAGTCGTTTACGGCGGGGATGCGGTGACGGGCGCTCATGGCCGCAAGGCGGAAGATTTTATCAACCGCGTACGAGACCGCGGCGTGGACCCTCTGGCGGCCAGGGTCTCTGCCAACTCACAGGCAGCGGAAGCTCCGAGCACGGCCGGAGCGTTTGGCTCCATTGCACCGGGCCTGCAGGCGGACATGATCGCCCTCGATGGCGATCCAGCGCCTCGTAATTTGCAAGGAAGGGGGTGTGGTTTACCAGAACACCGCACGCGGGGCAATGCCCGTTTATGCAGGCGTCCACCCTCAGATTCGGTTTCTCCCCGACTCGCACCCACGCGATCCACCCGAAAACGTTGCCCGTCAGGCAGGGCGGAATCCGGGTGGGTCGCTCATCGTATCCCGGTGATTCCAAAATCATTCTCAGCCATGTGGTCGGCTACGCGGATTGCCTGCGCGGCGATGGTGAGTGCTGGGTTGACCGCTGCCGATGAGGGGAAGAACGAAGCGTCCACTACGAACAGGTTCTCGTGATCGAACGAGCGGCAGAACTCATTCAAAGCCGCTTTTTCCGGATCGCTGCCAAAGCGCACGGTCCCGCACTGATGAGAGACGGAGAGGCCTCCCATGTGCTTGGCGATATTCAGGCCGAAGCCGATCCGGCTCATCAGAGAGCGGGCTTTCTCGACCAGGCGTTTGTGCCCGACCATATTATTTTCAGTGTAGTGAAGCCGGATGGTATTTCCCTGCAGGATCACACGGTTGTCCGGGTCGGGCAGGTCCTCGGACATGATCCACCAATCCACGCTGCGTTCCGCCATCTGGTCACCCAGAAATTGGGGAAGAAATTTCTGCTTGGCCGTGAGCATTCCGGTTTGCAGCTTGCCAAGACCTTGAATATTGCCCATCGGGTACCTAAAGTCATCGTCCCCGAAGTAGAAATCGTTGATGCAAATCGTCTTTTGAAACTTGGTGTTGTTGACCTTCCAGCCGATGCTCATAAGAGCCGTGTTGTTGTGCGCCATATAGTTGCGCCCCACGACGCCAGATGAGTTGGAAACTCCGTTCGGAGCCTTGTCGCAGGCCGAGCGGAGCAACAACACCGACGAGTTGACGGCGCTGGCAGAGAGCACAACCACCGGTGCCGTGATGCTCTCGAGGCGCCCGCCGCTCTGGTACTCCACGGCGTTTACGCGTCGACCGTCGTTTGTGAGTTCCAGACGTGTGGCTAAAGCGTTCGTCTTGAGCGTCAACTTGCCAGAAGCCAAGGCAGGCCGGACGGCGGCAACCTCGGCATCGCTTTTGGCATGTACCTGGCAGGGAAATCCGTCACAGGTCTGGCAACGGATGCACGGCCCTCCGGGATGACGTTGCACGGCGACAGGGAGCGGAAAGGGCCTGATTCCCCTAGTCTTGAGAGCCAATGCCACCTGCTCAATCACGGGTTCGTGCGCGAGCGCCGGATAGGGGTAGCGAGGAACATCGGAGGGTTCGGTTGGATCCACTCCAGCCTCGCCATGGATTCCATAGAGTTGTTCCGCTAAGTCGTAATAAGGCGCGAGCTGACGATAAGAAATCGGCCAGGCGGGAGAGACGCCATCGGCATGCTCGAGTTCCTGGAAGTCCTTCTCGCGCAGTCGGAGCATGGCAGCCCCGAACATCTTGCTGCTGCCGCCTACGTAATAGTAGGTGCCAGGGCGAAAGGCGACGCCATGTTTGTCGAGCCAGGTTTCGGCGGGTACATACCTCAGGCTGGCGAAAACGGCGTCGACATCCCAGTTCTCGGGCTCCTGGGGCAAGTAGTCTCCTCGCTCCAACATCGTAACCGTGAGACCGTGCTGCACCAGGCGGTTGGCAAGAGTGCCCCCGCCGATGCCACTGCCGACAATGACTACATCGCAAGAAGAAGACATGCCGACCTCACGTCAAGCTCCCATTGGGGGAAGAACATTCCAGGAGTCCCTGCATCAGGACAAGGAAAAGGACCCAACCTAATCTCACTCGACAATGATTCGCTCGAAATCGACCAAGGCCCGTGGGGCATCGGCTGACCGGCCATGGCGAGCGTCCTCAGACCCACTCGGCGGGCACCAGCAGCTTGCTGGAACGCGAATGGAAGATTCGTCCCATCATGATTACGAGTCCTGAACCGCTGGCGGATTATACGCCCCGGCCTCTCCTCGGTCTACGTTCTGGGCATGTGGCGCATGTGGCGCATGTGGAACGATGCCCGGCCCGGCGGGGTTTTGTCTTGATTATAAGTATACACTTATATAATATATAAATTATGAATGCGGTTATGAATCTCGATGCTGCCTTCTCTGCCCTGGCTGATCCAACGCGGCGGGCAATCCTTGCACGTCTCGCCCAGGGCGAAGCGACGGTGATGGAGCTGGCGGAGCCCTTCGAGATTTCGCAACCCGCAATTTCCCAACACCTGAAGGTGCTCGAAGATGCGTCCCTGGTTGCCCGTCGCGTGGATGGCACGAAGCGCCCTCGTCGCCTGGCAAAGGCCGGCATTGAAGCCATGGACCAGTGGCTCGCAATGTTGCGAAAAGCGCTGGAGAAGAACTACGACCGACTGGACGGGGTTCTGGCCGGTATGGAACAACCGAAGATAGAAAAGAAAAGAGGAGAAAAACGATGAGCAAGGTAACTCTGAAGACTGAAGGTGACACCCACGTGGTTGTGACCAGGAGATTCGCCGCTCCTCCCGAAGCCGTGTATCGCGCCCACACCGATCCGAAACTAATCCAGAAATGGCTGCTTGGCCCTGAAGGTTGGACGATGCCCGTCTGCATCAATGACGCGAGGCCGGGCGGCAGGATCCGTTTCGAGTGGACGGATGGCAAAGGGCGTGGATTTCACCTCACGGGCGAGTACCTCGAACTTGAGCCATACGGACGGATCGTTCATGTCGAGCGGATGCACCTGCCTGAGCCAACTCCGGACAACCGGGTTGAGACGAGGTTTGACGCGGACGGCACAGGCACATTGCTGACCATGCGCATGACTCTGCCTGATGCCCAGACGCGGGCAGCTATGCTCGAAACAGGAATGGAAAGCGGGATGGAAGCGAGCTACCTGCGACTGGAAGCGATGGTCTAGGCTGCTTCGACCGGTCCGGATTCGCTGGCTGCGGACGTCAGTCTTCCTTGGTCTGGAACCCTGGCAAAAGAGTGGAGTCACTATGGGCAAAGCCAAATTCAGAGACGTGGATGAATACATTTCCGCACAACCCGAGCACGCACAGGTCGTGCTCCAGTCTGTGCGCAGCACGCTCCGCAACGCCCTGCCAGGAGCGGACGAGGTAATCTCCTACCAGATCCCTGCCTACCGGCTGCATGGCGGCATAGTGCTGTACTTCGCTGGCTGGAAGCATCATTACTCGTTGTACCCCGCCGGAGAGCGCATGGTCGCGGCGTTCCAGGAGCAACTCGCATCCTATAAGGTCAGCGAGGGCACAATCCGGTTCCCACTCTCCGAGCCGGTCCCGGTGAAGTTGATTAAGCGCATCGCGAAGTTCCGCGCGGCGGAAGCCGCCCGGCGGGAGAAGGCAAAACCCGCCGCCTTGAGCAAGCGCTGAGCCGGCGCTTTTGACACTGCCCCCTCCTGGCCGCCAGACATAGTCACAAGACATGCCAGATGTGGACGCGCTTGTCGGGGGCCTTCGAGTGCCGCCACTCTCGAAGCGCTACCTCTTCTCGTCCCGGCGCATAGCTTCGGTTGGCATGGCGTTGATTCGCAGTTCATCCGCGTGCCTATGGCTCGGTTCCAGGCGATCGTTCGCGGTCACGGTGGCCAGCCGACCAGAATTTCGCCAGCCTTCACCTCGATCGCGCTTTCTGGCAGTGTGCGCCCAGATTCCGGCGCGGGCGCAAATCGTCATCCGGAGGGCCCTTTGCTCTCTCCTGGAATTGGTGGGAGGACATTTTTGCCAGCATTACTGATCTGGCGAACCGGCCAAGGATCGGATCAGTTTGCTCACGCTGTGCGCGACGCAGAACGACTCTGCGACGGAGGACCTATTCAGCAGTCCAAGTCCGCAGGTTGCCGTGATCATCGCGCGCTGGGCAAATCTTTGGGGGTCGCCAGCCAATGACGCCACTTTCAGCCAGCGAATAAAGATGCTCGCCGAATCTATGGCGTTCAGACCGGGCCGTGTGGGGACGATTCCATAGGCAACCGTTCCTCCCTGATTGACGAAGTCCAGCGCACGCCAATCCGCAAAAAACAAGTCCAGTCCCTCATGGGCATCGAAGGAGAGGATATCCGGTTTCGCGCGGCACATGCGATCAAAGGGGCGCGATGCGCAGCAATGTAGCCCGGCGTAAGCCCCGCGAACTCGCGCATCCTCCAGGGTCGTCGCCAGCGCGTTGAGCCGGTGTTCCTCCGAGATCGCGCACGCAAAGGGCGCTTCCAGGCACAGAGCTGGTTCATCGACAAACAGCAGCACCGGCAGGCCTGCCGATTTCAGGCGATCGATCTGCCAGCAGATGATCTGGGAGACGTGGAAGGCGAGGGCCGCAAAAAGTGCAGGATCGGAGAGGAAAGGCCGGTCCTGGTGCAACAAATATGCGGAAAGTGTGATGGGGCCCTCGATCTGTCCCTTGACGGCGACCGCCGAACGGAACCTGCCGGATGCCAAGGCTTCTTCGAAGGCGCTAAATCCGGCTGCGTTGTCCGGCGTCAACTCTCCAGCGCTCCGATGAAGCGTATCGAGGAGCGAATCGAGGCAGCCTTCCTTGACCTGATAACCGTAACCTACGCGGCGAGGCTCAATCAGGTCGCTTACAATACCGAGGCCCTGGCCGACGATACTCTCTCGTTCTGAAAGTTGTGGCAGCTGAGGCCAGAAAGGAACTTCCGGCGAGAATTCGGCGACGGACTGAATTGCCGACGATACGGATGTAAAAGGCAAACTGCCGATGCCCGTGACCGCGCCCGCCGCAACGAAGGGCGTTCGGCGGGGTTGAGGTCTGGTGGCTGGGGGTTGCACTTTCAATTCTCCGCCGAACGCCTGGCCTCGCGTCAGGCAGCGATCGCGAAACGGCGAATACTCTTTGCCGTGGCGCGATCGAGCCGATTTTCCGCGGCCTTTTTGTCGGGCGGAGCGGGATCCAGGGCAGCTTCAACGTTAACACGTGACGCGAGGCATCTCACCCCACCGGAGTTCGGATTTCCGGCAGTCGCTATAATAATGAAGAAGCCTGCTTGGGTGCGGAAATGCGGCCGGAACGGGAGCGAAAGCAACCCAGAGGACCGCAAAAGCCCGGGTCTGGCCCGACATTTTCGGCTTGCTGCCGACGTTGGCGAAATCGCCGCGCTCGATTCCATGAGGGGAGACATGACGAAAGCCTGCCAACATCCTCTTGAAAAGATCCTGGAGAGTCGAATTGCCATCATCGACGGTGCGATGGGGACGACGATTCGTACCTATGGCATGACGGAAGCGGACATCCGCGGGGAGCGCTTCAAGAACTCGGCGAAGGGTCTGCTGAACAATGGTGACCTCTTCACCCTGACCAAGCCGGAGATGATTGGCGACATCCACCGCCGGTTTCTCGAGGCCGGAGCGGACATCATCGAGACGAACACATTCGGCGCCACAAGCATCACCCAGAGCGAATTTTTTGTAGAAGATCCTCGGGAGCGCGGTGGTCGAAAGGATCCCGCATTCTATCAGAAGATCATCGACGATCCGTTTTTGAGCAGCCTGGTTTGGGATATCAACGAACAATCAGCGCGGCAGTGCCGCGAATGGGCCGATCGTGTGGGTACGGCAACCTCGCGTCAACGGTTCGTGGCGGGCTCGATCGGACCGCTGACCGTGTCGCTTTCGAACTCGCCCGACGCCGACGATCCAGGCTTCCGGGCGATCACGTTCGATCAGGTCAAGACAGCCTACATGCAGCAGGTGGGTGCCCTCATCGCCGGGGGCGTCGACCTGCTGTTGGTGGAGACAATTTTCGATTCGCTGAACGCCAAGGCAGCACTGGTCGGCATCCGTGAGGTGTTCGATCAAGAGGGAAAGGAGTTGCCGCTGATGATTTCGGCAGCGGTAGGCCGCGGCGGCGAGACGCTGATCTCGGCGCAGACCACGGAGGCGTTCTGGAACGCGGTCGAGCACGTGCGACCGCTGTCGGTGGGTCTGAACTGCTCGCTTGGACCCGACCTGATGTATCCCTTTCTGGAGGAACTCTCGGAGAAGGCGGATGTGGCGATCTCGTGCTATCCGAATGCCGGGTTGCCGAATCCCCTGGCGGAAACCGGGTTCGATCTGGGGCCGCAGGACATGGCCCGCTATCTGGGTGAGTTTGCCCGGGGAGGGTTGATCAATATTGCCGGCGGGTGCTGCGGCAACACGCCCGAGCACATCGCGGCTATTGCCGAGGCGCTCGAAAGCCTGCCGCCGCGGAAGAGGGGGACGACGCGCATCGAGCCATCCAGCGCCCACCCGAGCGAGATCGAGAGTCGAGCGTGAGCCTCTCCCATTGCGTGAGTACCGCCCCGCCCATCGGGCCGAAGCCGCTCCGACTGTCGGGATCACAGCCCTTTACCCAGCAGCCCGGTGTCTTCATCATGATCGGCGAGCGGACCAATGTGGCCGGTTCGCCCAAGTTCGCCAAGCTGGTGAAGCAAGGCAAATACGAGGAAGCAGTCAGCGTGGCCCGACAGCAAGTCGAGAACGGAGCGAATGTCCTCGACATCTGCATGGACGAGGGCATGATCGACGGCGTGTTGGCAATGACGCGCTACCTGCAACTGCTGGCAAGCGAACCCGAGGTTGCCAAAGTCCCCTTTATGGTGGATTCGTCGAAATGGGAAGTGATTGAGGCGGGGCTGAAGTGTCTACAGGGCAAGGGCATCGTCAATTCGATCTCCCTGAAGGAAGGCGAGGAGAGGTTTCGCCAGAACGCCGCGAAGGTTCTGAAATATGGTGCCGCGGCGGTGGTGATGGCCTTCGACGAGCAGGGCCAGGCCGCGACATATGCGGACAAGGTCCGCGTCTGCGAGCGCGCCTACCGGATACTGGTCGACCAGGTCGGTTTTCCGCCCGAAGACATCATCTTTGATCCTAATATCCTCACCGTTGCTACCGGCATGGAGGAACACAACAACTATGCGGTCGACTTCCTGAACGCCACGCGCTGGATCAAGGCGAACCTGCCGCACGCCAAGGTCAGCGGCGGCGTCTCGAATATCTCGTTCAGTTTCCGCGGCAATAACAGGGTTCGCGAGGCCATGCACTCCGCCTTTCTCTATCACGCCATCGCCGCGAGCATGGACATGGGCATCGTGAATGCTGGCATGCTCGAAGTGTACGAGGAGATTGAGCCTGAGCTGAAGGTGCTGGTCGAGGATGTGCTGCTGAACCGCCGTGCCGACGCGACCGAGCGCCTGGTGGAGCACGGCGAGTCGCTCAAGACAGAGGGCGCGATCGTCAGTGAGAAGAAAGCCGAACAATGGCGCCAGGGCACGGTCGAGGAGCGTCTTTCTCACGCACTTATCAAGGGGATTGATACTTACATCGAAGTGGACGCCGAGGAAGCCCGCGTCAAGCTCGGCCGCCCGCTATTGGTTATCGAAGGCCCGCTGATGGCCGGCATGAGCGTGGTGGGCGATCTATTCGGAGCCGGCAAAATGTTCTTGCCCCAGGTGGTCAAGTCTGCGCGCGTGATGAAGAAGGCAGTGGCGCACCTGACGCCGTTCATGGAGGCCGAGAAAGTCGCCATGGCTGCCTCCGGGCAAGAGGTTAGGGCGCAGGGAAAGATCGTACTCGCTACGGTCAAGGGTGACGTTCACGACATTGGCAAGAACATCGTCGGCGTCGTGCTTGCCTGCAACAACTATGAAGTGATCGACATGGGGGTGATGGTCCCCTGCGAAAAGATCCTCGAACGCGCCCGGGCGGAAAAGGCCGACATGATCGGACTGAGCGGGCTGATCACGCCTTCTCTGGACGAGATGGTACATGTGGCCCGGGAGATGGAGCGTCAGGGTTTCAAGTTGCCACTACTGATTGGCGGGGCGACTACGAGCCGGGCGCACACGGCCGTCAAGATTGCACCTCATTACAGCGAGCCGGTGGTCCACGTGCTGGATGCGAGCCGGGCGGTGCCGGTAACGACCAGTCTTCTCAGTGATGAGGGCAAGGCAGCATTCGTGGCCCGGCATCGCGCCGATTACGAAGCGCTCCGCAAGGCCCACTCCGCACCGCGTCAGACGATCGTATCGCTGGCGACGGCTCGCGCGAGGCGGACTCCTATTGAGTGGCGTGCCGAAGACCTGCCCGTACCCGCTTTCACCGGTGTGCGTGTATTGGACAATTTTCCTCTGGCGACGCTGCGCCAATTCATTGACTGGTCGCCGTTGTTTCACGCCTGGGGGCTGAAAGGCGTGTATCCCCGCATTCTCGAGCACGAGGGGCAGGGTGCGCAGGCGCGCCAGATCTTCACCGAAGCCAACGCCCTGCTGGATGTCATTGTGGAGAACAACCAGCTTACGGCGCGCGGCGTATACGGCTTGTTTCCTGCCAACGCCGTGGGGGACGATGTCGAGTTGTACGCGGACGACAATCGCGGACAGGTGCTCGAACGGTTCCACTTCCTCCGCCAACAGTCAAATAAGGAAGGCAGCGAACCGTGCCGATCGCTCGCCGACTTCATCGCACCAAAGGCAACCGGGCTGCCCGATCACATCGGAGGTTTCGCGGTAACCAGCGGGATCGGCCTGAAACAGCTGTGCGACCGGTTCAGGTCGGAGCACGACGACTACAACGCGATCATGGCGGAGGCCATCGCCGATCGCCTGGCTGAAGCTTTCGCCGAATGTCTGCACAAGCGGGTACGGGATGAATGGGGCTACGGTTGTGGGGAGACGCTGAGCCACGAGGACCTCATCCAGGAAAAGTACCGCGGCATCAGGCCGGCGGCGGGTTACCCGGCGTGCCCGGATCACACCGAGAAGGGTCCACTCTGGCGTTTGCTCAAGGTGCAGGCCAACACCGCAATGCTGCTCACTGAGTCATTCGCCATGTGGCCCGGATCGAGCGTGAGTGGTCTCTACTTCGCCCACCCGGAATCGCGATATTTCAGCCTCGGCAAGATCGACCGCGATCAGGTCGCCGACTACAGCGAGCGCAAGGGGATGAGTGTGGCAGAGATCGAGCGATGGCTCGGGCAAAGCCTGAACTACGATCCTGCGGAATAGCGCTCGGCGCTGGCGGTTCATGGCTGCGCCCGGTCCCCGAACCCTACCACCGGGGTCCGAGATGAGTATCGATCAGCGGGCGTGGCCCGGCTCGACCTCCGGGTCCTGCGCGTTAGTCCAAGGTGGCGCGCCCACGCTCGAGCTGATAATTCTCTCCCCGGCTAGAGGAGAACCGCCGTTCTGCCGGGCCGTGCGGCAGGTCCTGCAAGAGTCGAAGGCCCTCCACCGCCGAATGCACCCGGTTTGGGGGCGAACGGACACCGAGGCCAACCAGGAGCGGCTACTGCGAAGTTTCGGTGAACGTCACCACCGGATGTCCAAGACCAAACGGCCCCTCCGCCGTCACATGCGCCGTTCCGGCAGTGGGAGGAAGAGTCAAGGTAACGCTGGCGTTGCCCGACGAGTCGGTCGTCGCTACCCGCGATGAAACCGATCCGGAGTCGGGAGTAAAGAAGATACTCGCCCCGGAAACCGAGCCACCCGACGACCCCGCATTCAGCGTCAGCGAAAGTGTCAGAGTGCCACCCGGCGGGCCGGATTGATTATTTGTGCCTCCGACCACGGTTATGGAGGCGGGAGGATTCCCCACCACAATCCAGCCCCCTTGATTCTGCGTAGTCACGCCATCACTGCCGGTGATGGAAAAGTGATAAAAACCGGGGGCGTTGCCCGCCGTTACGCTAACCGTACCGTTCTGTGTGGTGGTGAGGCTCGGCTGCGTTAACGTGACACTGATGCCGGGATCCGACAGCTCCGCCGTGAGTGTCACATTGGCGGTGCCGCCGGTGATCTCCGGTTGCAGGGTCACCGTGCCGCCCGACGCCACCATGACGGTGTCGGGATTCAGGTCCCACTCCGAACTTGGGTTCTCCGCCGTGCTCCCAGTAATCACCAGCAGTGTCGCAGAATATGGGGCGAAGCTCATCGTCGAGGACCACGCCTGTGACGACGAAGGGGTGATCGAGGTTGGCGCCGACGCCGACAATGTGTAGCTCACGACTGCGCTCGGCGTGAATCCGTTGAAGGCGAACTGCGTGCTGACTGAATTCTGGGGATCCTTGTTCAGCACCATCAGCGTGAGCGAAGTGCCGGCGGAATTCACCGCCGCGTAGCTGCTGAACAAATCCGGATTCCCATTGTTCGTGTCGGATACGGAAATCGGGCCAAATCCGTGGTGGGCACCGTCGTAATTGGTGAATAACTTCAGTGCCAGATAGTTTGCGTCGCCGGGGAGGGGAGCCTGCCAACGCGAAGCAAGATATACCCGTTCGCGACCGATGATGCCGTAAGCGTCGGCATCGCCCAAGGCTGTCGAAAAATCCGATTCCCCCGCGAATGCCGCGCTCCACTCGGTCATGGACAGGGGCGTGCCCGGATAAATCGAATTCACGATTGCCCGCATACGTGGAATGCGGAACGGAATCGTTTTGTCCGGCTGAATTTGGGTCACCCATGGCTGGTTGATCGAACTCGCCTCGCTCACATAGGTCGGGTCCCAGTAGTCGCGGTAAATGCGTGTTGCCAACGCCTGCACCTGCGCCTTGCTCCAACCCGACGTATTGGCTTCGTCCGGATATGCGTGAATGTCGAAGACGTCGAGCGATCGTGTGCCCGCGATCTGGTCCTGCCAATAGACTTCGTTGAGCCACCAGGGAAGAAAATCCACTCCGCCGTGAGTGCCCTTGTCATTGTTGTTCGCGCCGTTGAAGTAATACCACCAACAGCAGCTCACCGGCCCCAAGCGGATGGCCAGTGGGTCCCAGGTTTTGAGATTGCGTGCTGCCGTAAGATAGGTGTCACGCAGTTCGTTGTAGCCCGACGGACTGGGGTGGACATCGAAATGCGTGCTGCCCCAGATGTCAATCTCGTTGTCCATGTCATAAAAGTGCGGTGCGCTGCCAAAAGCCGCAGCCAGAGCCGCGGCCCACTGATTGCGATAGACACAGCTCTGCCCGCTGGGGCAGGTCTGGCTGGGATCGTCGAGCAGGGGCACGTAGGCGTCGGTGGGAGTGGCCGTGAGAGGTGTGGCGCAGTCCGCCTCCAAGCCGTTCCCGGCGTCCGAGTTGTAGGGGTCGACGCTGCACTGCGCGCCATATTTCGACGCCGAGAAGCTCCAGTGGTAATTGTTGGCGCCGTTTCCCTGCTGGGTCGAGGTTTCCGCGCTTTGCGCCACCCAGGGCAGCAGAACCATAGTCATCAGCGGATTGCTTCCTGCTGCTTTCACGTCGTTGATGTACTGGGCGGAATCGCCATCCCCGATCTCGGTGTAGTTGAAGTCCTCGAAATACCAGTCGGCGTCGGCGTTGATGGTGTGGAGCTGCCAGTTGTAAGTGGAGGTCGCATTGCCACCCCAGCGCACCACCGACAATCCACTGTCCGTGATGGTCGAGGCGTTTTGAGGATAGGCACCTCCATAAACGTACGGGCTGATCGGATGCCGGTTCGTAAGCACGTCCACGGCAACCTGCACCGACGTTGAAGACGAAACCGGAGTGGCTGCGACTTCGGTGGAGTTGGCGCTCTCACCTGCCGAGTTGACGGCGGAAACGACATAGTAGTAAGTGCCGTTGGTCAGTCCCGTATCGGTATCGCTGGTCGTTGTGGGAGCGGCGATTTGCGTGTAGGGTCCGCCGCTGATGGTCGCGCGCTTCACGTGGTAGCCGGTGGCTCCGCCACTGGCATTCCAGGAAAGACTGACTTCGGTATTTCCGGCCGTGGCAGTCAGTCCCGTCGGCACCGCTGGAATTGAGCCGCCGGTCGGAGTGGCGGAAACCTCGCTTGAATTTGCGCTCTCGCCCGCGGAGTTGACGGCAGAAACGACATAGTAATAAGGAGTGTCGTTGGTCAGTCCCGTATCGGTGTCGCTGGTCGTTGTGGGAGCGGCGATTTGCGTGTAGGGCCCGCCGCTGATCGTCGCGCGCTTCACGTGGTAGCCGGTGGCGCCGCCACTGGCATTCCAGGAGAGACTGGTTAGCTGGTTACCCGCCCTGGCAGTCAAGCCGGTGGGAGGCGAAGGCGCCGAAACCTGAGACCCTCCACCCGAAGAAGACCCGCCGCACGACACCACCAACAATGAGGCCAGGATCGTCAAAACGGATTTCGCAAGCCCGCGCAAGCCCATTCCGCTTTGCCCGCCCATGGAGAAATAGTACTGAGAAAAACGTCGATTTCCGACACCCGAAGGTATGCCTCGCCCCCTGTCCGGTTGCTCGGGAGGATTCGCCATGGGGACAGGGACGTGCGCTTTGTCTGGTGCTTTGGTGCTCTGCCCCGATGCATATTCCATCCAGCCTTCCGACACTCAGGAAATAATTCACCGGGGGCCAGGGGAGGGGCGTTGATCAGGACTGGCGGCGACGCCCGCACGGACGGCAGGCCGTGAGCACCTACAACGGGTTGGATCAGAGAGTATAGTGGCACAACGCGCAAAACCGAATGACCGTATCAACGCCCAGTTCGAACCTCGGCCGCAAGGTGTTTGGAGTCGCGGCTTTGGCCTATGGCCTCATCACGCTGGCCTGGCATGACTCCAACGACGGGCATCCGCTGCGTTACCTTGTCTACACTGCCGCCGCCGCCCAGATCTTCGGCGGCGCTGCGATTCAGGTCCGGCGGATCGCGAAAACAGGGGCATCTGTCCTCGCTGCGGCCTATCTTGCCTTTGCCTTGCTGTGCGTGCCACAAATCGTCGCTGCCCCCAAGACCTATAACAGGCTGGGGCAACTTTTTCGAGCAGTTCTCTCTCGTGACCGGAGCGATGGTGGTTTATGCGCGCTTGTCGTCGGCATTGTCACCGGAAAGTCTTCATCGCATCGGCCGTATTCTTTTGGGCATCTGTGTCACTTCTTTTGCCCTCGAACAGGCGATTTATCTTCGCGCTACCGCCAATCTTGTTCCGAAGTGGGTTCCGCCGAGCCAGATGTTCTGGGCGGAAACGACAACCGTGTTGTTCGCACTCGCGGCTGTAGCTCTTCTTGCCAATCGAATGGCGCTTCTCGCGGCTCGCCTACTGACCGCGATGGTGGTGAGCTTTGGGCTACTGGTGTGGGTACCGTTGATTCTTTCCGATCCCCACAATCATACGAATTGGAGCGAAAACGCCGAGACCTTCGCGATTGCCGGGGCAGCATGGATTCTTGCCGATCTGCTCGGCGAGTATCGCGCTTCATGACCATTTCACGGCATGAGGATCCTCTGACTGATCGCAGGAAATTGATGCCTCGGCTCTCGACCGTCACGCCCAGGATCGTTTGCCGGCTTTTCAGCGAGGGTTTTGTCGGTGCCCTTCTCAGACAGTGCGCGGCGCGGAGTGACCGCGTACCACTGGCTACTGCAGCTTCGCGTACTCGGCTTTGGCTTGCTGCAGGATGGGAATATCGGGATCGGCATCCTTCCAGAGCGTGAAGAAATCCTTGTAGGCGGCGATCGCCCGGAAACGGGCGGCATCGGCATCCGGGCCGCGCGAAGTCCTCGACTCCAAGGTGTTCGCGCGCGCCAATCCCAGATGCGCCAACGCTCCCGTCCAGCAGTTCCAGACAATGCCGCTGTGGTCGAGGATTTTTTGAAACTCGGCGCTGGCGGCGTTGCCCTGTCCGCCTGCCAGGTAGGCCTCTCCGCGGATGTAGACATGATAGAGGCAGGAAATATTGTTGTCGAAGGGGATGTTGCCCAACTCAATTTGTGATGCAGCTCGCAGGGCGTTCACGGCCGGAGCCGGATTGCCTTTGTCGAGCGCCAATTGCGCTTCAATCGCAGGCAGCCAAAGCGACTGCATCTGCGTGTCCAGCGGGAAGCGCTTTCCCAGGTCTTGGGCAACAGAATCGGCTCGTGCCGCATCACCCGCCATGGCCAATGCCAGTGCGGCTTCGACCTCGACGCCCTGACTCGCGGGAGCGAGCTGGATGGCTGCGGCGGCTGTCTGCCGCGCTTCCGCAGGGTTACCGAAAGCGGCTTGTTGCAAAGCGGCATTGGCCTGCCATAGTGCCGCATTTTCCTTGTTATCCGCTCGTTTGGCGGAGTCCACCGCCAACTTGGTGAGGTCGCGCGCTCTCGAAACATGCCCCTCATAGGCCTCGGTATCGGAGGCGAACGCCAGTCCAAAGTGCTCGTATTCTCGTTTGCCTGCAAGCCACTGTTGCTGCTCGGCCATGGCCACGGAGTCGGCGCCGAGAAAGGCGAGAGCGCAGAGATGAACATGGAGAAGGTAGCCATCGAGTTTTCGCGCCTGCGCCTCGCGAATGACCTGTCGCGTCTCGTCAAAACGTTGCAAGGCCAGGGCATCGTTGGCGACATTCTCGTAACCACCTACCCAGTCGGGTGCCAGGCGCACGGCCTGCCTCGCCGCCTCCGCCGCCTTCTCATACTGCCCCCGTCCGGACAACACGATGCCCATGGTGACGTACTCTCCAGCTCTCAGGGGGTAGCTCGCAATCTCCTCCTCGAAAGTCTGGGCCGCTTTATCCAGTTGACCGGTCACATTCAAGTAGTACCAGGCGGAGATCGCCAGCTTTTCGCGCTCGCTGACGTGCTCCCGCAACTGAAATGCCTTGGTGTAGTACTCGCCAGCCCGCGCTGGTTGGTTGAGACTGAAGTAGTCGATGCCCACGGCAACATAGCCCATGGCAAAGTTCGGATCCAGCTCGATGGCATGTTGATCATAAGGCAGGGCCGCGGCCGGGTCTTTCTCGCGAGTGGCTTTTTGACCAAGGCTGTAGGCTTTCAGAGCTTCGAGCGAAGAGGTGGTGGCCTGTGCCAGCGGAACATCGAACTTCTGCACCGTAGCCAGCGATTCGCCCAGCTCGGTGCGCAGCTCCGACGCCTCCTTGCCGAGCGCGTCCAGCACCTTCTCCTTGGAGGCGGCAGTTGTCTGCTCTTCGGCCAGCGCGTCTCCGTTCTGGCAATTCACCGCTTTTAAACCCAGCACATACTGGCTGCCCAGACTGCGAATGGATCCCTCGATGTAAGCCTTCTTGCCCGCCCGCTGGCATAACTCGCGGGTCACTTCGCGCGTAAGCTTCGTATTGGGGGGACGAGTCATCTGTTGCAGGGTTTTCGTGACTTCGCTGTCGGAGAGCACATTCAGGAAAGGCGATTGCCGCAGGGAAATGTTGAGTGCGGTCTTCAGCGTGTCGTCGAACACCGTGTCGCCTGTGGTGTTAGAAAAATCGGCGAGAACGACGGTATCCTTTTCGCTCAGGCGGTTGCCCTGATGCCAACGATAGTAGAGTCCGCCTGCCACGAGCAAGGTGACCGAAACGACGGCAACCGCGATCTTGCCGAGCTTCAGAACACCAGCCGAAGGAGATTCTTTGAGCGCCGGCGTGTCGGAGCGTGCGTTCTCTTCCGTGATGACACTGGTCCGAATCGTGCGCTGCTGAAAAATCAAACCGCTGGGGACTTGGCGGTCAATGGTTGTTGCGTCCGGGACGATGGCGAAGTGCTCGGGGGGAACCACCGTTACCGGCGAAACAAATTGATACCCCCGCCCCGGCAGGGTGACGATATAGTTGTTATCGCCCGGTTTCTCCTCGAGTGCTCGCCGCAGCGCGGAGATGCTTTGCGCCAGGCTGTTCTCGTCCACAAAGGTGTCTGGCCAGACATTTTTTAATAGTTCGTTCCGAGTCAGAATCTTTCCCGGGTTTTGCACCAGGTACAGCAGCACGTCAAAGGCCCGGCGATTGAGTGCAACAACGTCCTTTTGCCGCCGCAGGGTACGCGACAGGGCGTCAATCTGGAACTCTCCGAACTGGAGTATCTCTTCTGGTTTCATTGACTTATTGACGATTCAAAGCCTGTCAGAACCTGTCAGAAGCCGTCACTGGCCTTTTCTGTGCGACTGCGCCAACATTCGCAGCCTGAACAACGAGGTCGCGTGGAGCGAATTTACCAGTGGCTATCCGAGCGGGCAAGGTCTTTCCGTTCCCGCACGTCCGATCGCGGCACCAGCCGAACCATCCGGACTGAAGTGACGGTGGAGCAGAAAGGCATGACCTTGGTGGTGGGAGGGGGCACGGAGCTTTTCGATGTCTGCCCGCTCTGCGGAACCAAACTAGCCCATGCAGAGGCGGTCCAGGCAATCGCCCGTCTGCAGAAGGCTTCTCTTTCACAGGAACCTACTTCGGCTGTTCAGCAGAGGACATTCAAGTGATGCCATCGATCGGATGCATGCGCATGGGGTTGGTCTTGTTCCTCGGAAGCCTCGTAAACCAAGGATTAGCTCAATCCACCCCACAACAGGTGACGGGTTCCGGCTGGCAGGCATTGACGAAGACCGCGCCGGCGGTGGCGACAGACGGAGTAAAGCGGTACGTAGCCTGGAAGGGTGCCTCTTCGAACAAGATCTGGTTCTCGACATTCAATGGCAGCGACTGGACGAAACAGAAACTTGTGGGTGGCTCCGGCTGGACGGCAGCGACCAGTACGGCTCCCGCCCTGACTTGGCACGCTGGCCAGCTGTGGGTGGCGTGGAAGGGACAATCAACACCGACGGACAGGGTCTGGTTTTCCACCTGGAACGGAACCTCGTGGGCGCAGCAGCAGGTGGTGAACGGCTCTGGCTGGAACTCCGAAACCGACTACGCGCCCGCCTTGGGAATTACCGACAATAATCTGACTGCGGCATGGGTGGGGGCCTCGAGTCATGAAATCTGGTACTCGACCTGGAGTTCCTCGAGCTGGGAAACTCAGGTGGAGCTGCCTGGCTCCGAGACGAGTACCACACCAACCATGCTGGCGGTTCCTTATGCCTTTGTCTGGTTCTGGAACGGGTATTCAAATGACAACATTTACTTCAATGGAACCGCGGTTTCCGGCGCAGAAACCAACGTCCCGACGGCCAACCTCTTTTTTTCCTATCCCCCTCAAAACGAATACTACGCGTTGTTTTGGAAGAGCTCGTCGGGCAATTCGCTGATGTATGCCTACGACTTTGACTCCGCTTTCGGCAATCCACAATCGGTTGGTGGCGCAGAGACCAACCAAGCACCGGCCGCTGCGAGCTCCCTCGGAGCGAATGGAAATACCGGGTCGATCCTCGCCTGGAAGAACGCAACCAACAACACCATCTGGTTCCTAGACCCGACAACGCTCGGCAATTAGCGAACGGACCTGGGCTAGCTAGCTGATCGACCGCAGATAATGCGGCAGTAAACCAAGGGAACGGCCGGCAAGCGCTTGGCCCGCTCACTTCGTTCCCGTGTGACCAACAGCGTCAAGGCTAAGGAGACCGCCATGAGGCAATCGATCAGACATCTGAGCATCGGGTTGGTGTTGTTTCCTGGCAAGCTTCGCAAACCAAGGACGGGCTGAAACCCAGGTCAAGGGCACCGCGCAGGGCACTCCAGGGAAGGCAATGCCCACGACCGCGCCGGCGGCGGCGATGGACGAAAACGGGACAAAATGTGTAGCGCGGCAGAAAGCCGGGAGCAACCAAATCCTCGTCGCCGATTCAACTGCGAACAGCAACAGCTGGACGCTGCTTGGAACCTCCGAAGGAGGCCCGGAAGTTGTAGGCGGAAGTGCAAATCGCGAGCGAAGCCGTGGGCGCGGTCCTGAGTGGATCGGACGAGATGAGTCTTGGGGCGACAGATGACGGGTTCAGTCCACCCGCGCAACCATAACCGTAGCGTCGTCGGTCTGGTGTCCTCGTGAAAATTCATCCATCGCGGTGAAGATTGCGCCAGCTATGTCTTCCGGGTATTGCGCGTCGCTTTCGTCCACTGTTTTTCGCAGGCCCTCAATACCCCATCTTGAGATCGCCGTGTGCGCCCGAACTCCTCGAGGTCATGTCCGCGATTCGAGTTTACATTGGCGTTCTCGATGATGCTCGCGAGGAAATGGACAACTGGCAACCGGGGCGTTGCTCAAGAGCTCCCGCTTTTGAGAAAACCGAGACGTGATGGAAGGAGGCAAACTCCTCGTCATTGCCTCCGATGATGATGATTTGGACAGTTGCATTTGATGGCAGGAATCTCGGCAACCCTGGATACGCAGGCAAGTTCAGAACGTTACACCTCAGTTCAGAAGCTTCTTACTCCGCAATCTGCGATTCTCCTGGTCGGATCACCGTCGCAGCAATTCGCCGGTATATTTGGCGTTGGCGCGGAACCTAAATTGTTTACAAGGTTATGACATCGACTTGCGCTTTCGTAAACTACAATCTGGCAGGCTGTCTATCCTTCGTTCGGAGGAACTTCCGTGAAACGGTTTGGCCTGACCATTCTCCCCGCTGTGATTCGCCCTGGCATAATTGCGCTGTGGCTGATCGCGGGCGCATCCGCGCAATCTCCGAGTCCGAACTTGCTCTTTAGTTTTCCATGCAACGCAGGCGGAATGTGCCCAGAAGGCTTTTTCCCCGTGTCGCTCACCGAGAGTCCGGACGGCAACTTCTATGGCACCGCGGTTGGAGGAGGAGTCGGGCCGAATGCTCAGGGCACGGTTTTCAAGATGACTCCGAGCGGTAATGTCTCGGTAATCTACAGCTTCGCCGAAGAGCCGAGTGGACTCCTGCCCTACGGCTCAGCTCCCAATGGTCTAGTCGAGGGCACCGACGGGTTTCTCTACGGAGTTGCAACTTTCAACGGGCCCCTTGGGCTGGGCACGGCTTTCAAGCTCAGCAAGAGCGGCACGATTGAAGACCTGCATGATTTTTGCGCGGACGAAGAGTGCAGCGATGGCGCCTATCCTGCCTTCATAACCCAGGCCCTCGACGGCAATTTTTACGGAGCAACCGGGCCGAGTTCTCCGCCCGCCAACGTTCTTTTTCGCCTAAGCCCGTCCGGGACTTTCAAGGTTGTCCATGTGTTTGAGGCCGCCAAAACTCCGCTGGACGGCAGCGGCGCCTTTGGATTGCTGCAGGCTCCGGATGGTAATTTTTATTCGACGACCGTCGCTGGAGAGCAGAATTCACCCTTCAATACTGTTTTCCGCTTCACGCCCAAGAGCGACGCGTACAAAATCTTGCACGATTTCGACTTCTCCGATTATGCCGCCAGCAATCTGGCTCAGACTGCGAGCGGGGAACTGTTTGGCCTCCAGGTCAACAGCGAATTGTACGAGATCAGCACAGCGGGCAAGTATCGGGCGATTGGCTCGCTCTCCGCTACGCAATATCTGGACGGTGGGATTCTCGCGGCATCGGACGGTAATCTCTGGGGCACTTTTCAAGGCGGCGATTGCGGCGACCAGGGTATGGTTTTTGCCGCAACCACGACGGGCACGGTGCTGCAGAATATTATTTTCGACTGCACGACTGTCGGCGAAACGTTGGGGTCCATGATCCAGGCCGCCGACGGCAAGTTCTATGGGGTCACCCTGGGCAATGGCGGCGTATCGCAAACTGGCCTCACGAATGGCACCATCTGGATGATGGATGCGGGGTTGCCTGCGCCCAGCCCCGCGATTGTGAACTTTGCTCCCGCCAGCGGTGCCGCTGGAACAAACGTCCTGTTGCAAGGCCAGCATTTCGTGGGAACGACAGCGGTTTCTTTCGATGGTGTGCCCGCCACTTTTCAAGTGCTGACGGTGAACTACATCAGCGCCACCGTACCTTCGGGAGCAAAGACCGGCAAGATCTCTGTTAGCAACGCCGGAGGGACGACTCGGAGCACGAAGTCTTTTAAAGTCCCCTAAGTTCTGAATCGCATGGGAACAGTTTCCAGCTATCGTTCTCTAGCTAGCGCCGAGTATACGGAAAGCGACGCCCGCAGGCGTTTTCACTCAAAACCACGGGCCGGGTCAATGAACGCGATCGAGATCCTTGCGCCCACTGACATCGGACGATTGCGCAAAGTCTCTGACAATCGATTTGACCCAGTCGCGAGTCTCGTCGTCGGAACTCCTGTAGACCGCTTGATCCATAGGTCGCACTGCAAAGAACGTTTTTGAATCCTTCGACTTGCCGGATCACTGCTCTCGCCTTGATGAGTTCGAAGGCGCGGGGTGCCGGAGGGTAGTCGCACAGATACGAACGCCAGATGGAGGAATAGACGCGTCTATCGATGTCGTCGCTTCAAATGATTAGAAGTGCGTCAGTCGAGAAAGAACATGGAGCAGATAAACGGGCCCTGAAGGGGAATGCCAATTTCATCCTTAAGCAGTACTGGTATGCGCGTCCAATGATTAGTCCCGCAGCGAAGATCTGCAGATTGATGATTGATGAGGCGGAAGCAATGGATTCAGAGCCAAGTTAGTTCCCGATCCGCTGGCAGTGTCAAACGCCCCGTATTGATGGATGTAATCGGTGTTGTGCCAACCGCGAGCGGGCATCTTCTCGCTAGCCGCCAAGAGCCGAAAGCGGGAAGCCCCGGAAGTCTGCCCTACCTCAAACCCGTGACCACATACGCCTCCGACAGCACCCGTACATAGAGATACGCGTATGCCGTCCCGTCGCTTGAAAGATGAGGCGCAACCACGGACGAGACTCCCGCGCCTGTTTCTGCCCCGAAGGTTTTCCACGGTTCCATTTCCCACTCTGTATACTTGCCCGGTAGACGTTCACGGATTTCATTGCTAATGCGCCCCGCCGGCTGCCAACCACATAGACTGACTCTCCGTCCGGCGTCCATCCAATCACGGAATAGCTCGATTCAAGCCACGGGATGGGATGCGGAGCTCCACCATCCAGTGGCCAAATTGCCCGTTTTCCATCCGGCCCACGCACCACGACGCTCCTGCCGTCCGGAGAGACGAGCGTTCCGGCGGTACCTTCAGAAGTGATGGGTTTGGAATCGCCATTGCTCAGATCGATCATGTAGTCGCGCCCGCCGTGTCCAGCTTCAATCCCCGCGGCCAGCAACCGCTTTCCATCCGGAAGGAACCGGGCCCCGCTGTAGCTGACGGCATCGTGCGTAAGTTGCCTTGCTTCACCCGTTCCCGTCGGCACCAGACTCAGCGGCCCGCCTTTCGCCGGCTTAGTGATCACCCATTTTTCATCGGGCGAAATCGCCAACGAGTCTCCCTCGCCAATGCGTGCCGGCGGCGATCCGTCCGTATCGCGCAGAAACACCGTGTAGTTCGGTCCACCGCCATCGCCTTCCTCGTCGAAAACAATCTTCCGGCCGTCCCGGCTGATATCGCGCAACTCCGACCATCCAAACCACCCCAACTCGTGCTCCTCTTTTCCGCCCGGTGCCATCCCCCGGATCCCCAGCCGCGTGTGATTTGCTACCGCCAGCACCGTGCCATTCCGCCGGTCTTCCAGCCACATGCCTCCAGGTACGTTCGTGATCGTGCGCAACTTGCCCGAGAGGGTCACGGCGCGCGGGTTCGCGGCTTGGCCCGTGCTCGTGGAGGTAAACCAGATCTCGTCGCCCGCCGGAGACCAGAGAATCCCCTGCAACGAGGTCCAGCCGGAAGAAAGTTTCCTTTCTTTTTCCCGGTCATCGGTGCCGATCACCGCCAGCGAACCTTCATCGTCGCCGCCCGGATTTTCATGGTCGGCGAAAGCGATCCACTTGCCGTCCGGCGAAATCTTCGGGTGACTCATCCAGTTGATGCTGTCGAGGAGCACCTTGCCAATGGGATATTCAAGACGCTAATGATTATTTTCCGGAACGTAACGGATAATCGCCATACTGTCGCCGTTGGTGGAAAAATCGGCGTCCCCCACGTTGTCCAGCACTTCTCGTGGTGTCCCTCCACTCAGCGGAACCCGTGCCAGCGTCCCAGTCCGCGCATAGCCGCCGTGACCGACCGTATTGAGCCGGATCGCCAGTTCCCCGCCCTTGGAGATCGAAAGCAGTTCCGCATCCTTGATCCCCAGTTCGCGCGAGCCCGGATCGTCCGTGCGCGACATATAAAGCTGGTTGTCCCCGCCTTCCCAGGACGCGCTGTAAACAATGCTGCCGTCCGGAGTGAACCGGGCATTACCGATGGCGCCGGTGCGAAACGTGATCTGCCCGTACTCGGCCTGAGGCGCACGACCCGCTCCGCCGCGCCACCAACCGAGGCCATACACCGCGCCTGCGACCACCAGACCAGCCGCGATCCCGATCACCAGCCGGCGGCGCGGCTGCACCGCCGCCTCCGCTGCCGCTAACCTCGCCGTGGACCCGGACAGCCCCGAAAGATGTTCCAGATCAAACGCAATATCGCTCGCCGAATGGAAGCGCGACTCCGGATTCTTTTCCAGGCAGTGGTGCACAATGCGCTCCAGCGCCGGAGAGACATTCCGGTTCGTCTCGCTCAGCTCCGGAGGCTCTTCCTTCAGAATCGAACTCATCGTATCCGCGGGAGTGTCGTCATGAAACGCCCGTTTACCTGAAAGCATCTCGTAAAGAATTGCCCCAAAACTGAAAATGTCGGAGCGCGGATCAAGCACCATGCCCCGCACCTGCTCGGGAGACATGTATCCCGCCGTTCCCAGCACCGCGCCGGCTTCGGTTGCACCGTGGGTCACGGTGGCCATCGAGGTATGCGATCCGGGATCGGCTTGAGTAAGTTTCGCCAGGCCGAAGTCCAGGATCTTTACCCGTCCGTCTTTTGTGACAAATAAATTCTCCGGCTTGAGGTCGCGATGAATGATTCCTTTCTCGTGAGCCGCCGCCAGTCCATGCGCCACTTGCAAGGCGTAGTCCAGAGTCTTACGTACGGGAATTGACCCGCTGCGCAGCCGTTCCCGCAGCGTCTCACCCTCAAGCAGTTCGGATACCACGTAAGGCGAACCTTCGCTCGTGCCAATATCAAACACCGCCAGAATGTTGGGATGATTCAGGGCGGCCGTAGACAGCGCTTCTTGTTCAAAGCGCCGCATCCGATCGGAGTCAAGAGAGAGTGCCTGCGGCAAAACCTTGACCGCCACTTCCCGCCGAAGGCGAGGATCGCGAGCGCGATACACCTCGCCCATGCCGCCCGCGCCTAAGAGGGAGACAATTTCATACGGTCCAAGCTTGGTGCCCGAGGTCAGGTTCATGAGTGGGCGAGATTATAACCTAGGAAGCGAAACGTAGACACGGAGCGTGTCCCGTCTGCCGCGCGCGGTATAGGAGGTTGCGCATCGCCGGAATGAAGGACAGTTACGTCCTTGGCGCGGTCCAAATCGGCAACTCGCAGTCTCCGCCGGCTCGAACAAAGCGACTCTCAGGCGAGAATGCCAATGGGATCATGGGGTCCATGTGATTCCAGCGATAGAAGTTTCCGGCACCCATGCTTGGCAAAACTCGTCAAAGCCTGCCGGATCCCGCACTTCGTTCAATCTCTTAAAAAGGCCGCCGTGGAGATTCCGCTAGGTCCCGGCCGTACCCAAGCTGCTGTTGTCTTTCCCGCTGCCTCCGCGTTCCCATCGCTATGGTGCGACACGGGCCCGAAACATCTTCGATGCAAAAGTGATTGAGCCGGAGTCGAACCGCGACCGTGGCCTTGCTAACTTTATTGTCCATCGGTCGTCGGATTTACCCGGAGGAAAACGCCGTGATTAAGACGCGAGCAATGCGGCTAGCAGGTGCTGTCGTTTGTTTATCCATCTCCGTCGTAGCGCAGACCGGACAGGCCCGCGAACACTTCGATCACAGC
The DNA here is from genome assembly GCA_049520935.1 of Terriglobales bacterium. GTDB lineage: Bacteria > Acidobacteriota > Terriglobia > Terriglobales > Acidobacteriaceae > Acidiflorens. The sequence continues at coordinate 183,593 of JBEKPJ010000006.1, read as the reverse complement.
ACGGTCCTCTAGGACTGGGTTACCAACACCCGCGGTGAGAAGCTCCGTACTTTTATTACGCGCCCCAACAACGCCTCCGGCAAAGTGCCAGCAATATTCTTCGTCGGCTGGCTGAGCTGCGACAGCATGGAATACGCGGATCCTGACACCCGTGACGGTTTCGGCATTCTCCTCCGCCGTCTCATTGACCAATCCAGATACGCTACCGTGCGCATGGACAAGCCCGGAGTGGGTGAAAGCCAAGGCGATTGTGCCAAGGCAGACTTCGAAAGCGAAATGGGAGGCTGGCGGGCCGCCTTCGATGCTATGCCGAAATACGACTTCATTGATCTTGATCGTGTGTTCGTTATCGGCCTGAGTAACGGCGGTGGATTCTCTCCTTTGGCCGCCCGCGATCACCCGGTACGGGGTTTCATTTCCTGTGGCTCGTGGGGACGTACATGGTACGAGCACATGTTGGAGCTGGAACGCCGCCGACTCACGGCACCTGAAAGGTCGCCGGCTGAGGTTAATGCCGCGGTCAAGGCTTTTACCGAGTTCTATGCTCTGGACCTAATGAAAGGGATGAGCCCTGCCCAGGTCCTTGCCCTGCACCCCGAATGGGAAAAACTTTGGTACGACTCGCCTGAACCTCGGCGAGGTCTGGCAGAGCGTCGACGCTCCCGTACTTGTCGTCCGCGGCGCTGGCGACAACATCATGAGCCGGGCAGACAGCGAAGCCATTGTGCAGATCGTCAACCACGTCCATCCGGGACACGCTCGCTATCTCCAGATCGACGACATGGCACATGACCTTACTGTGCACGCCACGTTCTAGGACCCACTCATCCCGACCATCCTGAACTGGATCAAGGAACAGCTGCCCCGAACTAGTTCCTGCATGAGTTCGCCCAATGAAAATGGCCCTCAGTGAGTGCGTCAGGTCGACGAGTTGTTGTGGCCCTTCCACTCGCTTAGAGTAATGGCGAAGATCGCGTCATCGACCAATTCACCTTTGAACCAAAGACTTTTGACACGATGAGCTTCTCTTCGCATCCCCACCCCTTCCAGTAACCTCACGGATCGCAAATTTCGCGGATCTACCGATCCGAATACCCGATCTTTCTCGAGTCCAACCAGGAGGTACCGCAGCAGAGCTCGTAAAGTTTCGTTCGCATAACCTCGCCCCTGGAACTCCGGGGCCAACGCAATCCCAACCTCGGCGTGACTGGGCTCGGTTTCGAGTACTGAAAACCGCAATCACCGATCAGTTCGCCGCAGGCGGGGAGGACAATCCCAATCTGATACCACGATCCCGGGCGTCCGGGCTCCGTTTCGCAAAGGCCGCGGATGTATAGCCGAATGGCCTCAGCGGATTCTGTACCCCACGACTGGAATCGGGAAACCTCGGGCCGACTCCGGTATTCGAAGATTCTTTGGGCGTCGTTCCCGGTTAGATCGCGAAGTGCCAGGCGTTCAGTCAGTATCTCTGCAAACATTATGACCGCAAGGCTATCACTAGAGAGGCAGTCGGCGAGGGAGTCAATCGGCGAAAGCACGCGATCACAAGCCTGCGAAATTGGGGAGAGAAGAAGCGCTGTTTAAGGCGACCGCACTCACCGACAAAATCTTTCCTTCAGGCGCAGCGCGACCGCCATTCTCGCCGGGTTCCCCCGGGTGGGGTTGCTGAACGCAGGTTTGGCAGGCGGCAGCCATCACCTGAAAGGAACGGTAGTGGTGCAGTTTGAATTTGCACCACTACCAATTTCTCTTGCAATTTCCCTGCTCCGGATTATCATGTCACTGAATCTGGTTGTAGTCACCCCCCACTACTACAACAATCGCACGTGGCGCATGCCACTCCCGAAATCCTGAGTTCAAGAAATTAAGGATGGAAACGGTACTCAGCAAGCCAGGTTGGGCTGCTGCGCGCCACAGCATGCTCGACGTTGCACGCAGGTGAATCTCAAGTTTTCGGTCTTGCGCTTCAACTCTCAACCAACAGCATTTAACCCTCAACCCAGGAATTCTTAAGTTTAGAGAGGACAAACATGAAAGCATTACGCGCCATCAGTATGATTTGTGTGGTTCTGCTGGCCGGGTTCGGTATCGTTAGCGCCCAGGACTCAGCCATATCCACGAATCAACCAACCTTTTCCCAGCATGCATCTTCCGACGTCGTCCACACCACGGCGCTGTCCCGGGAGATCGGCGTAAAGCGACTCCACAGCGGCCCTCCTTCCGTCCGGATGGGCGCACCCCTGAAGCTGCGGGCGCGGGCGCGGCATACTGCCAAGCCGATGATCTCTGGCACCATCACCTATATCTGCGACCCCAGTGTAGCGGCCGCCACGTGCAACTACCTGAACACGGTAGTCGCTAGCGATTACAGCAGCACCTTCACCAACGCGAACGCCAGCATCTACATTACCTACGGCACGACAGGTCTCGGCGAGAGTGAACAGTACTTCAACTTGTTTCCCTACAGCCAATACGTGGCCGCCCTCACCAGCAACACGAGCCAGAGCGCAATCCAAGTTGCCGCCCTATCCGCGCTGAATACTTATGACGCCACGCCGTACGGCAGTGACAACGTCAACGTCACCGGCGCTCTCGGCACCGCTCTCGGCTTCACCGGGCTGACCGGCATCCAGGTCGGCGGCATCTCCTGCACCCTGGGTATTACTCCAGGATGCTACAACGCGATCATCACCGTTACCAACGCTGCGGACACGTTTTACTACGACAACCTCGGAGGAACCGAGCCTGCCGACGAGTACGACTTCTACGGTGTGGTGGAACACGAAACCGACGAAGTGCTCGGCACCTCTTCGTGCATCAGCACACAAGATCCGAGTGGGCTGCTGACCGACCCCTGCGATTTTGCTGGTGGTACCGGTACTCCCTCGGCGGTCGATCTGTACCGTTATAACAGCGCAGGAGAACTCGCCCTTAACAGCAGCTACATCGGCCTGGCCAGTGCGCCCGCCGGAGCGTATTTCTCTTACAACGGCGGCACCACGAACGGAGCGAACGGGGTAGCGAATACTCCGAAGGTCTACAACACTTTGGCCAATGGCGACGACTACGCCGACTTTCTCTCCAGTACTCCCGACTGCGGAACCGACATCGCGGTTCAGGATGCGGAGGGCTGCCCCGGCGAAGACGCTGGCCTCACCATCCTCAATGACGGTGGTGGCGAAATCAACATCCTCAATGCGGTTGGATATAACGTTCCTACGGCTGCGAATTTCTCGCTTTCCGCCAGCCCGAATAACGTAACCATCACGCAGGGCGGTAGCAGCGGAACCAGCACCATCACGATCACTCCATCGAACGGCTTCACTGGCAACGTCACTCTTACGGCTACGGGCCTGCCCAACGGTGTGACGGCGATTTTCAGTCCCAATCCCGCCACCACAACCAGTACGCTGACCCTGGCGGCTTCCGCCACGGCAGCTACCGGAACGGTCACGGTAACAATCACAGGCACATCGGGCTCGTTGACGAATAGCACAACGCTAAGCCTCACCGTGAATGCTCCCCAGAACTTCAACCTCTCCGCTTCGCCGAACAGCGTGACCATAACGCAAGGCACCAGCGGAACCAGCACCGTCACCATCACTCCGTCGAACGGCTTCAGTGGCAGTGTCACTCTTGGCGCTACGGGCTTGCCCACCGGCGTGACGGCGATTTTCAATCCCAATCCCGCAACCACAACCAGCACGCTAACCTTGACGGCGTCCGCCACGGCAGCCACAGGAACGGTCACGGTAACAATTACCGGCACGTCGGGCTCGTTGACCAACAGCACAACGCTTAGCCTCACGGTGAATGCTTCTGGCGGCCAAGTGATTGCTGTACCTGCAAGCGTCAACTTCCCGAACGTCGTTATTGGCCACACTCACAGCGTGAATGTGAAACTGGAGAATGTGGGAACCACGGCAGTGGAGATCGGCTCCGTTTCGCTTACGGTCATCGATGGAGATGCGAGCGACTTCAGCTTCCACCGCTTCTGCGGCAGCCCACTTAAACCCGGCAAGAGTTGCATCATCGGGGTCACTTTCTCACCCGACGCAGTGGGAACGGACACGGCCACTCTGAACGTCCCGACCAACGCTCCGGGCAGCCCAGTGGAAGTTCCCTTGACGGGCACGGGGGTGAACAAGAAATAACACTGCCAGTCTTTAGTCTTTAGGCAGTCCAATCGGTAAGTATGGCCGGACGGCAAAACCGTCCGGCCTTTTTTCTGCGAAGCAAAAAGCCCCGGCCATTGACCGACCGGGGCGTTGCAGTAACTAGCTCGACCGAACCGAGTGCACTTAACTTCCCGCAGGCGTTTGCGGATGACGTTCGCACTTGTCACCGCCGCAGCACTTCGTCGCTGTCTTGTCGCCTTTGGCCTCACCGCAGCTCGTGCCATCCTTGCAGCAGCCATTCTTCTTGCATTCGTTCAAGGCCGTTTTCATGTCCTTGCCTTCGCAGCAAGACTTGCCTTCTTTCGCTTCACACTTGTCTTTGCCGCAGCACGACGCGGCGTCCTTGGCATCAGCCGCATCATGATGGCAGCAACCTTTGCCGTCTTTCATGTCGGCCATGTTGCGATGACAGCATCCTTCGGCTTTCGGCGCCGGAGTCGAGTTCGGCGCCGCTGGAGACGCCGAGTTTTCCTGCGCCCATCCAACCAGCGCGAGGCACAGAATCAAAGCAAACAATCTGAATTTCATAAAAGCTCCTTATTAAAGTTGTGAAAAAAGTTATGAGAACGGTTGAGGCACGCGGCCCGCTTGCAGCCGCAGAAAAGGGAGTCAGAAGAAAGAGGAGTCTAGATCCGAAGAATCATGCCCAGCGTTCCCGGAGGAGAACCGGGAGCAACGACGCTCGCCAAAGAAACGCGCGACGCGGATTGGATAGGTGTGAGTTCAGCACTCTTCGCTGCGGCGATCTCACGCGAGAGTTTGCGTCCGGCACTAACCGGCGCAGGCACATTCTGCCGACCGCGCACAAAACAGCAGCGATGCTCATTGTGGCAAGGCAGGCTGAGGGCAGCGATCTCCAGCCCATCCGCACTCTCGGTCTTGTTGACCCTGGGACAGCACGGATGTCCCGCAGGCATGGCGTGATTATGATTATGAGCGGCCATAGGCGCAGCCATGTCATGCGCCCCATGCGTATGCCACGCATGCATGACGAACATCGGCGCCAGCATCATCTCTGCCCAAGCCACAATGACCACAAGCAGTGCCGCCGCAATGGACTTCTTCACCATGTTGTCTCAGTCTGGCAGATCAATGCCAGCTGGGCTGTGACACCAATCACACGGTTTTGGGTTACGCAGACGTTCCTACAGATGTCTTGCAAAACATTCCCACAGACAGCAAGAGCTATTCCACCAGGCTCTCCAGCGCCGCCCGCAACTCGCGAAAACGAAACATATATCCGCTAGCCCCGAGTTTTCCAGGCTGATCTCTTGTGCTGGCCAACAACATCTCCTCGGCCGCCTGCTTGCCAAACGCCAGCCGCAGCGCAAACTCCGGCACAGGAAAAATCGCCGGACGTCTCAGCACCGAAGCCAGTGTCTTGGTGAACTCCGCATTGCGCACGGCGTTTGGCGCCACCAGATTCACCGCGCCCGCCAGCGACTCCGTGCCGATCGCGTGCTGAATCGCTCCCACGATGTCGTCCACGTGAATCCAACTCATCCACTGCCGACCGGATCCCATCCGTCCGCCCAGCCCCAGCCTAAACGGAGTCAGCATCTTTCCCAACGCTCCGCCGCTCGCGCTCAACACCAGCCCAATGCGAATATTCACCGTGCGAATGCCCACCTCAGCCGCAACTCGGCTGGCATCTTCCCACTCGCTGCAAACCTCAGGCAGAAATCCTCGCCCAATCGGGCTCTTTTCTCCCAGAATTTCGTCGCCTCGATTCCCGTAAAACCCAATCGCCGATGCGCATACGAACACGCGCGCCTTGGCGTCAGTCTGCACCAACGCCAAAGGAACGCATTCGTTGACAGCGGCAGTGGATGGGCGTAGGTTCTTGGTACTATAACCAGCCAGCAACGCGCCCACGGAATGCGATGATGACCGATAGTAGCGATCCTCATCGGGACCAGTATCTGAAGAGCGCCAATCGGAAACCGCGAAGCGAGGCATGGGAGGGCTCCCGCAGGAACACCGGCGAACTGTCTCCCGCGGAGCAGGTTGGTGTTTCTGAGTTGCTTTCGAAGGTTTCCGAAAGGTGGGGATTCTGATCGGATGGCATCCACTTTTTTTCGCTCTATTCGTTCTCTTGAGGCCGACAACTCGCAGCGCTCGTACCTCGGCCTCGTCCTGGCAGCGTCGCTGCTGACCGCATGGATTCTGTGGTTCTTTCTGGCGCACGTGTCGGTGTACGCGGTCACAAACAAAGCTGACTTGGAAGTGGACCGGGCGGCGCATCCCGTTGAATCCGTCGTCATCGGCCGCGTCGTGGCGACCCATATGGTGCTTGACCAGGAAGTAAAGGCCGGGGATGTCCTGGTGGAGCTCGACTCCGGAACGCAGCAATTTCAGCTTACCGAAGAGAAGACACAACTGGCGGGCGCAAATCCGCAGATCCGTTCCCGCGAAGAACAGATTGCCTCGGAAGAGCAGGCACTGCTGCAGGATCAGCAGGCGTCAAAGGATGCCCTGGAGGAAGCGCGCGCGCATTACAGCGAAGCGGAAGCTGCGGCACAGTTTGCACAGGCTGAAGCGGAACGATTGCGCAAGATGTACAGCGCCGGCGTAATCGCCGAGCTGGATCTGAATCGGAGCCTCGCCGACTCCCGGCAGCGCCGGGCGGCAGCCGACAGCCTGCATTATGCGGTTGTGCGCCTGGAAGGAGAGCAGCGCGCGCGGACCAACGAGAGAAAGGCGCATATCGAGCAACTGACGGGAGAGCTCAACAAGTTGCGCGGCGACAAGGCCACGGCTGGTGTGACCATACAACGGTTGGAAGAAGAGGTGGGTCGACGTTGGATACGCGCTCCGATTGACGGAAGGCTGGGCGAGGTGGCGCCCTTGAGGGTCGGGGCGGTCGTCCACGAAGGGGAAAAGCTGGCGGCGGTCATCCCGACCGGAAAGCTGCGGGTAGTGGCGAACTTTGACCCGCCGGTGGCTTTGGGCCGCATTCGCCCAGGGCAGCACGCACGTCTGCGGTTGGAAGGCTTTCCCTGGGCGGAGTATGGAAGCGTCGGCGCAACTGTCAGCAATGTGGCGAGCGAGATTCGCGATGGCAGCATCCGCGTGGAAATGGCGCTTGATTCCGGCTCCGACTCTCACATTCCTCTGCAACACGGGTTGCCTGGCTCGGTGGAAGTGGAGATCGAAACCCTCTCACCGGCCAATCTCGTGCTGCGCAAAGCGGGAAGTTGGCTGGCTGGCCCCAAAAACAATTTCACAAACCTAAGCACGGTGATAGGGCAATGAATCCGGGCCGGAGACGCATACTGGTTCCAGAAGTCGTACAGACTTCCGCTATGGACTGCGGGCCGGCGGCTTTGAAATGTCTGGCCGAGGGATTCGAAATACCCGTCAGTTACGGTCGCTTGCGTGAAGCCTGCCAGACCGACGTGGATGGCACTTCCATTGACACAATGGAGGAAGTTGCGCGCCAGCTTGGTCTGGATGCCGAGCAGATCATGGTGCCCGCCGACTTTCTGTTGCTTCGGGAAGCCAATCTCTTGCCCGCGATCGCGGTTGTTCTGCGCGCGAGCAAGGTCACCCACTTCGTGGTTGCGTGGCGGGAACTCGGCGGCCTTCTGCAAGTCATGGATCCCGCGGTCGGCCGGCGATGGGAAGAGAAAGCACAATTTGTTTCCAGCCTCTATATCCATACCCTTCCGGTTCCCGCCGAGGGCTGGAGGGAGTGGGCGGAGTCGGAAAAATTCACCCTGCCCGTGCGGCGGAAGCTGGACGATTTGGGCGTCTCGGGAAAGACAGCTACGCACTTGATCGACTCTGCTCTGAACGCTCCCGGCTGGCGAACTCTAGCCCGCCTGGAGGCAGGCACACGAAGCCTGGGCGCTATTGTACGATCCGGAGCCTTGCGCCGCGGAAACGAGGCCGGGCAGGTTTTGGAACGGCTGCTCGAGCAGGCCAGTCGAGACTCGGAAGACGGCCGCAGCGTGATCCCGTCCAATTATTGGTCTGCGTGGCCAGCGCCGCCAGAAGACGGAGAAGAACGAGTCTTCTTCAAGGGCGCGGTGCTGGTGCATGTGAAAGGACCCCGCTCGGAGTCTGCGGAAATGGGACGGGGAAAGCTTCCACCCGAAGTGGCTGCCGCGCTGGAAGAGAAATCGATCCGGCCAGCCGCTGAACTATTGCCGATGTTGAAGGCGGATGGATTGGGCGCGCCTGTGGCTGTTGTGACCGCTCTCGGAATTGCGACCCTGGGAGTGTTCGTCGAGGCAATTTTATTTCGCAGCTTGCTGGATATGCCCCGCGAATTTGGGCCGCCGGGGCAGCGGCTTGGCGTAATGGCGGCCCTACTGATTTTCCTGACTGCCCTCATGCTCCTGGAACTGCCAATCGCATCGGGCATCATGCGCATCGGCCGGCATCTCGAAGCACGCCTGCGTACCGCCTTCCTCGAAAAAATTCCTAAGCTGGGGGACAGATACTTTCATAGCCGCCTGACCTCCGACATGGCAGAGCGCAGTCATAACACGCACCGCATAAGGCTGTTGCCGGCATTGGGTGGGCAGCTCCTCCGTTCCGTGTTCGAATTGATCGTTACGGTTGCCGGAATCATCTGGCTGGACCCTCGGCTGGCGCTGCCGGCGCTTATCGCCGCCTCGCTTGCCGTAGGCTTGCCCCTGCTCCTGCAGCCGAGACTCACCGAGCGTGACCTCCGAATGCGCAATCACAATGGGGCGTTGAGTCGTTTCTATCTTGACGCTCTGCTCGGTCTCGTGCCTGTGCTCACGCATCGAGCCGAACGCTCCTTGCGGCGGGAATATGAGAGCTTGCTGGTCGAATGGGCCCATACCGCATTTTCCTTACTGCGTATGATACTTTGTGCCGAAGCCTTGCAGGGGCTGACCGGATTTGGTCTGGCGGCTTGGCTGATGCTCAACCATATCAGCCGCGCGGGAGAGGCCGGAGGAGCACTGTTGCTCGTGTATTGGTCGCTCAATCTGCCAGTGTTGGGAGAAGAAATCGTACAGGTCGCGCGTCAGTATCCTACTTACCGCAACGTCACTCTCCGCCTGCTGGAGCCACTCGGCGCCCTCGAAGACACAAACGCCAATGCCGAGCCGGCAGGCGAGGCCCCGGCGCTATCAGTCACCAGTGAACTTGAGGCTGCCGCGGAGCGATCCGAGGGAGCCGCCATTGAATTGGCGAAGGTGAATGTTCATGCGGCGGGACACACAATTCTGGCGGAGATCGACCTGAAGATTGAGCCGGGCGAACATGTAGCCATTGTCGGGGTCTCGGGTGCGGGCAAATCGAGCTTGCTCGGCTTGCTTCTGGGATGGCATAGACCGGCGGAGGGTAGCGTGGTGGTGGATGGGGCTGCCCTGGAAGGCGTCGTCCTGGACCGGTTACGCGGGCAGACGGCGTGGGTCGATCCCTCCGTGCAACTATGGAATCACTCTCTGTTTTCCAATCTCTGTTACGGCAACCCGGACGCAGTGCCCACCGCGGGCTTACTGGAGCAATCCAATCTGCGCCAGCTTCTTGAAAAATTGCCCGATGGACTGCAGACCGATCTCGGAGAGAGCGGTGGCCTGGTTTCTGGCGGGGAAGGTCAACGCGTCCGCTTTGGGCGTGCCCTGTTGAAACAAGGCGTTCGCCTGGCTCTTCTCGACGAACCTTTCCGCGGTCTTGATCGGCAGCAACGGCGAGAGCTGCTGGCGCGTGCTCGCGATCACTGGGAAGACATAACCTTGCTCTGCGTCACCCACGACGTGGGCGAGACCATAGGATTTCCTCGTGTTCTGGTGATCGAGAATGGCCGTATCGTCGAGGACGGAGACCCGGAAGAGCTTGCGCGACAGGTGAATTCTCGCTATCGAGCGCTCTTGGAAGCCGAGGAGAGTGTTCGGGAAGGATCGTGGTCGAGTGGCGCCTGGCGGCACTTGCGGCTGGATCAGGGACGTCTGGTGGAGGAGCGACAACGGACGCCGGTATGAAAGTAAAACTGACATCAAGATTCGAAAAAGACGACCCACCTCTGCCTTTCTGGTCATTATCGCAGCTCGGATCGGGCCTCGAAGCTCTGGCGCGCCGGAGCAAGCTCGAGCCTTCTTCTGTGCCGGTACCGCATCCGCCGAGCTCACTTGCTGCTTCGGACGATGCAGCCGCAAGCCGAGACGCGTTGAATCAGTGGATCGAGTCGGCGGCCAACTGGCTGGGTGTCGAGGCTGAGCCGTCGGCTGTACCGTACGAAGGATTGGAGCAACTGCTGGAAAACGCGGGGCCGGCCGTGCTGCAAGTGCCAGGAAACGGTCCCCTTCGCTTCCTTCTTCTCCTGCCTCGAACCCTTTTTCCCCGAGGGCGGGGACGTATCGCGGTACTCGCTCCCGATCTGCGCACGGTTTCCTTGCGGATAGACGCCGCCCGCGCTTTGTTCTGTAGCGCGCTGGAGGAAACAGTGGCGCCGGAGCTGGACCGCCTGCTCAACGAGACCGGCATCCCGGAGGCGCGCCGCCGAGCAGCGCGGGCGGCACTCCTGCTCGAACGTTTGCGAGCCAAGGAGGTTGGCGGATGCCGGTTGCTTCGTCAGTCCCCAGGCGCCGGCTTCTGGAGTCAGGCGAAGCGACTCCACTTGCCGCGGCGCTTGGGTGCACTACTGCTATCGTTTGCCGCTGAATACTTTTTGCTGATTCTTTCTTGGTGGCTCATCGGGCAGGCCGTGCTCTCCGGGCACTTAGACCACGGCTGGTTGTTCGCGTGGGCGCTGATTCTGCTCACATTGGTTCCTTTCCGTATTTTGAGCACTTGGCTGCAGGGCGTTCTGGCCGTACACGGGGGCGCCATCTTCAGGCAGCGCCTACTTTTCGGTGCCCTCCGCCTAAGACCTGAGGAAATTCGCCACAAGGGAGTCGGCCAATTTCTCGGCGAGGTCATGGAATCGGAAGCCCTCGAATTGTTGGTGTTGCTTGTCGGTTTTCAGGGATTGACTGCTGCCATCGAGTTGATTGCCGCGGAAATCGTTCTCTCCAAAGGTTTAGGTCGCGGACTGGAGTTGATTTTGTTGCCACTATGGCTCGCGCTTACGCTGTTTATGGGAATGCGCTACTTCCGTCAACGGCAGCGGTGGACCGAAACCCGGCTGTCGATGACCAACGATCTCACCGAACGAATGGTCGGGCACCGTACCCGCCTCGCGCAGGAAGCTCCTCAACACTGGCACGATGACGAAGATGAGGCGTTGGCGCGTTACCTGGAAATGTCGGAAGGGATGGACGGAGCCGCCGCCCAGCTAACGGCTCTCGTGCCTCGCGGCTGGCTGCTGGTCGGCATGCTCGGTTTGACTTCGGCCTTTGTGGCAAGCCAGGGACCGAATATAACGCTGGCGATTTCTCTGGGTGGAATTTTGTTGGCGTATCGTGCGCTGAAAAGATTTTCTTCAGGCCTGATTTCCTTTGCCGACGCGGTCATCGCCTGGCGACAAGTTTCTCCATTATTTCAGGCAGCCGGAAGGACGCAACTCCATGGCTCTCCCGCCGTTGCGCTCACGCCCGCCGCTGAAACTGACGAAAATGAAACACCGACCGTGATGGAGGCTCACGACCTGATTTTCCGTTACCAGGACCGGGGTGAGCCGGTATTAAAGGGATGCAGCCTGATCGTTCGTCGAGGCGACCGGCTGTTGCTCGAAGGGTCGTCCGGCGGAGGCAAATCTACCCTCACTTCGCTCCTGGTTGGCTTACGAGTGCCGCAATCGGGCCTCATCTTGCTGCATGGGCTCGACCGGCAGACTTTGGGCGATGAAGGCTGGCGGCGGCGCGTCGTGTCAGCGCCGCAGTTTCACGAGAACTATGTGCTCAGCGAAACCTTCGCCTTCAACCTTCTAATGGGGCGCCGCTGGCCGCCCCATAGAGAGGATATGCAGGAGGCGACAGCGATCTGTAGCGAACTCGGGCTCGAACCCCTGCTGAATAAAATGCCCGCGGGAATGTTGCAGATGGTCGGCGAGACAGGCTGGCGGCTCTCCCACGGCGAACGTAGCCGCGTTTATATTGCCCGTGCATTGTTGCAGGACGCGGAAGTAGTGATTTTTGACGAGAGCTTTGCGGCGCTCGATCCGGAAAACGTCAGGCTGGCGCTCGAATGCGTGCTGCGCCGGGCGCGCACTCTGATGGTGGTTGCACATCCGTAAGAAAAGTTTCGGCAGACTCAATTAGAATTGCAGGCCCAAGAGGTTGGCGGAGGTCGATCGATGATCGGCAAGACACTTCGGTCCTACCGGATCGAGTCCAGGCTGGGTGCCGGCGGAATGGGTGTGGTGTATAAGGCCGTCGACTCGCATCTCGATCGAACGGTTGCGATCAAGATTCTGGGCGCCTCCGCCGCCAGCGCAGACCATGAAAAGCGGTTCGTGCAGGAAGCGAAGTCTGCTTCTTCCCTCAATCATGCGAACATCGTTACCATTTACGACATCGATACCCAGGAGGTGGATGGCGCGCCGGTTCGCTACATTGCCATGGAGTATGTGGCCGGCGAAACCCTGGATCACTTGATCGGGCGCAAGGGCCTGCGGGTTCGCACCGCTCTGAAATATGCCGCGCAGATCGCCGACGCGCTCGCCACGGCGCACGCGGCCGGAATTATTCATCGCGATTTGAAGCCCTCGAACGTGATCGTCACCCCGCAAGGGGTGGTCAAAGTTCTTGATTTCGGCCTCGCCAAGCTGAACGAGGAAGCCGAAGCCGATGCGTTCGCAGAAACCGAGCATGGTGACGGCGTTCCGCTCACCGAAGAGGGAACGATTCTGGGCACCGTGGCTTATATGTCCCCGGAGCAGGCCGAAGGCAAGAAAGTCGATTTCCGTTCGGACATTTTTTCGTTCGGTTCCGTGCTCTACGAAATGCTCACCGGACAGCGCGCCTTCGCGGGCAAATCCAAACTGTCCTCACTTTCGGCGGTCCTGCACAAAGAACCGCCACCTCCCTCGGAGGTTGTCCCGGATATCCCACCGGAACTCGAGCGGATTATTGCCCGGTGCATGAAGAAGGATCCGGCGCGTCGTTGGCAGAGTATGGCCGACGTAAAGGTCGCCTTGGATGAACTGCGGGAGGAGATGGAATCGAGCGGCACCGATTCCAGAAGGCCAACCGTTGCGAAAAGCACCGCACTGCTCCCCCGTCGCTGGCTCATCTTGGGTGCCCTGAGCCTGCTGCTGATTGGACTCGCTCTCGGCGCCTACGCCGCCCGAAGGGCCTTACGCGCGGCGCCACTCACCTTTCAACGGCTCACCTTCCGCCGCGGCGACGTCACGGCGGCGAAATTTGGACCCGGTGATGCGATCGTTTACAGCGCCGAGTGGGACGGCGCTCCCTCGACCTTGTTTTCCACGCAGCCGGGAAATCGTGAGGCCAGGAGCCTGGGTCTTCCGGCGGGGAAGATTCTATCCATCTCCCATGCCGGCGAAATGGCGATTCTGCTGGGCGGCGACGGGGCAGGTACACTCGCGCGTGTTCCCTTTAGCGGCGGCGCCCCGCGGGAATTGCTGGAAAATGTCAGCGCCGCGGACTGGAGCCCGAGCGGCGACACCTTAGCCGTGGTGCGAACGAATGCTGGGAAATATCGCGTGGAGTATCCCGTCGGGACCGTTCTTTCCGAGAACAGCGCGCGTCCCCAAGAAGCGCCACGAGTTTCGCCCGATGGCAAGCTCGTGGCATTTTTTGACTACGATTCGGAAGTTGGAGATTACTCAGTATGCGTGGTTGGCCCCAACCGGCCTAAGCAAGTGCTCTCCCCGGGATGGCGCTCGGAGGGTTCGCTCAACTGGTCTCCGCGGGGAGATGAAATCTGGTTCTCCGCCGCCCAGCCCGGTGGCGATCCCGTGCTGTACGCGGTGGATCTTACGGGTAAGCGGCGATTTCTCACCCAAGCTCCCGGTTATATTGTTATGCAAGACGTGGCGGCGGACGGTCGCGTACTGCTCAGCACCGTTAACTCACGCCTGGGCATTCGTTTTGTTGACTTCGACCATTCCATCGAACGCGACCTGGCCTGGCTCGACGCTTCCTTGCTTTACCAGCTTTCGAACGACTCCAAGAGCATAGTCTTTGCGGAACTCTCTTATGGCGAAGGTCGCAACCCGGCTATCTATCTGCGGAAGACCGACGGCTCCGCCGCCATACGCCTGGGATATGGCAATCGCCCCTCGCTCTCGCCCGATGGCAAATGGGTAATATGCATCCGTCGCGATCCCGGGCGTTCGCGGCTGATGTTGCTCCCAACCGGACCGGGAGAGTCGCGTTTTCTGAATGTTGAAGGCGTGTACTTCGAGTCGCTCGGGTGGTTCCCCGATAGCAAGCGGATTATCTACACGGGAAATGAGTCGGGGCATCCGGTTCGCGCCTGGATGTATGACCTCGATTCGGAAAAGACTGCATCGCTGACTCCGGAAGGAACGAAGGGAACCCAAGTATCACCCGACGGCCGGTGGCTCGTGATTGCTGGTCCGCATCGCTTGTCACTGGCGCCGATCGGAGGCGGAGCGACTCGGATCATCAGTGAGTTGCAGGACGGCGAGGCGGTGGTGCGGTGGAGTGGCGATGGAAGCCATCTTTTCCTGAAGCGGCCGGAAGGGGAGACCCTCAAGCTTAGCCGGCTCGACGTCGCCACCGGACACAAGGAACCCTGGAAAACCGTCCAGGCTCCCGAACCTGGCGCCGAATTTCTCGGAGACCTGGCATTATCGGCGGATGGGAAGGCATGCGCTTTCTCTTTTCAGCACGATCTTGCCAATCTCTTTCTGGTAAAGGGTCTGAAGTGAGAACCTGGGATCTCGGGACGGGGCGTTGAACTTCTGGCATTGGTTTCATAACTACAGCGTGCTCGTGGTGCGCAGGTTTTTCACCCGTGACGCTCCGGGCCGGTACCAATGCGGAGCTTAGCCATTCGGAAGATCACCTTTACGCTCGTCGCTGGCGCTTCGGGGTGAGATTCAATGTCCGGATCAGCCGGAACAGGTGGTTGGGATGCACGCCGAGGATACCTGCCGCCTCAGTATAGTTCCCCTCCGCTTGCTCAATTGCCTGCTCAATGAGTTTCTTTTTCGCTTCCCGGATGCCATCGTGGAGAGCCGTAACCTGCTCCCCCGAACTTGCCGTCGCCTCGAGAACCGAATCGGGCAGGTCCTCGGGCAGGATTAATTCCGTTGAGCCCAACACGACCGCCCGCTCAATGGCGTTCTCGAGCTCCCGCACATTGCCAGGCCAGGCATAGCGCACCAGGCAGGCTCGGGCCTTGGGAGAAATACCAACCACGCGCCGGTTGACTTTTTCACTGTAGCGAGCCGCAAAGTAAGCGGCGAGCAATGGAATATCGTCCACACGTTCCCGCAGGGGCGGTACCACGATGGAGACGACGTTGAGCCGATAATAAAGGTCCTGCCGGAATTTTCCATTGCGTGACGCTTCGTTTAGATCGACATTGGTCGCAGCAATCAGCCGGATGTCGAGTTTAACGGGGCGCGTGCCGCCCACGCGTTCGAACTCGCGCTCCTGCAGAACCCGCAACAGTTTAGCCTGGAGCGGCGCGGCCAGTTCGCCAACTTCATCGAGAAACACGGTTCCGCCCTCGGCGGTTTCCAGTTTTCCTTTTTTCTGCGCAACCGCACCCGTAAAGGCGCCTTTTTCATGGCCAAACAGCTCGCTCTCTAGCAACGTGTCGACGATCGCGGCGCAATTGATTGCCACAAACGGCCTGTCGGCACGTGCGCTGTTGCTATGGATGGCGCGCGCAACGAGTTCTTTTCCGGTGCCGCTTTCGCCCTGGATCAAGACAGTCGATTCTCTCGGCGCCACTCGCGAGACAAACTGGTAGATCTCGCGCATGCGCTCACCTTCACCCACCATGCTGTGCTGAATGTCGAGTTCCCGCTGCAAGCGGCGATTCTCATCCCCGAGCCGGTCCAAGTGGCTCTCGTTTTCCATCGCCAGTGCGGTCACGTTCCCGAGCGCGGTCACTAACTGCAGGAGTGCGGAATCGAAACGGGCTCTTTGCGAGCTGGTATCGAGATAAAGTACACCCAGAAGTTTCTCCTGAACTTCGAGGGGAACGGCCAGCACGGCGTGCACCCGTGGTTCCAGCAGGCTCTCCGCCTCCCGAAACGTCTCATCGCCGGGTACATCGTTGCAAAGCACGGCCAAATGTTCTTGGATCACTCGTTTCAGAATCGTTTGGCTGACCTGAATCGGCTGATTCGGGCCCAGCTTGCGATCGCATCCGATTACGGAGGTGAATCCTTCATTCCCTTCTTCAGTCAACAGTATGGCCGCGCGGTCGGCCGGGGAAATCTCCAGGACGGCTTCGAGCACTCTCTGCTGCAGCGCAGCCAGGCCGTGCACTGAGTTCAGACTCGTGCTGAAGCTGAGGAGCACGTTCAGATCGCGAACCGTACGCTCTGTCGCGTCCAAGACGCGTAGCCGGGCAGGCTGCAGGTAAATCGCATCTTGCTTCCGCAAGACCAGCGTGGCGCCGCTCGGTGTGGGAGCGGAATCAAGCTTCAAAGAAGCACCCTCGGCGGAAGGCTCTGATGGCAGACCTTGAAATACCAACACCGACTTGCCAATCCGGATCTGGTCGCCATCGGCGAGCAGGCGCTCCTTAACCGGCACATTGTTCACGAAAGTGCTGTTCCGGCTATCCAGATCCTTGATCAGAAATCCCTGGCCATCCCTCCGAATTACGCAGTGCCGTCGCGACACCAGCGAGTCCAGCAGGGAAATCTGGTTCGATGGCTCGCGACCGACCGAGAGCTCATGCTCTCGAAGCGGGAAGGTTTTGCCTTCAAGCGGCCCGGCGAGCGCTTCCAGCCTAGCTGGACTGGAGAAAAGGCCCTCCGGATCGGGATCGTGCTTCACCCGACGAGTATACCAACCGCCCATTTTGCCTGCTCCCTAACATAAATGTGAGGTCACCCAACCTTCTTGCTAGGTGGGTCGGGACGAGCGCCGGCCAGAGCGGCGCGCTCCCGGGGCACACTGTTAGGTATCTCCATTCTTCTCAACGCGAGGGCGACAGGCGACATCGACCTGAACCGGCGGGCTACCTTTGGCACGTCTCTTGCATTACCTGAGTGCGTTACAGCAAATTGACAAACAAGAAATTGCAGAAGAAAGGAGAAATCCGATGAAAGTCAAGACGAACACGAAAGCCGGAAATGCACTGTGGGGCAGCTAATTCGACTGCTTCCCAGGTAGTCCAACCGAAAGTAGACGGCGACCGAAACAGCGAAAAACCAGGACAGGGAGAAATCCGATGAAAGTCAAGACGAACGCGAAAGCCGGAAATGCAATGTGGGGCTCCTAATTCAAGGGCTTCCCAGGCAATCCAACCGAGAGTAGACGCTGACCGAAACAGCGAGAAACCAGGACAGGGAGAAATCCGATGAAAGTCAAGACCAACGCGAAAGCCGGAAATGCAATGTGGGGCACCTAATGCAAGGGCTTCCCGGGCAGTCCAACCGAGAATAGACGCTGACCGAAACAGCGAGAAACCAGGACAGGGAGAACATCCGATGAAAGTCAAGACCAACGCGAAAGCCGGAAATGCACTGTGGGGCAGCTAGTTTGAAGGTTCCCCACGCAGTCTGAATCCCCAGAGGTAGCCGTGACCAGGACGGCAAAAAATCCTAAGAAAGGGGTACTCCGATGAAGGTCAGGACGAACACGAAAGCCGCAAACGTACTGTGGGGCAGCTGACCTTAGGACCCGCCCTAACTAAGGTGCCGAAGTGGCCAGATCCCCAAAAGATCGCTAGTCAAAGCAGCGAGGATGCTCGAAGGGGTGCATAAAAACTGGATTGGTCCCATCCAGGGCACCCAGTGAGCGTCCATCGCTGGTTCGACCGCCACGGCCAGACCCGCGTCATACCTTCGAACCTCGGCCCCAGAACCAATGCGGGTGTCACTTATTGAGGCGCTTGATAGTCGGGGCATTCCGGTACATAGTGGCACTTCGACCCCCAGCAAATGAATGAGAACTGCAGCACGGCTGACGGTTGGAATATCATTCGGAACGGTCTGGCCGCTGGTTGCGGACACTGCAATGGCTTCCGCCAGTCACCGGCTTTTCTGCGGTGACAATTATCCCAACCATAACTTGCGGGTTGCCCATTAACCCAGACACAATCGAAGCGGGTCCCCCAAAGGGCGCGTTATTTTCTGGACTGGGCGATGAAGTTACTGACGACGGTTAGCGGTTGGCTGACCTGCTGCGAAACCCGTTCCATCAGCAGCTTCTTGCTGTCTGGCGAGACGCTGTAGAAGGGCAGGGTTAGAATCGTCCACTGGCTGACGAGGATTTGGCTGGCTCCAAATTCGAGCGTGTTGCCCAGATCCTTCACCGGGACGGCGGAGATGGATTGCGTGCCGTCAAAGTAATAGAGTTCTTTGCCGTCTTTGCTCCACTGCGGCACCTGTCCGCCATTGGGCGAGACCTGCCACTTGCCCTGGCCGTCGCCGTAGGCGACCACATAGACATCCGCTTGTCCGGAGAACAACGTATAAGCGAGCCATCGGCCGTTCGGCGACAGCGTTCCGCTGACTGCATGCTCTACTAAACGACGAGGTTTTCGATCTCCATCCAGTGGCAGAGCCCAGATGATTTGATTTCCGGTGAGAAGGCCGGTCGAATAGATCAGGGTCTTGCCATCGCGTGACCAGTCACTGGGCATCAGTCCGGTGCCATCCGGATCCGACATGAGCATCTCTTCGGCGCCGCCGCCATCGGCGGGCTTGCGGTAGATGCCCGCAACGCTCGAACGCAAGGAGGCATATGCCACCCACTTGCCATCAGGCGACCAGACCGGAGAAGTATTCGCGACCGGGCCGAAGGTGAGGCGGGTGCGGACGCCGTGCGCAAGATCGAATGTCCAAATGTCATTGATGCCGGAATCGAGCACGACGGCGACGCGGTCGCCTTGCGGCGAGAGGCGGGCAAACTGCAGGTTTTGCAAATTCTCGATGGCGATGCCGCTCTGCGTTCCGGTGCGATCCATCCAAACCAGTTGAACTTTACCGGAGGTGCCATTGCCGAATACCAGCACACCACCGTCGGTAGCCGAGGCGTCCATGTGCCAGGTCGTGACGTCATTCAGCACACCAGAAGAAACCGCCTGCGCCTGGCCACTCAACGCGCCTTTGGCGGGGTCGAACGGCTGGGCCATTAACTGGTCGCCGCGGCCGAAGAGAAGGAACCCGGCAGCATAAATGGCGTTGGTCTGGGCGTGAATGAGGAGACGATTCTCGCGGCCATCGAGCGACGCATAGTAGACGGCGTTGTTCACGGACTTCGAGGGGTCGTGATGCATGGCGAAGTAGAGAAAATGCTTGCCGTCGGCCAGAAAAAACGGCCAGCGGTGGGAGGTATGTTGGGAAGCGTCCAGTTTTGTGAGCGGGGCGGGAACGCCTCCGCTGGCGTTCACCTGCCACAAAACGGAAACGGGAGACGCAGAGAACACGATCACGCCACCGGATCCCCATGCCCCGCCGCGTCCAAGCGTCACATCACAAACCACCTGCGAAGCGCCGCCATCAATCTCGATCGTCTTCAACTTATTGCCAGCGAAGTACCCGATGGAACGGCTATCGGGAGACCAGAATGGAAAAATGGCATCGCTCGTGTCGGGGAGCGAGCGGGCATCGTTGGAACTCATGGGACGAACCCAGACGGAGGTCTTGCCGTCAACGGTCGCGGTGAAGGCGAGGAAAGCTCCGTCAGGGGAAATCACGGGTGGACCGGCGGCGTCGTCGGTCAGGCGGAAATGTCCGCCCGGCGGGGGATTGAGGACGGCGCGAATGCTGGGCGCGGACGGGGCGGGGCGATGAAGAGCGAACCCAACGAGTGTTCCCAGAACAATTGCGGCCGCAACCGCGGCAAACCAGGGAACACGGCTGGATACAGGAGAAGATTCCGTTTCTGACGGAGCGGAACGGAGCGAGTCGACCCAGCCCAGGTCCATGGCCAGGTCGTGCGCAGACTGGATTCTATCGGCAGGATCTTTGGCAAGGCACGCATAAACCACCCGCTCAAGCATGGGCGACGCGAGCGGGTGGCTGGCGCTGATCGGCTCCGGGTCTTTTTCCAGAATGGCAGTGAATATGCTGAGTTGAGATTTGCCCTCGAAAGCCCGGCGACCGGTGACCATTTCATAAAGAACGCATCCGAAGCTGAAGAGGTCGCTGCGTGCGTCGGCTTCCGCTCCCTGCAGAAGTTCGGGAGCCATGTATTGAAAGGTTCCGACGATTGAACCCTTCTGCGTGAGTGGGGACGCAGCCGAAGCGAGCGAAGCAAGAGTCGTGGTGGGCGTGGAAGGAGTGAACGGGCCGACGGCGGGCGACGAAATCGACATCTCCGGTTTCGCCAGTCCGAAGTCCATCAGCTTGGCGCCGGCTTTGGTCAGCATGATGTTCGCGGGTTTCAGATCGCGATGGATGATGCCGTGCTGATGCGCCTTTTCGAGTGCCTGCGCGATTTCCGTTCCTATCTTCAGGACCTGATCGAGCGGCAACGCCCCTTTCCCCAGGCGATCGGCCAGCGTCTGACCTTCGAGATACTCCATGACCAGGAAGTTGGTGCCCTCCTGCGTGCCGATGTCGTAAAGCGTGCAGATATTCGCGTGCTGGAGCGCGGAAATGGCTTTGGCCTCGCGCTCCATGCGTTGTTTCAGTTCCGGGTCGTCGGAAAGATGGGAGGGCAGCACCTTGATGGCGACGGTTCGGTCGAGCCGCGTGTCCTTGGCGCGATAGACTTCGCCCATACCGCCCGCACCCAGCGGCGATTGAATCTCGTAAGGGCCTAGTTTCGCGCCAGAGATGAGGGGCATGGGTGCGCGCAATTATAGCCTGCCGCCTATGGGGCAGAGAATTCCCGACGTTGTGGGCGGATGGTCGGCCAACCGGAGGTCAAGCCTTCAAAAGCGCCTGCACGTAAGTGGGTTTCATCGGAAGCCGTCGAAGGACTTTCCCCGTCGAGTCGTGGAGCGCCGCTGCGATGGCGGGCGCAGCGAGTGCATTCGCTGCTTCCGAACCTCCGCCGTAACTGCCAACTTTCGGATTGTGAAGCAACACGACTTTGATCTCAGGGATGTCCGACATGGTTGGGATGGGATAGCTATTCCAGTCATCCTGGGTGATTCCGCTCTCATCAAACATCACCTCTTCGAGCAGCGCATGGCTGATTCCCATCGCCGCACCACCTTCGACGTTCCGCTTTAATTGCATGGGGTTCACAACAATGCCGGGATCGACCGCAATCGTGTACTTCTCCACCACAATCACACCTGTGCCGGGAGTGACGGCGATCTGGCAAACGCAGGCCCAATAGGTACCACTGCGCAACATCAGCGAAACTCCGCGACCCCGCACAGGCGTTGATCCAGTGGATGCAGCATCAGCACGCGGTGAGGGGCGTGTATCCCAACCGGACGCGTCGCGGACCGCTTTCAGAACTCCGATGGCCCGCTCTTCGTGGGCGTGGTCGATGCGGAACTGGATGGCGTCCGCACCCGCGAGCGCCGCTGCCTCGCTCATCGCCAGTTCGCGCGGATAGTTCTGCTGAAACTGCCCCGGCGTGCGCATACTGTGGTCGCGGAGACCGACGGCAAGAGGTGAAGCTTTTTGTCCCACCTGAAATGTGCCATGACCATTTTCAATCAGGTTGGGGACGCCAGGGTAAACCCAAGGATCTTCGATGCCGTTCACGGTGGACGTTGCGCCATCAGAATGGACCTGAGGGGCAGGCATGGTGGGCAGTCCCGCGAGGACAGCGCCGATCGGCCGGTCGTCCTGCATGGCCGGCATGTAGTGGTCGACTTGATAGGCGGCGATTTTGCCTTTTTCATCGAGGGCAAGCTGAACGTCGGAGAAGGAAACCGACGATTGCGTGGACCACTGCATATCGTCAGCGCGCATCCATTGCACGCGGACCGGCTTGCCGACCGCTTGCGACAAGAGCACCGCTTCATCTTCAGCGCCCGCGTTTCCGCCGTTTGACCTGCCGTAATGTCCGGGGCCGGGATAGGCATGCACGACCACATGATCGGACGTGGTGCGCAGCATCATCGCGATTTCGCCGCGAAGCGCCTGCGGATTCTGGTTATGCGTATAGATGTGCACCGTGCCATCCGGCTTGACCTCGGCGACGGCCATGGTCGGTCCGATCGGAGCGTGCTTCATGTAGGACAACTGATAGGTGGCGAAAAGCTTCTTGTGAGCCGCCGCAAGCACGGGGCGCACATCGCCTTTGGCAACGTCGCTCTTCGCGACAGGGGCGGTGGTCCAATCCGCCTCTTCCCGAAGATGCTGGTAGAGTTTGGCGTTACCGGGCAGACCCTTCCACTCTGTCCACTTCGTGGTGCCGGCCACCTGCTCGGCCGCCTGGATTGCTTCCCACTCCGTGGGCGCAACCACCCCGACGAGATTGCCCTTCACGATGAGTTGAGAATTCGGAAACTTGGTTTTGTTGAGTTGACCGGCCGAGATGAGTGTAGATCCAAGCGTCTTCGGATGAACCACGCGCGCGTGCAACATGCCTGGCAGGCGCACATCGGTCGCCCAGGTTTCCTTCGCAGCCACTTTTGAACTGATGATGGAATTCCTGAAGGACTTGCCGATGACCGTGTAATCGCTGACCGGCTTCATCGGCGGATCGCCCTCGATGGTCAGCCCAAAGATGCTGGTGAGGTCTCCCTTCACGGGGATCGTGAGCTTCAGTTGCTGGTTCTTGACGAGGTCGCCGTACGAAATGCTCTTGCCGCCTCCCGACACGATGCCGTCCTTGACAGAAAGCTTGTCCTTCGGCACGCCCAGTCGCTCTGATGCCAGGTCGAGCAGAGCTTGATAGGTATAGGCGGACGCCTTTCGGATGTTCGGTGTTCCACGGCCGAGGAAATCGAAGGCTCCGCTGCCGTCCGGCGTGCGGTCAGTGTCTCCTGAGACTACCGTGGTGATGGCTTCGAACGGGACGCTCAACTCATCGGCCACGATTTGCCGGTAGGCGGTAAAGGTTGTGCCTTGGCCGAAATCGCTCTTCCCGGTGCGAATCAGGATCGTGTTGTCCGGGTGAATCTCAATCCAGGAACCGGGAAGGGTGGGATCAAGCGAGTTCTTGAATGCAGCTGTTTTTGCGACATCGCCCTGCAGAAACTTCGGACCAACCAGGCTGAACCCCACGACAAGGGCGCCACCCGTTCTCACGAATTGACGCCGGGACAGGGTCGGTCCGAAAACATCCCGTGGTTTCTCGCTCAAGGTCGTCATTGCTTAGCTCCTGTTCGCCATGATCGTGGCGGCATGCTGTACGGCCTCAATGATCGCAACGTAAGTTCCGCATCGGCACAGATTGGGCGACGGCCCGGATGTGGTGAAGGCCTCCTTGATCTGCGCCAAGGTCGGACTCGGATTGCTTTCGAGCAGTTCGGTTGCCTTGATCATCATCCCGTTCTGACAAAAGCCGCACTGCGGAGTTTGCTCCTCGATCCAGGCTTGCTGCACCGGGTGAAGCGTACCCTTCGCCTCCTCTGCCGAGAGGCCCTTTTGTTTAGCCCATCTCGCTGGCAGGCCTTCGAGCGTGGTGACTTCCTGGTCGGCGATGCTCGCGACTGGCGTAACGCAGGAACGGACTTCCTTGCCGTCGATCAGTACGGCACAGGCTCCGCACTGTGCGAGTCCGCAGCCAAACTGCGGCCCCATCAACTGGAGATCGTTGCGCAAAACGTAGAGTAGCGGAGTATCGTCAGGCGCCTGGACCTCGCACCGGACACCATTCACAGTAAGCGTGACCATAAAAAACGCCTCCACCGGCAGTTTTCGGATGCAAATGACGGGTAAGTGAAAACCCCCTCTGTTTTCCGGCCCGGCCTGCTCGTGCAGGAATTGCTTGGCTCTGTGCGGGCCTAGTTTCCGACCACGGGTGAGAGCCACGCGTGGGCGCAATTATAGCCTGTGCAGCACCTTCGTTTAGAGAACCAGGAGACGGTTGCGGATGGGTTGCCGGCAACCCACCCCTTTGGAAGTACTACCGAGTAGCCAGACAGCCTTGCGGCTGCCTGGCCCTCTCAGAACTGGGCGTGAAGGTTTACCGAGTAGCCGGACCCCATTGCTGGAGTCCAGCCCTCTCAGAACTGTGCATGAAAGTTTCCAATCACACAGCTCAGGCCCTGCGAACGCCTCTTTAGAGGAGACGCGGTTTCGAAACGGAAAGACGCTGACGATGAACCCGGTCATGGCACTCGGGATGAAGGAGAACGCGGTTCGTGGCGCCTGCCGACCCCCCCATCACACGGGAGACGCAATAATGAAGCCGCCAGCCTGTGATCCGGGTGATTGTTGTATTGCACAGCGCGCAGAGTCCACGTTGTTCATACCAGAGAGAGCGAAGAGTGCGAGTACCCCGAAACGTTTCCAGCATGTGAGCCCCTTCCCGTTTTTCGAAGTAGGTTTCATAGGTTGGATCGTACGGGTTGGCTTCGCCTTTGACCTTGACGTGCCGTTGGATGGGAGTGCTCTTGGCGTAGTACAGCCAGACTTTATTTGTCTGGCCTTCGTGATCGCAGGTTTCACCGAAGAAGGACCAGTCCCGACCCCCACGCTGGGCAAAGTATTTCGGTTTGAACCAGCGCGGGCTTTTGTTCGGGTGCCTTCGTCGTGCCCATTTCCACAGACTTGAGAAGATGGAGCAATCGACGCGTCCGAACGTGCGTTTGCTCACCACGTGCCGATGATAGTTGGCCCAACCACGAATCTTGGGGTTGAGTTTATCGATCAAATCGGCGGCAGACACGCCATGTGCCGCTTTGATGGTTCGTCGGATGCCATCCAGGAAGGTTTTAACATTCTTCTTGGAGGGTTTGATGAGCAGTTTCCCGTTAGGATATCTGCGCACGTTTTGTCCGAGGAAATCAAAGCCGTGCTTCACATGCGTAATGACGGTCTTCGTAGGAGAGAGTTCCAGACCTCGTTCTGGTAGGAATTGCTCAACGAGGGGCTGGATCTCTCCTTCCAGTAATTCTTTCGATTTGCTGGTGATGACGAAGTCATCCGCGTAACGGACGAGATTGACACAGGGTTTCTCGCCTCCAAGGGACTTGAGACGTTTTCTTGCGGGATATTTTTCCCGCAAGAGTCGGTTCATGTCGCCCAAATCTCTTTCTCCGCGTTCATGCCCGGCCGGAACCCTCGGGGCTTACTCGTTGCCACTGGCGCAGGGACGGGGAGACGAGGCCACCCAACCCGGCAAAGATGCAGGCGAGGCCAGAGATAGCGATCACGCGCGGCGCCGAAAGATATTGCAGCAGCACGCCACCGAGCGCGGCGCCGAGCGGCGCCGCCGCTACCACCAGCGAATGCCGCGCGCCGAAGACCTGGCCGCGTATCTCGGCTGGGACCAGTCGCTGCAGCAGGGTGGTCTCCATCGGCGTATACGGCGCCCAGGATGCCCCGGCCACACCGAGGAACAGCATCGCGAGCGGGAGCTGCCGAATGAAAAACAGGGGGCACAGCAGCGCTCCCCAGAGCACCGCGATCATCGGTAAGGCAATGCTCGGCCGCCAGCGGTGCGAGAGCTTGGTCAGCGTGAGCACACCAGCGAAGGCCCCCGCGCCAAAGCCGCTCCACAGCAGGCCGTAGTCGCCAGCTGTGGCGTGTAATGTCTGGCGGCTGTAGACCGGCAAGGCCGCCTCCAACGGGCCATAAGAGAAAAAGAACACCAGCGAGAGGAGCGTGAGCGCGGGCACGTAGCGCAGGTGAAACAGCGCGCCGAAGCCGAGCCAGCGATTGGCGGCCGCAGGCTGTGCGATGCGCGGTTCGCGAGTGATCGTGGGCAGGGTCAGCACTAGCACGCCCATGAGTAAGAAGCTGGCGGCGTCGATGAACAGCGCCCAGGGACCGCCCAGCCTGGCGACGGCAAAGCCTGCTGCGACTGGGCCGGCGAGATAGGAAAATTGCAGGCTGGTCGCAGTGAGTGCATTGGCGCCATCGAGAGCGGAGTCGTTCACCAGGTGCGGCACAAACGCCCGTACCCCAGCCGCGGTTGCCGGCGAGAGCGCTCCGGCCAGCAACGCCAGCGCGAAGACGTGCCAGAGCTCCAACGATCCGAAGGCGTAGAGCGTCGGAATCGCCGCGATGAGTGCCGCTCGGGCGAGGTTGTCATAGCCCATCACCAGCCGCGGCTGGCAGCGATCCAGCAGACGCCCGAGGATCGGGCCGGTGACGACGCCGGGGAGGTCGAAGCAGAGGATGACGAGGCCCACCGCGGCACCGGAGCCGGTCAACTGCAGCACGAACCAGAGCAAGGCGATGATGGTGAACTGGTCCCCGAGATACGAGATGCTCAGCCCCAGCCAAAGCCGCTGAAACGCGGGATCGCGCCAGGGAGCGCCAACAGCACTGGTTTCATCCCTTTTTACTTTTGTGTACTTTCGCCCGAGTGCCTGCACGTGCTTTCCTCTTCAATTTGAGCTGATTGTAATCAACCGCGGCACGGACAAGATTGCTTAGAGCACGCTCATTAATCTTATCGCCTTCGAAAAGATCGATCGCTCGCCACGCGTTACCTCCCAGGCCCGCATTGAAGACCTGGTCAGGATCTGGGAGGCTCGCCCCGTGGGCAAAGGTAAGCTTCACCTTATCTTTGTGGGCGTTGCCGACCGCGATGATTCCGTCGTGAGACCACACCGGGCTTCCCATCCACTTCCATTCCTCGATGATCTGCGGGGCGGCCTCAAGGATGGTCAGGCGGATGCTGGCGAGCGTTTTGCCACGCCAATCTGTGAGTTGTGCGATCAGCTGGTCAATGCGTTCCGATGGCTTCATTGGATCTCTATGCTCCGAATTCTTGCCCGTCTTCATGTGAGCAGTTTTATTGGGTAACCGGGTTCACTGCAGCTTCTTGTTGGGCCGATCGGTTCGAAATGAGTCGTCGAACGACATGGCCTTTCCACATCCACAATCCCGAAAGCACCATTACCGGAAGGAAGACAAACCGAGTAGCAGGGGCGTAGGTTGGAAGTTTTTCAAACGGACTATAGATATAACCGAATATCGGAATGCTAAACACGATGTGAATCCAGCGAAGAATCGAACGTGTGATGGCTTTGGGGATGGTCTTGGCGGCGGCGAGGGCCGGCTCCTGCAGGGCCGATTCCATGGGGTTCTTCCTCCTTTTGGTTCGGGTTGATTGATCGGTGCGGTCGAGCTGGCGTTCGCGAGCATCGACGGGGCGGACGGAACCGACAAAACGGCAACTCGTTCGTACCTCGAAGGCCAGTTCTCATGAAGGGAGCTCCGCGAGTTGTCTCGATCCTTCCCGATAATTGTTTTGCGATCCACCTCGACTCACGATTTTTGAGCCGCCTGAGGCGGCCCGTTGGGCTTTTCCATACCGAACTGCTTGGCATACTCCTGGTTCAGTCGCTGCCAGGAGAATTTCATCGCCTCGGCTCCGACGATGCGGCCGAGGGGGGTTCCACTGAGAAGGTGATCCAGAACATCAAAACAAATGTGCCATCCGGCAGCACCCATGGAAATGAAGCGGCGATCGATGTTGGTCCACAGCGTCAGGCGCGTGCCGCCACCAAGGGCTTCCAGTTCCCAGCGCATATCATGGTCACCCCAGTTGTACTCAAGCACCCGGGGTGCGTCGGCCCGCGTCACTTTTGTTTCGGTAACGTGCGGCCTAGGCGCTGCCACCGTGGTCAGCTTCACCGTGCTTCCGACCGTACCCAGGCTCCCATCGGATTCAAAGGGAGCCCACTCGCGCAGCTGCCCAGGGTCGGTCAGCGCCTCCCAGATTTTTTCCGGCGAGTGGCGCAATTCTCGCACGAGAATGAGCGTCCACTTCTCTCCGTCCTTTCGTACCTGGGCCCCGTTGGCCAGACCCGGCGTGTACTGTGCGCGATCGGTCACCTTGTTCTCCTTGTCTTAGCCTTGGTTGGTGTTGACGGATCCATGCGGTCGAGGTGGCGTTCGAGAGCATCGAGGTGAGCGGACCAGAACCGGCGGAACTGAGCGAGCCAGGCATCCACCTCCTGAAACGGCTCAGGTCTCAGTCGGTAGACACGGCGCTGCGCGTCCACCGTGGATTCGACGAAACCGGCCTCGCGCAGCACCCGCAGATGCTTGGACACGCTCGGTTGCGTCATCCGTAGCTGACGCTCGATCTCGCCCACCGACTGTTGGGACGAGACCAGAAGGCTCAATATCGCACGGCGATTCGGCTCCGCAAGGATTTCGAACGCAGACTCCATGGTTCTAATATACGCTACAACGCATATACTTGTCAAGGTATATTTAAGACAATGATGTGGCACCTGCTGTCGATTGCGTTGCGCCCAATCGCTTCCTTCTGCTGCCTCTGGCTTGGCGGCAGGGATAGCCCTCGGGTGAAGCCCTTTCTTGGCCCTCGGCGTGGAGGCGGCCTGGCGAGACGGGTGCTTCCGCAGGTATAACTCGGCCGCGATCATTGATTGACGGCCTGGGGGGCAGGCGAAAGCTGGGGACGGCGGAAGACTCGTCGGCCATTCGGAGTCGACGGGCGCTGGTATTGAGGAGGCGGCGAGGCGCGCCGAACCGCTTTTTGCAAGCGACATTTTCTGACAAATAGGGACGGCCTGATTCGGTGCAAGAAAGCCCGGGAAAACGCCCTCCAGCGCCTTGCGACAGCGAGCCGCTGTTGGGGGACTTGTCACCTGCAGGAGTGCGCAACGCGGGTCTCCTGCGAGCCGAGCGGGCTCAAAAACTGATATACACTGGCTCGGGTGATGCGGGTGGGTCGGCAATCGGCCCGGGTGCCAGCCTTGCGGTGGCAGGCGCCGTTTCACAGAGGGCGCCGATTGCGGGACAGCCTACGCTCGCATGGCAGACGGGAATGGTCGTCGTCCGGGCGCTACCCCGACGGAGAGAACCGATGAAACGAATTCGCCTGCTTGGGGTCGTACTTTCCGCCGCGCTGTGTCCGCTGATCGCGAGCGCTCAGGCTTCGCACCCTTTGTTGCAGCGGCCAACGTTCAACGGCACTGTCATTGTCTTTTCTTACGCCGGCGATTTGTGGACCGTGGACCGTAGCGGCGGCCCCGCGACTCGCCTGACGACGGGCACCGGCATTGAGACCGACCCGGTCTTCTCGCCCGACGGGAGCCTAATCGCTTTCACGGGCGAATATGACGGGAATACGGATGTCTTCGTCGTTCCGGTGACCGGCGGAGTTCCGAAGCGTCTCACCTATCATCCGGCGGCGGATTTCGCGGTGGGATGGACACCCGACGGAAAGTCCGTGATCTTCCGTTCGAATCGCGAAAGCGGCAGCCCGCGCTATAGCAAGCTGTTCAAGGTCTCGCTGAATGGCGGGTTGCCCACCCCGCTGCCGTTGCCCATGGCTTTCTCCGGCAAGTTCTCGGCGGACGGAAAATACTTCGCCTACTCGCCGGTCGGCGGCGCTTCGCCTTTCGACTATTCCGCCTATGTTGCATGGAGAAACTACCGCGGCGGAAGGGCAAGCTCGATATGGATTGCCGACATGGCGACGCTTGAGGTGGCGAAGATCCCGCGCGAGCGGTCGAATGATTTCAATCCGCTCTGGGTCGACAAGCAGGTGTATTTTCTTTCCGACCGCAACGGCCCTATCTCGCTGTTTCGCTACGATCCGACGACGAAAGCGGTCAACGAAGTAGTGAAAAATGAGGGCGCGGATATTCGCTCGGCAAGTGCCGGCCCGAGCGGCATTGTCTACGACCAGTTCGGCGATCTTTTCCTCTACGACCCGGCCAGCGGCCACAGCCACCCGATTCGCGTGGAGGTGAGCGCGGACCTGCCCGAGGTGCGGCCGCGTCTTGCGCCGGCCGATCGCGACATCCAGAACTATGGCCTCTCCCCGACCGGCCTGCGCGCCGTCTTTGAAGCGCATGGCGAGATCCTCACCGTTCCCGCAAAACAGAGCTCGACGCGGGATATCACGAATACGCCGGGGGTGATGGAACGCGACCCGGCCTGGTCGCCCGATGGCCAGAGCATTGCGTATTTCTCCGACGAGTCGGGCCGGTATGCGCTGCACCTCAGCAGCCAGACCGGCGCGGGCGAAGTGAGGAAGTTCCCCCTGGCCAACGAGGCGACTTATTATTTCAGGCCGACATGGTCCCCAGATTCGAAGCTGATTGCTTTTCACGACAACAGAATGCAGATCTGGCTGCTCGATACGGTGACCCGCAAGGCCACAGTCATTGACCAGGCCGTGGTCGACGACAAAGACTACGACGCAGCCTGGTCGCCGGATTCAAAGTGGATTGCCTACACGCAGAGCGTCTCCAATCGGTTCCATGCGCTGTTCCTATACTCGGTTGCCTCGGGCAAGAGCACACGCATCACCGATGGCATGAGCGACGTTCGCGACCCTGCGTTTGACCGGGGCGGGAAGTATCTCTACTTCCTGGAAAGCACCAATTACGGTACCTCCAGCAGTGGGCTGGATATGAGCAGCGACGAGTTTGAGGTCACGCGCAGCGTTTACGGACTGGCTCTGGCGGCGGACACGGTTTCTCCGGTGGCACCGGAGGAGGAAAACGAGAAGACGCCCGCGGTCAGGGCGAAAGACGGGAAGGCGAAGAAGGACTCGGACGACGAGGATGTGGACCGGGACCAAGATAAAGATAAGGACAAAGACAAATCCGATACGGCAAAGAAATCGGAGGAGGAAGACAAGCAGGACAAAAAGGAAAAGCCCGACAAGCCCAAGCCGGTGAAGATCGATCTGGCACATCTCGAAGATCGCGCGGTGGCGCTTCCGCTGCCGGCAAAAGCCTATAACCGCCTGACGGCGGGCAAGGAAGGTACGCTTTATCTGCTGGAAGGGGGAGGGCGATTCCAGACCGAGCGGGGCCAGACGCTGACCCGCTTCCTGCTGAAGACGAAAAAGTCGAAGAAGCTGGCCGATCACATCGCGGGATTTGATCTTTCCTTTGACGGGGAAAAGATGCTGCTGGAGATAGCCCAGGACGAGCCGCAAGGCCCTCCGCTGACGGGCGGCCCCGTGCCCACGTTTGTGATCGTTTCCGCCGATGCGCCGGTCAAACCCGACGACGGAAAATTGGACCTGTCCCGGATGCAAGTCCACGTGGATCCGCGCGCCGAGTGGCGGCAGATGTTTCGCGAGATCTGGCAGATCGAGCGCAGCTTCTTCTATGATCCGCACTATCACGGCGTGGACCCCGCGGCGGAAGAGGCGAAGTACAGTCCCTATTTGGACCAGGTGGGCTCGCGTAGCGACCTGAACTATCTTTTCCAGGAAATGCTGGGCGACTTCTCGATCGGCCACCTGCGCGGTTCGGGAGGGACCATTCCCCATCCCAATCAAGTGCGCGGTGGTCTGCTCGGAGCCGACTACGAAATTGTCAACGGGCGCTATCGCATCGCGCACATCTACACGGGTGAGCACTGGAACCCGAAGGCGCATGCGCCGCTCGCGGCACCGGGATTGAAGGTTGCGGAAGGAGATTTCATTGTTGCCGTGGGCGGAAACGATCTCGGCGGCTCCGATGACATTCAGCGTTTGCTCGAGGGCACGGCGGAGACACAAGTGGTGCTGAAGATCGCCAGCGATGCCAGCGGCAAAGATGCGCATGAGGTCACGGTCACGCCGGTCGCCGAAGATCTCAGTCTGCGCAACCTCGCCTGGATGGAGGCGAACCGGCGCAAGGTGCAGGAGTTGAGCGGTGGCCAGCTCGCATACGTGTATCTGCCCGATACTGCGACCGGCGGATTGACGAACTTCAATCGCTACTACTTCGCGCAGCTCGACCGGCACGGAGTCATCATCGACGAGCGCTTCAACAGTGGTGGTCAGGCAGCGGACTACATCATCCATGCGATGCAGCGCTCGCTGATGAGCTGGTGGGCTCCGCGCTACGGAGCGATCTACCGCACACCGCAGGCCTCGATCCTCGGTCCCAAGGTGATGATCACCAATGAATTTGCCGGGTCCGGCGGCGATGCGATGCCGTGGTACTTCCGGGAAGCGCAATTGGGCCCGTTGGTCGGCAAGCGCACCTGGGGCGGGCTGGTCGGAATCGGTGACATCCCGGTTCTGATGGATGGCGGCCGCGTCACGTCGCCCAGCTTCGGATTCTTCAATCCGCAAGGCCAGTGGGATGTGGAGAACCATGGTGTGCAGCCAGACTTTGAAGTGGACATGGACCCGAAGCCGGTCAGCGAGGGTCACGATCCGCAACTGGAAAAGGCCGTGAGTCTGGCGCTCGAAGAACTGACAAAGCACCCGGTGCCCGAACCGCACAGGCCCGACTATCCAAACTACAACCGGCACGCCGCGCAATAGCTTGGGAGCGTGACTGGCAGAAGCCCCCCGGGGCGCGCCGAAGCAGGGAAATCCTTCACCCTCAACGACAGCAGTAAACCCCGCGCCGTAGTCACGGCTGCCGCCCTCGCTCTACGGGCACCTGACCGTGACGGCCCCGGAGATTCCAGAAATCCCCGTCGGTCGATGGGCACCCCCGAAGATCGACGATCCAAGATCCAAGATGCGTGCGCCGATCATGAATGGAATACAGCCGCTGATTGGGCCGGAACTCCTCACCAAATGGCCGGCTGCGGTGCCCGGCATGAATGGCCGGCCAAGCCGCCGTCGTCTTGCCCCGACCGAGAGCGCATCGGCCCGTGTTTGCGAAGGGAACGGACCGGGGGATCGGCATTACGCTTGTAATCTTGCCGCGGACATCCGTTGTGGCCCACACTCGAAGGTTCAGAACAGCCTCCTTGGCAATGCTTGAGACCGGAGACGAATATCGGCATGGGCACTGTTTGGCCATCCTAGGAAGTTTCTTGCCGAACTTTTCGCCAACCCATCCCATACCTCTTACCTAAACCGAGACCATCGTGCGGGATGGCGGAAGGCGACGTGAAACGAGTTTCCAATCTGTTGCACTTGTTGACCGGGGTTGCCTTGTTGGTGACTGCGATCTACTTTTTTCGTCAACTGGCCGATGGCGGCAAAACGATGTGGCAGCAGCAATCCTTCGGGGTGGCGCCGAGATCGGCGCAGTCCGGTTCTGCCAGCGAAGACGCCGTCCAGGGAATGCACAAGCTCGAGGGCGCCCCGGATCAGGCGGAGGAAGGGGCGGGCGGCGACGGGGCCTTGTCGGCGGCGACCAGCGGCCCTCCTGCATTGCTGGATCACGTCAACAGCACCGTTGATACCGGGGCACCTAACCATTTTCTCCATCGACGTTTTTCGCTGGAGACCTACCAGTTCTTTCCCTTCGAGGTACCGCTGCACGCCATTCGCCCCGAACTGCAGGGGACATTTCGGTCCCTCGCGGCGCAGAACTATCCCGATGGTGATCTTCCCGTGGAAGTCTGGCTTATGAATGCTGAAGAGTTTGCCCGCTTCGTGAACCACAGAGCCGTGATCGCCGAGTTTTCCTCGAAGCCATCGAGTCGCGGCGAGATTTATTGGAAGCTGGAGGCTCCTGCCGGCAGGCTGCAGAAATATTATCTGGTGTTCCGAAACCCGTCCGATGGGCAACGCCCAACCATTGTAGACGCCGATTTTACGGCCAGCTTTGAATGATCCGACGCCGCGTCGAGATTGTACTTTCTGTCATCCTGTCATCACCCGCCCGCTCGGCCCGCCAGGTCATCCACCGGTCGCGATCGCCTGCCATCCGCCAAACGGCGCGGGATGGCACAGTTGGCCCTTGGCCGGATCTTTCCCGCCGAAAGACTGGGCGGCAGGGTGAACCACTCCCCTCTTCCCGAGGCGGGACCCGGGGCCGTCGATAGCCAGCCCGACTGCGGTTCGGTCTGCCCGGAGAAACTCCCTACACCGATTGGAACCAATCCCTGACTGGTGGCATCTAAACCTTGACAGTGATTCGCTCAGGTTATAGCATAGCCGAGAGTGCAATCATCATAACACTGATTGTAAAGCACTTATAGTACTGGAGGGTACGAATATGGGAAAGATTATCGGAATCGATCTTGGCACCACAAACTCCTGCGTCGCCGTGATGGAGGGGGGAGAGCCCAAGGTCATCGCAAACGAGGAAGGTGGACGCACTACGCCGTCGGTGGTCGGATTCACCAAGACCGGGGAGCGACTGGTGGGGCAGGTGGCCAAGCGGCAGGCGATTACGAATCCTGAGAACACGGTGTATTCGATCAAGCGCTTCATGGGACGGCGCTACGACGAGGTCAGTGAAGAGCTGAAGATGGTCCCTTACAAGGTGGAAAGGGATGGCGACAACGTGGTGGTGGTGGCGCAGGGCAAGAATTTCACTCCGCCCGAGATTTCGGCCATGATCCTGCAAAAGCTGAAGAAGGCGGCCGAAGACTATCTGGGTGAGAAGGTCACCGAGGCGGTTATTACCGTGCCAGCGTACTTCAACGACGCTCAGCGGCAGGCAACCAAAGATGCCGGGCGAATCGCCGGACTGGAAGTGAAGCGCATCATCAACGAGCCGACCGCTGCGGCGCTCGCCTACGGACTGGACAAGGGCAAAGACGAGACCATCGCGGTCTACGATTTCGGCGGCGGCACGTTCGACATTTCGGTGCTCGAAGTGGGCGAGGGCGTCATCGAAGTCAAGGCCACTAATGGAGACACGCACCTCGGCGGCGACAACATCGATCAGCGGCTGGTCGATTGGCTGATTGACGAGTTCAAGAAAAACGAAGGACTGGATCTGCGCGGCAAGGGCAACGAGATGGCACTGCAGCGTCTGCGCGACGCAGCCGAGCGCGCCAAGATTGAGCTGTCGACCACGATGGAGACCGAGATCAATCTCCCCTTCATTACGGCCGACGCTGGCGGTCCCAAGCACATGGTTGTCAAATTGACGCGGGCCAAGCTTGAGACCATGATCGAAGACATTCTGCAGCGTTCGGTCGGCCCGTCGAAGCAGTGTTTGAAAGACGCAGGCGTCGATGCCAGCAAGATCAACGAAGTCGTGCTGGTTGGCGGA
The DNA here is from genome assembly GCA_049520935.1 of Terriglobales bacterium. Taxonomy (GTDB): domain Bacteria; phylum Acidobacteriota; class Terriglobia; order Terriglobales; family Acidobacteriaceae; genus Acidiflorens. The sequence goes on along the minus strand of JBEKPJ010000006.1, from coordinate 148,440 downwards.
CAGACCCGCATGCCGCGTATCCAGCAAATTGTGAAAGAGGTATTCGGGCGCGAAGGTCACAAGGGCGTCAACCCCGATGAAGTGGTGGCGATCGGGGCGGCGATCCAGGGCGGCGTGCTCAAGGGTGAAGTGAAAGACCTTCTCCTGCTGGACGTCACCCCGCTCACCCTGTCCATCGAGACCCTCGGCGGCGTAGCGACGGCGATGATCCCGCGCAACACGACAATTCCAACCAAGAAGACGGAAACCTTCTCGACGGCAGCCGACAGCCAGACCTCGGTGGAAGTGCACGTGCTGCAGGGCGAGCGTCCCATGGCGGCGCAGAACCGCACGCTCGGCAAGTTCCATTTAACCGGCCTGCCACCGGCACCGCGGGGCGTTCCGCAGATCGAGGTGACGTTCGACATCGACGCCAATGGCATCCTGAACGTGACGGCGAAGGATAATGCCACCGGAAAAGACCAGAAGATCACCATCACCTCGTCTTCCGGATTGTCGAAGGAAGAGGTCGAGCGCATGGCCAAAGAAGCCGACGCTCACTCGGCCGAAGACAAAGCGCGGCGCGACGAGGTCGAGGCCAAGAATCAGCTCGACTCGATGGTTTACAACATCGAGAAGATGCTGAAGGAACATGGCGACAAGATCACCGGCAGCGAGCGCGGAGACGTGGAGAACGCCTTGGCCGATGCCAAGAAGGCCATCGAAAGCGGAGACAAGTCGCAGATGGACTCGGCCCGCGAAAAGCTCACCGCGGCATCGCACAAACTGGCGGAACAGATGTACAAAGCGACGCAGGCGGCTCCTGGCTCGGCACCGGGTACCGGCGGCCCGGCGGACGGCCAACCGTCGCCTGGGGGCAACGGCGCGAGCCAGAAAAAAGACGAAGGCGTGATCGACGCCGAGTACGTAGACGTCGAAGACAAGAAATAACCCGGAGCGAGCGACCGGTGGGTTTGTCCCGCCACTCGCAGCCGGGCTCGAGGAGTGGCGCTTTCGTGGGGGCGCGCAAGCGCCCCCACGTTGCATCTAAGAGGAAGAGATGTCATTCAGTCGGGGAAGATTGGTCGTTCCGAACCAAGCGAGGGATCGGCAGTTGGACACGGGGAAAAGAGGAAAGTAAATTGAGATTCGAAGTCAATGGACAGATGTTTTTCGTGAACTTCATTCCGGAAGAGGGACGCTGGTACTGCTTTGCGCCGACCGCGACGGGATTGCAGAAGATCCCGGTCTCGATCGACGTCTCGCCCTTTGAGGCCTACACCGTAGAACTCGATGAGCAAGCAAAAGAAGTGGTGAATTGAGTTGCGATTGTTCCACAACTGTCATACCGGGCGGCGTCGAAGCACAACCCTATCCCTTGCCTGCGAGCGGCCACCAGGCCGCGCGGCGCGATCGATAACTCGCGACCGATAACTCCAGGAGAACGGCAAGGGGCCGGAGGATGGCTTCGACTCCGCCCTGGTCATCGGCTTTTGCCCATGACAAAGCTCGGCGCAAGGTGACAGAATTGAAACTCGTCTGCTGTTCGAGGTGCAGTCGCTGATACGGGGACCATGGCCACCCAAACCAAAGATAAAGACTATTACGGCGTGCTCGGCGTAAAGAAGTCGGCTTCGAACGACGACATTCGCAAAGCGTTCCGCAAACTGGCGCGCAAGTATCACCCTGACGTCAATCCCGGAGACAAGGCCGCCGAAGAAAAATTCAAGACGCTCTCGGAAGCCAACGACGTCCTCAGCGACCCGAAAAAGCGCAAGATTTACGATCAGCTCGGCTTCTATTCCGATAATATCGACCCTGCGACCGCCGAAGCCTATGCCCGCGGCGGCGGAGAGCCCGGAGCCGGCGACTTCGGCGGCGGCTTCCCCGGAGGCGGCCGCCGTCCCGGTGCCCCCAGCAACGTCGATTTCGGCGGTTTTGATTTTTCCGACTTGTTCGAAGGCGCGCGCGGTGGCGGTCGAAAGACCGCCCCCGGTGCCAGCGGCGGCTTCCGCGACATCTTTTCCAGCATTTTCACCGGTGGAGGACGCGGCGAAGCTAGCGACGAAGGCCCCGAGCCCGGCAGCGATCTCGAGTATCAGGTCAACGTGCCGTTTTGGACGGCGATCCGCGGCGGAGTGATGAAGCTGAATATCGCTCGTCGCGATGTCTGCGGAAACTGCCGGGGCAGCGGCTCAATCGAAGCTCCCGGCGAATGTCCGCAGTGCCACGGCAAAGGAACGATCGAGCAAACCGGCGGCCGCATGAAATTCAACGTCACCTGCCCGCGCTGCCATGGGACGGGCAAGAATATGTCGACCTGCCCGGTCTGCCACGGCGAAGGCAGTATCGAGCGCACCGATCCGCTCGAAATTCGCATCAAGGCTGGAACCCGCGATGGGCAGCGCATTCGCATTGCCGGCAAAGGCAATGCCGGAGTGCGGGGCGGCGGAGTCGGCGATCTCTACGTCATCATCCGCATCGGCGAGCACCCGCTTTTCACCCGCGAAGGCGAGGACATTTACATCACCGTGCCGGTGACGGCGGTGGAAGCCGCGCTGGGGTCAAAGATCGAAGTGCCCACCATCGACGGCCGCAGCATGCTGAAGATTCCTCCCGGGACGCAGTCGGGTCAAAAGCTGCGGCTGCGGGAAAAGGGTGTGCCTTCGGCGACCAAAGATGGGGTGCGCGGGGACGAGATCGTCGAGGTCAAGATTACCGTACCGATGCCCCGCGACGAAAAGACCAAGGAACTGCTGCGCGAGTTGGCCAAGCTCAATCCTGAGGATCCGCGGGAAGAGCTTTGGAGTAAGGTCTAGGCTTCGCCCTGGATTTGTTTGCGCCGGGTCAGCCCGGTCCGTCAGCCGCGCGCTCCGCGGTCTGGACTGCATGCTCGGCAGCAAATCAGGGTACCATCGTTCGCTCCGCCGGCAGGAGACCGGCATCGGGTCGGCCTTCGACCGGCTGGAGCCAGGACTCGCGGCGGGATTTGCGCCGCCAGACGCTGGTCGGTTGCCTCTCGGACTTGGCCTCCGCAAGAGGTCCGCGCTCGGTGGAGCTGGAGACCGGGAGCCGCACCCGGCCCCGGGTTGCCGTGCAGGGTCGAAAAACTGCTTGACTAAGTCAACTATCTGCGCCATCGTGGGTCCATGGCCCGCCCTCCCCTCGCCTCGCCCGTTCCGCACCATGTCCAGAGCGTGCGCCGGTTCAATCGTTTCTATACCCGGCAGATCGGGCTGCTCGAGGAAGGTCTGCTGGACAGCCCCTTCTCGCTGACCGAAGCGCGCACGCTGTACGAACTGGCGCGCGGCGAACACTCGACCGCAGTTGCGCTCTGCCAGGAGCTCGGATTGGATGCCGGATACCTAAGCCGCATCCTGCGCAGGTTCGAGAAGCAGCGCTGGATTGAGAAGAAGATTTCTGCCGAGGACGCTCGCCAGAGCCTGCTGCACCTGACCCCGGAGGGAAAGAAGATTTTTCAGCCGCTCGATGCCCGGTCGAGCGCGCAGGTGCGCGCCATCCTCGGTCGGCTGTCGCCCGCCGCGCAGGATGATCTGGTCTGCGCCATGCAAACGATCCAGTCCATCCTGGCTCCGGAGGCGAAAAATAACGAAGGGCGGAGCTATCGGCTGCGACCCCACAAACCCGGTGACATGGGCTGGGTCGTCTACCGCCACGCCGTTCTTTACTCCCAGGAATACGGCTACGACGAGAGTTTTGAGGCGCTGGTCGCCGAGATCGTGGCCGCCTTTCTGGAGAATTTCAACCCCCCGCGCGAGCGCTGCTGGATGGCGGAAAGCGACGGCCGGATCCTAGGCTCGGTCTTTGTGGTGGAGAAATCGAAAGCCGTCGCCAAGCTGCGCTTGCTCCTGGTCGAGCCGGCGGCACGGGGCCTCGGCATTGGCAAGCATCTGGTCGCCGAGTGCGTCCGCTTTGCCCGCCAGGCAGGCTACAAAACCATGGTCCTCTGGACCCAGAGCGAGCTCACGGCCGCGCGCCAGATCTATCAAGGCGCGGGTTTTCAACGGGCAAGTCAACAGCCGCACCAAAGCTGGGGCCGCAAGGATCTGGTCTCCGAAACCTGGAAGCTGAAGCTGTGAGGTTCCCGCTCGGTGCTCGCGGCTGTGCCGGAAGCAAGGACCTCCCGTCGCGGTTACCTCCGACCCTGACCTGATTGACAAAAGTTTGCAAAATTTTCCAAAAAAATCTTGCATCTGTGGAAATTTCCCGTAATCTCACACATGCGAACTAACTTCGCCGAAATGCTCGGGAAATTCGAACGACACCCGGGAGCCGCGAGCAGCATTTTTCAAGGGAGACGCGGTGGTGAGAGTGAGTCGCCTGAGGAGGAAGCCATAGAAATTGGCAACAGCTACTGCACCCACTAACATCTCGCGGCCCACACTCGCCGTCGCTCCCCCCAAGAAATCGATCCGCCTCACGCTTTGGCCCCTGGTTGCCGCTACCTTCTTTATGGTCTCGGGCGGAACCTATGGCACCGAAGACATCGTGCACGGCGCCGGTTACGGCAAGGCCATTCTCATCCTGCTGCTCACCCCGCTTCTGTGGAGCCTTCCGACCGCGTTCATGATCGGCGAACTGTCGAGCGCACTGCCCTTCGAAGGCGGCTACTACGCCTGGGTCCGCCGCGCCATGGGTAATTTCTGGGGATTTCAGGAAGCCTGGCTGTCGCTGGTCGCCTCCATCTTCGATATGGCGATCTATCCCACCCTGTTTGTCGCTTATCTCACCCGCATATTCCCCTGGTTTCAGGAAAATCATCGCGGCGTGGCGGTAGCGCTCGGTGTCGTCATCGCCTGCGCCGCGCTCAACATCATGGGAGTGAAGGTTGTATCGACGACTTCGCTGTGGCTGTTCTTCGCCCTGTCGGCGCCGTTTGCCGCGATCTTTGTGCTTGCGCCCTTCAAGATCCACGCGCTTGCCAACGCCGTGACCAAGCCGACCACCTCCAACGTCGATATTCTCGGCGGCCTGCTCATCTGTATGTGGAACTACATGGGCTGGGACAACGCCTCGACCATCGCCACCGAAGTCGAGCGCCCGCAGCGCACCTACCCCCGAGCCATGTTGGCGGCGGTGGTCATCGTCTGCATCAGTTATGTTCTTCCCTTTGCCGCGATGTGGATGACCGGTCTTCCCTCGAGCGCATGGGAAACCGGTGCGTGGGCTGACGTTGCCCAGTTGATGGGCGGACCGGTGCTTCGCATCGCCTTGGTCGCGGGCGGCATGATGAGCGGCTTCGGAATGTTCAATGCCCTTGTCATGAGCTACTCGCGCCTGCCTCTGGCCATGGCGCAGGATGGCATGCTGCCGAAGATCTTCGGCAAGCTGCATGCAAAATCGCGCGCCCCCTGGGTGGCGATCGTCGCCCTGGCAATCGGCTGGGGTCTGGCACTGAATCTGGGCTTCGAACGCCTGGTCACGCTCGACATCATGGTCTATGGAGCCAGCCTGACGCTGGAATTCGTCGCCCTCATCTGCCTGCGGATTCGGGAACCGGAATTGAAACGCCCGTTCCGAGTTCCGGGCGGGCTGGCGGGGGCCATTGCCGTCGGCATCCCCCCCATCCTGCTGCTGGGGTTTGCCATCATCCGCAGCGAACACGAAGTGGTGCTCGGTATGAGTTCGTTTCTGTTCGCCATGATCATAATTGGCGCTGGCGTCGTCGCCTACGCCGTCAACCACGCCCTGAAACCCGCAGGCTGGGCCCCGGCCCAGCCCAAGCCGGAACTGGCAAGATAGGCTCGCTGGCGCCCGCGCCCGGAGCGGGGGCCATGGTCTGGTTTGCCGGCGGCAGACAAGGCTTGGCCACTGCCCCGGCTTCCGGTGTCGGCAGACAAAGTTCGCCCTCTGCTCGCCGCCCCGCTGTTATACATTAGTGAGCAGCGGTAATGACCAAGCGTAAATCCAAAGGCGCCTACATGATCTCGGCCGTGGCCGAGATGTATGAAATTCATCCCCAGACCCTGCGCCTCTACGAGCGCGAAGGCCTCCTCAAGCCCAGCCGCACCGAAGGCAACACCCGCCTCTACACCGACGAGGACTTGCAGCGCCTCGAATTCATCCTCTCTCTCGCCCGTGATCTCGGGGTTAACATCAGTGGCATCGCGATCATTCTGCAAATGCGCGAGCGCATGGAAGAAATGCAGCACCAGATCCAGGAGTTTGTGCAGTACATCCAACGCGAGGTGCTGGCCCGAGCCTCGGTCGCGGCCGACCCATCGAAAGGCGCGATTGTGCCGCTACGCAGACCGTTGGTGCCGGCGGTCGATTCCTCCCGCCGAAAGGACGCCTCGAAATAACGGGCTGGGCGGGTCGGCGGGGTCGCGGCTGAAGTTCGCGGCCAAGCAGTCGGGCGGCGATCGCTGCGGGACCGGCCATGGGCTGTCGGTTTTCGGCCTCTAAGGCCAGCGTCCTCGAGCCCCGGTCGGTGTTGGTTCTGCAAAAAAAACTCGATCCTGGCCACCTATTTTTCCCGCTGAAACCGGTACCGACCGCCCCGGTCCTTGGCTACCTGTTCGGCGACCTTCAAAAAGGCCCTGCCCGCGTGTGACAGAGCCGACTCCTGCCGATAGACCAGCCGCAGCTTGCGTTGGAAATGCAGATCGCGCACCGGAACGCGCACCAGGTCCCCGCGGCTGATCTCGTTCTCCACGCTGATCTCGGGCACCAGCGCGACGCCGTTGCCCATGCACACGAAGCGCTTGATGGCCTGCAGCGTGGGCAGCTCGACGTCCATGTGCAAGGGAGTCTTGTGCTGGTGAAACGATTCGATGACTTTATCGCGATAGGGCGAAGCGACAATGTGGGCGACGAACGACTCCGCCCCCAATTGCCGCACGCTGACCTCGCCGGCCGATGCCAAGGGATGCCCAGGAGGGACGACGAGCACCAGTTCGTCCATGTAAACTACCGCCGAGCGCAATTGCGGCTCTTCCGGATCATAGGAGAGCACGCCCATCTCCACGTTGTGCTTGAGCACATCGTCCGGAATGTGACTGCCGAGAGAACGCCGTACGGCGATCCTGATCGCGGGATGCAAGCGCCGGAACTCGCCGAGCACCGGCAGCAAATAGAGGGCAGTAAACTCATTGGCGGCAATGGAGAGCTGCCCCTTCTGCAGTTCGCGCATCTCGGTGAGTGCCGTGTGGGCATCCTGCCTCAGATTCAGCAGTTTCTCGGCATACTCCTGCAAAACACGACCCGCGTCGGTGAGCACCCCATCCCGCGATGAGCGGTCAAAAAGCGGCTCGCCGATCTCGATCTCCAGTTTCCGTATGGTCTGGCTGATCGCCGATTGGGTCCGAAACAGCTTTTCCGCGGCCCGCGAAAATCGCCGTTCGCGGGCCACCGCGAGAAAAACCTCCAGCTGTGAAAGATCCATGGACAGCGGCTCCCCGCGTTTGATCAATTGCGAACTGTCGATAAGTAATTCTTATACTATAATATTATGTTAAGTTTTAGTAAAGATAATAACCTTTTCTTTCGCCCCCGTCCGCCGATAGAGTAGACGAATACTTTTGGGGAGGAACAGAATCCATGGATCGGCCACGCATCACAATCTTCGATACCACACTTCGTGACGGCGAGCAGTCGCCGGGCTGCAGTATGAATGTTCCGGAAAAACTGCGCCTGGCCCAGCAGCTTGACCGTCTCGGCGTCGACGTCATCGAAGCCGGATTCCCCATTGCCTCCGACGGCGATTTTCTGGCCGTGCAAAAGATCGCCGCCACGGTACGCCGTCCTATCATCGCCGGCCTCGCCCGCGCCTGCGTCGGCGATGTCGATCGCGCCTGGCAGGCATTGCAGGGAGCGGCACATCCGCGCATCCACGTTTTTCTCGCCACTTCTGACATTCATCTGCAATACAAGCTGCGCCTCACCCGCGAGCAGTGTCTCGAGCAGGCCCGCGAAGCGGTCCGCCACGCCAAGTCCCTGTGCCCCGACGTCGAGTTTTCCCCCGAGGACGCCACCCGCACCGACGTTCCGTTTCTCTGCCAGGTGGTCGAAGCCGTAATCGCCGCTGGTGCCACCACGGTGAACATTCCCGACACGGTCGGCTACACCATGCCCGAGGAATACGGCCAGCTCATCCGCACGTTGTATGAGAAGGTTCCCGATATCGACAAGGTAACGATTTCCACGCATTGCCACAACGATCTCGGACTGGCGGTCGCAAACTCACTGGCGGGCGTGCAGAACGGCGCGCGCCAGGTCGAATGCACCATCAATGGCATTGGCGAACGCGCCGGCAATGCGGCTCTCGAAGAAGTCGTCATGGCCATGCGAGTCCGTCCCGACCGCTACGCGTATGAAACCGCGGTGGCAAGCGAGCAGATCTTTGCCGCGAGCCAGATGTTGGCCGAGATCACGCGCGTTCCGGTGCAGCCCAACAAGGCCGTCACCGGCCGCAACGCCTTTGCCCATGAAGCCGGAATTCATCAGGACGGCATGCTGAAAAATCCACTGACCTACGAAATCATGACGCCCCAATCGGTGGGGGTACCCGATTCGCGCCTGGTGCTCGGCAAACACTCCGGCCGCCACGCCTTGGCTCTGCGCTGCGAACAACTGGGACATCGGTTTGAACGCCGCGAGCTCGATGAAATCTATCGCAGATTTGTGGTTCTGGCCGATCGCATCAAGAAGGTCCAGGACAGCCACTTGCTCGAGCTGATTCAGGATGCCAGCCGTGGCGAGAGCAACCGCGAAGCTGCCGACGCCGCGGGCAAGAAATTCCCCCCCGCGACCGCACCCCTGCGTTTTCCGCGTTCGGCGATCTCCGCCGCGGCCGCCAATTCTAATGCCAACGGTGCGCATCCCCCGGCGCAGTCATCCGGTGGCCTAGCCGCGCCCGAGGCCCGGCCCGTCGCTCCGATGCTTGCCAACTGGTTTGGCGATGTCTCCGGTGGCCCGGTAGCGGACCATCACAGCGAGCAAGAAGACTACCTCTGGGGCGTTTGATCGGCAGCGTTTTGCGCCCGGCCGCCGTCCAGGGATTCCCTGAAACCGGGCTACCACAGCGGAGTCTCCTCGTATATGCTTGCCCAAAGGAGCGAGGATTCCATGCAACTCCGAGTCATTTCCTTGCCCGGCGACGGAATCGGTCCGGAAGTTACTGCTCAGGCGATCTGCGTTCTCGAGGAGATTTCGAGCGGCTTCGGCCACGATCTCGAACTCGACGAAAAAGAGATCGGCGGCGCCGCCCTCGAAAAATTCGGCAATCCCCTGCCACAAACCACGGCTCAGGCCTGCTTGGGCTCGCAGGCTGTGCTGCTGGGAGCGGTTGGCAGCCCCGGCTTCGACCACCAGCCGCGTGAACTTCGCCCCGAGGCTGGACTGTTGCGCCTCCGCCAGCAGCTCGGAGCCTTCGCCAATCTCCGCCCGGCTGTCTTTTATCCCTGCCTGGCTGCCTGCTCGCCGTTGCGCGAGGAACTGGTGAGAGGAACCAACATTCTCATCGTTCGCGAACTGCTCGGGGGATTGTATTTCGGCCAGCCCCGTTCGATCGAAGGCACCTCGGGTGCGCGCCACGCGGTCAACACCATGCGCTACACCGAGGCGGAGATCGAGCGCATCGCCCGCGTCGCCTTCGAACTTGCCCAATCCCGCCGCAAGCGCGTGCTCTCGGTTGACAAGTCCAACGTTCTCGAGTGTTCCCGTCTCTGGCGCGAAGTCGTCACCCGCGTCGCCCGGGCGTTCCCCGACGTCCTGCTCTCCCATCAGTACGTCGATTCTGCCGCCATGGCGCTGGTCCTCAAGCCTGCCGAGTTCGACGTCATCCTGACCGAGAATATGTTTGGCGACATCCTCTCCGATCAGGCCGGAGGAGTCGTTGGATCGCTCGGCTTGCTTGCCTCCGCCAGCATCGGTGGCCCCGTCGGCCTCTATGAACCGGTGCACGGCTCGGCTCCCGACATCGCCGGCAAGGGCGTTGCCAATCCTCTGGGCGCGATTCTCTCCGTCGCCCTGATGCTGCGCCACAGTTTTCATTTGCCGAAGGAGGCCGAGTGTGTGGAGGCGGGCGTGATCTCGACCTTGACGGGCGGCTTCCGGACGCGCGATCTGGCACGCCCCGGCGAGCGCACCGTGAGCACCGAGGAAATGGGAGCTCAGATCGCCGAATTCGTGCGCCTGGCCGCACGGTCAACCAGCCGAGGCGATTGCTGACCCGTGGCGAGGTTCCGGGGAGGCGGGCAAGGCCTCACTCCCCGCGCAACCCGGCGGACCCGACTCACAATTTCTCCGGAGCGGTCACGGCGCCCGCCGCATAGTCGCCGGCCCAGGCGTTCCAGCGAATCCGTAATACTTCCCCAAACATGCGCAATCCGTCGCGAAAAGGATGCAGCCGCGTCCCCTCGCTGTGTGCCCACAGCACCGGAACCTCTTCCACGCCCAAGCCCGCCCTGCGCGCCAAAAACAGAATCTCCGGATCAAACCCCCAGCGCTCAATTTTCTGCCGGGGAAAAATCCGTTGCGCGGCCTCTCGCCGAAACGCCTTGAATCCACATTGCGTGTCCGCGAACTTCAGCCCCAGAATCAGCCGCAGCGCCAGATTGAAGATTCTGCCAAACAGCTGCCGGTACAGCGGCTGCCGCTCGGTCTGCAGTTCGGACCGCAGCCAGCGCGATCCGATCGCGATATCGGCGCCGGCGGCAATGGCGTCAAACAGTTTCTCCGCTTCGGTCATCGGCGAAGACAGGTCGGCGTCGCTAAACAGGCAGATATCCCCGCGCGCATGCAGCATTCCGTTGCGCACGCTGAAACCTTTTCCGCGATTTCCCGGATTTTCGAGCAGCAGAACCTGCGGATGCCGCTTGCCATACTCCCGCACGATCTGCGCCGTGTCGTCGTCCGACCCGTCGTTCACCACCAGAATTTCCGCATCCCAGTTCTTTTCCTGCACGTAGCGGACAAGCTCGTGCAGCGTGGGCCGTATGCGCACGCTTTCGTTGTACGCGGGAATGACGAAACTGTAGGTGAGGGGCATCGAGTCAGTGAATCATTGAGCCATTGCTTTCTTTGTGGATGGGAATCGCAGGGCCCTTGCGGAAGTCAATGCCTCCCGGAAACAAGGACGCAATAATTCAAGCCACCTGTCGCCGCTTGTCGAGCATCGCAAAGAACTCCGACACCAGGTCCGCGTCCCAAAGTCCGCTTCGCGCCTCGGTGAGCATCATCTCCACCGCCTGCTCGTGGCCGAGCGCCGGCTTATAGGGGCGCGCCGTGCGCAACGCGTCATAGATATCGACCACCTGCAGAATCCGCGGCAGCAAAGGTATCTCCCCATCCCGCAACCCGTCCGGATAGCCGCTTCCATCCGAGTGCTCATGATGATGCCGTATGATCGGCAGGACCAGCCGCAGCGATTTTAGCGGCCGGCAAATGGTTTCTCCCGTCACCGGATGCTGTTTCATGATCACCCACTCCGCCGGTGTCAGATCGCTCCCCTTCTTCAAAATCTCATCCGGCACCGCGATCTTCCCCAGATCGTGAAGGTAGCCGCCGCGTTGCAGTGCCAGAAGGCTCTCGTCGTCCAGCCCGAGAAAGCGCCCCATGTTCACGGCGTTCTGCGCTAAGCGCTCGCAATGCCCCTCCGTGTAAGGGTCCCGCGCCTCCACCGCCAGTCCCAAGGTACAAAGCACCGAATCGGCCGTCTCCAGTTCGTCGGTGAACTCCTTCAACTTGAGCAACGAATTCACCCGCGCAAACAATTCCTCGGGACTGATCGGCTTGGTCAGAAAATCATCCGCGCCCGCCTCAATGCCTTTCAACCGGTCTTCCCGCGCGCTAAGACCGGTAATCATGACAATCGGAATCAGGCGCGTCTTTGCATCTTCCTTGAGTTCGCGGCACAGTTCATAGCCCGTCTTGCCGGGCATGATCACGTCGAGCAAGATCAGGTCGGGAGCTTCGCGGCCAATCTCGGCCTCGGCGGCGGCTGCGTTCTGCACCGCAACCGTCGGATAGCCGCGGCTCACCAGCAGTTCCTTCAGCAAGGCCGCATTCACCGCATTGTCATCAACCACCAAAATCGATTGCTTGCGGCGTCCCGGCAGGGGATCGACCATACCTGCATAGGATTTCCCCTGCGGGGAAGCAGTGGTCCGGCCCGGTCGTGGCGGAAGACTCATGCACTTCACCTGACGCTTCGATTCAATGGTAACTGAAAACCATTTTCAATACCATGAACCGCAAACCGCGGCCCGGTCCCGATTTCCATGGCACCAGCCGCGGACGCCCGCGACGATCATCGCCATTCTTGCCGACGACGATCAGACCTTAGTCTGCAACAGGAAAGCCGAGTCCGACAAGGTCAACTTCAGCGCGCACCCCTAAAAAATCGCCTGGTGGGTTAATTAACCACGCCGGCCAGACCATCCAGATCGTCTGCATGGTGGCCGATGGGAGTATTTTTCGTTTGCCCGAGGGCCAGGAAGCGGCAGCGTTTTTCCCCATCTCCCAGCAAGCAACCAGGAAAACATCGCTGCTCGTCCATTGCCGTAGACGACCGCTATAGACCGGATCGCTCGCGGTAGCGGGCCCGGTGCGACGCGCCTTGCACGTCGGCGCGGCCAACCGGCTGCGCGATCGATGACGGTTCAATGGCCGCGAGCGGTCCCCAGAATGTCCGCCTCCACCTCGGTTCCCGCCGTCTGCCGGGTCGACACCCTCGCGCTCGTCACCAGCACCACCGACGCCACAATGATCGCGCTTCCCAGCAGGATGTAGCGGTCGATGCGCTCGTGAAGAACCAACCATCCGAGAAACACGGCCACCACGGGATTGACATAGGCGTAAGTAGAAACCTTCGAGGTCGGAACATGCTGCAGCAGCCAGATGTAAGCCGTGTATCCAACCCAGGAACCGCACACCACGAGATAGAGAATCGCAGCCACTCCCCGGAAACTCCATCGGACCAGCGTGGGCCTCTCAACCAGGAACGCGAAAAGCATATTCGCCATCCCGGCAAAGACCATCTGCCAGGCGATGGCCCCGAATGGGTCCGAAGCCGCCGTCTGCCACTTCTTGGAGAGCACCGAACCGAAAGCCCAACTGAACGAACCAAACAGCAAGGCCAGCGACCAGGCGAGTTCCCGATGCCCCAGCGCATTCGGGTGGAGAAGATCAGGCCAAATCAACGCCATCACACCCACGATCCCCAGCGCGAGCCCGATTTTGCCGCGCCGCGAAATATGATGGTCGCCAAGCAGCACGCTGTCGAGCACCAGGAACCACAACGGAGTCACCGCAATCAGCAGGGCCGCCAAGCCCGTCGGAACAACCCGCTCGGCATAGGAAAGCGTCAGATTGCCGCCCATGAGCAGCAGGATGCCGACCGCCGCCAGACGGCTCAGTTGCTGCCGGGTGAAGCGAATGCGCCGTCCCGTGAGCCCACAGTAGGCAAGCATAACCACGCCCGCGATCGAGAACCGCGCCGCGCACATCACGGCCGGAGAAATCTGCTCCACCGCAATCCCGATGCCAAGATAGGTCGAGCCCCAGAAAACATAGACCAGCCCAAAGGCAAGAATCACCTTCCATTGGCTCGGAACTGCAGTCGTGTTCATGAGGATGGGAGCGGGGAAAGTTCAGAATATCAGAGTGGCGATATCCCCGGCCGGAGCGATTAGGCGCGGCCCTTTGCACAGGCGCGCCCCTGCTCCAGGGTTCAGCTTTCGCCGGCGAGTCAGTCGGCGTGCTGGCGATCAACCGACCAGATCTGCGCCGGGTCTTTTTCGAGCGGATAGAGGTGCACCATCCAGTTAAAGATGATGGGATGAAACGTTCCGCCCGCCGCATCGCATTCCGCCTGGGTGGTGATGGAACCGCGCAGTCCGAATTTGGGATTCGGCTCGAGCAGCTCTTTTCTGCGATTCGCGGGCGGCGCGCAGAAATTCACATGCTCGTGCCACTGCGCGACGCTGAGCGGAATGCGCTCATTCAAATCGTCTTCGGTAAAGCGCCTGGGGGCGGTATACATCACGCCCGCCAGCCGGTAGCCGTCGCCATCTTTTTCGTACAACAGCGAGGTCGGATGTTCCGGATTGAAACCGGCCCAGGCTTCCATGGCATAACCGTAGTTGGTGAAGTGATACTGCTTCTGCGGCACTTCGGGATGGAAAATCTTGAACCCGTCGTTAAGCGCGACCTGGTAATCCTTATACCTTTCCATCACGGCGCGTGCTGTCTCTACAATCTTCTGCGCCTTTTCCGTGTCCCCCGGTTGCGCCGCCCGAAGCGCCGTCATTTTCATGTGCGGCCCCATGTCCATGTGATGACCTTCCATGGAATGCATGGCGTGCATGCTTGCGTCCGGGCCCTCAGCCGCATCCTGAGCTGACATTCTCGACATGTCGTGGCCGGCCATGTTCATGCCCCGGGTGTCGGGGGGCGAATTTTGCTGCGCCCAGGCGAGCGTTGCCGCGAGGCAGATCAGAGTCCACAAAATTTTCATAACCCAACCCCCAGAGTACTCATTCTATCAACCCCGCCGAAGCCGAGCAGAGGGTTTGGCAAGCGAGGTTTGGCAACCGATCGTACGCCCCTGACGGAGTCTCCCGACGAACCGGTTCAAACGTAGTCTGCTTGTCTCGCAGCTTGGCGTGGTCCGGGCGGAGAGCGGTAGTCGACCGACCTCCGGCTAGGAGGCCGCCGACCACATTCCCATGTCGGCCAGGATTTTGTCTACCGCTTCTGTGCCCGAGCGAACGCAGTCCGGAACCCCGATGCCACCGTACCCGTTGCCCGCAAGCGCCAGACCGGGAAATTTCTGGCGCAGCGATTCGATCCGCTGCAGTCGTTCCAGGTGCCCGACCGAATACTGCGCCATGGCGGCCTTCCATTTGAATACGCGAGCAAACTGGGGCTCGGCATCGAGCGTCTTTCCCAGAATCTGCCGGAGCTCGTGGCGAACGATGGCGAGGATTTCTTCTTCGCTCGCTTGGAGAATCTGCTCGTCCCGCGCGCCGCCCAGGAAACAACGTACCAGGGCGCGGTCTTCTGGCGCGCGATGCGGGAACTTGTTGTGGACAAAGGTGGCCGCAAGCATGCGCCGTCCCGCACTGCGTGGCACCAGGAACCCGAATCCCGGCGGAAGCGAGCGCCGCACTTTCCCATCATAGCCGAGCGTAACGGTCACCGATGAGCTGTAGGGTATCGCGTTCAGCTCGCGCGCGAAATTTTGATCCGCGGCTTCGAGCAGGCTCGCTGCCGCGTGCGTTGGGGTCGCAATGATGACGGCATCGAATTGGTCGGACTGGTATCCGGCAGAAACGGTCCAGCCGTCCCCTTGTGGGATCAGCGACAGCACCGGCGAAGCGGTCTTGAGCGCGCTCCCGTCCAGACGCGCAACCAGGGCGTCAACCATGGCCTGCATGCCATCGCGCAGGGAACTGAACAGCGGCTTCGCCGGAGCCTTCGCCGCCGCCGCCATGGTCTTGCGCGCCGCCAGCATCGCCCGGCCAAGGCTACCGTGCTTCGATTCCATGTCGGCGAAGCGCGGCAACACGGCACGCACGCTCAACTGGGAAGCTTCGCCACCGTAGACTCCCGAGAGCAGCGGATCGGCCAGCAGATCGACCATCTCCGAGCCGTAATGTCGTTCGACCATCTCGGCCACCGTTTCGTCGACGGCAGCTTGGTGCGGCGGATGAAACCATTCGCCAGCCATGCGCATTTTCGTGCGCCAGGAAAATAGCGGCGACAAAACCGTGGGCAGGATCTTGGTGGGTACCATGAACATGAGCCCATCGGGCATCACCACCAGTTTGTTCTGGACGACGATATAGGTCTTGCGTTGCGAATCGTTGGAGCCAATCAGTTGGTCGCCCAATCCAATCTGGGTGCACAGATTCGCGGCCCAAGGCTTCTCGGTTAGAAACGAATCGGGTCCAGCCTCAACCAGGCAGCCGTCGACACGATCGGTCACCAGCACCCCGCCGAGGCGCGCACTGGACTCGAACAAAACGTAGTCCACGGGCGCGCCCGACCGGCGTTTTTCTTCGACCGCATAGGCAGCCGAGAGGCCGGAGATGCCGCCGCCGATGATGGCGATGCGTTTCATGGAAATGCGTTGCGCTTTCAGTGGCGGGCCCATCCGTCTCTTTCGCGCTCAAGGCCCTGCGCCCCCACCCGGCCGCTCACCACTTCCGCCAGCGCCGCGGTCAGGGTCTTGGAGCCGTTCAAGGACTCGGCTCGCCACAGCCGCATGTCCTGTTTTCCCGCGAACTGTTGGAAGGCGATGTCGATATCGTAAAGCACCTCGACGTGATCGCACAGAAATCCAATGGGATGCAGAAATACACCGCGATGGCCTCTTGCCTTCAGGTCGCGAATCGTGTCTTCGACCGTCGGCCCGATCCAGGCGCCGCCCGACATGCCCTGGCTCTGAAAGGCGAACCGCCAGCCGTCGGCCGCCAGCCCGGCTTGATCCGCCACCAACGCGGCGGTTTCCTTGGCTTGACGCTCGTAAGGATCACCTTCGGTAATGGTGCGCTCGGGAACGCTGTGCGCGGTAAAGATGACGGGCAGTTCCGCTCCATTTTCCGCGCTCGCCTTTCCCCAGCCCGCGCGTAATTTCTCGGCGAACGCGCTGGCCAGCAACCTCTGATCGTGCCACTGTTCGACAAAGTCCAACTGGAACGGAAGATTTCCGTCGCCGCTCAACGCGCTGCGATAGAGTCCGACGCTGGTGCGCGAATTTTGCGGCGCCAGGCAGAGGGCGATGACGCGCTCGTATCCCCGGCTCGCGATCGCCTTCACGGCGTCGGCAATGAAAGGCCTCCAGTTGCGCATTCCGACGAAAACCGGCATCTTCAACCACTGCGCAAGTTGATCGGCCTGCCGCGTTGTCCAGCAGGCGAGCGGCGAGAACCCGATCAGTGAATAACGATGCCGGATCTCTTCGACCACTGCCGGCGGCAGCGGTCGTCCGCCGGTGACATAGCCCAAAAACTCTGGAATCTGATCGGGGTTTTCAGGGCTGCCATGAGCCAGCAGAAGCACGGCGACTTTGGCCGGCCCTTCCCCGGCGGCGAACGAACTCACCCGATTCGCGCAATAGCACTGCCCGGTAAGCCCCAGCGGACACGGCGTCATTTTTTGAACTCCGCCGAACGCTCGCGAACGAACTCGCAAAGCGCCTTTACATTGTCCACCGGCGTTTCGGGAACAATGCCGTGGCCAAGATTGAAGATATGCCCGGCTCGTCCGCCGGCACGTCGCAGGATATCCTGGGCCCGCGATTTGAGCTCTTTCCAATCCGCGAACAGCAGCACCGGATCCAGGTTGCCTTGCACCGCGCCCCGAAAGCCCAGACTCTGCCAGCCGGTATCGAGCGGAATGCGCCAGTCCAGGCCCAGCACCTCGGCGCCGCTTTCTTGCATCGCGGGCAGAAGCGTCGAGCTGTCGGTGCCGAAATAAATCACGGGCACGCGGGTCTGCTGCAGGCGCTGCACCAGGTCCCTGACATGCGGAAGAACATAGCGGCGGTAATCTTCGACACTCAGGCAACCGACCCAGCTGTCAAAAATCTGGATCGTATCGGCTCCCGCGCGCACCTGCTCCGCAGAATATTCCGCCGTTACCTCGACCAGTTTCCCGAGCAGTTCGTTCCACGCCCCTGGCGCCCGGTACATCATCTGCTTCGTGAAAATGTAGTTGCGCGAGCCTCCGCCTTCGATCATGTAGCTGGCCAGAGTGAACGGCGCGCCGCAGAATCCGATGACCGGGAGTCTGTCGCCGAAGTGCTGGACTACCAGTTTCACCGCTTCCGAGACATAGCCGAGGTCCGCCGCGCGATCGGTGCGCAGGCGGGCAACATCTTCAGCGGAGCGCACCGGTTTGTCGATCCGCGGCCCTTCGCCGGCCGAGAAGTGAAACGGCAGTCCCATGACCTCCAGCGGAAGAAGCAGATCGGCAAAGATGATCGCCGCATCCACCTTCAAAATCTCGGCCGCTTCGATGGTGACCTGGGCCGCGACCGCCGGTTTCTTGCAGATCTCAATCAGCGAATATTGTTTGCGGACGGCGCGGTACTCCGCCATGTAGCGTCCCGCCTGGCGCATGAACCAGACGGGCGTCCGTTCCGTGGGTTGAGCCTTGGCGGCGCGAACAAAGAGAGAATTGGGAGCAGACATGAATCTTCTAATTTAGCATTTTCGGGCCGATTGTGGCCCCATGGCCGAATCGCCGCAGCTCCAGCACCGCCCGTACTCTGCCGGAAAGAGAAAGCGACGCAGCCGGGCGAGCGATTGTTCCATTTTCTGCTAAGCTGGGCGGGGCCAAATCGAAGAGCCATCAATCGGCAATGGAGAGGAGATCGACCGTGCACGTAGTCGCTGGAGTGGATCTGGGCGGAACGGCCATCAACTACACGTTAGTCGACGGGCAAGGGCAGTTTCTCGTCGACGGACTGTGTGAGCATCCAGCCCTTGCGAAGCAAGGGCCCGACATCTGCCTGCAGCAGATCGCCGATGGTCTCGCGATCGCCGCACAAAAGGCAGGGGTAGCGCTTTCGGACGTAGTCGCCGTGGGTTTGGACACGCCCGGCCCGGCCAGCTCAACCGGTCGTCTCAGCGCACGCGGATCCACGAACTTCGTCCATGCCCAGTGGGCGGCATACGACATCCGCGAAGGACTGGCCGATAAACTCGGCAAGCCCGTGTCCTATTTGAACGACGCCAACGCGGCCGCGCTCTGGGGACACTATGCGATCTTCGGCGCTAACAGCCGCGAGACCTCCGTCTCCGATGTCGTCGGGACGGGCAACGGCGGTGGCATCATCCTCGATGGCAACGTGGTCAAGGGCAGAAACGGCTTCGGCGGCGAACTCGGCCACGTCCTGATTCCTTACCAGAGCATCGCGGGCATCGACGGGATCAAGCCGCAATGCAACTGCGGACGCATCGGCGACTTGGAATCGCTGTGCTCTCTCACCGCCATTGAGAAAACCCTGCTGCCGTTCTTTTTGCCACGCTATCCCGGGCATGCGCTCGCCCAGCAAGAGCGCCACCAGGCCGCGAAGGCGGTACGCGGTCTCGCCGATCAAGGGGATCCCATGTCCAAGGAGATTTTTCGCGTGCAGGCTCATGCCTTGGGGCTGTTTTTCGACGAAATGATCAACACCTTCGACCCGGATGCTCTGATCGTCGGAGGAGGCGTGCTCGAGACCAGCCCGCAATTCCAGCGTTGGTTCCTGGCGGAGATCCGTGTGGGAATGCCGCCCCAGCGCGAAGAGCAGGTCGATATTCCCATCCACGTCATGCCCAATGGCGACACCGCCGGAGCCCGCGGCGCGGCCATCGAAGCGCTCAACGTTGCCCGGCAAAGCGGGCTTGCCTAGTTCGGCGCCGGTGGCCGCGCGGTCAAGCTGGCGGCCGTGGAAGGATTCTTGGTGGAAAGCCTATAATCTGCCCAACTGATGGCCCTGACCTCTGGCACGAAGCTAGGCCCCTACGAAATTGTCGAGCCGCTTGGCTCCGGCGGTATGGGCGAGGTCTATCGGGCGCGCGACACGCGACTCGATCGCGCCGTCGCCATCAAGATTCTTCCCTCCCATCTTTCCGACGGTCCGAAAACACGGCAGCGCTTCGAGCGCGAGGCAAAAGCTGTCTCCAGCTTGAACCACCCCCACATTTGCACGCTCTATGACATTGGCCAACAGGACGGCGTTGACTTCCTGGTCATGGAGTTCGTGGAGGGAGTGACGCTGGCGTCGCGGCTGACCAGGGGGGCACTGCCAACCGCGGAGGTTCTGGAGTACGGGATCCAGCTGGCAAGCGCCCTCGACCGGGCGCACCGCGGTGGCGTCACGCATCGCGACCTCAAGCCCGGCAACGTCATGCTGACGAAAGCGGGCGCCAAGCTGCTCGATTTCGGCTTGGCGAAAGCGGCACCCCCGCTCAACGCGGGAGCAACGCTGACCCATGCCGCCGTGCCCAGCCATCCGGTCACGCGTGAAGGGGCGATCGTGGGGACGGTTCCCTACATGTCGCCCGAGCAGGTGGAAGGCAAGGAAGTGGACGCGCGCAGCGACATCTCTTCATTGGGCGCCGTACTGTATGAAATGGTGACGGGAGGCCGGGCCTTTCCCGGGCAAAGCGATTTCAGTGTTGCTTCGGCCATTCTGGTGAAGGATCCGGAACCGATCACCACCCTGCAACCTCTCACGCCGCCAGCGCTCGAACGCACCATCCGGGTTTGTCTTGCGAAAGACCCGGATGCGCGCTGGCCGTCGGCGGGCGATCTCTGCAAGGAGCTGCGCTGGATTGCCGATGGCAACTCGCACTCCGGCTTGCCAGGCTCGGTTTCGTCTACGATCCGCACCCCTGGCCGCCGGGCGCGCGGCCGTCCGACTCCGCACCGCCTGGCTTGCGTGGACACTGGCTGCGGTGTTTGCCGCCCTCGCTCTGGCCGCCCTGCTCGGCGGCCCACTCACCCGGCGCGCTCCTGAGCCGGTTACCTTTCGCCAGCTGAACTTCCGGCGCGAAGCCGTTTTTCAGGCCGCCTTCGCCGACAAAGACACCGTCGTCTATAGCGCCGCGATCTCGGGAAATACGCCGCAGATTTACGCGGTGCGTTCCCGTTATCCCGAGCCAACGCCTCTCGGCCCACCCGGAATGCAATTGCTCGCCATCTCCTCCAAGGGTGAGCTCGCGGTTCTGGTGGGTGCAAGGTACGTCTGGTACCGGCTCTTTACCGGCACCCTGGCGCGCATGCCCTTGGACGGCGGGGCCCCGCGCGAAATCGAAGAAGGCGTGCGGCAGGCCGACTGGTCGCCGGACGGCTCGCAGCTCGCCATCATCCGTGAGGTCGGGGGCAAGGACCGGCTCGAATATCCAATCGTTAAAGTGCTCCGCCAGGTGAGCGGTTACATGAGCGATGTGCGGATCTCTCCCCGGGGAGATCGAATCGCCTATTTCGAACATCCGCGAAAGTGGGACGACCGAGGTTCGGTGAACATCGTCGACCTTGCCGGCAACAACGTTGTGCTTTCCGATGGCTATTGGAGCGAACGGGGACTCGCTTGGTCGCCCGATGGCCGGGAAATTCTTTTCTCCGCGAGCCAGAGCGGCGGCGCCTTCACCATCTATGGCATAACCCCCGCAGGCAAGAGGCGGATTGCCTACCAGGCCCCCGGTGGCTCATGGTGCAAGACGTGGCTCCGGATGGTCGCTGGCTCGCCACACGCCTGGATTACCGCTATGCGGCGATGGTGCATGTTTCCGACCAAGCCCCGAGCTCAAGTGCCGGTCGGCCAGAAGATCGAAATCGGAGTCGGGGCGCAGGCCCTACTGAAGATCGGGACCTCTCCTGGCTCAACACCTCCCATGCCCGCGCGCTCTCCCGTGACGGGCGCACGCTCCTGTTCGCCGAGACCGCACTCGGAAACAACTATGCCGTTTGTCTGCGGAACACCGATCGGTCGCTCGCAGCTTCTCCGGTGGTCCGCCTCGGGGAGGGTTGGCCGGCAGACCTTTCTCCCGACGGCAAGCTCGTTCTCGCCGTCGTGCAATCTCATCGGCCGCAGCTCGTGATCTACCCCACGGGAGCTGGCGCGACCCGCCAACTCCCGCGCGGCAACATCGAGAACTATGTCACCGCCCAGTGGTTCCGGGACATCAAAAACGTACTCATCAGCGGCAACGAACCCGGGAAAATCACCCGCTTCTATATGCAGCACATCGACGTTCCGGAAATTGGCAGCCGGGATGGTGCGGCGGGCGACGCGGCGCGGCCGGTAACGCCGGAAGGCACAAGTGACGGCATGCTCTCGCCGGACGACAGACTTATTCTTGCGCGCGGCGTCGACGGCAAGTACTCGCTCTACCCGGTCGCCGGAGGAGAACCTCGGCCCGTGCCGGCAGTCACCCCATCGGACACGATTGCCCGGTGGAGCGCGGACGGTCGCTCCGTGCTGGTCTATCGCCGCGCCGAGATTCCCTGTCACCTCGAACGCGTCGACCTGGCGAGCGGACGTCGAACCCTGTTCAAGGAGTTCGCCCCCGCCGATCGCACGGGGCTGCTCTCGCTGCGAGAAGTCTTTGTCACCGACGACCTGCGATCCTACGCCTACACCGCCTATTACCAGGTGTCGAGCCTGTTTTTATCCGAGGCGGGCATCACTGCGACCCACCCATAGCCGCGCCTTAAGGTCTTCGCCCGGCCTGCGCCCGAGACCAGTTCGTCTCGGCCCACCCCGTGCTAAAGTCCGTCTCCGGGCTGGTCGATAGATAGATCAGAAGCCATGACCAATCAAGTGCAAGCCGCTCACGCCGAAAAGGCTATTCCCTGTATCGCTCGGCAGCCGATTCTGAACAAAGACGAGAACGTAATCGGTTACGAACTGCTTTTTCGCGAGAATCCGGAAGAATCCCAGTCCGGTTCCGTTGATCTAAGCGCCACCTCGGCCACCATCGATACTCTGACGGTGGTCGGACTCGATGTGCTGTGCGATGGCAAACTCGCCTTCATCGATTGCACGCACCAGATGTTGCTGAAGGAATGGTTCGCCCTGCTGCCTCCGGGCGAAGTGGTGGTCGAGATCCAGGACAGCGTCCCAGCCGATCAGAACGTCGTGGCCGCCTGCGTGCAGTTGCGCGAGAACGGATACACCGTCGCGCTCGACAATTTCGTGCCCAACGACCACCGGGAACTGCTGATCCCTTATACCAACTTTCTTAAGATCGACATCAAAAAGGTCGGACCCGAGAAAGCCGCGGGCCTGGTCGAGCGCTATGCCAGCAAGGAGCGCCAGATGCTGGCGCAGAGGGTGGAAACCCGACAGGACCAGGTGGTCGCCATGAAGAGCCGCTGCACCCTGTTTGAGGGCAATTTCTTCCGTCACCCGGAAAAATTGCGCGCCCGTCACATTCCCGCCAACCAGGCCTCCTCTCTCCGACTCCTGCAGGCGGTATCCAAACCGGAAGTAAATTTCTCGGAAATCGAGGATCTGATCAAACACGAGCCCTCGCTCTGTTACCGCTTACTGCGCTACTTAAACTCGCCGCTTCTGGGGCTGTCGGCGCCAGTCGAATCGGTCTGGCATGCCCTGAACCTGCTCGGAGAGCGCGAGCTGGTCCGCTGGATTCGCATGGTCAGCACCATTGCCATGGCCCAGGAAAAATCGTCGGACCTGGTTCTGTCGTCCTTGGTGCGCGCTCGCTTCTGCGAACTCCTCGCTCCCAAAGTCAAGCACGGGGAGTCCGATCTGTTCTTCTTAGGCATTCTCTCCCTGATGGATGTCATCCTCGAGGTGCCCATCGGGGTGATCGTCGAGAACCTGTCGTTGAATCCGGAAACCAAAGCGCAACTGCTCTGCGGCAAGACCGGCGGCAAGACCAATCTCTCACCCATCTACGATCTCATGGTTATGCGCGAGGCCGGCGACTGGGAAACCGTCAACAAGCTGGGCAAGCAACTCGATTTGTCTCTCTACTTCATCAACAAAAGCTATAACGAGGCCATGCGCTGGGCCCGCGAAATCACCAGTGGCGCCGCACCTCAGTCGGCAAAGTAGCTTTCTCTCGCCCGCCCTGGCCCGAGCGAGCAGGCTTCGCCGGAGGCCGTGTCCCTCCGCCTTGCAGCAACCGGGCCTGCGGCTATAATGTCATGCCTCGATCAAAGGAGTGACATGCGACCGTTCTTCTCCGTTGTGCTCGTCTTCACCCTGGCGGTTCGATCGCTGTCGTTGGGGGCCGATCCCGGCGGCTCGAGTCCGGCAGCGCTGGTCGGATATTCACCGCGTTCCAGTCAAAGCGAGCGCGCCTGGGAGGTAAAATTCCGCGCCATTCCCGACCCGGCAAACCTGCGCGCCTACATGCAGCGCCTCAGCGCGCGTCCGCACCACGTGGGCTCGCCCTACGACCAGGACAACGCGGAATGGATTCTGGCCCACTTCAAAGACTGGGGCCTGGACGCGCACATCGAACGCTTCGACGTCCTGTTCCCGACGCCCAAGATCCGCGTGTTAGAGATGGTGTCGCCCACCAAGTTCACGGCCAGGCTCGAAGAGCCGGCGCTCGCCGTCGACCCGACCTCGAATCAAAAATCCGAGCAGTTGCCCACCTACAATGCCTATTCGACCGATGGCGACGTCATCGCTCCGCTGGTGTTTGTCAATTACGGCTTGCCGGAAGACTATGAAAAGCTCGATCGGCTGGGCATTTCCGTCAAAGGCGCGATCGTGATCGCGAAGTACTATCACAGCTGGCGCGGAGTCAAACCCAAGGTTGCCGCCGAACACGGTGCCATCGGCTGCCTGATCTACTCCGAGCCGCAAGACGACGGCTACACGCGCGACAATGTATTTCCCGCCGGGCCGATGCGTCCCGCCGAAGGTGTGCAGCGCGGCAGCGTAATGGATTTTGCCTCCAACAGCCCGGGCGATCCGCTGACCCCGGGTATAGGTGCAACCCCCGATGCCAAGCGCCTGGAGTTGAAAGACGCCAAGAGCATCACCAAGATTCCCGTGCTCCCGATTTCCTACGGCGATGCACAGCCCCTGCTGGCCGCTCTCGCCGGCCCCATGGCGCCCGACCCGTGGCGCGGGTCGCTTCCCATTGCGTATCACGTGGGACCAGGGCCGGCGCGGGTCCACTTGCAGGTCGCATTCCATTGGGAGATCAAGCCCGTCTACGACGTGATCGCGAAAATTCCAGGCAGCGTGGCCCCCGACGAGTGGATCATCCGCGGCAATCATCACGACGCCTGGGTCAACGGGGCCGAGGACCCCATTTCCGCCCAGGTCTCTCTGCTCGAAGAAGCGCGCTCCATGAGTCTGCTGCTGAAACAGGGCTGGCGGCCGCGTCGCACCATCATCTATTGCGCATGGGATGGTGAAGAGCCCATGCTGCTGGGCTCAACCGAATGGGTCGAAGCTCACGCCGACGAACTGCGCCAGCACGCCGCCGTCTACCTCAACAGCGACGGCAACGATCGCGGCATTCTGAATATGAACGGCTCTCACAGCCTGGAACAGTTCATCAACGGAGTCGCGCGCGATGTCGAAGATCCGGAAACCAAAATGACCGCATGGCAGCGGGCGCAGCTGACCGCCATCGCCGCCGCCAAGACCTCGGACGAGAGGAAAGAAATTCGGCAGCGGCCGGACTTGCGCATCGGAGCGCTCGGCTCCGGTACCGACTTCACAGCCTTCATCGACCACATCGGTGTCGCCACGCTCGACCTGGGCTACGGCGGCGAGGATGAACAGGGAATCTATCACTCCATCTATGACGACTTCTACTGGTACACGCATTTCTCCGACACCGATTTCGTCTACGGACGGGCGCTGGCCCAAACCGTGGGAACGTCGGTAATGCGGCTTGCCGACGCGGAAGTGCTGCCGTTCGACTTCGTCGATTTTGCCGACACCGTGGCCATGTATACCAAGGACCTCGAGAAGCTGCTGGCCGACAAGCGGGAGGAGATCCGCGAGCGCAACCTTGAATTGGACGAAGGAATGTTCCAGGCAACGTTCGATCCCCGGCGTCCTACAGTGGCGCCCACGCGGGAACCCATTCCACCCCACCTGAATTTTGCCCCCCTGCAAAACGCGGTTGATTCTCTGTCGCGAAGCGCCAAACACTATCAGCAGGCGCTGGCGCAGAAGCAGGCGAATCTGGGGGATGACGCGTGGGCCGGGCAGCTGGGAGGGCTGAACCAACAATTGATCGAAAGCGAACGTCGTCTCACGAACGCGGAAGGATTGCCGCGCCGCCCCTGGTACAAGCATCTGCTTTACGCTCCCGGCGTCTACAGCGGCTATGGAGTGAAGACCGTACCCGGAGTGCGCGAGGGCATTGAACAGAAAAGATATGCCGAAGCCGACCAGGAGATCGTGCGCGTAGCCAAAGCGCTGGAGGATGAGTCCAGCCTGATCGAAGCGGCGGCGCAACGACTGGATAACGCGGGGAAATAGAGCCGCCGGCTTTTGCGAGGGAAGGACTCGCCTTACCCGAAGGAAGCGCGCACATCGGGCAAATGCGCCCGTTTGGTCGATGTTGCGAGCAGGGCCGAAGGTTTTTTTGCGGTCATCACATCCGGCTCTTGACCCGCTCCGAGCGCCGCACTCGCACGCAAGTAGGCATCCACGCTCGCCGCTGTCTTGCGGCCCTCCGCGATGGCCCATACCACCAAGGACTGTCCGCGACGCATATCGCCCGCCGCGAAAACTCCCGGCACCGAGGACATATGGTTCTGGTCGGTGGCCACGTTGCCGCGGGCGTCGAGCTCGACTCCCAACTGCTCGATCATGCCGGTTCGGACCGGCCCCACAAAACCCATCGCAATCAGCACCAGGTCGGCTTGCAAGGTGAACTCGGTACCCGGGAGGGGCTCGAACTTGGGCGCGGGTCCGACGCGCACGGCATGCAGTTGCTGCACATGACCGTCACTCGAGCCGGTCAATCGGGTGGTGGCAATACTCCAGTCGCGCACGCCACCCTCTTCGTGTGCCCCTTCGGTGCGCAGCTGCATCGGCCACAGGGGCCAGGGCGTCGAGGGCGAGCGCTCCTCGGGAGGCTTCGGCATAATCTCGAACTGATGCACGGAAAGCGGCTTCTGCCGGTGCGCGGTGCCCAGGCAATCGGCGCCGGTATCGCCGCCGCCGATAATCACGACGCGCTTGCCGGCGGCGGAAATCTCTGCCGCCTCGTCGATGGTGTCGCCGAGACAGCGCCGGTTTTGCTGCGGAAGATACTCCATCGCAAAATGGATTCCGCGCAGATCACGGCCAGGAACGCGGAGATCGCGCGGATGCTCGGCGCCTCCGGCCAGCACCATGGCATCGAACTCGCTCCGCAGATCCTCGGTCCCAACGTTGTTGCCGACTTCCGCGCCGGTCACGAACTTCACACCCTCGGCCGACATCTGTTCCAGGCGGCGATCGATAATGTGCTTTTCCAGTTTGAACTGCGGGATCCCGTAACGCAGCAGTCCTCCGAGGCGATCGGCCTTCTCATAGACCGTCACCAGGTGTCCGGCGCGACACAACTGTTGGGCTGCGGCCAATCCCGCCGGTCCGGATCCGACGACCGCCACTTTTTTCCCGGTGCGAAATTTTGCCGGCTCGGGACGGATCCAGCTTTCATGAAACGCGCGCTCCACAATGTTCTTTTCGATCTGCTTGATCGTGACCGCGGGCTGATTGATGCCCAGCACGCAAGACGCTTCGCACGGCGCAGGACAAATCCGGCCGGTGAACTCCGGAAAATTGTTGGTCGCGTGCAGCTGGCGAACCGCTTCTTTCCAGCGCCCGTGATAAACCAGATCGTTCCAATCGGGGATCAGGTTGTTGACCGGACACCCGCTCTGACAAAAGGGCACGCCACAATCCATGCAGCGCGCGCCCTGGGTGCGCAGCTTGGTTTCGGGAAAATCGAGATAGATTTCGAACCAATCGTTGACCCGCTGTGTCGCCGGACGGCGGGGGGCGAGCTCGCGCGAGTATTCCAGGAAGCCGGTGTCCTTACCCATGTTGCACCTGCTCGGCCCGGGGCCCGATGCCGAGCCTCGGAGCTGGAATATAGTGCTGAAGCCCCCGGCTCACCCCGAGCACCCGCTTGTGTTCGTGAGGAAAAACCTTGATGAAGCGCGCAAGTGCCTCCGACCAGTGGTCGAGAATCCAGGACGCCCGCGGGCTGCCCGTCAGTTGCAGGTGCCGCATGACAAGATCTTTTACCAGCTTGGCTTCGAGCAATCTCGCTTCTGCCAGATCTTCGATCGCCTGGGCTGCCTGCGCTTCGAAAACCGGTTCCAGGTCGACCGAGTCCAGATTGCAGCGCTCTTCTGTGAAGTCGCCGCGCTCGTCGAAAACGTAAGCCACACCGCCGCTCATGCCAGCGGCAAAATTTCTGCCGCAGGTGCCGAGTACCAGCACCAAACCCTTCGTCATGTACTCGCAGCCGTGATCGCCAACTCCCTCCACCACCGCGGTCACGCCGGAGTTTCGCACCGCAAAACGCTCGCCGGCAACGCCGCTAAAGAAGGCTTCGCCGCTGGTTGCGCCGTACAGGGCAACGTTGCCAATCAGGATGTTTTTCTCGGGGGCGAAGGGGGAGCGAGGCGGAGGATAGACAATCAAGCGTCCTCCGGAAAGGCCCTTGCCCACGTAGTCGTTGGCCTCGCCTTCGAGCGTGACCGTGACGCCTCGGACGAGGAACGCGCCCAGACTTTGCCCCGCCGAGCCGTCCAGGTGAATGCGGATGGTATCGTCGGGCAGGCCGGCCGATCCGTGGCGGCGAGCGATGGCTCCGGCCAGCATGGTTCCCACCGAGCGGTGAATGTTGCGCACCGGCAGCTGGATGGCAACCGGAGTCAGAGTCTCGATTGCGGCCTGCGATTCGGCGAGAATCTGATGATCGAGCGCCTGCTCCAGTCCGTGATCCTGCGCCTGCACGCAGCGGCGAGCCACGCGCGACGGAACCTCCGGGTTATAAAGAACGGCCGACAGATCCAGACCGCGAGCCTTCCAGTGATGGATGGCGGGCTCCATCTCCAGCATGTCGACGCGACCGATCATTTCGTCCATGTGGCGGAAGCCGAGTTCGGCCATGTGCTGCCGCACCTGTTCGGCCAGGAAGAAGAAGAAGTTGATGACGTGCTCAGGCTGCCCTCGAAACTGCTTGCGCAGGACCGGATCTTGCGTCGCGATGCCCACCGAGCAGGTGTTGAGATGGCATTTGCGCATCATGACGCAGCCCATGGCGATCAGCGGCGTCGTGGCAAAGCCGAATTCTTCGGCACCGAGTAACGCCGCGACCGCCACGTCGCGGCCGGTCTGCAGCTTGCCGTCGGTCTGCACCCGGATGCGGCTGCGCAGATCGTTCAGCAACAGCACCTGCTGGGTCTCGGCCAGCCCGAGCTCCCAGGGAATGCCCGCATGCTTGATGGAACTGAGTGGCGAGGCGCCGGTGCCCCCGCTGTCTCCACTGATCAGAACCACGTCGGCATGAGCCTTGGCAACGCCGGCTGCTACCGTGCCCACGCCCACCTCGGCGACCAGCTTCACCGCAATGCGAGCCTGCGGGTTCACGTTTTTCAGGTCGTAGATCAGTTGCGCCAGATCCTCGATGGAATAGATATCGTGATGTGGTGGAGGTGAAATCAAGCCCACGCCGGGGATGGAATGCCGCAGACGCGCGATGACCTCATCGACCTTGTGCCCGGGCAACTGCCCGCCTTCGCCGGGCTTTGCGCCCTGCGCCATTTTGATCTGCAGCTCATCGGCATTGACAAGGTAATTGGCGGTGACTCCAAAGCGCGCCGAGGCGACTTGCTTGACCGCGCTGCGCCGCAGGTCACCGTTTGCATCTGCATGGAAGCGCTCTTCATCTTCTCCGCCTTCGCCGGTATTCGATTTGCCGCCAATGCGGTTCATGGCGATGGCCAGCGTTTCGTGCGCTTCCTTGCTGATGGAGCCGAACGACATGGCTCCCGTGGTAAAGCGCTTGACGATTTCCCGGGCCGGCTCCACTTCTTCGATCGGAACCGGCTTGTCGCTCTTCTTGAACTTCATCAGACTGCGCAGGGTGGCCATGTTGCTGCTCTGCCGGTCGATGAGGTCGGTGTATTCCTGGAAAGTCTTGAAGCTTCCCTCGCGCACTGACTGCTGCAGTTTGCTGATGGTCAGCGGGTTCAACAGGTGATACTCTCCATTGACGCGCTGGTGGTAGGTTCCTCCCACCGCGAGCTCGGTCTCGGACTCGCTCAGGGGACGGAAGGCGTGCTCATGTTTCGACTGCGCTTCGCGCGCGAGCACGTCCAGTCCGACGCCTTCCAGACGGGAAGCGGTGCCGGCAAAATAGGCGTCCACCAGTTCCCGATTCAAACCGATGGCTTCGAAAACCTGGGCGCCCTGATAGCTCTGCAACGTCGAGATGCCCATCTTGGCGAAGGTCTTCAGCAGGCCCTTATTGACCGATTTGATGAAGTGCTTGACGGCCAGCTCGGCAGTCACGCCGTCGGCCAGTTCGCCGCGCCGGGCCAGGCTCTCGACACTCTCCAGCGCCAGATAAGGATTGATCGCGCTCGCCCCGTATCCGCTGAGCAGCGCAAAGTGCATGACTTCCCGGGGTTCCCCCGACTCGGTGATCAGGGCGACCTGGGTTCGCGTTTCCTCCTGCACCAGCAGATTATGGACGGCCGCGAGCGCCAGCAGGCTGGGGATCGGGGCGTAGTCCTTATTCACGCCGCGGTCGGAGAGGATGAGCAGGGTGTAACCGGCCCTTCCCGCGAGCGACGCGCGCTGACACAACTCGTCCAGTCCCCGCTTCAGCCCCGCTTCCCCGTCACTCGCCCGGAACAGCGCGGGCAACGTGATCGCCAGCAGGTCTCCGGTCGAGACACGGCGAAGCTTTTCGAGATCGAGGTTGGTCAGCAAAGGATGCGCCAGCTTCAGCATGTGGCAGTTCTCCGGCTCTTCCGAGAGAATGTTTCTCTCGCTGCCGATATAGCTGACTAACGACATCACGATTTCTTCGCGGATCGGGTCGATGGGTGGATTGGTGACCTGGGCGAAGAGTTGTTTGAAGTAGTTGAATAACGACTGCGGCCGGTCCGACAGACACGCCAGCGGCGTGTCGGTGCCCATCGATCCGACTGGTTCCTGACCGGTCGAAGCCATCGGGCGGAGGATCATACGCAAGTCCTCGTCGCTATAGCCAAAGGCACGCTGGCGGCGAAGCAGAGTTTCGGCGTCGGGATGGTGCATGCGGCTAGGCGCAGGCAGCTGATCCATCGTGATCTGATTCTGTTTGAGCCACTGCCCGTAAGGCTTTCTCGAAACCAGACGCTGCTTGATTTCCTGGTCGGGGATAATGCGGCCTGCGACGGTGTCGACGAGAAACATTTTTCCCGGCTGCAGGCGGCCTTTCATCTTCACCTGTTCCGGCGCAATGTCGAGCACACCGGCTTCGGAGGCCATGATGACGTGATCGTCATTGGTGACCACGTAGCGCCCGGGACGCAAGCCGTTGCGGTCGAGAATGGCGCCGATGACTCTGCCGTCGGTGAAGGCGATGGCCGCCGGGCCATCCCAGGGCTCCATCAGGCAGGCGTGGTATTCGTAGAAGGCGCGCTTGTCGGGCTTCATGTGAGGGTTGCCCGCCCAGGCTTCCGGAATCAGCATCGCCATCGCGTGGGGCAGGCTGCGTCCCGCCTGCAACAGCAGTTCTACGGCGTTGTCGAAGTTCGCGGAATCACTGCCGTGGGGCGCAATGATGGGAAACAGTTTTTTGAGGTCCTCGCCAAACAAGGGAGATTGCAGCAGCGACTGCCGCGCATGCATCCAGTTCACATTGCCCTTGAGCGTGTTGATCTCGCCATTGTGCGCGATGTAGCGATAGGGATGCGCTCGCTGCCAGCTGGGAAATGTGTTGGTCGAAAAGCGCTGATGCACCAGACAGAGCGCGCTGGTCACGTCGGCATCGGATAGCTCTTTGTAGAAATTGGCGATCTGGGGAGCGAGCAGCAGACCTTTGTAAACAATGGTACGACAGGAGAGCGACGGGATGTGGCAGGTCTCTGCGTCTTCGATACCCGACGCTCCCATCTCGGTCTCGGCGCGCTTGCGCACCACGTAGAGTTTGCGCTCAAAAGCATCTTCATCAACCAACGCGCCGCAGCCCACAAAAATTTGCTGGATGTAAGGTTGCGAGGCGCGGGCCACGCGGCCGATGGCGGAGGCGAAGGTGGGCGTGTCGCGCCAGCCGAGCACCGTCAACCCTTCCTCGCGCACAATGCGCTCCAGAATTCCCTCGCATTGCAAGCGCTCATGTTTCTCGACGGGCAGGAACGTCATGCCCACGGCATAGGCGCCGGGCAAAGGCAGCTCGAAACCCAGCTTACGACACTCGCGGGCAAAGAACTGGTGAGGGATTTGGAGGAGGATGCCGGCTCCGTCGCCGGTGTCGGGATCGCATCCGCAGGCGCCCCGGTGTGCCAAATTGAGCAGAACCTGGATTCCCTTGCTGATAATGTCGTGGCTCTTATGGCCGCGAACATTGGCCACGAACCCGATGCCGCAGGCTTCGTGCTCTTGCCGAGGATGGTAGAGACCCTGGGCGGGGGGAGGGAGATTCGGGTTTTTTCGACGCGTCGTCATGGACATCGTATGCGGTGTAATCGGCCGCCTCCGGATCAGTTGTGCTTGAGTCGAGATTTCCCGTACGGGAGCGGGGGTGACGCACACTTACCGCTCAGGAACACAGCTCGGCAACTTCCTAGTTACAGGCAAGCAAGCGATAAAGTACAATTCAGAATTTCGATGGGAAGGATGCAAATTTTGGGATTGCACCGTTTCTCCGGCAAATTGCGCCAAATTTCCTTGGCACCTGAGAGTTCGCTATAATCCCCGCATAAACAATGGACTTCGATCAGCTCATCACGTTTCTGGAAGTAGCCAAGCAGGGCAGCTTTTCACGCGCCGGAGAAAAAGTCTTTCGCTCGCAATCGGCGGTCAGCGCCCAGATTCGCCAGTTGGAGCAGGAGTATGGCGACCGGTTGCTCGACCGCTCCGGCAAGACCGTAAAGCTGACTCCGGCCGGGCAAGTGCTGTATGACTATGCCGAGCGGCTGAAATTGCTGCGCGAAGAGTCGCTGATGGCGGTGGCCGACCATAGCCGCACCCCCCGCGGCACCCTGCGCGTGGGCGCCAACGAGGCCACCTGCCTCTACGTTTTGCCCGAGGTCTTCGCCGAATTTTGCCGGCTTTATCCCCCCGTGCAGATCAACATTTACCGGAATTTCAGCTACAAGATCACGGAGAAGCTGGAGAACGGCGCGATCGAAGTGGGCTTTCTCACGCTACCCATCCAGTCTCCAAGCTTGAAGATTCAAACCATCTTTCGCGACAAGCTGATGCTGATGGTGAGTCCACGAAACCCGCTGGCCAAGCAGAAAACAGCCGCCGTAAGCGAAATTGTCAAGCATCCCCTGTTGCTGCCAAAAACCGGCCACACCCGCCGGATCATGGACAAGCTGTTTCGCCCTTATCGTGACGAACTGCAGGTGCGAATGGAATTGCCGAGCATTGGCATGATCAAGAGTTTCGTGGCCGCCGATCTGGGAGTTTCCATCATCAGCTCATCTTTCGCCCGCGACGAAGTGGCGGCGGGACGAGTCAAACTGATCGATCTGGAGGACGCGGAACTTTTTCGCGAGCTGGGAGTGGCCTATCGTCGCGACCGCACCCTTTCCTGCGCCACCACCGCATTCATCGAGGTTTTGCGGCAATTCCCCAACCCGTGAAACCATGCCTGCCGGCTCGAGCACCCGATGGGGGGAGGAACCCCCCGACCGCTCGTTCTTCCGCCGAACGGCTTCGAGAAATTCGAGCCCCGGAAGCTCAGGCTGGCATCGAACTGTGTACCGTGAGCCTAGCGACCAAGCCAATCGCACCAAGCATCCGGGGGCGGCGTTCCGGCGCCGATTCGGGTCGACGAGCATCCCCTTATCATTTCCCGCCCGGACTGAAGTACAACCTTCCCTTCTATGCCTTCACCAAGTTCCGCCCCGCCGATCCGATTGGCCTGTTTCAATACCTCGCCGACAACTATGGCGACATCGTGCATTACAAGATAGGGCGGAAGCACATCGTTTTCCTGAACGATGCAGCCTATATGCGGGAGGTTCTGGTCGTACAGAATGACAACTTCACCAAGGAGCGCACCGTCCGCCGTACCAAGTTGTTGCTCGGCGAGGGCATGATTACCGCCGAAGGCAGTTCGCACCGGATCCAGAGGCAGGTGGCCCAGCCGGCATTCCACCGCCAGCGCATCGGTCATTATGCCGACACCATGGTCGAGGAGAGCTTGCGATTGCAGAAATCCTGGCGCGACGGCCAGCAGCTGGAGATCGCACAGGAGATGATGCACCTTACGCTGCGCATCGTCGCCAGAACTCTGTTCCGTACCGAACTCGGCCCGGAGGTGAAAAGCCTGGCGGAGGCCATCAACCGCATCATGGGCCTCTACAACTACCTGGTCGCACTGCCCGCGGTCGAAGCGTTGATTCAGCTGCGCGTGCCGGGACTGGCACGCTTCACGCAAGGCAAGCAAGCGGTCGACGCCATCGTCTATCGCATGATCGAGGACCATCGCCGCGCCCCCAACCACAGCGGCGATCTGCTGGATATGATGCTGCGGGCGAGCGAGACTTCGGCGAGCCGGGGTGGCGATCAGGAAAGCCGGGACGAACTTCGCGATCAGGTGATTACGATCTTCCTCGCGGGATATGAAACCGTCGCCAACGCCCTCACCTGGACCTGGTATCTGCTGTCGCAGAATCCGGCGGTGGAGCAGAAAATGTTTCTCGAGATTGAGGAAGTGCTCGGAACGCGTCCGCCGACCGCAGACGATGTGCCCCGCCTGTGTTATGTCGAGCAGGTGTTCGCCGAGGCGATGCGCTTGTATCCTCCGGCTTGGGCGATGGGACGGCAGGCGCGCCACGATTTTGCGCTCGGCCCTTACCGTTTGCCCGCGGGTACAACGGTGCTGGCAAGCCAGTACGTTACGCAGCGCGATCCGCGCCGCTTCCCGGATCCCGCGCGATTCGACCCCGAGCGCTTTCGCCCGGCGGGAAGGGCGACGTTTCCCAAGTTTTCCTATTTCCCGTTCGGCGCCGGCCTTCGTCAGTGCATCGGCGAATCCCTGGCCTGGATGGAAGGCAAACTCATCCTCGCCACAGTCGCCCAGAAGTGGAAATTCGCCCTCGCCCCGGGCCAGCAAATCCAGCCGCAGCCACTGATCACGCTGCGACCTAAATACGGAATGCGGATGAGGGTGGACAAACGGCATTGAGAGATCCGAAATCGAGGGCAAGCTCGCCGCGATCGATGCTGGCGAAAATCCGCGGTTTGTGGCTGCGGCGCGGCGTGCCTTGGAACCTTGTAGATTCAGGTAGTTGGAAAACCGACGGCGAACGGGGATTTTGGGCAGGTTCGCCGCGCCGAAAGGGGAAGCTCCTCCATCGCCAGCCGCGACCGGACTCCCCGAAATGCGATTCGAACGCTACGCTTGCGTCGCGCTTGCGAGCCAAAAAGCCCACCAGGTTTCAAGAGTTCATTCGCTCAAGACTCTTACGTGCAACGGTGGTGCATCGGATACATCCCCCAACGCCGCTAAAGCTGTCGTCCTGGTCAGATAAAAATATGGCCCACTCGGAAACGTGCTCACCTGCCGAGAACTGAGGTTTTCGAGAGAAACTACCGCCCTTGCATCATTCTCCCGCTTCGCCAAAAGGTCTAGCAACGCCTCCCGGCCTGCGTCGTCGATTTCCGTAGTCGCAGACAGGTCAAATAGAACTCTGCGAGGCTGGGGGATGACCTGCCAAGCTTTCTTCAGGGCGGGGGAGGAAAACAGGTCGAGCCGGCCAACGATCTTCACGGTAAAGGGCGATCCGGACAGCAGTTCGAAGTACTCATTTTTGTAAGTTTGAATACGCACGGTTTGCACCACAGCTTGGCCTCGAGTTCGGGTAGAGACAACGGCGAACGCTGCCTCGCATCTCTCGTTGCGGCAGGCTTGCGGAGGCCATATGACCCAAGGCATGTCCATTACTGACGGACCGCTGGCTTGGCCACAGAGCGGGCAGCAGCAACGGAGCGGCGGAGCGCCGAAGGCCTCAAGAGCCGCACTCTCGTTGTCTTTGACGTCAAACAACGTATAGAGCTTGGTCATCTGGAGCACGTCATGGACCTTCCGTGTGAGGCCCACCAATTTCATCTTCCCACCTTGATTTCGTGTTGTGATAAACGCGGAGGTCAGTTCGCCAACGCCAGTGCTATCAATGTAATTCACCACTGCAAGATTAAGCAGAATCTTCTTTTGTCCTTGCCCCAGAGCATCTCTGACGGTATCGCGAAGGGCAGTCGCACCTTCTCCTTGAGTGATGTTGCCATTGCAATCCAGAATTAGAACGTCACCCACCAGCCGCGATACGATTTTCATCGCCATGGCGTCAGAATCCTCTTGTTCCTGCGAATCCTTTGAGCGCCTCGCCGCTTGTCACGCGAATCACGATCACGCTGACATCATCGCCGGCATCGTCCTCCCTGGGGTGCACCTTCCAACCATCGAGAATGGCCTCGCCAATGGTCTCGGCACTTTCGCGGGAGCGGGCCTCGACGATCGCCGTAAAGCGGTAGCCATAGGGATCGCCCCGCATCACATGGTCCTCGGTCAGCCCGTCGGTTATTAGGACGATGACATCGCCCGGAGCAATCGCCACACGATACTCCTCGTAGGGGGCGGTAGTGGAATTATCGCTGATTCGATCGTGAAGAAGATCGCCGCGCAAAGGCAAAACGTCACACTGGCCGCGGCGGCTGGAATAGTGCACGGGATAGGGGTGCCCGGCGTTCGCCATGCGGACAATTCCATTCGTGGGGTCAAGTTCGACACATTGCATCGACACTCTCTCGAAGTAGTCCTGTGCAGCAAGGGTACTGTTCACCCTTGCCAAAACCTCTCCCAAGTGGAGCGGCTTAGCTCCCGCCACGAATTTATGGAACAAGTTCCCAATGAATCGAGCCACAAAGGCGCTCTTCAAACCGATGCTGGGCGCATCACCGATGGCAACCACGAGACGGTTATCGGCGGGTATGACCTCGAAAAAATCAGCGGCGACTTCGCCCTTGGGAAGAACTCCAGCGTAAACATCCAACCCTGCAATCGAGCGTATGGACGGCGCGATCAGTTTGGTGCGGAACGATTTCGGCCCGGACTGATACGGATGGATGGCTTCGGCAAAGTCCAAGACGTCTCCGCCGACGGACTTTCTGAGGCTTTCGACCAGCGATACGCACCGTTCGACGAGCGCCGGATCGTCCTTCTGCAATTGAACGCGGCTCCACAGCTCGATATCCTCCAGCACCGCGTAGCCAACGCGGCGAGCCTTCTCCGCCAGAAACGGCTCGTCAATGAGTTTGACCAGTTCATCAAAACTACCGGACTCGAACAAATGATAGGCGAGAGAAGCCCAACGGTATTCGAGGGTGCGGTTGGCGGGCAGCAGCAACCAATGGGCGATTCGGCGGTGCGCTTTGCGGGACTCGTCCTCGTACAGAATGGTCCGGGTCACGAACTCGTGAAAACGGGCGTGGTAGAAGGTGTAGGAGCCATCGATCTCGAGCAAGAACTGCCGAATCGGGGTAATCCCCTGCTCGTCAGTGTCGCGCTGCGAGATACTCATGATCTGGCTCAGTTGGGCTACTGACAACGGAGTGCGTGCAACCGAGAGTAGGCCGAGGATCCCGCTGAGAATCGGGTTGCCGAAAGCGAGGCTGGCCGTCGCACTGCGATAGAAACCCTCGATACCGGCGGGCAGAGTCTGGAGATCGTAAGCGGGATTGCTGTCCAATTGGTCGGCGACGGCACGCAGATAGAGAGGATTGCCCTGGGAAGATTCAGCGATCCGTTCGACTTCCGCGGTGGTGATCTGGGGGCGGCGCGACTGCAAGATTTCACGCATCTCGGAAAAATCGAGAGGACCGAGTTCATACAATTCGTGCGGAATCGCGAAGCTGCGCTCGAACAGTTGGTCCAGACGGGCGCCGGGCCGGGAAGTTACCACAAAGAAGGCGCCGTCGGGAAGAATGTCCCCCACGAGATAGGGAGGCTCCTCGGTCATTTCCGCGGGGAGTTCGTCGAGGGCATCGATCAGAATTACAATTCTGCCTTGGCGAGCGGCAACCGTTTCCAAGAGTTCCTCGAAGGTCTTGGTCAACTCCGGGATGGATTCGGGAAGTTGCTGCTCCGTTTCCGCCAGTGTGAGGAGTTGCGCGGCGAGCGAGCGCACGATCAGGCGAGAGTCGTTGCGGCCGCCCGTGCGGTGAATTAAGTGGTGAACATAGCCGGCCTCCCTTATGAGATGGCAGGAGAATGCGGTTTTCCCTTGCCCGGGCGCGGCGCGAACAATGAAGTACCCACGTCTGTGGTTTTGCAGAAAGCTCGCGAGCGCTTGGTAGGCGTGCTCCCTGCCGACGAAGGTTCTGGTGTACTCCTGGATGATTTTGGACTGTACTGCAAAATAGTAAGCGGGCGCGGATCGCGCGGACTCGTTGAAAGGAGCGCGATCGGGCTTGGGGACGAAATTGGCCAGCGCAGTGGTCACGAGTTGGGCAAGGTGGTCGGCGCTGGAGAACGTGCTGCGGGTGTACTCGCTTTCCAAGTAGGCTTTGAATTCTTTGAGCTTCTGAACCGCTTTGACAATCTCCGCCGTTTTCTCGGTGGGCTCGGAAGTAAGGCGGTCCTGTTCCTTGACCTCGTTCCATGGCGCCTTGGGATCAAGCAAGAAAACAAAAACGCGCTTGCCGGCGCGCTTGGCGGCGTCGACTTCCAGCCAGGTGATGGAGCGCTCGCCGTCGCCACCCAGTTCCGGTGGGGGGACAAAGCCGTAGCGGTGGGCAACGACGCAGATGACCGCATCCGCGGCGGCGGCCATCTTCATGCATTCGCTGGCCGGTTGCCCGGATTGGGCGGAGATGGTCTCCATCGCGATGGGCAGGTCTTCGAGGCGCAACACGGCGTCGCGGACCTTGTCGCGATATTCGCGGAGGTCAACCGCAGTAGACGAGATGAAGACGCGGAGAACCGGACGCGTGGCCACCTTCGAAAGTGTACCGCTGGTTTGGACTTCTGTGACCACAGATCAACTACAAGACAGCAAGGTAGCGAAACGGGCTTAACGCATGGTCCACGCAACCGATAATCAGGCTCAACTGAACAAACTGCTGAAGGGGCCTGAATCGCCTCGCCTCTGTTGCCTCTAGTCCTGGAGGACTTCTGCCTTCATTCCGGTCGCAGGTCAGTTTGGCAACAACTCAGCCGTGCCTAGCCCTCCGGAAACTCACCTCTCCCTGACGGACTGCGTTCTCACTTTAGAGTCGGCTTTGCCGCACGAACACTTAAGGTTGGTGTGGTGGCGCCCTGTCACAACGCGCTCCTTAAAACCGACGATTGTCTTCGATGAGTAGCGACCCGCACTTCCTGTACTGGGCAAACGCTTATGTCATCAATTAACCCCGGTTTTTGGGCTGGCGACTTGGCTGCCATGGGGGTGGAGCGCGGGCTGCCGGTCACTACGCCGCGTGTCCGCGATCACAGCTCAGAGTTTACCCGTCATGCTGTACTGAAGGTGGGAGAGTGTCGCCGTGTGCCTTGCCATTCCAGGCAAAATCCTCGAAATTCAAGAAGTGGGGCCGTTGCGCTCGGCGCGCGTACAGTTCGGCGGGATCGTGCGCCAGGTATCGCTGAACTTTGTTCCTGAGGCCGGTCTCGGCGACTATGTGATGGTTCATGTCGGCTTCGCGATCAGCCGCGTCGACGCCGACGAAGCCGAGCGCACCTACAAGTTGCTGCAAGAGATCGGAGAACTGGAACTGGAAGCGGATTCGCCTCCCGCAGAAACCTGATTGGCGGCACGGTTCGGAGGCGGCGCTAGCATCTTTCCGGGCCAGCGATTTTCCGTACCCAAGATTTTCCGTGCCCAAGATCTTTCGTGCCCAAGATTTTTCGTGCCCACGACCCTCTGTACCAACGGCGCTCCCCTCGGCTCGGCCCCCTGCAGCGGTCCTGACCGAGGGGTGAGGGTTTCGGGTCACGTCGCGATGTGATCTTTGTCACCGATTGCGGATCCGCCCGTGGTTAGAGTCGTGCGTGCGGGCTGGCGCCAGGGCGATCGGGAACCGGTTCGAACGCCATCGTGGGTCGGACAGTGGCCGGCGGAAAATATGCACGAGATGGGAATCGCCAATTCGGTGTTGCAGGCGGTGCGCATCGAGATGGGCCGTCATCCCGGCACCTATCCCTGCAAGGTGGGCGTCCGGATTGGCGAGTTGGCCGCGATTGATCAGGACTCCCTGCGCTTCTGCTTTGAAGCCATGATCCAGGACACCGATCTGGACTCGCTGACGCTCGGAATCGAGATCTGTCCGCGGCGGCATCGTTGCCGGATCTGCGCCCATGAGTTTGTCGTGCGCGACTACGATTCGTGCTGTGCGCAGTGCGGGAGCCCGGAAACGACCTGCATCGCAGGAGATGAGCTGGAGTTAGCCTATCTGGAGGTGGAAGAATATGGACCGAATTCCGTTGGAGCAAAAGGTACTCAGTGAGAATGAGCGCGTTGCCGCTCAGTTGCGCGCCCGTTTTCACGAGCACGGCGTCCTTTGCCTGAACCTGATCAGTTCGCCCGGTTCGGGCAAGACCAGCCTTCTTGAGCGCACTCTCGACGGCCTCCCACGGCAGGATCGGGTGGCGGTTTTGACCGGTGACATTCAGACCGAAAATGACGCCAACCGGCTCAAGCGATTTTCGTTCCCGGTCAAGCAAATCACCACCGGTGGCACCTGTCATCTGGATGCCCGCATGATCGACCGGCACCTGGCGGACTGGAAGCTCGAAGATCTGGATCTGTTGCTGATCGAAAACGTGGGCAACCTGGTTTGCCCTTCCAGTTACGACCTGGGCGAGGCGGCGAAGATTGTGATGTTGAGCGTCACCGAAGGCGAGGATAAGCCGCTGAAGTATCCTTCGATATTCTTCAAGTCCGACTTGCTCGTGCTCAGCAAAATTGATCTCCTTCCCTATGTTCCGTTTGACCTCGAAGCAGCGGCGGAAAATGCCCGCAAGGTGCATCCGGGCATGGAGATCGTGAAAGTATCTTGTCTGAACGGTGACGGCGTGCAGGAATGGATGACGTGGCTCGAACAGCGTCGCCGGGCCTCCCGTCCGCTGGCGCAGGAGATTGTGCGACCATGAGTAGTGGAACTGCCTATGCAAGTCCGGCGCCGGATCGAAGTCTCAGGCATTGTGCAGGGAGTCGGATTCCGACCGTATGTCTATCGTCTGGCTACGGCCAGGCAGCTTAGCGGCACGATCCGGAATACGTCCGCCGGAGTGACGATCGAAGTCCAGGGACCGGAGCAGACGATTCAGGATTTCGTTGCGCACCTGCCGGTCGCCGCGCCACCGCTCGCGCGGATCACGAACTTGACCATTCAGGAACTCCCCTGTCTCGGCGAGTGCTTGGGGGGCGATTCCGCCTTTCAGATCGTTTCCAGCCACGAGGGGAAAGAAGTTCGGACGCTCATTTCCCCGGACGTCGCCATCTGCCGGGACTGCCTGGCGGAAATGTTCGATCCGCATGACCGGCGCTATCGCTACCCGTTTATCAATTGCACCAACTGCGGTCCCCGCTTCACCATCATTCGCGACATTCCTTACGATCGGCCGAGCACGTCGATGGCGATGTTTGCCATGTGCCCGGCCTGCCTTGCGGAATACGAAAATCCGCTCGACCGCCGCTTTCATGCCCAGCCGAATGCGTGCTGGACGTGCGGCCCTGGGATCGAACTCTGGGACCGGGCTGGAAAGCGGATCGAAGGCCGCGATCCGATTGCGCAAGCAGCCGGCGCGCTCGGTGCCGGACAGATTGTCGCGGTCAAGGGACTGGGGGGATTTCATCTGGCCGCGGATGCAACCAATGCGGCAGCGGTTGCGCTCCTGCGCCAGCGGAAACGCCGGGTGGAGAAGCCGTTCGCGGTGATGGTTCCGGACTCGCAGGCGGCCGGGCAGATCTGTGAATTGGATGGCTCGGACGGGGGAGCGGGGACGGTTCTCGAATCGATACAGCGGCCGATCGTGCTGCTTCCCAAGAAGCATCCGAGCGCGATTTCCGACGAGGTCGCACCCTTCAACCGCTACCTGGGGGTTTTTCTACCCTACACACCGCTTCACTATCTGCTACTCGCCGAAGGAGCGTTCCAGGCCCTGGTGATGACCAGCGGCAACCTGAGCGAAGAACCGATCGCCATCGAGAATCGAGAGGCAGTCGCTCGTTTGAGCGGCCTCGCGGACTGTTTCCTGGTGCATAATCGCGACATATTGCTGCGCTGCGATGATTCCGTGGTGCGGGTCGCGGGCGGCGTCCGTCGGCAGTTGCGGCGTTCCCGCGGTTTTGTTCCGGTGCCGGTTTTTCTCAAGGATGACCAGCCTTCGGTGCTGGCGGTCGGAGGCGAACTGAAGAACACCATCTGTCTCACCCAGGGAAAAAATGCTTTTCTCAGCCAGCACGTCGGAGATTTGGAAAATGTCGAAAGTTATCATTTTTTCCAGGAGGCCATCGAGCACCTCGAGCGCATCCTCGAAATCCAGCCCGAGATCATTGCCCACGACCTCCATCCCGACTACTTCTCGACGCGCTGGGCGCAGCAGCAGCGCGCGGCGAAACTGGTCGGGGTGCAGCACCACCACGCCCACATCGCAAGTTGTATGGCGGAGAATCAGCTCGACGGTCGCGTGATCGGATTCGCCCTTGATGGTACCGGCTACGGCACCGACGGGACCATCTGGGGGGGAGAAGTGCTCATCGCCGGCTATGAAGGCTTCGAACGGGCCGCTCATCTCGAGTACGTGCCAATGCCCGGGGGCGCGGCTGCCATCCGCGAACCTTGGCGGATGGCGGTGAGTTATCTCGCCCATCACTTCGGTCCGGACTTCTTGAAGCTGCAGATTCCCTTCGTACGCCAACTGGCTCGTCCCAAGGTTGAGTTCCTCCTGCGGATGATGGAAAAAAATGTGAATTCTCCGCTCACATCCAGTTGCGGACGCCTGTTCGATGCCGTGGCCGCTCTGGCCGGGATCCGTCCACTTGTCAACTACGAGGCTCAGGCTGCGATCGAACTGGAGATGGCGATGGAGAGGTCCGAGAGCCGATCGATCGACCCGGAGGACGCCTACCCCCTGCAGCTACTGCCCGACGGGGAGGGCTGGATTCTTGCCACCGGTAGCTTGTTTGCAGCGCTGCTCGCTGACGTCGAAACAGAGGTACCGGTGGCGACCATCAGCCGCCGTTTTCATGACGGGCTGGTGGAGGGATTTGTTCGACTCGCAACCCGGCTGCAAAAGAAAACCGGGTTGCGCCGTGTATGCCTGAGTGGCGGGACGTTTCATAACATATACCTCTCGCAGCGGCTCGAAGCGCGCTTATCGTCAGCCGGACTGGAAGTGTTTACCCAGAAAGAGGTGCCCTCCGGAGACGGCGGTTTGAGCCTGGGGCAGGCCTTGGTAGCGGCGGCCGCAATTCCGGCCTAGACTGCGACGCCGACGGCGAAGAGGCTGGGCGCCATCGGAATGGATCCGAGGGGCGTGCGGCGGTACGGCATGGACGGGAACCCTGAATCGTCTGCGAGGAGCAGCTTTCCGGTGACGGATCGGGCAAAACCCTCGGCTCCTAGTGGCCGAAAGCAACCTCTGACTTCGCCTCGCTTGCCCACCAGACAGCGGTGTCGGCCGGGTGTTTGCGGCATCGGTACCCTGCACCCAGCCGGTCAAGCTCGCGCAATACTTCCGCAATCGAGCGATCGAGCGATGCTTTCACCGGCGCGCTCAAATTGCAGCCCGGCTCGAAGCCTCGGGCCTGAATGCCGATGAGCAATACCTCCTCGGGAGCGACTCCGAACAGTTCGGCGCTGTACAGCGCGTCGACAAGCGCTGGCGAGTGCGGATCCATGCGCGCTGCCGGAGCTTGACGCATGATCTCGGCCTTGCGGTAGAGCACGACCGTTCCCGGAGCGAGATCAGTGTCAATCGAGTCGATCAGGATCACCGCGTCTTTTCCGCAAAGCCGGTCGATCAGGTCGAGGGCCGGGGTCCCGAGGTCGGCGACTTCGACGCCCGCGTCGAAATCGTAGCGCGACTCGAGAAGGTGGGCCACATAAGGGCCAGCCCCATCGTCGCCCAGCAGGATGTTGCCGATGCCGCCGATGAAGATCTGCTTCACAGTACTTTCACTCTGGCAATCCGGCGACCGGAAGGATCAAAGGCATGGCAGGCGCAGGCCATACAGGGGTCGAACGAGTGCACGGTGCGCAGCACCTCCAGCGGTTCCTCGGGTCGGGCGAGAGGGGTGTGCAGCAACGAGGCTTCATAGGGACCGTGCGCGCCCGAGGCATCGCGCGGGCTGGCATTCCAGGTTGAAGGGACGACCGCCTGATAGTTTTTGATTTTCGCGTCCTTGACCACGACCCAGTGTGACAAGGTGCCGCGCGGCGCTTCGTGGGTACCGACGCCTTCCGCTTCCCCGGAAAAGACCGGCGGGTTGTGGACCGTCAAATCGCCCTTGGCGATGTTATCGGTCAGCAGCTGCAAATGCTTCTGCGCCAGCTCGGCCAACATGCCGGCGCGAATGGCACGCGCCGCGTGGCGGCCCAGGGTGGAGTGCAACATGTCGGGAGTTACGTGAATGCCACCCACCGCTTCGATCTTGCCGATGGCGAGCTCGGCATACTTGCGGGTGAGCGGATGGCCTTGCGCATAGCCGACCAGTATCTGGGACAGGGGGCCGACTTGCATCGGTTGGCCCGCGAAGCGCGGGGCCTTGACCCAGGAGTACTTCTGATCGCCGTTCCAGCCGGTGAATTCGGGCTCGGTTTCTCCCGACCATGGGTGCAGTGGCTTGTCGCCCTGATAGTAGGCGTGCGTGACATCCTCGGTAACGGCGTTGCGGAATTCCTTGTCCGCCGCGGTCTTGAAGGGATGCACGCCGGCGAGGTTGCCATTCAGG
Organism: Terriglobales bacterium; assembly: GCA_049520935.1. Classification (GTDB taxonomy): domain Bacteria; phylum Acidobacteriota; class Terriglobia; order Terriglobales; family Acidobacteriaceae; genus Acidiflorens. The sequence continues at coordinate 103,875 of JBEKPJ010000006.1, read as the reverse complement.
ATATAGCCGCCGGGCAGATCGTAGGCCGTGCCGGCGCTATCGAGCGGCAGATCAGGGACGGCCAGGTAATTAGTTACACCCTTGCCGATCTTGAACCATTCCGGGTACATCGCGGCAATGGCGCAGACGTCGACGAGGTACACCTGGTTGACGAACTGTACGACTTCGTCGAGCAGCACGCGGATCGTTTCCAGACGATCCATATTGAGGGCAGCCGCGCTGTCCAGATCAATGGCGTTGGCCACGCCCCCGACGGTCAGGTTCTGAATGTGGGGCGTTTTTGAGCCGAGAAGTCCGACCACCTGCAGCGCTTTGCGCTGAAATTCGAGTGCCTGCACGTAATGCGAGAAGGCCAGCAGGTTCACTTCCGGCGAGAGCCGCATGGCCGGGTGTCCCCAGTAGCCGTTCATGAAAATGCCCAATTGTCCGCTGGCGGCGACGGCGTTGACGCGATCCTGTGCCGCCTTGAACTGGTTGCGGGAGTTGCCGGTCCAGGGTGACAGGCTCTCGGCCAACTTCGAGGTGGCCGCGGGATCGGCTTTGGGGATCTGCAGAATATCAACCCAGTCGAGCGCGGACAGCTGATAGAAGTGGACGATGTGGTCGTGCAAGGCGTGGGCAATCAAAATCAGATTGCGGATGTACTGGGCGTTCGGCGGGATCTCCAGCTTCAGCGCATCTTCAACCGAGCGGACGCTGGCCATGGCGTGCACCGTGGTGCACACGCCGCAGAAACGCTGGGTGAACATCCAGGCGTCGCGCGGGTCGCGGCCGCGCAGGATCTTCTCGATACCGCGCCACATGGTGCAAGAAGCCCATGCGTTGCTGACTGCGTTGTTGTCCACTTCGACATCGATGCGAAGGTGACCTTCGATTCTGGTGATGGGGTCAATCGTGATTCGTTTTGCCATAGGGCCTGCTGTTAATCGGAGTCTCGTGTTTCGTTGTCGCCGAAGTATCCATACTTGAAGTATCCGGTCCAACGGATGTAGGGCCTACGGAACCGGAAGTAGCTCGCCATGTCATGCCACTCTTCGATCGGAGCGGGAAGAATGCCGAACCGTTTGACGATCAGAAGAAATCCCGCGATGCCCATGCAAATAAAGCCGAGGGATACGAGGACTTCGATGGCGGTTGGAAAATACAGGGATTCGGGGTTGGGTCGAAAAGCCAACGTGGTTGGGCTGAAGCGATAGATCATGCCGCCGAGCGAACTCAGGACGTAGCCGAGAAACATGTTCCGCGTCTGGTGGTTCTCGAGCGAGCCACGAAGCAGCCAACCGCCGAGGGTAACGAGCAGCATCTCGAGCCAGAACACGCCGGCGAAACGATCGAAGTGGAAGGCGGTACCAAACGCTCCGCGGAACAGGATGTCGAGCAGACGCCATCCCAGCCAGCCAAAAATCAGCAAGGAGGTGATGCGTGCGGCCTCGTCGAGAACCTCCATGTCCATCGCCCGCTTCCACACGACGCAGCACAACATGGTGGTTCCGGCGACGCAACCGAACGACATGAAGGTGGCTGCGCCCAGGTACAGGAAGGGCAACCACGGGGTTTGCCACAAAGGATGGACACGTTCTCCCGCCAGCAGCATCAAGGCGCCGAGCGACGATTGGTGCATTCCGGGCAACAAGTAGGCGGCGGCAATAATCCAGGGGAAGAATTTGTGCAAAATGCGTTCCAGGCGCTCCACCCCCGGTCGCAGACGGGAATCGAAGTACCAGAGCCGCTCGAGTACCGGGGGAATATTTTCGACCGCCAGCGGGATCATGGCGTAGATGGACATGCAGATCGCAACCTCGGCCAGGGGCGAATGCATGTTCCACTTCCACGGGAAAACGATCCAGTAGAAGTTCCAGGGGCGCCCGGCGTCGATGCCGAGCAACAGCAAACCGCAGGCGTAGGCGAGGAAACTGGTCAGCAGGGCCATACGCATCAGCGCATGCAGACGCTTGCGGCGAAACACCCAAGCGGCGATTCCCACGGCGAAGGCGCCGGAACCAAGCGCCGTCAGCACCATCACGTTGAAGGTCTTCCAGATGCCCCAGCCATAGGCGTCGTTCATGCCGCTGACCGGGCCAAGGCCGGCAAGTTCGCGGTAAGCGGTCAGCGCAAACGCCAGCAGCGTCATGCCGAGCAGCACAATAAATGCCCGGTTGACCACGGGGACGCCGTACACCGGTACTGCTCGTTCCCAGCGTACCGGCTTGGCCGGCGCGGGGCTCGCGGTTGCATTGCTCAGGGTGGCGCTGCTCATAGTTGGGCCCTCAAGCCGGTTTCCTTTTCGCGTTGATGCGCTTCCTGCTCGTGACCTTTGAGGCTCTTGCGAATCACCTGCACCAGGCCGACATAGAGGAGTGCCGGCAGCGCGAAATACTGATAGAGCCGTCTCTGCCAGCGGAGAGTCTTGGCGGGCACCGACTCCGGTCCCAGTTCCGGCAAGCCGAGTTTCTCGAAGGGAACGCGCGCGAGATACAGCGATTGCGTGCCGCCGTTATCGTATTCTCCGTACACCCGCTCCTGGTAATACTTGCCAGGATTTTTCTTGATGCGCTGTTTGGCCTCGTCCAGCAAAACGGTGCGCGGACCAAAGATCACGGCGCCGGTGGGGCAAACCGTGGTGCAGCCGGGTTTCAGGCCTTTTTCCAGGCGCGTGCTGCACAGTTCGCACTTGGTGACTCGCGGGTTGTATCCCTGCCACTGGAAGCGGGGCACGTGATAGGGGCAGGTGATGGTGCAGTAGCGGCAGCCGATGCATTCCTCGGCCGTCCAGCTCACAATGCCCGTCTCCGGATCTTTGTGCAGGGCCTGGAAGGGACAGCCCGCGGCGCACGCCGGATCGAGGCAATGCATGCACTGGCGCTTCACAAACGAGGAAACGGAGCCGTCTTCCGGCTTGTAGAGCTTGATGATGTTGCGGGTAAGGTCGTTCAGGTCATTGGGCGCCTGATGCAGCGAGTCGCCACGGGTATCGGGCGGCGTGTCGTTGGCTTCGGCGCAGGCCGAGACGCAGGCTTTGCAGCCGATGCAGACGCTGGCGTCGTAAAGCAAGCCGACGGCTGCGCTGGGGATGGGAGTGTTTTCGGTATCTGCCCGCAAGGAAGGGGCGCCGACCGAGACCGCCACGGCGGCCGGCACTCCGGTCTTGGCGAGGGTGGAAATCAGTTCTCGGCGAGTGATGTCCACGTCAGTCCTCTTTCTTGTCGATCGGCTTGTCGCTCGGTTTTCCGGAGGCCACGCGGAGTTTTTCGGCGTGGGCACGGTCCGCTGTGACCCGTTCGACGCCAGCCTCCTGGCTGCTCTGGAACCGCTGCGAGGCTACCCAGCCGGCCCCTCCGACTGCTCCTGCCACGGCACCGACCAGGGCCGCCGCGCCCGCCTTGATTCCTCCGGCGCCGCTGTAAATCGGCGGATAGGTGTCGGGCGGAGTCGCCAGATGAATGGGGACGGTCTCGAACGTGCCCATACTCCAGACCACGCTCTTTTCCGTACAGCCGAGGCAGGGAATTCCGAGTCCGATGGGCCACACGCCGGGAATCTCGTTGAAGTGGCGCGTGGAACAGGAGGCATGGGTGACCGGGCCTTTGCAGCCCATTTTGTAGAGACACCAGCCTTTGCGATGCCCTTCGTCGCCGAACGATGTGGCGAACCGGCCCGCGTCAAAGTGGGCGCGCCGCGGGCAATTTTCGTGGATCACCCGCTCGTAGGCGAATTTCGGGCGGCCCAGTTCGTCGAGCGCGGGCAGTTTGCCCATGGTGACGTATTCGAGAACCACCGCCAGCAGGTTGTACGGATTGGGAGGGCAGCCCGGGAGATTGACAACCGGTTTGCCGGAGATCACCGAATTGACGCCCATCGCGCCGGTCGGATTCGGATCCGCAGAGCCGACTCCGCCCCAGGACGCGCAGGAGCCAATAGCGATGACCGCGGCCGCCTGGCTGGCGACCTCCCGTACTACTTGGATCGCCGGCTTGCCGCCCAGTTGCATGTACACGCCTTCATCGCGGGTCGGAATGGAACCCTCGACCACCAGCACAAACTTGCCGGCGTTGTCGGCGATCGCCGAGCGCAACGCCGCTTCCGCCTGCGCCCCGGAGGCCGCCATCAGGGTCTCGTGGTAGTCGAGGGAGATCACGTCGAGGATCAGGTGGGCGACGTCGGGAGCGGAGGTGCGCAGCAGGGTCTCCGTGCATCCGGTGCAGTCCTGGAAATGCAGCCAGATCACCGATGGTCGCTTGCTCTTGCCGATGGCCTGCGCCACCTGCAGGACCGATCCCTTGCTGGTGAGCGCCAGTCCGACCGGCGCAGTAGCCATAAGCACTCCGCATAACTGGAGGAAGCTTCTCCGCGAGACCCCGCTCGCCTCGAGGTGTTCTGCAATGGTTGGGTGTTTGGACATTGAGCCCTTCCTGCGCACGGCATTGCCCAGTACCCGGGTGAATGGGCGTGCTCTCGCAAACCATAAATTTGTGTTCTTACCGTGGAGTCGCAAGGGAGGAGAAGGAGTTGAAAACCAATCCGACGATCGCGCCGTGACCGATGTTAAGAATTAAGAATTGCTGCAATATGCGCGCCCTCCGGTTGATCTCCTCTCCGCCTGTATCCCCGTTGTTCCAGCGTCAACGGGCAGCCATCAGCCACCCAAAGATCGACGACATTGGTTATCTCGCGTATCGATATTTAGAGTCTGTGACAGCGGTCACTGATTAACGTGCATCGCACCCGCGTGCCGGGCGGCGCCGCCCGCTTCGCCGCGATTCTGCATAGTATCGGCAAAATTGTTGCCAGGTCGCAAACTCGACCGGAGCCGAACAGGCTCTGCCTTCGATTCGCCGCGCACTGTGCAAGCCCGCCGGAACGGCTCCGCACAACTCGGCTCCGAAGACCTCGACGGGCGATGGTTCTCAGGATGCACAATATGTTTTCCCGGACCTTCCGGCGCTCGAAAACGTTCCAGACGTCATTTCGCAGTCGCGCGCGAGGGGCGCCATATGCCATCAAACTGCAAATCGGTAGTGCCAGCTGCACGGTCGAGGTAACGTCCGAAGCCGGGGCGGAGGTCCAGTCGAACCGCCGCAGTGCCGCGCAACGGCAGAGCCTCGAAGCGAACACCAAGAAGCAGGCACCGAATTCGGCCTCGGCGCCAACGTGATGAATTTGTAAGGGCGCGTTGCCAGCCTACTGCCGGTAGCGATCGGGGTGCCGTGCGCCGGTACTTCTTTCCAGTTCGTGCGCCCGCTGGTGCTCGATGAAGAAACCCGGGTGACCTTCAGTTATCGGAGCAAGTTGCAGATAAGGCCAGGGCGATAGGTCCCTGGCTTCCGACCCTGCTCACTCGGGAGCGGCTCTCGGCTCGCCGCGAACTCCGGTTGGCCGCGTGCCTGTCCGCTCGCTGGGCTGTGATGCGAGCTTTACGGTGTGGAGCGCGCCGGCGGAAAAATGATGTCGCTCGATTCCGGCATCCCTGCCCAGGCAGGGAAGCTCGTCCAATTTCCGCAGACTATTAGCCGGCTGTTATTCCACCTCGTCTGAAGGGAAGGCCCTGTCGGCATCTCACTTTCCAGTGCGGTTGATGCGCTGGCTGGCGGCGAAGGCAATAATTGTTTCCCGGAGCGTAACTTTTCGGTCTGATTTCCGGATTGTGTAGGCAAGGACCAACCGCGGTGGAGGAAACCTTGAAGGCGCTCGAAGGCCGGAACCTGAGCAACGGGGACGACGAGCGCCTGCAGGTGGAGGCGGCGCGTCTGGATCCGGCGCGTTTTGCCGAACTTTATGAGAACAATTTTGAGCGCGTCTACGCCTATATTGCCCATCGCCTGCGAAACCGCGAGGAGGCGCAGGATGCGACGGCAGACGTCTTCCACCGGGCGCTCGCCGGGCTTCCGCGATTCGAATGGCGCGGATTGCCCTTTGTGTCTTGGCTGTTGGGGATTGCGGCGAATGTAGTCCGGGACCGCTGGCAGCACGCCCAACAGCAACCGGAAGTTGCAAGCGAGGATCTCGATCAGATCGGTGCCCAAGACCAGATCGAGCGGCGGGCCGCGCTCTACCAACTTGTCGATGTGCTGCCCACCGATCAGCGGCTGGTCATCCTCCGGCGCTTTGTCGGACAGAAAAGTATGCGCGAGATCGCGACGGAGTTGGGGCGCAGCGAAGGGGCGATCAAGCAGCTGCAACTGCGGGCACTGCAGAATCTGCGGCAGCGGATAAGGGGCAATCATGGATAGCAACTCGGTTGCGGATCAACTCGACGATGCCATCGAAAAGATGGTCGCGGGGCCGTCTGCGCCGCCAGCGGTCGACTTGAGGAGTGGCGAATTGTTGGCGATTGCGGCGGAACTGTGTTGGCTGCCCGATCCGGTATTTCGGCGAGCGCTGAAGGCGGACTTGTTGGGCCAGCGTGAGCCTGGGCGTCCCGGGGTGCGAGGCCGGACTCCGGCTCTGGTTGCGGTGCCGCGCCTGGCGCGACGGGATGAGCAGGTTGAGCAGATTCTGCCGACCCTGTTGGCCGCCGGAGGCGTCACGTATCCGGTGCGGCGCGGAAATTTCGCGATTTCTGCCGCCCTGCATCTGGCTCTGGTCGCAATGGCAGCGACCGCAGGACTCTGGCTGGCAAAGCCGCCGCTGCGGCCGCAAGCGACCAGCGTTCTGTTCACGGACATGGTTCCGCTGATGCTGCCGGCGTCTGTCGAGAACGGCGGTGGCGGTGGCGGTGGGGGCGACCGCGACAAACTGGCCGAATCCAAAGGCAGTCTGCCACGGTTTGACGGGGAGCAGATCACGCCTCCGGCAGTCGTGGTGCGCCATGAACAGCCCAAGCTGCCCATGGAGTCGACCCTCGTGGGGCCGCCCGTGCTGACGGTCCCGCCGACGTCGCCAATTGGCGATCCGCTCTCCGGAATGCTGCAGGCGCCGTCGAATGGGACTGGGGTTGGCGGCGGAATCGGTAGTGGCGGCGGGGGAGGAATCGGTGCGGGCGAAGGGCCTGGCTTTGGGCCGGGATGGGGAGGAGGGGCCGGCGGTGGGGTGTTTCGCGTGGGTGGTGGAGTCTCGGCGCCTCGCCCGATCTACGATCCGGACCCGGACTACTCGGAACAGGCGCGTCAGGCAAAGTTTCAGGGAACGGTGTTGCTCTGGGTAGTGGTCGGCGCCGATGGCAGGCCGCGTGATATCCAGGTGGCACGATCGGTCGGGATGGGGCTCGACGAGAAAGCAATCGAGGCCGTGAAGCGCTGGAAGTTCGAGCCCTCGATGAGGGAAGGGCGGCCCGTGGCGGTACAGGTGAATATTGAGGTCAGTTTCCGGCTGTATTGAGCAAAAACGCAAACCGGTTGCGCTATCCCGCCGCCGCCACAGTCAGGAGTGCAGACAGCGCGCCTGCGGCGCCGCGGGGCCTCGACACATTTCCCATCGCTCGACGGCAACAGCTCGTGCCCGTTCCGGTTCGCGTAGAGATCTGAATTCTTCAGCGTGCAGACCTGTCGAGCTTGGCTTTCAGGGAATCGAGCGCGCGCCGCTGGTAGGGCTCGGCGTTTTTCCGGCCGAAGACGTCGGTGACGGCCTCTACATCGGCGCGGGCGGTTTCGCGGTCACCGTGGCGGTATGCTATTTCTGCTTGCGCTAGTTTTATATCCGCGCCGCAATCCGGATTGCCGGTGAGTTGCGCCAGAGCTGACAGATCGATTTGTTGCAACAGGGTTGTGGCTTCGTCCAGTTTATTTGCGGGGATGAGGCAGCTTGCCAGAGTGTAGGCTGCGCCTCCGGTTAACCCGGCTCGGTGGCCAAAGGCCTTCACCGAGTTCTCGAATGCCTGCCGCGCGTTCGATTCGCCTTCACGATTGTGGCCGGCGCGGCACTGGGCAAGGGAGCCGTCAATCAGAGGGGCGATGGCGAAGAACGAAAGCGGTCCTTGCTTGCGAACGGCCAGGTCGTGAGCGGCCAGGTCGTCGCGGATGGCATCGTCAAATTGACCGAGACTGCCTTCGGACTGTGCGCGTGTGCTTAACAACTGCAGGGTGAGTTCGTGGTCGGCTCCAAAGCGTGAGACGAACGCGGGATAAAGGGCGTTTGCCTCTTTGACCACATCCTCGTGTTTGTTCTGAATCATGAGGGCCTGGGTCAGATTCAGGCGAACGCGCAGGACGTGAGGGCTGTCGGGCCCGGCTACCCGGGTGAAGTCGGCAATGAGCTCGCGAAACAGCTGCTCCGCCTTGGCACCCTCGCCCAGGCGGATGTAGGAAAATGCCAGCCTCTGCTTGAAGGTTAGCCGCGCCGTCTCGTCAAATTCGGGAAGAGCGTTGGCCGCGTCGACTGCCGCTTGGAAGTTTTCGGCGGCCGACTTGGCGTTGTTTTCGATGAGCGCGACCATCCCCCGTGCCGAGGATCGCCAGACTGGCAGGTCGGCTCGGAGGTGGGGAAGCTGCGCGATCAGCGACTCCTGTTGCGCGAGGATCGACTGGGCCCGGGGAAGCGAGTCGTTCTCATAGCTGCGCGCCTCGAGCGTCGCGCGCTGCAGCTGGACGATGATTGCCTCTTGCGAGAACTCGCCATCCACTTGCTTGAAAAGCGTGGCGGCTCGGTCATACTCCTGTCGGGCATCCGCGTAATTGGTCCGGTTATCGAGAGCGCGGGCGATGGTTTGATGGAGTCGTGCGGCGACGCGCGGCTCGTCTTGGAATTTACGATCGATGCTGGGCGAGGCCTGCTTGATGGCATCGACCAGCGATTCGCTGGATTTGCCGCTCGAAAATGGATTGCCGCGGGCAAGCAGATCGTCGGAAAGAAAGCGGCTGATGGAGCTGGCGATGGCGGTCTGGCGATTGGCGATGTCGCGTTCCTGGGCGGCCCGGCGATAGAGGGTCAGGCTTAGTCCCAGACCCGCGGCCAGCGCCAGTACCGCCAGCACGATCCAGGGACGCCTGGTTCTGGCGGCGGCCAGTTCTTGTTCAGCGATCCGGGCGCGGTGTCTTGCGGTCTCCAGTTCATCGCGCTTGCTGCGGCGTTGATCAAGCGTGAGCAGCCGATTGGCGAGATCCGAAGCGCTCGCTAGACGCTTGGCGGGATCGCCGCAGGCCGCATCGGCGATATCTTCGCGCAGCAGTGGATCGCTAATTTCTGCTTCCCAGCCCGGAGCCAGGGGCCTGCGGAAATCGCCGACCATCAATTGATAGAGGATGACGCCCATGGCGTAAACATCGGCACTGGCGCTCGGGGATTGTCCGGCCAGAACTTCGGGCGCCAAATACATCACGGTGCCGGTCAACGGCTGGGTGTCGAGGGAAGCGGTTTGGGTAAACCCGAGGTTGGTGATTCCGAGGGCGTGCAGGCGCGAGGGATCGAACAGGGAGGCGCTGCCGAAATCGGCAATCTTGATCTGGTAAACGCCGCTCTGCCGGCTGCTGACGGGCGCGACCGCACCCGACCGGCCGCGAACGATCAGGATGTTGGCGGGCTTGAGGTCCTTGTGGAGCACGCCGATGCCATGCGCGGCGCTTACGGCCTGCGCGATGTCAATGAGAAGACCAAGGCGGGTGTCACGCAGGATGTTGCTGAGCCCTCCCTGCGCGAGTGCCCACTCGGCCAGGTTGGGGCCGGCGTATTCACTTTCCAGGAAAAAGGGAGAGGCTTCGAAATTCCATTCCAGGATGCGGACGAACTCGGGGCGATCGCCCAGGGATTCACGCAGGAAGCGGGAGATCGTGATCTCGCGTTTCAGGCCCTTGAGACGCGCGCCATCGGCGGCGAACTTGAACACCCGTTGCTCGTGGGTTTTGGGATTCTCCGCCAGCCAGACTTCGCTTGATCCGGAGACGTCCATGGGGCGAGCCAGGCGCCACTGGTCCCGGCCGGGGACCAGATCGCCAGGCCGGAAGCCGAGATCGGGGCCGCCCGGGGCGGCCACGATCCTGCAATGGACGGGTACCCCCAGGCGATAGCCGACGCGCGGAACGGTAACGATTGCCGGATGGTCTTCGTCCTGCATGGCGCGGCGGAGCTTGGAGACGGCGGTCGCCAGCGAACCGTCCACCACCATTACGTCGGGCCAGACCGATTCGAGCAATTCGTCTTTGGTCACCACCTCGCCGGCATGCAGCAGAAGCTGGAGCAGGACATCGAGTGGCTTCGATTCGAGTTCTACGGTTCTGCCCTTGACCCGCAGCTCGCGGCCGAGTTCATCGAACTCGTAGTCGGCAAATCGCCAAAGGCGGCCGGAAGTGCCTGCATTTTCCCCGGTAGCCTCTTTGTAATTCATAAAGTTAGCCACGCTTTAGAGTTCTTGAGAATTCCGTCAGGACAATGCAGCGAGGGATGTTGCAGGATGTCGTCCGACGGCCCACTGGTGATTGGAAATATTTTGCCACGAACCGGTCGGCTGAGCACGCAAATAACAAAAACGGTGCTCGCCCGGGGGCGGCTGGGAAGGGCCGGTCCCCCGGGTATTTGGCCAACTCCGCGACCAGTCTCGGTACCCATGCCCAGACATCGCCCGTCCACCCCGGCTGCCCGGGAATGAGGAACCCGCCCTTGCCCCTGCAGGAGCATCTGTCGGGCTCCGCCTGTTCTTGCCGTCGGTTTCCGCGGCTTGGCGCAAGTGGAAGCGGCCTCCCGGGAGCGGTTGCCTCTGAGGGTCGAGGTCCTGTCGGCATTGTCGGAGGCCATCGCGCCCTGGCGCTGAGCGGCCTCGAGAAAGGTCAAGCTCGATTTCCTACGTACCAGGGCGCACTCACGGTGAAGATGCGTTCATTACCGCGGGCGAGCAGCACCCACTGCAGAAGGCGGGCGCGCTGATTGTGAAGGAAGTACTCATACCACCGGTCTTCGACCAGTTCGGGTATGACCACGACGATGGTGCGATCAGGATTTTTCCGGGAAAGATCGAGGATGAACTGAACCACGGGGATGATGACAAAGCGGTAAGGTGAGGGCAGGACCTCGAGCCGGGGTGGCTGTTTGCCGGCGGCGCGGAAAGGCTGCACAACATATTGTTCCCATTCGTCCTGCAGCAGTTCGGAGTGCTCGTTGGGCTCGACGTGCAGAGCCACCACTTCGGGAGAAAGACGAGCGGCAAATTCAAGTCCTTGGCGGGTGATGTTGCTCCACCGGTCGATGGCCAGGACGGTGATGGGATGCTGGCTGAGACCGGCTGCGTCGACCGGGACCTTGCAACTGGTCAGCAGTTTGACCGCGTGGTAGTGGCGGCGCACCAGGGTGAAGAAGAAAATGGTCAGGGGGATGAAGATCAGGGTGATCCAGGCGCCTTCGACGAATTTCGCCACCAGCACGACAACCGTGGTGGTGCCGGTGACGAATGCGCCAAATCCGTTGACCAGGGCGCTTTTCAGCCAGCCGGGGCCGCGATTTTTCCGCCAGTGCATGACCATCCCGGCCTGGGAGAGCGTAAAAGCCAGGAACGCGCCGACGGCATAGAGCGGGATCAGCCGGTCGGTGACGCCACCGAACAGAACAAGTACGCCTCCGCAGAGTGCGGCCAGAACGACGATGCCGTAGGTGTAGACGAGCCGGCGGCCGCGGTATCCGAAGGCATGCGGCAGATAGTTGTTTTGCGCGATGGAGCGGCAGAGGCGGGGAAAGTCGGCGAAGGCGGTGTTGGCGGACAGAGACAGCACCACCAAAATTGAGCCGATGGTCAGGTAGTAAAACGCGCCTTTGCCAAAAACCGAGGCGGTGAGCATGGAGAGCACGCTCTGATAGCCGGCCTGACCGGGATCGGTGGCCGCGATCCCGTAAATTTTCACGAGATAGGAAATTCCCGCCAGCATTACTGCCAGAAGAAAAATGATAACCGTGAGAGTGCGCTGCGCGTTTTGGACGGTAGGTTCACGGAAGGCCTTCACCCCGTTACTGACCGCTTCGACGCCAGTGAGAGCGGTGCAGCCGCTGGCGAAAACTTTGAGCAGCAGCCAGTAGGTGACGGCCTCGGAGACGGGGGGCGGAGTCGGAAGGGGAACCACCGGCGCGGGATGGCCTGCGCTGAGAAGAACACGCACGATGCCGGCAACGATGGTGATGAGAATCGTGCCCACAAAAAAATAGGTGGGAACCGCGAACGCGGTTCCAGCTTCGCGGACGCCTCTAAGATTCAAAACGGTGATGACGACGAGAATGCCAATGCACAGGGAAACCGTGTGCGGCAGCAAAGACGGGACCGCCGAGACCAAAGCGCCGACACCGGCCGAGATGCCGACTGCTGCGGTGAGAATGTAATCGGCGAGCAGGGCAGCGGCGGCAACCAGGCCGGCGCTAGAGCCCAGATTGAGCCGCGCCACGGTATAGGAACCGCCGCCCGAAGGATAGGCAGCGATGGTCTGGCGGTAAGAGAAGTAAACAATCACCAGCAGGGTGATGATGGCGGCGCTGATCGGGACAATGTAGCGAACACCGAGCAGTCCGAGAGGAAGCAGAAGGCTGAGGGCTGCCTCCGGGCCGTATGCGGCTGAGCTGAGCCCATCGAGACCGAAAATCGGAATACCCTGCGTGGGACCGATCTGCTCGGCGCGTTCGTCGCTGGTGCGGATGGGCTTGCCTACAACGAGGTCGAGTATATTCATCGGCGATTTATGAAGAATCGGAGTTTTGAACCCAGCAAGAAATCCACAGACTGAGAGTCTCTACGAACCACCCTTGGCTGACCCACGATATCATCGGCAGCCGTTGGCAATCAAAACTCGGGAGAAATAACAGTGGATGACGAACGAGAGACCGGCGGCGAGCGAGGCATTCGCCGCCTGGCTGGCGGAGTTTTGCCCGAATTGACGATTGGCAAGAGGGAAATATCCCCGGTGGATCTGCCCGCCTCGAGGGCAAGAGCGGCAATCCACGAGAAACAGTGAAACGGCAGCGGATGGGTTCCCCGAACCCACTCACTGCCGTTCGGCGAGCCGCCCGCGCCCCTGGGGAACAGCCAGATCGCCTGCGACCGGTGCGCCGTCGGTCACTTGGCCAGCTGAACCGAGAGCGTATTGTCGTAGATGGAGATGGAGTCGCTGCTTGAGTTCGCACCCCCGCCGCACAACTCGAAGGTGTTGATTCCCTTTTTCAGCACTCCGTCGCTCGCCAGGATGATCCACTGAAAGTCGACGTGCGAGTAATTTCCGCCGCGACCTAGCTCGTAATCAGGCATCGCGCGCGGCCCCCAGACTCCGGTTTGGCACGCACCCCCGTTGACGCTCAGTCCAGCATAATAAACGTCGGCGACGTTGATTCCGTAGCCGCTGCTCCAGATGACGATCGCCGATTCCAGGGTGGCTGGAGATGATCGCGCGACGGCTACGGGATGAGCTTGAACACGGTGCCATAACCGGCGCCGCCGGAGGCGACTCCACCATACTGGGTTGTGCCGTAGAAATTGCCCTGCGCGTCTTCGATTAGAGCCGAGCTGGGGGACGCGCCGTCTGCGCCGCCGGTAAAGCTGTAGAGCACGGTCTCGGTTCCGGTCGGGCTTACTTTAAAGATCGTGCCGAATCCGGACGTCCCGCCGCCAACGGTTGTGCCGTAAAGATTACCTTGTCCATCGCGGACCAGCGAACCGGTCATGGCTGGGTAGGATCCGTCCGCTCCTCCCGAGAAGCTGTAGAGCACCGTCTCCGTAGCCGAGGCGGTGACTTCAAATACGACCCCGAACCCGTAGGCGCCACCCTCCATGGTTGTGCCGTAGAGATTTCCCTGTGCGTCCTCGATCAAGCCGGCGGACGGGTATTTGCCGTCTTGTCCTCCTGAAAAATTGTAGAGCACGGTTTCAGTGCCGCTCGAAGCAACCTCGAATAGGGTTCCGCAGCCTCCGTAACAGGAAGTGGAGTTCCCGCCTTCATAGGTTGTGCCGTAGAGATTACCCTGAGCATCGAGGACCAGATCTCCCGGCAGCATGCCATCGGGTTGGCCGTTGAAGCTGTGGACGACCGTCTCGGTGCCGGAAGATGTCACCTTGAAAACAGTCCCGTAGATAGAATCGCCACCGTAGCTGGTGGTGCCGAAGAAATTGCCGTTTGCGTCCCGCACCAATCCGGTGATTGGATTTGCTCCGTCCGGTTTCCCGGTAAACTTGTGTAGCACTTTTTGCTTGTCCTTCGCGGATAGCTCAAAAACGACGCCGCAGCCCTCCATGCAGTCCCGTCGCTTGGTACTGGAGAAGGCTGTGCCGTACAGGTCGCCCGTGCCATCCGAGAGTAGCGCGGCCCGGGGTTCGGAACCGTGCGGGCCTCCGGGAAAACTGTAGAGCACCTTCTTGCTGCCGGCCGGCGTGATCTCAAAAATCGTGCCCTCGCCGGACCCGCCGCCATAGCTGGTGGTGCCATAAAGGTTGCCGCTCGAATCCTGAACCAGCCCCGCCTGGGTATTGCCTCCGTCTACTCCGCCGGCGAAGGCATAGAGAGTGGTTAGCGATTGTGCACTGGCCAGATGGGCTGCTGCCAAGCACAGCAGGGCGGCGAACAGGGCGGGTCTCGCAACGGCTTTGGTCACGATTACAAGGTTAGGAAACATAAACTCCTCCCGGAATTTCGCATGGTTGGTTGCTTCCGAGTAGGTTTTACTACTCGTCATCCGGTAAAGTGAGATTCGCGGGGGAAATAGCTCACGGTCAGAAAAAATCTTCGACCAACCAGGAATTCGGCGGTTCAGGTCTCGGAAATGCAGGGGTGTCAGCGAGTTGACTTTGGCCCTTTGCAAAGATATTGTTTCCCTCCAACCCAATAGAAAGGCGAGCGTGTCGTCCGGTCCATCCAAATCTGTCACTCAATTGCTCGCGCAATGGCAAGCGGGTGCCGACGGTGCCGTGGGCGACATCCTGCCCTTGGTTTACCAGGAGCTGCGCCGCCTGGCACATCACTACATGCGTCAGGAACGTCCGGACCATACCTTGCAAAGCACTGCCCTGGTGCATGAAGCCTATCTTCGTCTGGAGAAGCAAGACGCGGCGCAATTTCGGAATCGGGAACATTTCGTAGCCATTTGTGCCCAGCTCATGCGGCAGATTCTGGTGGAGTACGCGCGCGGCCACCGTGCGGCCAAGCGCGATGGTGGATTTAAGCTGGAACTGGATGACGCCATGGCGTTCAAGTGCCAGAGTGTGGATCTGCTGGCGCTCGACGACGCCTTGCAGGAACTGGCGAAACTGGATCCGCGGCAAAGCCGGATGGTCGAACTGCGATTCTTCGGTGGTCTTTCGATCGAAGAGACCGCGGGTGTGCTCGGGCTTTCGCCTGCCACGGTCAAAAGACACTGGATCACGGCAAGGTTATGGTTGCGCCGACAAATCAGCAGGGCATCCGAGGAATGACCCCCGAGCGGTGGGAACAGGTCCGCGAGCTGCTGGCACGGGCTTTGGAGGTGGCGCCGCACGAGCGTTCCGCCCTTCTCGAGCGCGCTTGTTCCTCGGATCAAGCCCTGCGGCAGGAGATAGAGTCGCTGCTTGCTTCGAGCGACGAGGTGCGCTCCAGTTTCTTGGACTCACCTCCGCTGCGCGCCACGCTCCCCTCCGGAACCAGGATCGGTGACTACGAGGTGAAGTCCCTGCTCGGTTCGGGGGGCATGGGCGAGGTGTATCGCGCGCGTGATTCGCGGCTCAACCGCGATGTGGCGATCAAGGTTCTGCCGGCGCTGTTCTCTTCCCATCGCGACCGTCTGCGCCGGTTCGAGCAAGAAGCACAAGCGGCGGCGGCGCTCAGCCATCCCAACATTCTTGCTGTCTTTCAGATGGGCACTCACGAGGGTGCACCCTATCTGGTTTCAGAAATGCTGGAGGGCGAAACCCTGCGCGACCTTCTCAAGCGCGGGCGCCTGCCCCTGCGCAAGGCGATTGATTGCGCCATCCAGATCGCGCACGGACTGGGAGCGGCCCATGAAAAAGGCATTGTTCATCGTGACCTGAAACCGGAAAACCTGTTTGTCAGCAAGGACGGTCGAGTCAAGATTCTCGACTTTGGGCTGGCGAAGCTCACGCAGACGCCGGAGGCGGAGCCGCGCATGCCGAACCGCGATGGCGGAACCGAGCCCGGAGCCGTGATGGGCACGGTGGGCTACATGTCACCCGAGCAAGTGCGGGGGCAAGCGGCCGACCATCGCACCGATATTTTTTCTTTCGGCGCCATTCTGTATGAAATGCTGACCGGGAAAAGGGCCTTTCAGAAGCCGACTTCGCCCGAGACGATGACCGCGATTCTGAATGAGGACCCGCCGGGCATCTCGCAGGCGTCAGCCGGCATTCCGCCGGCCCTGGTGCGAGTGGTTGACCGCTGTCTCGAAAAAAATCCCGAGCAGCGCTTTCAGTCAGCGGCGGACCTGGCGTTTGCGCTGGATGCCTTGTCGGACAAAGTGCGCGATTCCGAGCTCAACGGGGGGCGTTCCGATCGCGGGCGCGTGACGGGGACGGCGCACGCCGGGCGCGCTCCCCGGGCGCGACATAAAGAGGCCCGAACCAGGATCTGGAGAATCGGGATTCCGGCTGCTCTCATTGTCATATTGGTGCTGGGGGGGCTTTATTATCGATCGCGGCAGCGGCGCCTCCGCCTCACCGAGTCCGACACCATCGTTCTGACCGATTTCGCCAATAGTACGGGCGATCCGATATTCGACGACACGCTGAAGACTGCGCTCGCCGTCTCGTTGCGGCAATCTCCCTTTCTGAATGTGCTCTCCGACCAAGAAGTCGCGAAGAGGTTGCGACAGATGGCGCGTGCCGAGAACACGAAACTCACCCCCGAAATTGCACTTGAGCTTTGCCTGCGAGCGGGGAGCAAGGCCTACATCGCGGGAGCGATTGGCAGTCTCGGCAGCGAATATGTGCTGGCCCTGAAGGCGGTAAGTTGCCGGAGTGGGGACATGCTGGCCGACGAGCAGGTGACGGCCACGCACAAGGAAAAGGTGCTCGACGCCCTCGGAAAGGCCTCGGCCAAGTTGCGCACGGAGTTGGGCGAATCGCTAGCCACGGTCGAGAAGTTCAATGTTCCTCTTTCCGACGCCACCACGTCTTCGCTCGAAGCGCTCAAAGCCTACAGTCTCGGACTCAAGGCGGGCCACGAGTCGGGCCCCGCGGCATCTTTGCCCTACGACCAACGCGCCATTCAGCTCGACCCGAATTTTGCCATGGGCTATTGGTCGGTCGGCGGCGACTACTCCAGTCTGGGTGAGGTCGGACGGGCCGCTGAGTACTACACCAAGGCGTTCCAGTTGCGCGAGCATGCCGGCGAGCAGGAAAAGCTGAGGATCGCAGCCGATTACTTTTCGCTGGTGACCGGAGAGCTGGACAAAGCCGCCGAGACCTTTCAACAGGAAATTGACGGCTATCCTCGGCAAAGCGGAGGCTACGCCGGGCTGGGCCTGGAATACGCCGCCCAGGGTCAGTATGAAAAAGCGGTGGAGATTACGCGGCAGGAGCGCCGGGTTGCACCCGATGATGTCGCCTCCTATTCGAATCTCGGCAACTACGCGCTGGCCCTGCAACATTTCGACCAAACCCGCCAGGTCATTGGCGAAGCGCGAGCGCACAACCTGGACGATGTGATCATGCACAATGCTCTCTATGCGCTCGCCTTTCTGGGCGGGGACGCCCCGGCCATGGCCGAACAACAGCGGTGGTTTGCGGGCAAGCCGGAATTTGAAAACGCCGGTCTTGCCTTCGCCGCCGACTCGGAGGCATATGGCGGTCATCTTCGCAAGTCGCGCCAGCTGGCGAAGCGAGCTTTGGACTCGGCAGTTCGGGCTGACAACCGGGAAAATGGGGCGATATGGCAGGCAATTGCCGCGCAGCGGGAAGCCGCTTTCGGCAACGCCATAGAAGCACGCAGGTTGGCGGCCGAGGCTTTGAAACTTGCTCCCCTCAGCCAGGGCGCCGAGGCCGAAGCCGCGCTGGCGTTTGCCATGGCGGGCGACAGCGTGCGCGCCGGGTCCTTGGCCCGCGAATTGAGCAGGCGTTTCCCTCTCGATACGCAGATGCAGTTGCTTTGGCTGCCGGCGATTCAGGCGCAATTGGCCATCGGCCAGAACCGTCCGGTTCCCGCCCTGACCCTGCTGCAAGCCGCCAGGCCGATCGAGTTGGGGATGATTCCGTTCGGCCTGAACGTTTCCTGTCTCTACCCTGTCTATGTGCGCGGAGAGGCCTATCTGACAACCGGAGAGGGTCGGGCGGCTGCCGGCGAGTTTCAGAAGATTCTCGACCACGGTGGGATTGTGTGGAATTGCTGGACAGGAGCATTGGCACGGTTGGGAGTGGCGCGCGCGAACGCCGTAGAATCGCGAAGGTCCCAGGGGGCCGATGCCGATGCCGCCCGCGTCCGCGCCCTGGCCGCCTACCAAGACTTTCTCACCCTGTGGAAAGAAGCGGATCCCGAGATTCCCATTCTCCAGCAAGCCAAGCGGGAGCATGCCAAACTGCAGTAGGGGCGAATGTCATCCCCCGCTCGCCGCCCACCCGGTGTGCTGCGAAGCCGAGCAACTAGAGGTATGCCATGCGTGCCCGGCGCGCGCGATAGGCTGCGGTCAGCAACCCGGCGCTCGCCATCAGGTAAAAGAAGGGACGGCTCGCGGCCGGCCCGCTCCCCGCGAAATCAAATCCGGGAGCGTGATTTAACGGTCCCAGGTACCACCACACGGTATAGATGGCCTCGAACGGCTTTGAGGTTCCGCTCCCGACGCCGAGCGCCAGCGCCAGGCTGGGGATAAAAAGAGCGCCCGCAAACCACGCGAGCAATCCGCGCCATTCCGCCGTTAGGAGCATGCGCAGCGCTGCGCCACTACCGGTGAGCATGGCTACGAGCAAGCCGGCGACCCAGAGGGCCGGCAACTGCCGGCGCAAGGTCCGCGCGGAGGAAAAGAACCCGGCAAAATCATCGCGACCGCTTTTGTCGCTCAGCGCGAAGGCCGCTGTCCAGAGGAAAAAATAGATGACATTGCCGACACCATCACGCAGCACCGGCAAGGTCTCGAACAAGACGGCGACGGCAGCGGTCGTGGCCATGGCGGAAATGCCCGCCCAAAGAAACGGAGCCAGCAGCGTGCCCAGTTGCTAATGCGTGTCCTCGCCGCGGGCAAACTGCAGGAACAGTGCGGACACTGCCAGCACGGCGACCATAAGCGCCAGAACCGCGAAATTGCTCAGCGCTTTTGCCAGCGTGTAAAAAATCCGGCTCATCGGAGTGCTGGCCAGGATAGCTCCCACGCGCGTTTGCTCGTCCCGGCGGATCGCGTTCTTTACGATATAGAAGCCGACCAGCGAGATGAACAAGGTGCCGACCAGGGTCATCATGCTGCCCACCCATGCCGAGTTGAAAACGCCGCGGTACTGGTCCAAGCGCAAAACGATGAGCCCGGTCGCCGTGCCCCAGGCTAGATAGGCGGCGAAGGCCAGAGTCAGCAGAAAGCTGTAACGCCGCACCCGCTCGAGGAAGTCCGCCCGCACCAGGTGATAGAGAACCCGCGCGTGAATCACGCCGGAAGCCCCGCACGGTGATGCGCGAGGGAAAACAGGTAAGCGTCCTCCAGGCTTGGCGGGACGGCCTGGGCGCCGTCCGGCGGCTCTGCGGAGAGAACCCGGGCATGTACGCCATCGCTGCGTCGCGAGGTGTTGCTGATCAGAAATTGCTGCTTCGCCGTGTGCAATGCCGAGCTGGCGACGACCCACTCCCAGACTTTGCCTTCCACCCGGCCGAGCAGTTCCTCCGGAGAGGCATGGGCCACCAGTGTGCCTTGCGCGATCAGGGCGATGTCGGTGGCCGTGGCTTCGACGTCAGAGACAATGTGAGTCGAGAGAATCACGATGCGCTCGCCCGAAAGATCCGAAAGCAGATTGCGGAAGCGAACCCGTTCCTCGGGATCAAGGCCGGCGGTCGGTTCATCCACGATCAATAACTGGGGGTCGTTGAGCAACGCCTGCGCAATTCCCACTCGCTGTTTCATTCCTCCGGAGTAACCGCCCAGCGGTCGCTTGCGCACATCCGCCAGATTGACCAGGTTAAGCAGTTCGTCAATGCGTCGACGCGCGGCCGCCCGATCCAGGCCCTTTACCGCCGCCAGATATTCCAGAAACTCCACCGCATTCAGATTGGGGTAAACACCAAAATCCTGAGGCAGAAAGCCCAGCACTGCCCGCAGCCCGTCGGGATTTGACGCCACGCCGGTTCCGTTCCATGTAACGCTACCGGCGGTCGCCCGCGTGATCGTGGCCAGGATGCTCATCAGCGTGGTTTTGCCGGCGCCGTTCGGTCCCAGCAGTCCCAACACGCCGGCGCCCAGTTCAAGACTGAATTCGCGCAGCGCCCAATTTCCCCCGCGATGGCGCTTGCTGACTTTGTCGATCACCAGCTTCACTGATTTCTCCCGCCCGATCAGGGTAGTCCTCTTAAACGCGGGAACCGGAACCAAAGTTCCGTCCAAGCGCGGGCGCGGAAGTCGCCGACGCGGTGCCGGTGACGGCAGAGGAGAATTGCTCCTCGCTCGGGAGCCGACCGGGTTGGTCCGAACCGGCGATCAAACCTGGTGAAGTGGCCGAAGCTTGCGGGCTTGAATTCAGCGGCCAGACTCGAGCAGGGAGAGGATTTCCAGCGGTTCGGGGCGATCGGTGAATTCTTCATTGGCGGAGGCGAACAGGATGGTGCGGTCGCGATCGACGACAAAAGTGGCGGGGATCGAAAGTTCCCAGCTGGAGCTGCCGTTGAGGTGCGGCAAGTTGACGAAGGTGCTGCGGTAGAGGCGTTGCTGTTCGTCGCCGACCCGGTAGACGAGGCCCAACTGACGGGCGAGTTGAAGGTCGGCGTCCACCAACAGCGGGAAGGTGAGCTTGTACTGGTCGTGCATGAAGAAGGCCTGCTTCTCGGTTTGCGGGGAGACGGCCACGAGCGAGGCTGGAGTGGCTGCAATGGCGGCGGCGATATCGTTCATGGCCTCCATCTGGCCGACGCAAAACGGACACCAGCGCCCGCGAATGAACTGGAGAACCAGGCGGCCGTTCCGCAGCAGATCGTCCGAGGAAACGAGCTTGCCGTTGTGATCCGGAAGTTCGAACCAGGGTGACTTCGCACCGACCTTCGCGGTGCGAAGAGCGCTTGCGGCGAGTCCCTGCGCCTGGAGCGTGGCTACGGCGCGGGCATGGATAGCTTGCACCTCAGGGGGAACATACCGGGCGATCGACTGTTTGCGCTCGGCAAAGATTTCACGTAGCGGTCGCTGGTCGCGATAGGAGCCGGATTCCTGGAGAGAGCGCCATTTCATGAGGGTCGTTGCTCGCCGATCGGTGATGGTTGACGCAACTGGTCGCGCTCTGCGGGCTGAGGCCAGCCGATCGTCGGGCTCGAAACCGAGGTCTCCGCCGGGGCTGAGAGTCGCAGCTGATGAGGCAATTCACGCCCGAGGACCAACCACTGGCCCTTACATTCCCGGAAATTTCATGCCCGCCATGCGGCGCGCGAAGCTGGGCTTGCCCATTTGCTTGAACATTTTTTTCATCTGCGCATATTGGCGCAGCAGGTTGTTTACTTCCTGCACGCTCGTGCCGGAGCCGCGCGCGATGCGCTTGCGGCGGCTGCCATTGATCGATTCGTGATGATTGCGTTCGTATCCGGTCATGGAATTGATGATGGCCTCGACGCGGTTGATCTGCTTTTCGTCGACCTTGTCGGCGGCTTTCTGCAGGCCGGAGAACGCGCCGATGCTCGGCAGCATGCCCATGAGACTCTGCAGCGATCCCATCTTGCGGACCTGCCGGAGCTGGTCGCGAAAATCCTCCAGCGAAAAGCCGTCGCCGCTGAGCGCTTTGCTGGCAAGCTCGCTGGCCTTTTTCTTGTCGATCTGCGCTTCGGCTTTTTCGATGAGTGACATGATGTCACCCATGCCCAGGATGCGCGAGACGATGCGGTCGGGATGGAAAGGCTCGAGCGCGTCGTATTTTTCGCCAACGCCGATGAACTTGATGGGCTGTCCGGTGACTTGGCGGATGGAAAGGGCTGCGCCGCCGCGGGCGTCACCGTCCATCTTGGTGAGGACAACGCCGGTGAGCGCGAGCTTCTTGTGGAATTCGTCCGCGGAATTGACGGCGTCCTGTCCGGTCATGGAGTCGGCGACAAAGAGGATCTCCTGCGGATTGAGCAAGCGCTTGAGGGACTGCATTTCGTCCATAAGCCGGTCGTCGATGTGAAGCCGTCCGGCGGTATCGACGATGAGCACGTCGCAGCCCGAGTTGATGGCTTCGCGGCGCGCTTCCTTGGCGAGGCGCTCGACGGTGGCGGTGTTGGCTTCGCCGACCTGGCCTTCGTAGAGATTGGCCTTGATCGCCGCCGCCACGACTTTGAGCTGTTCGCGCGCAGCCGGACGGTAGACGTCAACCGAGACCAGCAACGGGCGATGTCCGCCATTCTTCAGCCAGTTCGCGAGTTTGCCCGAGGTCGTGGTTTTGCCCGAGCCTTGCAATCCGGCCATGAGTACGACCGTCGGTGGCTGCGAGGCGAACTTCAGCCTGGCCGTATCCTGACCGAGGAGCGCGACCAGTTCGTCGCGGACGATCTTGATGACCTGCTCGCCCGGCGAAAGCGCCGTCAGCACTTCCTGGCCGACGGCCTTGGCCTGGATGCGGTCGATGAGTTCTTTCACAACCTTGAAGTTGACGTCGGCCTCAAGCAGCGCCAGACGAATCTGCTTCAGCGCCTCGGAGATGTTCTCCTCGGTGAGAACGGCTTGCCCACGGAGAGACTTAAACGCGCGCTGGAGTTTTTCCTGGAGATTCTCAAACATAAGGGCAATGCAGTTATTCTAGCGCAACGCTGTAACTTCGTTCTGGACGCAGGCTCGACCCCGGCCATCGTCGAGCGTTGTCGGCCGTTGCCGAATTTCGGACCGAGAGGGCCCGGCTGCTACCGGCTCTGAAAACTGCAAAAGTCCGCATCGCGTCCTCCACACGCAACCCCAATTGCTCCCGGTGGCGCCGTTCGAAACCGGAAGGGCCTTGCGCCTGGAACTCCGAAATCAAGCGACGCCGTTCCGCCGGGCGTAGTTCAGCATCAGGCGCAATTTGTTCATTCTGCCAATGGCATTTTCGCTTCCTCAGGATCACCGCCCGAGCGTTCCCATTTTCCAGCTCGGGGAGCCGCCGTTCTACAGCGCGAGAGAGAGAAACGCGGCGACTCCGACTCCCGTAAGAAGCGGCCAGCCTAGGTGACGGCCGCGGCTATAGATCAAATCGAACAATCCGGCCCCCGTGAAGGCGGCGCCGGTTGAAGCCGCTGCCCACCAGCGGGCGCTGACCGGATCATGAACCAGCTGAATGAGTATCAGGGCGAGAACTGCCCAGCTCAGGCTGGTCAGATGCCAGGCAAAGCGAAGAACAAAGCGTGCCAGCTTGCCGGCCAGAATGCCCTCGCCTCTCGCAAGCAGTGGCGCAATCAGAAGGCGTTCGCCTAGCAGGGAATGCACGGCGGCGGTGGCGATGAGCAGAGCCGCTGCCATATACAGGAGCCCGTCGGACATGGGGTGATGCTACGTCCAGGTTGATGCGCTTGGCAATGTAGGGAATCTCATGAATGCTCGGCACCGCTGCAAGTTTCAGATCGGACGGAGTCTTCGGGAACGTCACGCACTGTACTGCGTGGCCAAGGAAGCGAGAATTGAACCATATTCGGTCTGCCCAAGAGTGGGCGGCGGCGGGCTTGATAAGCCTTCAAGCGGTATGGCAGGCGCCGACCTCACTCCACCTTCGGCCGCACCATGTCAAACCGCTCGGTGGTCCGCGTGTACTGCAATCCACCCATGCGCCCGATCAGGTCGAGCGAGTTCCGATCCAGCCGGCCTTCCCGTAGGTGCTGTTCGTCGATGTAAATCGAGACGATCTCGCCAATCACCAGGCTGCTGCCTTCGGGGGCGGGATTGAAGTCGAGAATCTGGTGCAGCCTGCATTCGAAACTCACGGGCGAGGCGGCGACTCGTGCCGGGCGCACCATCCGCGAGGGCGCGGCGGCGAGTTTTGCCACTTCGAATTCGTTAACCGACGCGTCATATTCGCCGCTGGTCAGGTTCATCTCTTCGGCCAATTCGAAGGTGACCACGCTGATCACAAATTCTTTGGTCTCGCGGATATTGCGCAGCGTGTCCTTGGCCACTCCCTCCGGCAATGGTTCGGGTCCTGCCTTCTTCGGCAAGCGCATACCCGGCGCAAAGGCCAGCAGCGGAGGCTTGGGGCAGACCGCGTTGAAGAACGAAAAGGGCGCGAGGTTGGGTTGTCCGCCGGCGCTGAGGGTCGATACCCAGGCAATCGGGCGCGGGGCCACGGCGCCGATCAGAAGGTTGTAAAAGTCACGGTGGGGCAGCTGGCGAGGGACGACGTCCATGGCTAACGAGTATATCGTCGGCACGGCCGGGTCCGGCAGGTTTGCCCGGCCGGGCTACTTCCCGCCAAAAACTTCTTGTGCCGCCGCCACCGTGTTGCAGTGGATGGTAATGGTGTCCTCGAGCTTCACGGCGTAGCCGCCGGCGAGCGTGACCATGACCGGAATGGCTCGAGCTTTGGCCATGCGGAAGACCAGTTCGTCGCGTTTCTTCAAGCCCTCGATGGAGAGAGACAGCCCGCCCAGTTGGTCCTCGCGATAGGGGTCGGCTCCGGCGATGTAGCAGAGCAATTCGGGATCGAACTGACGAAGGCCGGAACGGAGCGCGTTGTCGAGCCACGCGAGATAGTATTCATCGTCGATTTCGTCGGGCAGATCCACGTCAATCGCGGAATGGGGCTTCCATACCGGATAGTTGTTTTCTTGGTGGAGCGAGAGGGTAAATACGTCTCCCATAAAGCCGCTTTGCATGCGGGTCTTGGGAGGACCGTGGTTCGGGGTCGCCTGCTGCAGCAGGGGCTGGGAAATGGGGGGCAAAGGCTCGATGCCCCCGCCAGCTCCGGCAAAGATGGCGGCCGTGCCATTGCCTTGATGGACGTCGCAGTCGACCGTCATGGCGGTGCGGATCTTGTCATCGCGCTGCATGCGGCGGATGGCGACTGCGACGTCGTGGATCACGCAGAAGCCCTCCCCGTGGTCGGGGAAGGCGTGATGAAAGCCGCCGCCGATGCTTATGGCCACACCATCGATGAGGGCATGATCGGCGGCGAGAATGGAGCCGCCGGCAGCCATCCAGAACGCGCGCACCAGTTCGGTGGAGTAGGGGACTTCGAGTTCGAGTTCCTCGCGCGCGCTGAGCGTTCCGGTCTTCAGTTTCTCGACATACTGGGGGGTGTGGACCAGAAGCACGTCGTCATCGGTGGCCGGACGAGGACTGACAAAATCGGAAGGCTCGGCGACGCCGCTGTCGAGCAACCGTCGGTGAATGCGATTGTATTTTTCCGCGGGAAACACATGGGAGCCGATGGGCAGGTAATAATCGTCGCTGTAGATGAGCTTGAAAGGCAGCATTTCGCACGCAGTGTTCCGCACCCCGGCATGGGTCAGGAGCGGAAAACTTTCTATCATACGCGATTGCCGGGAGTTTGCACCGAGAGCTAGCGATTTTACAGATCGCTTCCCCCGGTCTCGGCCGCCCGGGGGGGGCGCCGGGGAGGGGCAGGTGGCGAGCGATACGTCAGCTGCTAAACTTGATCATTGCCTGCCCAGAAGAAATCGTCGTCCGCCGCCGCCGTGCCGCCTGTCCCGTCTGCCTCGGTGGACGGCCAAGGCCGGATTTTCCTGATCGATACCATGTCGTTCATTTTCCGCGCCTATCACGCCATGGCGCGGCAGCGGCCGATGTCCACCCGAACCGGGGTTCCGACGGCGGCGACCTATGTGTTCGTCAACATGCTGCGCAAGTTGCGCGACGATTTTTCACCCGAGTATCTGGCGGCCGTGTTCGATGTGGGCGCGCCGACCATCCGCCATCAGCAGGCGGAGGCGATTACCACCATCCGCAAGTTCGACATCAAGACGCAGACCTTTCAGGAATCGCAATACCAGGGCTACAAGGCAAATCGCTCCGAGATGCCGGCGGATCTGGTGCAGCAGGTCCCCTACATACGGCGGGCGCTCGAAGCCTATCGCATTCCGATTCTGCAGTTGGAAGGGTACGAGGCCGACGATGTGATCGGGACGCTGGCGCGGAAAGCGGCGGCCGAATCGCATTCCGTATACGTGGTGTCGAGCGACAAGGACATGCTGCAGTTGGTGAACGAGAAAGTGCAGGTGCTCAATCCGCCGAAGGAAAACTTGATCTGCGATGCCGCGAAGGTGGAGGAAATTCTCGGTGTGCCTCCGTCGAAGGTCGTCGATGTGATGGCGCTGCGCGGCGATTCCATCGATAACATCCCCGGAGCTCCGGGGATCGGGGACAAGGGGTCGGTCGAGTTGATTCGGCGTTTTGGCAGCGTGGAGCAGGCTCTGGACCATGCCGCCGAGGTGGAGAAGAAGACCTATCGGGAATCTCTCGAAAACAATCGCGACAATATTCTGTACAGCAAGCAACTGGTCACCATTGACTGCCATGTGGCTGTCGAGTTGGATGTTGCGGCGATGAAAGTGGGGGAACCGGACGTCGAGGCTCTGCGCGCGCTGTTTGCCGAGCTGGAATTCAGTTCGTTATTGAAAGAATTGCTGCCCGTCGTCGCCCTGAAACCGGGTGATTACCGGGAGCTTCGGACAAGAAGCGAATTCGAACAGTATCTGCAAGGCGTGGGCGAGGGTGCGGCGCTGGCACTGGCAATTCCGGCAGAGTCGGCCGAGGTGGTCGAAGCGGAGGAAGGCGAACCGCTGCCGGAGCAGTCCGGATTTCTCGACCTGCAGTCCGCCGAGGCCGCGGACCAGGCTTGCGACGCCCTCAAGCCGATTGCGTTTTCCCACGCCGGGGGCGCCGGGGCGATGGTTGCGCTTGACGATCCAGGTCTGGCCGAGCGGGTCAAAAGCGTGCTCGAGGACGCCACGCTCCCGAAGACGGTTCATGATCTTAAGTTGGCGTCCCATCACTTTGCGGGCGAGGGGATTGCTCTTTCCGGAGTGAGGCATGATCCCATGCTCTATTCCTACCTGCTCGATCCCACCTACCCGTCGCATTCGTTACCCGAGGTTGCGCTGCGTCGATTCAATTTGAAGTTGAGCGGCAATCTGGCGGAGGCGGCGGACATGACGGGCAGGCTGGCGACCGAACTGCGCCAGGAAGTCGAGCAACAGGGTCTGACCGCAGTCTACGACGAGATCGATTTGAGGCTTGTGCCGGTGCTCGTGCGCATGGAGCAGGCGGGCGTGAAGATCGATCTGGCGGCTCTCGCCGAGATGTCGGGGAAATTGCAGCGCGAGGCGGCCGCCAAGGCGCGCGATATTTATGAGCGTTGCGGCGTCGAGTTCAACATCAATTCGCCGAAACAGCTGGGCGATGTGCTGTTCCACAAGCTGGCTCTGCCCATGCCGGTCAAATACGGGAAAGGCAAGAAAATCTCGACCGCCGTGGATGTGCTGGAAGGTTTGGCGGCGGAGCATGAAGTTCCGCGGCTGGTTCTCGAGTATCGCCAATTGAGCAAATTGAAGTCCACCTACGTGGATGCGTTGCCGGCACTGCTCCGCCGCCAGAGTGGCCGCGTGCACACGACGTTCGGGCAGACCGGCACGGCGACGGGCAGGCTGTCGTCGGCCAATCCCAACCTGCAGAATATTCCCATCCGCACCGAACTGGGGCGCGAGATTCGCGCGGCGTTTATCGCCGAGCCGGGGCATGTGTTATTGTCGGCCGATTATTCGCAGATTGAGCTGCGGCTGTTGGCGCATTACTCGAAAGACAATCTGCTGGTCGAGGCGTTCCGGCGTGGCGATGACATTCACACCCTGACGGCTTCGCAGGTGTTTGGCGTGCCGCCGCTGATGGTGACCCCCGAGCAACGGCGAGCGGCGAAGGTGGTGAACTTCGGGATCGTCTACGGATTGTCGGCGTTCGGACTGTCGCAGAATCTCGGGATCGAACCCGGGGAAGCACGAAAATTCATCGCTGCGTATTTTGAAAAATATGCGGGAGTACGTGCCTTCATCGAGGCCACGCTCGAGCAGACGCGGCGCGATCCGAAAGTGAAGACCTTGTTCGGGCGCATCCGGCCGATTCCCGACATCAACAGTAAGAACGCCACCCAGCGCGGATTCGCCGAGCGCACGGCGGTGAACACGCCGCTGCAGGGAACGGCTGCCGATCTGATCAAGCTGGCCATGATCGGAATCGACGGCGAAATCCGAAAGCGCGGGTTGAAGTCGAGGATGACCTTGCAGGTGCATGATGAGCTGGTGTTCGAAGTGCCGGAAGGGGAAGTGGAGACGATCAAGCCGCTGGTGCGCGAGCACATGGAGAAGGCGTACGCTCTGGCGGTGCCGCTCGTGGTTGAGATCGCGGTCGGGGCCAACTGGCGGGACATGGAGTAGAGGGGCGAGGCGCGGTAACGCCCGAGGTGAGCACTCCAACCCGGGATTTCCGCTCCCGCGTTCCGCTATACTCGGAGGTGCGAACCGTGCCACAGCGATTCCAGCCGCCTGACGAGCAAGTTCGATTCCTGGGGAGGCAGTCTGATGGGTGCAGCTTCGTCGCCGGCATTGGAACCATCGCCCCGCCGCGCTTTTCTCCGGCATCCGATCCAGGTACCCCTGGACCTGATCGTACTGCGCTCCGGAGTTCCGGAAAGTATACCCGGGCGATGCACCGACATTTGTGAAGGCGGGATGGGAGCGATTGTGGCCGGCGAGCTGGCTGCCGGGCAACGGGTTGCCGTCGAGTTGCGGCTGCCGAATGTGGGCGTACCGGTTCGTGCCCGCGCCGTGGTGCGTCACCAATGGCAGCTGCATTGCGGGGTGGAGTTTGTCGGACTGGCGCTCGAGCAGCGGGAAATGATCCGCTATTGGGTGTACCGAGCCACCGCTTCGCAGGCGGCGGATCGGGAAAAAGTGGAACCAGCCGAAGTTCGGAACGCGGACGGTCCGCCGGTTGCCTTCGAGCTGGCGGCTCAGCCCGGCCGCAAAATCCGCATCGGGCGGCGTGGGCTCTACCTGCTGATCGCATCCCTGCTTGCCCTGGCCGGTTTGGGCTGGTGGCAATGGCAGCGCTCCTGGAACGAGCTGGAAAAACGGGCGCCGGCTGGGGAGTCGGGCGTCGTCGTTTCTCCTGCCACCCATCTTTTTGCCGCCATCGTGTCTGCGGAACTGGTGGCCAAGGTGGACGCGGCCGATCGGCCGGCTGCGGTGAGGGCCCAGACAGAAAGCACCGAGTTTGCTCGATGCCGTGCGGACTGCGGGCCGCGGCGGGAAGGCCGGGCGATCGGTTTCCGGACGGGCCTGGCCGGTGCGATCGGGGAACTATGAGTCGTAGCTTTCCTGCAGCCCGGCGCTTGCGGCAGAATTGACGGAGCGTTAGTCGAACGTTTCGGCTTGCGCGAAAGCTACGCCGCGCTGGTCTTTGGCGGAGATGGTAGCCGGGAACGCGGGCTCGCCGTCGACTTGCCAGACGATATTCAGGGCGGGATCGTTCCACGCCACCGAGCGTTCGTCGTCGGGCGCATAGAAATCCGTTGTTTTGTAGACCACATGCGCGCTCGGCGACAGCACGCGGAAGCCATGCGCGAATCCGCGCGGAACCCATAACATGTGTTTGTTCTCGCCGGAAAGCCGGAACGACTCCCACTTTCCGAAGGTGGCAGAGCTGCGGCGCAGATCGAGGGCAACGTCGAGGATCTCGCCGGTGATGGCGCGCACCAGTTTTCCCTGCTCCTGGCGAACCTGATAATGCAAGCCGCGCACGACATTCCTTTCGGAAAAAGAATGATTGTCCTGCACGAATGGTTCGGTGATGCCGAGTTCGGCAAACGTACGCTGGTTGTAGCTTTCCAGAAAAAAGCCGCGATCGTCGCCGAAGACGCGGGGCTCGAGCAGCAAAAGTCCGGGGAGAGTGGTGACCTTCTTTTTCATCGTAAACCTTCGATCGAGCGGGTTCGGCGAGCAGAACTGGAAACCATCAGAAAACTCGCTCGCGCAGCAACTGCAACAGGTAGGCGCCGTATCCGTTGTTGCGCATCGGTTGCGCCAGGGCTTCCAGTTGCGCGGCCGTTATGTAGCCGGAGCGATAGGCGATCTCTTCCGGGCAGGCGACCATAAGGCCCTGGCGTTTTTCGAGAGTCTGGATGAACAGGGAAGCCTCCATCAGGGCTTCGTGGGTGCCGGTGTCGAGCCATGCCGTGCCTCGGCCCATTACGCAGACGTTCAGCTGACCGTGCTCGAGATAGACGCGGTTCACGTCGGTGATCTCCAGTTCGCCGCGGGCCGAAGGCTTCAGGTTCGCCGCAATTTCGACCACCTGCCGATCGTAGAAATAAAGCCCGGTCACGGCGTAGCGTGACTTGGGCCGTTTCGGTTTCTCTTCAATGCTCAGTGCCTTTCCCTGCGCGTCGAAATCGACCACGCCGTAGCGCTCCGGGTCGTTGACGGGGTAGGCAAAAACCCGGGCGCCTTTCGGCTGCAGCGTGGCGGCCCGTAATTCCTTCACCAGATCGTGACCGTAGAAAATGTTGTCCCCAAGCACCAGTGCGCAACCGCTCGTTCCGATGAATTCCCTGCCGATCAGAAATGCCTGGGCAATGCCCTCGGGCTTGGCTTGCATGGCGTACTGGAAGCGGACACCGTATCGGGAGCCATCGCCCAGCAAGTGCTGAAAGCGGTGGAGATCGTCGGGGGTCGAGATGATCAGAATATCGCGAATGTCGGCCAGCATCAGCGTGGAGAGCGGGTAGTAGACCATCGGCTTGTTGTAGACCGGCAACAGGCTCTTGGGCAGCACCTGGGTAACGGGATAAAGGCGGGTTCCTGATCCTCCCGCGAGGATGATGCCTTTGTAATTGGGTTGCACGATGGTGGTCATCTCGAATCGGTTGTCTCAGCGTTCGGTAACATACTGTTTTGCCATCCATTGGCGATAGGCGCCGCTGGTGACATCGCGAACCCAGTCCTGGTGTTCCAGATACCAGCGAACGGTCTTGTCCATGCCCGTCTCGAACGTCTCCTGCGGCTGCCAGTCCAGTTCGCTTTCGATCTTGCGCGTATCCATGGCATAGCGCCGGTCGTGGCCGGGGCGATCTTTTACAAACGTGACCAGGCTGTGGTGGGGAACGGCGGGATCGTCCGGGCGCAGTTCGTCGAGTAGCTGGCAGACGCGCGCGATGATATCCAGATTCTTTTTTTCGCTTCGCCCGCCGATGTTGTAGGTTTCGCCAACGCGTCCGTTCTTGAGAACGCGGCGAATGGCGCGGCAGTGATCCTCGACGTAGAGCCAATCGCGGACGTTCTGGCCGTCGCCATAGACGGGGAGAGGTTTGCCGGCGCAGGCATTCAGGATCATCAGCGGCATCAATTTTTCCGGAAACTGAAAGGGCCCATAGTTATTCGAGCAGTTCGTGGTCAGCGTCGGAAGGCCGTAGGTATGGTGATAGGCGCGGACCAGATGATCGGAAGCCGCCTTGGACGCCGAATACGGGCTGTTGGGCGCGTAAGGCGTGGTCTCGCAGAAGGCCGGGTCGTTGGGACCGAGCGATCCGTAAACTTCATCGGTGGAAACGTGCAGAAAACGAAACGATGCCCGATCATTTTCCGCAAGCGCCGACCAATAGGCGCGCGTCTGTTCGAGCAGGCTGAAGGTGCCGTTCACATTGGTGCGGACGAAATCATCCGGGCCATGGATGGAGCGGTCGACATGGCTTTCGGCCGCAAAATGAACGATTGCGCAGGGCTGCGAGCGTTGCAGCAGGCCTCGCAGGAAATCGCGATCGACGATATCGCCCTGCTCGAAGCGATAGCGCGGATGGGTTTCGACCGAACGTAGGTTGTGGAGATTGCCGGCGTAGGTCAGCTTGTCGAGATTCACCAAGGCGGCGGATTCTTCGGCGATCCATTGGAGAACGAAGTTTGAGCCAATGAAGCCGGCGCCGCCGGTTACGAGGATGCGCTTTTCCATTCTTAGTGTGCGCCGCAAACTGCGCCGGCAAAAACTCGGGTGGCGGCACCTTGTTTTTATTCTAATTGAATAATCGAAGTGAGCGGGAAGTCGGGAACGACTCGGCAAGCGGGTCGATCAGGCGGGAATGGTTTGGCTCGGAGCGACCGCTTCGGTGTCGAACACGGTTGCCAGGCCGTGAATCACCGCCGCCAGTCGTACCGCGGCGAGAATCGATTCTTCCGACGTGCCCTTGTAGCGCAGAACCTGCTCGTGGGAATCGATGCAGAGTCCGCATCCATGGATCGCGGATACGGCGGTGCACCAGAGTTCGAAGTCGACGGGATCGACGCCGTGGGTGCGCAACACATTCATGCGCAGCCGGGCCGGCAGGGTGGCATATTTCGGGTTTTTGGTCAGGTGCTGAAAACGATAGTAGATATTGTTCATCCCCATGATGGCGGCCGCTGCTTTGGCCGCTTCCAGGGCCGGCGGCGACAGATGGGACGCCGCTTCGGCGAGCACGATCTCGGTCATTTGGGGGTTGCGGGCGGCGATGGCGGATGCGGCTACGGTACCCCATATCTGCTGCTCGTTCAGTTCCGGTTGCTGCAGCAAGGTGGAGAGGTTCAGTTTCAGGTCTTTGGCGTATGCCGGCACGGTATCGAGCAGTTCATTCAGGTTCATGGAAGGTCGTCCCTCAGAATGGGTGATTCCGAGCCGGGCTTGATTGCCCGGCCCGGATTGAACTTGGTTCTCGCATCAGTTCCAAGGTCGCGAACCGACGCGTCGTGTTATACGCTGAGTGTCGCTTCTCCCTTTTTCCAGTTGCAGGGGCAGAGTTCGTCGGTCTGCAACGCATCGAGCACCCGCAAGACTTCCTGCGGATTTCTTCCCACCGAGAGGTCGGTCACCATGACGAAGCGGATGATGCCTTCAGGGTCGACGATGAAGGTGGCTCGCTGGGCGACGCCGGCTTTGAGATCCAGAATGCCGAGTGACTCGCAGAGGTCGCGCCGGATGTCGGAGATCATGGGAAAGGGCAGATTGTGCAGGTCTTCGTGGTGAACCCGCCAGGCGCGGTGCACGAACTCGGAATCGGTGCTGCCGCCAAGAACCTGGGCATCGCGATCCTGGAATTCCTTGTTAAGCTTGCCGAAAGCCGCGATTTCCGTAGGGCAAACGAAGGTGAAATCCTTGGGCCAGAAAAAATACACCTTCCATTTGCCGGCGTAATCCTGGTCGGTAAGGGTTTTGAATGCCTTATCGCTGTTTTCGGTGCTGACGGTGGCCGTCAGCCGGTATGAGGGAAATGGTTCGCCTACAGTTAGCATTTTTATCTCTCCTAAAGTATTCGCGAAGCTAAAAATCCGTGTGCAAAAAGCGACCGCTCCGGGGCGGCAAGCGGTCAGTCACAACCCTGACAGTGCGCACAGAGAACTTTTGTTTATGGTGCCAGGAGCTTGCGTGGAGCTGGTGACAGAGCCCAACCGGCCGGCGGGGAACACCCAAGGTTCCCCCGACATACATAGCGACAAACGCGAGATCTGTCTGTGATCTGGCTCAACCCCGGGTGTGCGTCGGGGCACATCGGGTGCAGGCAGCGCCGTCGAATCCGGTGCAGCGAAACGGGAATGACCGCGGCTTTCGTCACCCACTTGGATGATCGCGAAGCTTCGCCGGATGCAGATTTGCTTCGCCCGCAAGGGGAGTGGAATCAGAATTGGGAAACCTTCATTCGGCGCTTCGCCGCTGTGCGATGCGATCCCTGGCTGGGGCCTCGCTCGGGTTCCAGCCGAGCACGTTGTAATACGCGGCCGCGATCGAACGGGCGACCGCGGGCCAAAGATATCCACTTTGAATCCGTTCCCATTGCCGAACCGCGGCTCGACGTCGAAGGTCGGGATTGTGGACCAGCAGGTCGAGCACGCGCTTGAGGTCCGCCGGATTGCCCTGCTTGAAGGTGAACCCGGCGACGGCGCCGAGCTCGAGGGTTTCCCGAGTGTCACTGCTCAACACGCAAACCCCGGTTGCCATCGCCTCGAGCAGCGCGAGCGACAGGCCGCCCAGATCGGACCGAAGCACGAACACGGCGGCATGCGAGAGAAGCTGTTCCAGATTCTCTCCCGAGTTCCAGGGAAGAAACCGAATTCGGTCTCCCTGGCGGCGGCGCAAGCTGGCGACGAAGGAGTCCGCCGGATCGAATCCTCCGGCGAGGACCAGTTTCATATCGGTGTGAAGGTTCTCGAAGGCCTCGACCAGGAGACGGCAATTTTTCTCGGGCGCGACCCCGCCCAGGAAAAGGATGTAGTTGTCGGGCAGCAGATCCCATTCCCTGAGCTGTCGGGGGAGTCGCCGCGGCCCGGAGGCGGGGCCCAGGGGAACGTAGACGGTGTCGCGGTTGTAGCGCTCGCGGTAGTACTGCTGCAAGCGGCGGGAGTCGACCAGGGTGGCATTGGGCGCGCCGAGGGCGGCTGCTTCTGCCGCCCGCAGCAGTCGCGATGCGATCGCGCCCCGCTTGCCGCTCTGCCGGTCAAGGTCCTGCACGGTGACGACGCTCTTTTTGCCGGCCAGTCGAGGAAGAACAGAAATCAGGGTCGGAATCGGGCCGTGGTAGTGAACAACATCGCAGTCCGAGACCATGGCGTGCGCGGTGCTCAGCAGAGTGTGGACGAAGGCATCCAGATGCCGGGAACGAAGCGTGGGCAGGCATCGCACGCGCATGCCTTTGTGGGTGCTGACCTGAGGGGCGACAGAGGTGTGGCAATAGACGGTGATCTCGTGTCCCAGGCGGGACAGTTCGTGGCCGGCTCGTTCGCAATAGGCTTCCATGCCGTTCGATCCGGATCCTGCGCCCCGCCCTCCAATCAATGCGACGCGGACGCCCTGCCGCCTGCGAGGCGGTTCGGGCGGGGCTGGGAATGCCGGGAATGACAGCAGCTTACGCGTGCCCGTGAGGCGGCGGTAGTGTCCGAGCAGCCTTTCTAGGTGCTGGTCCGGATCGTGATTGGTTTTTGCCCGCTTGCGGGCTGCAGCGCCCATTTTCTCGATCAGATCAGGGCGATCCAAGAGAAACTCCATCGCCTGCGCGAAATGTTCGCGGTCGCCATCGGGATACAGCAATCCAGTAACGCCATGTTCGACGAGGTTCGGGCGAGATCCGAGGTCGGAGGCAACAACCGGCCGGCCCCAGGCGTACGACTCGAGAATCGGCTTCCCCAGAGTTTCGTAGGCGTGCGAGGGGAAGACCGAGAAGCTGCAGCCGGCGATGAGTTTCTGGAGTTTTTCGCCATGAACCGCACCCGCAAACAGGACGCGGTGCAGGTTTAGTTCTTTCGCCAAACCTTCCAGCCGCGGGCGTTCCGGACCGTCTCCGGCGACGACCAGGGGAGTGTGCGGCCGTCGCGCCATGGCGCGCAACAGTTCGGCCACTCCTTTTTCGGGAGAGAGTCGGCCGAAGTACAACAGGTAGCCTTCGTTGGGCGCGAGCTGATGATCGCCGGGCAGAACCTGGAACGGAGGCAGGACCTCGATGCGCCGCACCGGCAGACCGCCGGCGACCAGCTTATCGCGCACAGAATCGCTGGGTGCGAGGAACAGATTGACGCAGCGTTCGTAGGTTCGCAGCCATTTATGCAGGTAGGCTTCGGCGGCGAGCGCAACCGCGGCGGAACACGGGCCCTGGTAGCAGCCCCGGGTCACGAGGTGGTGGAAAGCGCCATTGCGGCAGCGCTCGTCGCAGGCGCGGCCATCGGCGACAAAATGGCTGGTTGGGCAGAGAATACTGAAGTCGTTCAGATGACAGAGCACGGGAATTCGCCGCCGCTTCAGTTCCCAGAGAATCGAGGTCGACAGGTGGCGATCGATGCCTTGGAGGTGTGCCAGGTCCGGTGCAAAATCGGCGAGGCAATTGCGCATGGCGCGTTGGGCCGATGGCCAGTAGATGGCCTGGGCCGCCATCCTGGCTTTCCTCAGCAAGCCCGCGTTTGGGTCCCGGAAATCAATGCGGGGAACGCGGTAGCTGCGCCCGGGAAAAGCCGGGCTGCGGTCGTGGTCCGCGCTGAACGATGCGGTTTCCAGGCCGCACTCTTCCATCCTGTGCATGAGGTCGAATAGGTACCGATCGCCGCCGCTACCGGAAGAGTCCCGCTCGTTGCAATACAGGATGCGCATGTTCACCTTCCAATTGGGGAATGCGGGCCAGGAATTGCTCCGCGAACGCACGCAGATTCCGCTGGCGATTGTAGGAAGCGGCGACGTGGGACGCGGCCGCGCGCGCGATTCCAGCCACGGAGCTTTGGTTGGCCTGAATCCAATGGACGGCATGGACGAACGCGGCCACAGAACCCGGTTGGTAGAGAAATCCGGTGCGCTGATGTTCGACCAGTTCGGAAATTCCGGCAATCGCCGGGGCCAGCACCAGCTTCTGGTGAGCCATGGCTTCCAGCAGTACCGCCGGAATGTCTCCGCTTTCGCCGGTCCGAACCACCAGATCGGCGTGCCGGTAGTAGCCGGCAAGGTCGTTCGGCGGCACCTGGCCCATCAGATAGACGCGTCCCTGAAGTCCTAACGCAACAATCTGCTTCTCCAGAGCCAGATGTTCCGGTCCTTGGCCAACGATCCAGCAAAGGAAATCAACCGCTTGATCGCGCAGACAGGCGCAAGCCTCGATCAGAAAGCGAGTGTCGTTGACTCGCTGCAGGGGGCTGACAGAAAGCAGGGTGAATCGTCGGCCGGGGGGTGCGTCGGGAGTCGGCCAGGGAAGCACGCGATCGATCCCGGGAGGTTGCACGATCACTTTCTCGAGGGGCGTGGAGCGGTATTTGCGGAGAATGTGCTGGCGGTGGTAGTCGGACCCGGTCACACAGAACTGGCAGGCGCGCAGTTTGGCGGAGAGCAGATCCGGGTGCCGCGACAGGTCGGAGTCGTGGAGCGTGAAGCTGAAGCTGATTTCGAGAAGACGGGCGGCGCCCAAGGCCGTCCAGCCGGCCAAGTCCCCGCTGTGAGCGTGGATGTGTGCGACCTCGAGTGGCTCCAATTGCCTGGCCAGCGCGGCGCCGAGGACGGTGTAGCCGAGCGCGCGAATGCGGTGCGCCGGGGAGCGTCCGCCCGCATCCACCAGCAGTCGCAACAGCTGCCCAAGGCTTTGCCGATCCGACGCGAGGCGGCGAACCGCGCCGATCAGTTCATCGTCAGCGAGAGGCCGAAGGCAGTGCGTCTCCTTCCAGAAAGCTCGTTCCGCCAGACTCAGTGCAGAGGGCGAGACCCGCGTGCCGCTGTAACAGATCACTCGCAGGCCCCGGCGGCGCAGTTCCGCGATCTGGTCGATCGCCTGAGGCTCGAGGACGGAGGGAAACTCGTTGGCGATGTAAGCGATGGTAGTCATCAGACGCATACCTCGGAGGCGCAGAGCAAACCGGCGACGATGAACCGGAGTTCTCTGGACGATTGGCAAATCCGGTCGAGCAAGCAGGAGGTGAGGCGAAAAACGCTCAGCAAGATACGGCAGACACTGCGTCGGGAAGCGACAGCCGCACATTCGCCGCGCGAGAGGTACGCCCGGGAGAAAGCTTCCGGAGGCTGCGTCGCAGAAGCCACGGGAATCGCGCCTGCGAAGCACGTGTCAGCGCCTTGCGAGGTGTTCCTAAGCCGGGTTGTGCTCCATTCGCCCATCGGATTCAAAGACCGCGGTGGGGCTCTTGGGAAACCGGAGAACTTCGCTCCCTGAGCAGGGTCCGAAGCCTGGGACTCGGTTCGTTGACCGCGCCTGGCCGCGGTGGCGCGGCGGTGGGCGATATTTCCGCACCCCATCGATGGGTGGAAGTCGCTGGACGATCCTTCTCTGGCGGGGGATGCGAAACCTGGAGGGATTCGGTGCGGCGAGCTCGGGGGCGCGAAGCGAGAAGCCTGCGGGCGCTTTCCCGACCTCCGCCGCGAATCGTCCTAGCCGAGCGTTCGGTAACAAAAACGGTGCCTGCGCCGAAGGTCATGGCCAAACCAAAAGCGACCAGGAAGCAAAGGAAGACATTGTGTACCGGCGGTGCCGGCGCCACCGGCGCCGGTTTAAGAAGGCGAGGTTCCTCGAACCGCCTGGTGCTCGGCGGCTCGGAACCGACCCCAGGGGCCAATTGTCCCTGCGCCAGAGGGGAGATCGAGTGGGCTCCGTAAGGCGTTGAATCGACCGCAAGAAGCGCTATGGAGAGCAGCCCCAATCCAAAACAGGCTGCCGACAGAAGCGGCCGGCGCAGCAGAAAGGTCGCAATCTCGCGCCCCGCGTCGGGGAAAGCAGTTGTCGAGGTTCCGGGAAAGGCCGCATACATGGGCTGGAGTGGCAGACGATTGGGCCGGCGAGATCAGGAGTGCCGGAATTTTGTGGACGGTGGTTGAGCGCTGCCGCTCCTTTCTGCTTGGAACTCCAGCGGATTCAGGCACTGGCGCATCGTCCGGCGGTCAATGGAGTGCGTTCTGGTCCCGCCGGCCGAAGATTGCAGAAGCCGATGAAGCGGGTAGCGTTTCCCTACGGATGCAGGATCTCCCTCGCCACCCGCCTTTACGGGTTGTGTGGCCGCGACGCGAATCGGACTGTCGGTCCCTGACCGCACGTGTGTCGACCAGTTCTCCGCCGCGATCGGACTGGTTGGCGGAGCCCAGGTTCCGGGTGCTGAAGCCAGTGACCATACTGCTTCCCGAGCGGTGGTGACCACGATCAGCTGCAGGATGAGCACGCCTGCGGCCACCAAAACGACGTAGCTGGTCAATCCATTCATCTCCGGACTCTCACCGTTGCTCCGAACGGCGAACTAGGACAGCTCGAAGACTGAGCTGCCAGACGAAGGTATCGCTGCGCCCGGCATACAACAAGACTTGGAAAGTACTGTCCACTCGCGTACCGGGCACGATCCACCTGTCGGAAGCGTGATCCGCCGAGCAAAGAGGCTGCCGCTGGCCGGTTCTTCGCCCCGGCAGGCGCTCCAGGGGAGAGCGTCTTGCTCGAACGGGTGGGCACCAAGGTAGGCCGCCTAAAGAAGACAGCGACGGGCCGATTCGTCACAAACGGAGTGTGACGAAGCCTACATCCGATCCGTGGCCTTAGGGGCATGATGAAACCGTGAAAACCACACCTTTGGCCAAACCGCCCAAGTCGGCAGCAAACCCGTCGGCCGCAACCGAAGCCGTGCGGGTCGTGGTCGCCGATTCCGGCCCCATCCAGTCGGAACTCCTGACGCGGGCCTTGAAGGCGCGGCGGGATTTCCAGGTTTCCTGCGTCGCTTTGGAAACGTCCGCTCTTTATAACTTCCTGCAATCCCATCCTGCGGATGTGATTTTAGTGGCGGGCAATCGCCTGCCGGACCTGAGCGTGCTGCGCTGGCTGCGGGTTTCCTATCCGAAAATTGCCCCCGTGCTGCTTGCCGAAAGCGATGAGCGCGAACTGGTGGTAAGTGCTTTGCGAGCGGGTGCAAGGGGTATTTTTCTTTTTTCCCAGAACCCATTTCCGATGCTTTGCAAGTGTATTCAGTGTGTCTTCCGCGGACAGGTCTGGATCAATAGCCAGCAGATGAATTACGTGCTCGACGCTTTGGCGGAGGTACCCACGCTGCGGGTGGTGAACGCAAACGGGAGGTCATTGTTGACGCCTCGCGAGGAACAGGTGGTCGCGCTCGTGGCCGACGGTTTGACCAATCGTGGAGTTGCCGGCGAACTGGGTTTGAGCGAGCACACCATCAAGAAGTACCTGTTGCGCATCTTCGATAAGGTCGGAATTTCCAGCCGGGTGGAACTGGTGCTCTACGCCATGTCACACGGCGAGCATCGTCCTTCGGAATGGATGCCGGCCGGCAACGCCTCGGCATAGAGTCGCTGGTAAGAGCGCGCAGACGAACCGGAGGCAGATACAATAACCACATGCCGAACAGCGAGGGATTTGGACGGTGACGACTCCCGGGCCCCGCTCCAATTCGATTTCCAGTTCCCAGGCCAAGCTGGCGCGCCGATGGACCGTGATTGCCTCCGGTTTGCTGCTTCTGGCCCTGGCGCTGGTCGTCATCTATACCAAGCCCAACGCTTTCTACAGTCCCGTCGCCCTGGTCGTCGTCGCCGCCATCGGACTGGCGGCGGTGCTGCTTCAGGTCTGGTTTCGCCAGGATTTTCCCAATATTAATTCTCCGCTCTGGCTTAATCTGTTCGCCATCGTTTGCGCCCTGGTCTCTCTGTTCGCGGAAGATCTCCGGATGACGCGCGGTATGCTGGATCTGGTGGCCTTTGCCGCCGTGGTCTGCTTCGGCATCAGCGGATCGCTGATTTTGCACGCGCTCCGGCGACGGTTGCGCCCACCGCGGGCGGCGGAAACGGAATAGAGAATCGAGGCCAGCGGCGGCGCCGCCCGGGGGCGGGATGGGGGCGCGTCCTGGCCCGGGGCCCCATCCGTTGCCGACCTTTCGTTTCTCCGTTCGCGCACCGGAACGACGTCAATCGGTATCTAAACAGATAGAATAGTGGCGGGCACGTCGATGCGCAGTTGGTCCATCCCGGTGGGGCGTCTGTTCGGAATCGAAATCCGCATTCATCTGACCTTTCTGTTCCTGCTGGCATTTGTTTGGAGCACCGAGGCCGCCACGCAGGATGCCAGCGCGGCCGTGCACGGGCTGGCCCTGGTGGGTATTGTCTTCGGCAGCGTCGTCCTGCACGAATTGGGTCACGCGCTGGTGGCCCGGGGCTCGGGCATTCCGGCGAAGGCGATCATCCTGCTGCCGATCGGCGGCATCACCATTCTTGACGAGGCGCACGCCATCCCCGACTCGCTGGAGGCGTGGAAGCGCGACATCCGCATCGCGGTGGCGGGGCCGTTGGTGAATTTCTTGATTGCCGGTTTGTCGGCCCTCATCTTGCTGACGTTCGTGCCCGGGTTTTCGCTTACCACCAAACCTCTGATGCACTCGAGCGCGCTGTTGCGGAGCATTGTCTGGGCGAATCTCTACCTCGGTGTGTTCAATCTGCTGCCGGCCTATCCCATGGATGGCGGGCGCGTTTTACGCGCGATTTTCTCGCGCAACGGCGACCTGGTTCGGGCCACGCAGCGCGCCGTGCGCATCGGCCATGTTTTTTCCATTCTGTTCATGATGGTGGGAATACTCATGGGCAACTGGTGGCTGGTGATGATCGGTTTTTTCCTCTTCGCGGGCGCGCAGCTCGAAGAACGCTCGGCGGTGTTTCAGTCCGTGCTGCAAAGCGTCCGCCTGGAGGAAGTCATGCTCACCGACTTCGCCACGCTCTCACCCGCCGACACCCTGGAGGATGCGCTCGAGAAAGCCGTACACACGCTGCAGGACGATTTTCCCGTGGTGCGCGGCAGCGATATGGTGGGTGTCGTCTCGCGGCAGAAAATCCTGGAAGCGCTGCGCGCCGAAGGCAATGGTTACGTGCAGGCTGTGATGAACCGCATTTTTGAGGTCGCCGCCAAGCAAGAGTCGCTGGCCTCGGCTTTTCGCAAGCTCTCGGCCCGCAATCTGAGCATTATTCCCATTGTCGACGATCAGCACCTGGTCGGAATCGTTACCCTGCAAAACCTGATGCACTCCATGTCGCTGCTGGCCGAAAGCCGCAAGTTGCGGCGGGAAGCGCTGGACGCCTAGGCACGGGCGACCGGTTCCGGCGGGAAGGCCTTTTTCCCGGGCTCCAGCGACGCTTTGCTCCCCTCTCGATTGAACATATCCGAGCGCTGCCAGAGCCACAGGCCGCAGCGCGTTTTATGCGAGGCGCGCTGCGCCGTCGACAGTTGACCGCCGAAGAGCGTTCTATAATTCCGCCATGCCCCTAATCGACCAGATCCAGAAAGATATCGTCACTGCCATGAAGGCGCGCGAGGAGCAGCGCCTCTCCACCCTGCGCATGGTCAAGACCGCGCTCAAGAACAAGGAAATCGAAAAGATGGCTCCGCTCGACGACAAGGAATCGCAGCAGATCCTCTCTACCCTGATCAAGCAGCGCAAAGACTCGATCGAGCAGTTCACCAGAGGAGGACGCCAGGAAATGGCCGACAAGGAAGCGGCCGAGATCCAGCTGATCGAAACCTACCTCCCGAAAGCCGCGGGAGAGGAAGAAATCACCGTCGGAGTCCGGGCCTCGATTGCGTCGATGACACCGGCTCCCGCCATGAAGGATATGGGGGCGGTGATGAAGGCCGCAATGGCCCGCTTCGCGGCGGCCGGGATGCGGGTGGATGGGAAGGTGGTCAGTGAGGCGGTGAAGAAGGAGTTGACGGGGAAATAGGGCTGTCTCGCGCCGAGCAAAACAGTGTGCTCGCTTGGGCTCTGATCTTGGATTGCGCGCTGGCTCGGAGGATTGTGTGCTCGCTCGGAGCGCCGGCAACGATCATGCGCCAGCGTCGACCATGGCCATGTCCAGGCCAATCGAGCGAGCGAGGGCGCCAACCGAGGAGGTTTCCTTAAAAACAGGATCGCGAGCACCCTTTGCTTTCTCATTTCCTATGTTGCCACTCCCGATAGGCCTCGCTTTTCCCGATCCCGCGTTCTTTGGCCACTTTCTTCAAGGCGGCCTTCTCGTCTGCCTGATCCATCGCCATGATTTCGCGTACTCTCTCGGCGAGGCTGAGGCCTCCGGATGCGGGTCCACCCATGCCCTCCTCCGGCCGTGCGATCAGCAGCGTGATTTCGCCTTTCACGTTTCCGCGTGCCTTCAGTTGGCTGAGAACCTCTTCCGCCCGGCCGCGCACGAATTCTTCGTGCAGCTTGGTAACTTCGCGGGCTACTACGACATGGCGGTCTTTGCCTAGAACCTCGACCACCTCCTCCAGTGTCTCGAGCAGTCGGTGGGGAGCTTCGTAAAAGACCTGGGTTCGGGGCGAGTCGGTCACGCTCTCCAGCAGCTTGCGGCGCTGTCCTGACTTCGACGGTAGAAATCCACTGAAGCGGAATGAATCGGTCGGCAATCCGCTGGCCACGAGCGCCGCCAGAAACGCCGACGCTCCGGGGATCGGTATGACCGGTACATGATGCCGGATGGCCAGGGTGATCAGGCGAAATCCGGGATCGGAAATGCCGGGCATGCCGGCGTCGGTGACGAGCGCAATCTTGGATCCGCCTTCGAGATCGACAACCAGCTCGGCGGCCCTGGTCATCTCGTTGTGCTCGTGATAACTGACCAATCGGGTCTGGATTGCGTAATGGCTAAGCAGCTTGAGCGTCTGCCGGGTGTCTTCACAGGCGATCAGGTCGACTTCCTTGAGCACGCGCAGGGCGCGCAGGGTGATGTCTTCCAGATTGCCGATGGGCGTGGCCACCAGGTAGAGTGAGGGGCCGCCCATGGCGGGGCCGCGTTCGGAACCTTTTGGACCGTTGGTCTGTTCCTGCATGAGGCGAGTCTAGCAAGAAACCACCCGCGGCGAGGCTCGAACCAGGTTTCCCATCGCCGCCAATCTCGCCGATTCGCCTTTTCTTCGCTTTATGCTACACTGGGGCAAAATCAGGTATGACAGCCAACACTTTTCGCCCCAGCCCAAGGGTGTAGGCTACGATTCCAGATTCATAAACTTAGGAGCTGCCATCATGGCCGACGAGCGTAACAAAACAGACGAACGCAACAGCGAGCGCAGCAGGGCGATTGATCTCGCATTTCAGCAGATCGAGAAGCAGTTTGGCAAAGGTTCCATCATGCGGCTGGGGTCGAAAGAAGCGATTGTCCCGATCGCGGTGATTTCTA
The DNA here is from genome assembly GCA_049520935.1 of Terriglobales bacterium. Lineage (GTDB taxonomy): Bacteria > Acidobacteriota > Terriglobia > Terriglobales > Acidobacteriaceae > Acidiflorens. Next base: position 60,249 of record JBEKPJ010000006.1, on the reverse strand, counting down.
CGGGCTCGATTTCGTTCGACGCCGCGCTCGGGGTTGGCGGAGTTCCGCGCGGCCGCGTGGTCGAAGTCTTCGGTCCGGAATCGTCCGGCAAGACGACCATCACCCTGCAGATCATCGCCGAAGCGCAGAAGTTGGGCGGCATGGCAGCTTTCGTCGATGCCGAACATGCGCTCGATCCGGCCTATGCCAAGAAGCTCGGTGTCGACGTCGACAACCTGCTGGTGTCGCAGCCCGACTATGGCGAGCAGGCGCTCGAAATTACCGAGGCGCTGGTGCGCTCGAACTCCATCGACGTGCTGGTGGTCGATTCGGTCGCCGCGCTCGTTCCCAAGGCCGAACTGGACGGCGAAATGGGCGACAGCCACATGGGCCTGCAGGCGCGCCTCATGTCGCAAGCGCTGCGCAAACTTACGGGCACGGTTTCGAAATCGCGCACCTGCCTGATTTTCATCAACCAGATCCGCGAAAAAATTGGCGTGATGTTCGGCAATCCGGAAACCACGACGGGCGGACGCGCGCTGAAGTTTTATTCATCGGTTCGCATCGATATCCGCCGCATTGCGGCCATCAAAGAAGGAGATGTGGTTACCGGTTCGCGCACTCGCGTTAAGGTCGTGAAGAACAAGGTCGCTGCCCCCTTCCGCGAAGCGGAGTTCGACATCCTCTACGGCGAGGGCATCTCGCGCGAAGGCGACCTGCTCGATATCGCTGTCACCAGCAATATCGTGGAGAAATCCGGCTCATGGTTCAGCTACAAGGGCGAGCGCATCGGCCAGGGACGGGAGAATGCCCGCAGCTTCCTGAAAGAGAACAAAGACACAATGGCGAAGCTTGATGCCGAAGTGCGCAAAGCCCTGGGACTGACGGCGGCGAACGCGACGCCAACGCCTGCGGCAGTGCCGACGCCATCGACCGGTACGCAGGGACGGGTCACGACCATGCCCTCGGCTGCGGAATCGGTGAAAGTACCGGCGGCGAGGCGATAAACTCGGCGCGGACGATTCCGGCGGTTCGCGGGAGTCCGGCGCTGGCTCCCGCGCCCGCTGTGCCCGGAAATTGGGTGAGCTTTTCGATCGCCTCCATTGCTCGGCCGCCGCAAAATCGAGATCGACCGCACTGTTTCCCCGCTGGGCGTGCAGAGTCACCAGATGACTGAGGGCGTGGCAGACCCGGCCCTCCGCGCCGGATATTGGCCAGCCGGGGATGGCGGGCGACCGGGCGCGGTGCAGAGCGATCTCGGTGATTGCCATCCCCGCCAGCACCCGCATACAATCCTCCTTTCTTCGACCCTGTCGTCAAACGAGGCCCCCGTGAAGCGCATTAAAGCCATCTATCCCGGATCCTTCGACCCTCCGACCAACGGCCATCTCGACCTGATCGAGCGTGGCAGCAAGATCTTTGACGAGTTGGTGGTCTCGATCCTGCGCAATCCGGAAAAGGATCCCCTCTTTAGCGTTGCCGACCGACGCAAGATGCTGGAGGCGATGACCTCGGGATTTGACAACGTCTCGATTGACACCTTCGATGGACTCACGGTCGACTATGCACTGCGGCTCGAGGCCAGGGTCATCCTGCGCGGGATTCGGGCCATCAGCGACTACGAGTACGAACTTCAGATGGCGTTGATGAACCGCAAACTCCAGCCGCGGCTGGAAACCGTTTTCATGATGCCCGCCGAAAAGTACTCGTATCTGAGTTCGCGTCTGGTGCGCGAAGTCGCGCAGCTCGGAGGGTCGATCGATTGTCTGGTCCCCGAGCTTGTGGCGCAGAAACTTCGTGAGAAAATAGATGTAGCTCACAAATTTGAAAACGGCGAGCCGCCCGCGGGTCAGTTGCTTTCGGCGGGCAAGAGCAGGTCCAGGAAAAAGAGATCATGAGCACCATAATCGCGCCCGTTACTCACCCCGTGCACTTAACCGAACGCATCAACCGCATTGAGCCCTCCTCGACGATGGCGGTCGTGGCCGAAGCCGACAAACTGCGCCAGCAGGGAATTGATGTTGTCGATTTCGGTGCCGGCGAGCCCCACTTCGCCACGCCCCAGCACGTCAAGGATGCCGCCATCGCCGCCATCCAGGCCAATTTTTCGAAATATACCGCCGTGGGAGGAACCGCCGAACTGAAAGATGCCATCGTGCACCGTCACGCGGTCGATTTCGATTCCGATTACCGCCGCGAAGAGGTGGCGGCGTCGGTGGGTGGCAAGCACGCGCTGTTCAACGTCATTTCCGTGCTCGTCGACCATGGCGACGAAGTCATTCTTCCGGTCCCCTACTGGGTGTCGTTCAAGGACATGGTGCGTTACGTCGGCGGCCACCCGGTGTTGCTGCAAAGCGATGAATCGCACGGCTTTCGCGTTACCGCCGATATGGTGGCCAGACTGGTGACACCCAAGACGAAGCTCATTATCTTGAATTCACCGTCCAATCCTTCCGGCGCCGTGATGAGCCCGCAGGACATGACCGAAGTCGTGAAACTGGCGCATCAGCGCGGCATCTGGGTGATTTCCGACGAGTGTTACGTTTATCTGAGCTACTCGGGCAAGCGTTTCTCGGTCGGTTCCCTGCGCGAATATCGCGACCGCTTCATGGTCGTCGGCTCGCTGTCAAAGACCTATGCCATGACGGGCTGGCGTCTCGGTTTCACGCTCGCTCCGGCGCCCATCATTGCGGCGGTTCAGAAACTGCAGAGCCAATCCACCTCGAACCCGACTTCGATTGTGCAGAAGGCGGCGGTGGCGGCGCTCCGGGGCCCGCAACAATGCGTGGAAGACATGCGCGCCGAGTACATCAAGCTGCGTGATCACGTGGTCAAGGGACTGCGCTCCATCCCGGGGGTGAAATGCACGCTTCCGGAGGGCGCGTTTTATGCCTACCCGAATGTTGCCGAATTCTTCGGCCGGAGCGGCGTGAACTCGGCCTCGGAGATTGCCAGCAAGCTTCTGCGCGAGAATCACGTGGCCACGGTTCCGGGGGAAGGCTTCGGGACCAAGGAGCACATCCGCGTCTCTTACGCGACCTCGATGGCCGAGCTCGACCGCGGCCTGGAGCGAATGCACAAGTTCTTCGGCGCACTGTAACGGCTTTGGCTGGCATCGCGCAGGGCAAGGGGCCGACTTGTGGAACAGCGCCGCCGGCAACCGGTGCAATGACTCGATCGTTGGTTTGCTCGACCGCATGACACAGCTCTATCCACTTCTCATGTCGCCCGCTTTCGACCCGCGCCCCTGGGGCACGCTCGATCTTTCCGCCATCTATCCCAACCACAAATTCAACGAACGCATCGGCGAAGCCTGGCTGACCGGGGACAACTGCCTGGTGAGCAACGGACCGCTGGCCCGACGTTCTCTCGCAGACTTGAGTCGAGAATATGGCTCCGAACTGGTGGGCACGGTCGCACCCGACGACCAGCGTTTTCCGCTGCTGCTGAAATTCCTGTTTCCCGAGGAATACCTTTCGGTCCAGGTGCATCCCGACGACGAGACAGCGCACCGCTTCGGTCAGCCCTGGGGCAAGACCGAGTGCTGGTACGTGGCCCATGCCCGTCCCGGAGCGCAGGTCGCGCTCGGCCTCAAGCCGGGAGTGACGCGAGTGGAACTCCAGCAGGCCATTGCGGAGAATCGCGCCGAACAGCTGCTCGACTTTATCAACGTTTATCCGGGCGAAATGATTTATGTAGCCGGCGGCACCGTGCATACGCTCGGTCCGGGCGTGGTCATCGTGGAGACGCAGCAGCAATCCGACACCACCTATCGCCTGTACGACTTTGGACGTCCACGTCCGCTGCATCTCGAGCGCGGTCTGGCCTCGGTCAAAGAGCACAACGCTTCGGGAAAAGTGATCCGGCCCGCTCCGGAAGCCATCGATGGCGGCAAGAACCGAAGCTGCCCGATGATCGCGGCGCCCTATTTCACCGTGGACCTGCTCGAATTGAAAGCGCCGCATGAGTTTGCCGGCGGGCACGCTTCCGGCAAGACCTCGGTAGAAATCCTGGTTGCCGTCGAGGGCTGCGGCGTGGTGGAGTCGGAAGGCCGCGATTCGGTAACCCTGACCAAAGGCGACGCGGTGGTGATTCCCGCCTCTTTGCCCGGGTTCAGGCTTCGCCCGCAATGGCAGTTGGAGGTCCTGCGGGCCAGTCTACCGGGCGGCACCCTGCCCGAGCCGAAAACCAGGCGGTAGGACCGGCGAGCTTTCCAATCTCCGCTGCGAAATCTACAATCGAGAGTCAACACCGTGGCCAAGAATCCCCACTTCTATCCCGTAATCCTTGCCGGCGGACGGGGCACGCGCTTTTGGCCGCTGAGCCGAAAGCGCCGCGCCAAGCAACTGCTCGCGCTCGACGGTAAGCAGACCATGCTGCAGCAAACCGTGGGCCGCCTCGCCCCGCTCGCGGCGCCCGGCCGTTTCTGGATCATCACCAACGGCGAGCTGCGGCCCGCCATCCTCCGTCAGCTGAAGAAGCTGGCCCCGAAGCAGGTCGTTGCCGAGCCCGCCGGCCGCAACACCGCTCCCGCCATTGGTCTGGCGGCATTTCTCCTGCAGCGTATCGATCCCGAGGCCGTGCTTGGTCTTTTCCCCTCCGATCACGTGATCGCCCACTCGGAGCACTACCTTGCCACTCTCCGCCGGGCGATCGAAATCGCGGGCACACCCGACAACATCGTCGTGCTCGGCATCCGTCCGACGCGAGCCGAAACCGGCTACGGGTATATCGAAGCCGGCGCGCCCGCGGTGGGTTCGTCCGATCGCGAGTCCCTGTGCGTGCGCCGCTTTACGGAAAAGCCGGACCTTGCCCTCGCCCGACAATTTGTGGCCGCCGGCAACTTCTTCTGGAACAGCGGCATGTTCCTCTGGCGCGCCGACACCCTGGTGCGGGCTCTGCGCGAGCACCTGCCGAAAACCGCGCCGCTTCTGGAAAAAATTGCCGCGGCCTACGGCACGCGCCAGTTCGCGGAAACCTTTCGAAAGCTCTACCCGAAGTGCGAAAACATCAGCATTGACTATGCCGTTCTCGAGCCCCGCTCCGCCAAAGGAGAAGTCCAGTCGCGCATCTTCTGTTTACCCTCCGATTTTGGATGGAATGATCTGGGCTCCTGGACGGCGCTGCACGAGCACTGCGTCGCGCACGGAAAAGCGAGCGCGGCGAGCGCCAGCTCCGGATCGGAACGGTTTGTCCTGAACGCCACCAACAATTATGTTCACGCGCCCAACAAATTTGTCGCGCTAGTAGGCGTGAGCAATCTGGTGATCGTCGACACCGGGGACGCCTTGCTGGTAACCGCGCTCGACCAGTCGCAGGACGTCGGCAAGGTGGTGAAGCATCTGGACGAGCGGAAACTGACGAGACTGGTGTAGGGGCGGTGCTGGCGGGCGGGTTCGCCGATGGTTGGCAAAGTGCGGATCGCTCCCCCTGCGGCTGCGCCGGGGTGGGCAGAACGCTCCTGACGGGCCGAGACGACAAACAATCGGCAACCGCCGGCTCAGTTGGAGCGACCAACAACGGCTTATGACGCAAATCAAATTCGGAACCGATGGCTGGCGCGGCCTGATCGCCGACGACTTCACCTTCGATAACGTGCGGCGCGTGGCCTCGGCCATCGCCAGGTATGTTGACAAGTACGAAGACCCCGCTCGCGGCCTCGTAATTGGCTATGACACGCGGTTCCTCTCGGATCGTTTCGCGCGGGAGGTCGCGCACGTGATTGCCGCCGCCGGCATCCGGGTGTGGCTGGCCAACGACTACGTGCCCACTCCCGCGGTTTCCTACAGCGTCAAGAAACTGGGCGCCTGCGGCGGAGTCATGGTCACCTCCAGCCACAACCCGTGGAACTGGAATGGCATCAAGTTCAAGGCCAAATTCGGAGGCTCGGCGACGCCTGCCATCATGCAGGCGATCGAGAGCGACCTCGATGCCGCCGCCCTGCCTCCCGCCGGAGAGCGCAAAGCACGCCCGCCGGCGGTGATCGAGGAAGTCGACCTCAAGCCGGCCTACGTCGACGCCGTCACCCGGTTTGCCGACCTCGATCTGGTCCGCCGTGCGCATTTCAAGTTTGCCATCGACTCCATGTACGGATCGGGCCGGGGAGTCCTGCCGGGTATTTTCGACCGGCACGGCATTGCTTACGTGGCGATCCGTCAGGAAGTGAACCCGCTTTTCCCCGGCATCAATCCCGAACCCATCCTTCCGCACGTCGCCTTGCTGCAAACCACCGTGACCCAGGAAAACTGCCATGCCGGTCTGGTCACCGATGGCGATGCCGACCGCATCGGCGCCGTGGCGGAGGACGGCAGCTTTGTCGATTCGCACAAGTGCATGTCCGTACTGCTGAAATGGCTGCTCGAGTACAAGAAGTGGCCGGGCGACGTCGTGCGCGCATTCAACACCACCGGCATGATGGATCGCATCGCTGCCAAATACGGACGCAAGCTGCACGAATGCAACATCGGCTTCAAACATATTGCCGATCTCATGATGGAACACGAGATTCTGATTGGGGGAGAGGAGTCGGGCGGTATCGGGTACGGCCGCTTCCTGCCCGAACGCGACGGCATTCTGAATGCTCTGCTGTTGGCCAACGTCATGGCGGAGGAAGGCAAGCCGTTGGGCCAACTGGTCCGGGACCTCCAGCACGAATTCGGAGCGCATCATTATGGCCGCCGCGATCTGCACATTCCCGATGAAATGAAAAATGGTGCCGTCCGCCGGGCGGCCGATCCTCAGACCACGAAACTCGGCGCCTATCCGATTCGGAAGAAGGAAACTCGCGATGGCGTGAAGTTCTACCTCGACGCTCCGAGCGATGGCAATGGCGCCGATGCCTGGGTGCTGTTCCGAGCCTCCGGCACCGAACGCATGTTGCGCTGTTACGTGGAAGCGGCAATGCCTGAACTGGTGGAAGAAATCCTGGAGGCCGGTGAGAGATTCGTCCGGCTGGGCTAGGGACGAGGGCTGGGCGGCCTTGACCGGATCAGCGGAAGCTCCCCGTGGGTCGTCGACCGGCAGGAGCGGAAAGGGGGGAAGTCCCGGCATTTTCACGTTCAAGCCAGCTGCTGAACACGGTAGGATAGTGCTAACACTCGCAGCCTCATGGTCACCCGAGAAACCACACCGATTCTCGCCGATTCCGCGGAATCGCGTCGCTACAACCGCATCAAGCGGTGGCTGGGCGTCGCCGATTTCGCGATCGGCTTCGGCCTGCTGGTCGTGCTTCTGGCCAGCGGATGGAGCCGGACTCTCCGCGATCTCGCCGAGCGCGGCGCCGCGCAGAACTACGCTTTCGCCGTGTTCCTTTACGTGCTGATGCTGATCCTGATCAGCAAGGCCATCGGAACCCCCCTCGAGTACTACGGTTTCCGACTCGAACATCGCTATAGCCTCTCGAACCAGAGACTGCGCTCGTGGCTTTGGGACGAATGCAAGGGGCTGCTGATCACGCTCGTCATGGCCACGATCGTAATCGAACTTCTGTACATGCTCATGCGTGAGACCCCGCAACACTGGTGGCTCATCGCCTGGGCAGGTTTTCTCGGCCTGTTCGTATTGATGGCGCAGCTCGCTCCGGTCGTGCTCTTCCCGATTTTCTACAAATTCGAGCCCCTGGAGAACGAGGAGCTGAGGCGCCGGCTGATCGTTCTCAGCGAACGTGCCGGAACCCGGGTGCGAGGCGTCTACAAATGGCATCTTTCGGAGAAAAGCAAGAAAGCGAACGCCGCGCTCACCGGACTGGGCGCCACTCGCCGCATCATTCTGGCCGACACCTTGCTTGACAACTATTCCGATGACGAGATCGAAGCCGTGCTGGCGCACGAACTGGGTCATCACGTGCACCGCCATATTGTGAAGAGCATTGTGGTGCAGGCGGGCATCACTCTGTTCGGCTTTTGGCTGGCCAACGAGGTTCTGCACTATGCAGTGGAGCGCCGCGAAATGTTCGAAACCATTTCCGACTTTGCCAACCTGCCGCTGCTGATTCTGGTTTCGACGGTGCTGTCGTTCTTGCTGATGCCCGCGCTCAATGCCTACTCGCGCTTCAACGAGCGCCAGGCCGACCGCTACTGTTTCGAGTCGGTCGACAGTGTCGAACCCTTTATTTCGTCGATGAATAAATTGGCGGAGCAGAACTTGGCGGAGAAAACCCCCTCGCGCTGGGTCGAATGGCTGCTCCACTCCCATCCCGCCATCACCAAAAGGGTTGCCGCCGCCGAAGCGTGGGCCAAGTCGCATTGACCGCGGGTCGCATGGGCTCTTCGCCCGGGTCCGGGTCGGTGCACTCGCCTCTAGCGCTCGGCGCCCGCGCGCAGCAGAATCTGTTCCACCCGCTGCGCATCTTCTTCCGTGTCCACGCCCACCGTATCAAACGGTGTTTCCCCGACAAAAATCGAAATGCCGTTCTCCAAAAAGCGCAACTGTTCCAGTCGCTCCGAGCGTTCCAGCAATGACTCGGGCCAGTGCACGAATCTGTCGAGCGCATCTTTTCGATAGCCGTAAAAGCCGAGATGCTTGTAGTACGCGGCACCGATGCCGTCGCGATCGAACGGAATCGCCGCTCGCGAGAAGTACAGCGCCCGCCCCGCCGAATCCGTGACCACCTTCACCGCGCCTGGATTCCCCACGTCAATCTCCGTCGCCTCCGTTTTCAGAGTCCCCACTTCGACTCCCGCGCCTCGCATTACCTCGAGCAGGCTCTCGATGTGCTCGGGCCGCGTCAAGGGCTCGTCGCCCTGCACGTTCAGGTAGACGTCAGCTGGAATGGCGGTCGAAATCTCGTGCACCCGCTCGGTGCCCGAGCGGTGGTTGACCGAAGTCAGGCGTGCGACAAACCCTTGCCGGGCGCAGAATTGCAGGATCTCATCGGAGTCTGTGGCCACAATCACCTGCTCGACCGAGGGAGAGCGCCCGACTGCCTGGTAGACCCGGGCGAGCAAGGGAACGCCCGCAATCTCGCGCAGCATCTTGCGGGGCAGTCGGGTCGAAGCCAACCGCGCCGGAATCACAGCGATCACTTTCATGCGCCCAGTTTCGCACGGTGCCGGTGCGCTTGGACAGCGCATTCCCTGCGGTTCGGGGCCGCGATTGCGGATCGAGGACGTCGTTTCTTTTGTCTTGCGAACGGCACATGGGACGCAAAGGCGAGGGTCTTCGAACTGTACCGGGCCGCGGACGCCCTCCTCCGCCGCGCCTCCGGGGCGAGCGCAGAGCTCCGGTGGAGGAAGCGCCTGCACCATTGCGGGGCGCTTCCACGAAATCAACCTGCCCTCTACAATGCAGTCTGCAAGGGAACATGGGCGGTGAGGGGCAACCCGACCAGGCAATGGCCGGCCGCCCTCTACCGGACAGCCGCCCTCTCTCTCGTAACGAGGACGAACCGGGATTGATTGGACTGATTCTGTATTTCGCTTTGGGCGTGGCCGTCATGGGCACGCTGTCTTCGACCGTATTCCTTGGCCTGGCGCTGCTCGGGGTCCTCCGATTTCACCGCGACGCGCGCCGGCAAATGGCCTTGGTGGCTGCGAATGCACACCTGCCTCCGGTCTCGATCCTCAAGCCGGTGCACGGTCTGGAAGCGCAGCTGAAGGAAAACATCGAAAGTTTCTTTCGGCAGGATTATCCGCAATACGAAATTCTTTTTGCCGCCGATGACGGCAAGGATCCGGCGCTCGAAGTGGTGCGGGAAGTGTGCGCTCGCTATCCGCAGATCCCGAGCCGGGTTCTGGTTACCGGTGCGCCGTGGCCGAACCCGGCGGTCTATTCCTTTCACTGCATGGCAGAGGCGGCGGCGCACGAAATTCTGGTTACGACCGACAGCGACGTGGAAGTTTCTCCGAACTATCTGCGGGAGATCGTGCCCCCCCTGCTCGACCCCCAGGTCGGCATGGTGACCTGCGTCTATCGCGGCAAGAACGTGGCCGGATTTTTCTCCGGGCTCACGGCCATCGGTATGTCGGTGGAAATGACGGCGGGCGTGCTGGTCGCCAACTTGCTGGAAGGAATGAAGTTCGGTTTGGGGCCGACGACCGTGGTGCGCAAGGATTCACTGGCAAGCTTCGGCGGTTACGGCGCGCTGCGCGATTACATTGCTTATGACTTTGCCATCGGCAACCTGATCGCAAAAGCAGGTTACCAGGTCGTGCTTTCCGGCCACGTCATCGATCACGTGGTGAACCAGAAGTCGTTTCAGCGCATGTGGCAAAACCAGTTGCGCTGGGCGCAATCGACCCGCTATTCGCGTCCCAAGGGTCACTTTGGCAGCGGACTGATCTTCGCCATGCCCTACGGCCTGCTGGGATGGATCGCCGGCGTACTGCTGGGACGCTGGGAATTCGGCTGCATCCTGCTCGGTGCGGCGGTGTTGAATCGACTGGTCCAAGGGTGGCTTGTCGGCTGGACGGTGGTTCGCGATCCGCAGGTGCGGCGAGCCCCCTGGCTCTATCCCCTGCGCGACTGGCTCGGTTTTTGTGTCTGGTTCGCCAGCTACCTGAACCTGCGATACGTCTGGCGCGACAGCCGCTTTGAATTGGTGGGGACGCGAATCGCGCTGCGCCAAAAGTCTTCGGATACTTGATCGGGCGCGGGAAGGGAAGCTCTTCCGAGCCTGTTTTCGGGCGTGCTGGTTCAGGCATGCCCAAGGGTGATCCGAATGAGGAGGTTCTGTTGCGCGTACTAGTCACGGGCGCGGCCGGGTTTATCGGCAGTCATATGGTGGACCGTCTTCTTGCCGCGGGCCACAGCGTCGTCGGGCTCGATAACCTGTCGACCGGGCAAAGGCAGTTCCTGGACGGTGCTGCGCTCCAGCCCCGCTTTCGCTTTCAGCAGTCCGATCTGCTCGACCGCAAGAGTCTGGCGTCGGCGATGGAAGGCAGTGAACTGGTGGTCCATTTCGCCGCCAATGCCGACGTCCGCTTCGGCACCGAGCACCCGCGCAAGGATCTCGATCAAAACACGATCGCCACCTGGAACGTGCTGGAAAGCATGCGCGAGCAGGGCTGCAAACGCATCGTGTTTTCTTCGACGGGCTCGGTCTACGGCGAACCCGACATCTTCCCCACGCCGGAAACCTGTCCGTTTCCGGTACAGACTTCGTTGTACGCGGCCTCGAAGCTCGCTGCCGAAGGCCTGATTCAGGCCTATTGCGAAGGCTTCGGAATGCAGGCCTACATTTTCCGCTTCGTCTCGATCCTCGGCGAGCGCTACACGCATGGACACGTATTCGACTTCTATCAACAGCTCTCCGAGCATCCCGAACGTCTCCACGTCCTCGGCAACGGCCGGCAGCGGAAATCGTATCTGTACGTGCAGGATTGCATCGCCGCCATTCTTGCCGCCCTCGACCGGGCGGACGGCAAGGTGAACATTTTCAATCTTGGGACCGACGAATATTGCGAGGTCAATGATTCGATTGGCTGGATCTGCCAGCACCTCGGGCTGCACCCGAGGATTACCTACGCGGGCGGAGAACGAGGTTGGGTCGGAGATAGCCCGTTTATTCTGCTCGACTGTTCCCGGATTCGCGGCCTCGGCTGGCGGCCGCAACGGACCATTCAACAGGCGGTCCTCGCCACCATCAAGTTCGTGAGCGCCCACGCCGCGCCAGGGAGGGCGGGCCGGTGAATAGGCTATACTTTAGCGGCTTCTGAGGAATTTCGCGTTTGATCATCACCCGAAGTCCACTACGAATCTCTCTCGGTGGAGGGGGCACCGATCTTCCGTCGTACTATCGAAAGCACAGCGGGTTCGTGCTCTCGGCGGCGATTGATCAATACGTTTACATCACCATCAACGAAGCCTTTCGGCCGCGGATCATCCTGAAATATTCCAAGCTCGAAGATGTCGAGCGGTGGGAAGACATTCAGCACCCCATCATCCGTGAAGCGCTACGACTGACTGGGGTTACGGGACCGTACCTGGAGATTGTCAGCCTCTCGGATATTCCTGCCGGTACGGGTCTGGGCTCGTCGGGGAGCTTTACCACGGCATTGCTGCGGGCGTTGCACACCCTGAAACGGAGCTTTGTGCCGCCCCAGGAATTGGCCGAACAGGCGTGCCACATCGAAATCGATGTGCTCGGAGAACCGGTAGGAAAGCAGGACCAGTACATCTCGGCATTTGGCGGCATCACCTGCTTCGAGTTCCTGGCGGACGACCGGGTCGTGGCCGAGCCTTTGAAAATTGCCCCTGAGACTCTGGCAAATCTCGAGGACAATCTGTTGTTGTTCTTCACGGGCGTGTCGCGCTCGGCAGCGGAAGTTTTGCGCGACCAGGACAGGCGGACTCGCGACAACGCAAGCGAAATGCTGGAGAATCTGCACCTCACCAAACGGCTCGGTCTCGAGAGCCGGGACGCGTTGCTCGCCGGCGACCTGCGAACCTTTGCCGGAATCATGCATGTTCACTGGGAGCACAAGAAGAAACGCTCTCCGGGAATGAGCAGCGGCTTCATTGACGAAATGTACGCGCTGGCACGCGCCCATGGGGCGTTGGGCGGCAAACTGATTGGCGCGGGCGGCGGAGGTTTTCTGCTGTTCTACACGGAGGACAGAACGGGTCTTCGCTCTGTCCTGAGAAAGGCCGGACTACGCGAAGTGCGGCTACGCTTCGACTTTAGCGGAACGACCGTGCTGGCACACTCTTAGAGAAGCTATGCTAGCTGTGGCCATACTTGCCGGAGGCCTGGCGACTCGCCTCGAACCGCTGACCGCCGCGGTGCCGAAGTCGCTGGTCCCGATCGCTGGCAAACCGTTTGTAGCGCATCAGTTGCGCTTGCTCAAAGCAAGAGGCATCCAAGATGTCATACTGTGCGTGGGGCATCTGGGTGAGATGATCGAGCAGGCGGTCGGGGACGGGAGCGCTTTCGAGGTGAGGGTGGAGTACTCCTACGATGGAGCCGAACTGCTCGGCACCGGGGGAGCCATCAGGGCCGCTTTACCAAGGTTGGGTGAGAGTTTTTTCGTCCTCTACGGCGATTCCTACCTGGATTGCGATTATGCCGCGATCGAGAAGGAGTTTTCGAGGCGGGGCAAGTTGGCGCTGATGACAGTCTGCCGCAATGACGGGAACTGGGATGCGAGCAACGTGGAGTTTGCCGAGGGCAAGATCGTGGCGTACAGCAAGAAAAACCGGAATCCTCGCATGCGCCATATCGATTATGGGCTCGGGGTCTTCCGTGCCGATTCCTTTCGGAAAATGAAGGCTCGGGACCTGGCAGATGTTTACCAGGAACTGCTCCAGGCAGGCGAACTTGCCGCCGTAGAAATCAGCGGGCGCTTTTACGAGATGGGCTCGCCGACGGGATTAGAGGAGATGAAAAGCCTTTTGAGCCGACCGGGGGATGCGCAGAAATGAGCCGCCACAGCTCTCCCGAAGAAAACTTTGCCCATGACTTTCTCGCCGAAGCCACCGCCATCATCGCCAAACTGGATGTGGCGAGCATTGAGCGGGCGGCCGATCTTCTCGCTCGAACCCGGGCTGCGGGCGGGCGCTTGTTTGTTCTCGGCGTGGGCGGGAGCGCGGCCAACGCGTCGCACGCGGTCAACGATTTTCGCAAGATCGCGGGCATCGAAGCCTATGCTCCGACCGACAACGTAGCCGAGCTGACGGCGCGTGCCAATGACGAGGGCTGGAGTTCGATCTTCGACGGGTGGTTGCGCACGAGCCGGCTGCGGAGCCATGATCTGCTGCTGATTCTCTCGGTGGGGGGCGGGAATGTGGAACAGAATGTCAGCCCCAACCTGGTTGCCGCACTCCGCTACGCCCAATCGGTGGGGGCAAAAATCATCGGCGTGGTTGGCCGCGACGGCGGTTACACGGCCAAGGTCGCTGACGCCTGCATTCTGATTCCCACCGTCAACCCAGCGCACATCACCCCCCACACCGAAGCTTTTCAGGCCGTGATTTGGCATCTCCTGGTTTCGCATCCGTTGGTCAGGACGCAGGCCACAAAATGGGAGTCGCTGGCAGCCGGCGCCAGGCGCCGGGCGGTGTTTCTGGACCGCGACGGCGTTCTCAATCGGGTGTTTGTGCGCGAAGGCAAGCCCTTTCCTCCGACGACACTCGAAGAGCTGGAGGTGCTTCCTGGCGTTCCCGAGGCCCTGCACGAATTGAAACGACATGGCTACGAACTATTGGTGGTAACCAACCAGCCCGATATTGCGCGCGGAACGCAATCCCGGCAAACGATGGAGGCCATGCATGAGGCTTTGGCGGCACGTCTCCCGCTGGACGATATTGTCGTGTGCTGCCACAGCGATCAGGACCAATGCGGGTGTCGCAAGCCCCGGCCGGGAATGCTCATGGAGGCGGCCCGCAAGCACAATGTCGACCTGGCGGCCAGTTTCATGGTCGGCGACCGCTGGCGGGATGTCGAAGCTGGGTATAATGCTGGATGCCGGACAGTTCTTATTGATTACGGTTACTCGGAGAGACCCCCAGATCGTGTTCCCGACTTGCGCGTAGGGTCCCTTCGCGAAGCGGCTGACTGGATCATCCGTTCCACGCCCGAAGGAGCGACTACATGAAGTCGGTGTCGGACCTGCGCGTACAAATCTTTGCCGATGGGGCTGACAAAGCCAGCATACTGGCGCTTGCGCGCCAGCCGCATATCAAGGGTTTCACCACCAATCCCACGCTGATGCGCGCGACCGGCGTGACCGACTATGCCGGGTTCGCGCTGGAGCTTTTGTCGAACATTGCCGACCGCCCCGTTTCCTTCGAGGTGTTTGCCGATGAAGAGCCCGAGATGGAAGAGCAGGCGCGACACATCGCGTCTTGGGGCAAGAACGTGTTGGTCAAAGTTCCGGTCATGCGCACCAACGGAGCGCCAACCTACGAGCTGGTACGGCGCCTTGCCCGGGACGGAATTCCATTGAATGTGACCGCACTGCTCACGCTCGCGCAGGTGCGGAGCGTGTGCAAGGTGTTGCCGGGCGGCTCCACCGCCTATGTTTCCGTCTTTGCCGGCCGGATCGCCGACACCGGCCGCGATCCAGTGCCGCTGATGCGCGAAGCCGCGGCCATGGTCAGCGAAGTTGGCGCGCAACTGATGTGGGCCAGTCCCCGCGAATTGCTCAATATTTTCCAGGCGGATGAGATCGGATGCCACGTCATTACGGCAACCACCGATATCCTCAAGAAACTTTCGCTGGTGGGTAAGGACCTGCACGAGTTCTCCCGGGAAACGGTGCAGATGTTCCGGCGGGATGCGGTCGAGTCGGGCTACTCGCTGTTGACCGCGAGGCAGGAAGTGGCGGTCTCGCGCCGCTGAGCGGCCGCCGCGGACGCACCCGTTTGTCGCTTCGGATTCTTGCCCGTTCCTCTTGCCGCTAGGGATGGTTGGTCAGGATCACTTTGCCGGACGCTTCGCTGGCGATGTCGGCGCGTCCGGGCAAAAGCGCTGCGACCGCGGGACGTTCGTGCGGCGGCACGAAGAGGAAAATTCGTTCCCGCGAATTCCAGGCGCGCAGTAAGTCCTGATCATTGAGGAAAATGTGCGGCGCATCCGCATAGGTTGAGCCCCACCACATGGAAGTGGTGTTTCCGTTGACCAGCGCAATCGGCCGCCGCAGGTAGAACAGCAGCGACGAGCCAAACGACTGATCGCCGTAAATCATCACCCGGTCGGTCGGCCCCAGTTGGGGAGCGATCTGTTCGGCCATGCTTCGCGATCCCAGGAAAGGATCAAAGCGCACCAGAGCGATGTGGGCTGCGATCAGGAACAGCGCCATCGTGGCCGCCGTCGTCCACGTGGCAGCGGAGTGGGCGCCGCGCCGCCGCAGCCAGAAGGCAGAAGTGGGTCCGAGCAGCAGCACGATGGTGGCCAGGATGGCGGGAAGCCGCAAGGCGGCGAACGATGGTCCCGTCAGATCCAGCATGTGCCCCATCGAGAGGGTTTCGGCTTCGAGGTCGGGCTTGGCGAGCACGGTGCCGATGTCGGGCACGAAGGGCAAGTGCCGGGAGTTCCACAGTCCGCTCGCCAGCACGGCCGCGCTCAGAATACAGATCAACGCGAGCGCGCCCGAACTCCATAGCAGCCAGCGCCGGGAGCCTGACTCTTCTTCGCTCCTAAGCCGCTCGGCAATCAGCAACAGGATCGGCAAATAGGCGGGAAATGTGTAGTACTCCTGGTTGGTGGAGAACGAGAAGAACACGAGCGTGACTCCCGCCCAGACCACGCATAGCATTTTGGTGCGGGAGCGGAAGTCGAGCGGGGGTCGCGCAAGACGGCGGTTGCCTCGCCGGAGGCGGGCCATCCACTCGGCAGCCGGCTGTCGCAGGGCCACCGGCAGGTAGAGGCTCCAGGGGAACAACCACACCAGCTGCAGCGACCAGTAGAGCGAGTCGGGCTGCTTGTTGTAGTCCTTGGGGATGCGCTTGCCGAGAAAGCGCATGAAGTGCTCGTTCACGAAGTAGAACCAGAAGAAGTGCGGATTGCGAATGCCGGCGAGCACATGCCAGGGCAGGGCGATCGCCAGGAACAACACCGTTCCCGTGAACAGATGAAACTCACGCCAGCGACGCCACTCCCCGCTGATGGCGGCGTAGAACAGCAGGGTCATTCCAACCACCACAATGGCGAGCAGGCCTTTGGTGAGCACGGCCAGGGCCACGCAGGCGTAACCGCCGTACCAGCGCCAACTCCCGCCGTCTGCGAGGGCGCTGGCAAAGAAATAAAACGAAGCAGCAATGAAAATGCTGAGCAGGGCCTCCGGGATCAGGATGCGCGTGAACAGATAACAGCCGGCGGCCGTGGTGAGGAACAATCCGGCATAGATGGCCTCGCGGGCGCCGAATGCCCGGCGTCCCCAGCGCATGGCGAGCAGTACCAGCAGCAACATGGACGCTGCGATCGGCAGATGGGTGGAAAATTCGTTGGTGCCGAAGCAGGAATAGCACAAAGAAACCGCCCAGTACATGAGGGGTGCTTTCTCAAGGTAGCGGTTGCCGTTCACTTTCAACGTCACGTAGTCCCGCGTGACCGACATCTCGCGCGCCGCCTCGGCGTGGGTCGAGTCCGCATCGTCCTGCAGCCCGGGCGAAAAAAGTGAGCCGACATAGACGAGCGCGAACAAGACGAGCACGCCGGCAATGAGAATCCCGTTACTGGTGGCTCGGCCCGCCGAAGGCGGAGCGTTGATGGGGGAGTGTTGCCTGCTGAATGGGGCCCGGTTCTCTGCGTTCATTCTCTTCCAGCATGCCATAGGGCTCAGCCAGAGTCACTTCGCGCCGTCCCCTGAATCAGCCAGGACGGCGGCGAGTCGGCCGCCGCCTCAACCAGGAGCGCTGGTGTCGCGAAGCAGTGGAACCGCGCTCCGGCTCGCCCGGGTCACTCTTCCCGAGCAAGGCGCCGTCCCCGCCTCATCGTGCCAACGCCATCGTGCATCTATTATGGTAGAGGTGTTGAAAACTCGGAAACTTGACGTCGCGGGGGCGGGGACGATTTCCGGCTTTTCGAAGGTACGCTCGCAAAAGCATGGAAAACATACTGGACCATATCAATTCGCCTGCCGATGTAAAGCGGCTCTCGATGCCGCAACTGGAAAAGCTGGCCGCTGAGATTCGCCAGGAGCTGATCACGGTGCTCTCGAAGACCGGAGGCCACCTGGGCCCAAACCTCGGCGTCGTCGAGTTGACCATCGCCCTGCACTATGTCTTCAACACACCGGTCGATCACTTTCTGTTTGATGTCAGCCATCAGGCTTACGTTCATAAATTGCTCACCGGACGCCGCGAGCAGTTCCATACCATCCGCACTCCCGGCGGGTTAAACGGTTTTATGCTGCGCAGCGAGAGCCCGCACGATTGTTATGGTGCCGGGCACGCCGGCACCGCCCTTTCCGCGGCGCTCGGAATCGCGGCGGCTCGTGATCGCATGGGGGGCGCAGAAAATGTGGTGGCGCTCGCCGGCGATGCCGCTTTTACCTGCGGCATCACCTACGAGGCCCTCAATAATATTGCCCATCACACCCGGCGTTTGCTGGTGGTGTTGAATGACAACGAGTGGTCTATCGATAAAAACGTAGGCGCTATCGCCAGTTATCTCCATAAGATCGTTACCAATCCGAAATACGACCATCTGCACGAACAGGCGGCAAAATTCGTCGAGAAAGTGGGCGGTAAAAAAGCACTGCTGATGGCGCGGAAAGCCGAAGAGGCCGCCAAGAGCATGCTCTGGCCGAGCGTGATTTTTGAAGAATTGGGCCTCAAGTATTACGGTCCGATCGATGGCCATGATATCTCGACCTTGATCAAGACCTTCGAGTTCCTCAAAGCTCAGGAACGACCGGTCCTGTTGCACGTGCTGACCCAGAAAGGGAAAGGGTTTGAGCCCGCCCTGCGGAAGCAAAAGCAATTCCACGGCCTCGGTCCCTACGACCCTGCGACGGGGGAGACCAAACCCCTGGCTCTCAGAACCTATTCCGAGGTCTTCGCCGACACCCTGGTGAAGCTGGCCGCCATGAATGATAAGGTTGTGGCCATCACCGCGGCCATGCCGAATGGCACCGGGCTTGACCGTTTCCGTTTGCACCATCCCCGCCGGTACTTCGATGTCGGAATCGCCGAAGAGCATGCCGTACTGTTTGCTGCCGGCCTGGCGGTAAAGGGATTCAAGCCGTTCTGCGCCATTTACTCGACATTTCTGCAGCGCGCCTTCGATCCCATCGTGCATGACGTCTGCCTGCAGAATCTCCCGGTTGTGTTCTGCATGGATCGCGGCGGCCTTTCCGGGGACGACGGGCCCACCCATCATGGCCTGTTCGATATCAGCTACTTGCGCTCGATTCCGAACCTGGTTCACATGGTTCCCAAGGATGAGGATGAGCTTGCCGACATGCTTTTCACCGCCATGCGGTATGACGGACCGATTGCGGTGCGCTATCCGCGCGGCGTCGGACCGGGCACTCCGGTGAAGGACGTGCCCAAGGCGATTCCGATCGGCAAGGCGGAACTGCTGCAGCACGGCGACCATGACCGGGTGGCAATTTTCGCCCTGGGGGCGATGGTTCCCATGGCGATCGAGATTGCCAGCAAGCTCGAAGGGGAAGGCCACTCCGCGGCGGTCATCAATGCGCGCTTTGCCAAGCCCATCGACGTGGAAATGTTGGAATTTTATGCCGGCAGCGTGGACGTGATCCTGACGCTCGAGGACCACGTGCTCAAGGGAGGATTCGGAAGCGCGATCCTGGAGGAATTGAACGACCTTGGCTTGGACACTCCGGTCGTGCGCGTCGGCTGGCCCGATCACTTCATCGAGCACGGAAAACCGGAAGTGCTGCGGGTCCGATACGGGATCAGCGTGGAGGCTGCGCTCGAGCGGCTTCTGGCGCGCCTCAAGGCTCCTCGGCGCCGAGCGGCAGCCCTTCTCGAAGATCCGGGGTCCTAATGGGGGATTCGCTGGCGGCGAGGCCGGGGGAGGCTCGCGCCGGGCGCCGCAAGGCGAGAGCCGACGATTGCGCCATGCTTGCAGCGGAAAAAATGGCGCCGCTTTAGGCGATTTCACGTTATCATTTCAGGAAATTGGCACTGTACCGATGGCTGGAATCCAGGATCAGTGCCTGATCAATCTGGGGTAGGTATGGCGATGAAGCTTGTGCGGACACGTGACGGAGGCGAAGACTCCCTGCGCTTTCAACCAATGGAACGGCTAAAGGTTTTTTTCTTCGGGGCCACGGTACTGTTTGCCTCGTTTGGCATGGGAGAAGCGGTCTACCGGCTCTTGTTTTCAGAGTACGACGGTGCCACCGATCGTATTCCGATCGAGGCTTTGTTCGGACTGGTCTTTGCCTGGCTCGCCATTCGCTTCGTCGGTGGCGTCTACCGGAATCGCAAACAGAGAAGCGAAAGGCTGAACTTTATCTGGGCGCGCAATCATCAAATCCGCGGAGCTCTGGAAGGCATCACACCCCTGGCCCACCCGGTGAAAAACCAGCAGTCCATGCGCGTGATTCGCGAAGAGGTGGACCGGATTGAGTGGGCTCTGAAGGAGATCTTGCCGCGCTAGGCTTCCCGGGCCTACTCCCACCCGGAACCCCTGGCCGCGAGAAACCGAGCCGGGGCTTTCCGCGCTCGCCTCCTGCGACCATGGTTTCGGAGAACAGAACTGGCCGAATGCTTGCGTCTGCGGGAACGAAGAACGCTCCCGGGGGGATCGTCTCTCGCTCCCGGATTGCAGCCCCGAGCGGTGAAGAACCGTCCCCTGGTCTGCCTTGGGAAGCGAGCGCCTGTGGTGGGCGCGCCCTCCACTCCCCAGCTTCCTCCGGTTCGATCGAAGATCGGAAATGCGCGCTCTTTTGCCTTCCCGCATCCGCCGCCCGGCCAGGGCAGGGGAGGACCCGCTTTTCGCCGGCGAGCGGCGAGCGTACCATGCTGACTATAGGATTGGGGGAGCGATCATGTGCCTGGCGGTGCCCGGAAGGGTCGAGGCGATCTACGAAGCCGGCGAAGCTCGCATGGGCCGGGTCAATTTTGGTGGCATTGTCAAGGACGTCTGCCTTGCCTACTTGCCGGAGATCGCTATCGGCGACTACACCATCGTCCACGTCGGCTTCGCCATTTCGAAAATTGATGAAGCTTCTGCCCAACGCACGTTGCAGTTGTTTCGCGACCTCGGGGTGCTGGAACAAGAGCTGCTAGAAGAAGAATTCGGTTCGAAGCGGGAAAGCTGATCCTCGAAGGGTCGGGCGGTCGGCGTTTCCCTGATCCGCCCCATCACGGAGGCCAACGATGAAATACCTCGACGAATTCCGCAATGGCGAGATCGCACAGAAGCAGGCGCGCGAGATTCGTCGTCTTGCCACTCGCCCTTGGAAGATTATGGAGGTTTGCGGAGGCCAGACGCACTCCATTATTCGCAACGGAATTGATCAGCTGCTGCCTGCGGAAATCGAGATGGTTCACGGGCCGGGATGCCCGGTGTGCGTAACCCCGCTGGAGATTATCGATCAGGCCCTGACCATTGCCTCGCAGCCCGGCGTGATTTTCTGCTCTTTCGGCGATATGCTGCGCGTCCCCGGCAGCGAGAAGGATCTGTTCCGCGTCCGAGGCGAAGGCGGCGACGTGCGTATTGTCTACTCGCCTCTGGACGCGGTCCAGATTGCCCGACAAAATCCCGGCAACGAGGTTGTGTTTTTCGGCGTGGGTTTTGAAACCACGGCGCCCGCCAATGCGATGGCGGTGCATGTGGCACGACACGAGGGTCTGAAGAACTTCTCGGCCCTGATTTCGCATGTGCTGGTTCCCCCCGCCATGGCGGCCATCATGCAGTCGCCGCACAATTTAATCCAGGCATTTCTTGCGGCCGGACACGTGTGCAGCGTGATGGGGTATTGGCAGTATCCGCCGCTGGCGGAGCGCTTTCGGGTTCCCATCGTGGTCACCGGCTTCGAACCTCTCGACATTCTCGAGGGCATTCGCCGTGCCGTCGAGCAGCTGGAAAAGGGCGAAGCGCGTGTCGAGAACGCGTACGAGCGCATCGTCACGCGCGACGGCAATCTGCCGGCTCAGAAGTTGCTGGCTCAGGTCTTCGAAGTTGTCGACCGCGCGTGGCGCGGCATCGGGGTGATCCCCGGCAGCGGTTGGCGACTGCGCAGCGAGTACCGCGATTTCGATGCCGAGCAGCGATTCCGCGTAGGCGACATCCACACGATAGAGTCTCCCTTGTGCCATAGCGGAGAAGTGCTGCAGGGAATCCTGAAACCGAACCAATGTCCGGCTTTCGGCAAGGAATGCACGCCGCGCAAGCCGTTGGGAGCAACCATGGTCTCGAGCGAAGGCGCCTGCGCCGCCTACTACAATTACGGCCGCTTCATCTCGCCCGACCAACTCGCCCATGCCTAAGCCGCCCGATTTCTCCAGCTGGAGCTGCCCGCTTCCGTTGCGCGATTACCCGTCGGTGGTCATGGGTCACGGCGGCGGCGGCAAGCTCTCCGCCGAGCTGATCGAGCATCTTTTTCTGCCCGCATTTCGAAATCACGCGCTCGAGAACCTGGGAGATGCTTCCATCGTATCCGGCGCGTCTCGGGCCGGCGATCGGCTCGCTTTCTCCACGGATTCTTTTGTGGTGCGCCCCTTGTTCTTTCCCGGGGGCAGTATCGGCGACCTGGCGGTCAATGGAACGGTCAACGATCTCGCCGTCTCCGGGGCGCGTGCCATGTATCTCAGCGTGGGCATGATCCTCGAAGAAGGCTTTGCTCTTGCCTGTTTGGCGAGGGTGGTCGACGACATGGCGAGGGCGGCGCGCACCGCGGGAGTGCAGATCGTAACCGGCGACACCAAAGTCGTCGAAAAAGGCCACGGAGACGGCTGCTACGTGAACACGGCTGGCATTGGATTTGTGCCTGCGGGCGTCGAAATCGGCCCCAGTCGCGCCCGTGGGGGCGATGCCGTCATTGTCAGCGGGACCATCGGCGATCACGGCATGGCCATTATGAGCGTGCGCGAAGGCCTGGAATTTGAAACCACGATTCAGAGTGACACGGCCGCTCTCAACGGCCTGATTGAGCAGATTCTGCGCGCTGGCGGCGACGCCATTCATGTCATGCGCGATCCAACCCGCGGCGGAGTTGCTTCTTCGCTGAACGAAATCGCCGCCGCCTCGCAGGTGGGAGTGGTGGTCGAGGAAAGGGAAATTCCCGTGCGCGGCGAAGTGCGCTCCGCCTGTGAGTTGCTAGGCATGGATCCGGTCTACGTGGCCAACGAAGGGAAAGTCCTGGTGTTCGTTGCCGAAAACCGGGCCGCGGCCGTTCTCGAGGCCATGCGGCAACATCCTCTCGGCAGCGATGCCGTCATCATGGCAAAAGTGGTGGACCAGCATCCCGGCATGGTCGTTGCCCACACGGCAATGGGAACCTCGCGCGTGATCGCCATGCAGATCGCCGAACAACTGCCGCGCATCTGCTAGGCGCAACAATCGGCCGGCAGCGGATGCCGAGGGGCGCGCGATGGTTGTGGGTTACTCTGCCCTGAGCGGCGGCTTTTCCGTCCAGAATTTTGTGATTTCCTCGAGCGAACGGCCTTTGGTTTCCGGTATCAGTTGCCCGACCAAAATGACGGTCAACAGCGCCCCGCCGCTGAAGCACCAGAAGGTTCCGTCGGAGCCAAGATACTTCTGCATGATGGGAAACAGTTGGTTCCCCAGGAAGCCCACCAGCCAGAGGGCGGTGGTCGCGATGGACATGCCGCGCCCGCGCACCTTGGTGGGATAGATTTCCGAGATGATGACCCAGCAGGCCACTCCGTTGCCGAACGCGTGACCGGCGACGAAGCTCATCACCAGAATCAGAACCGCCAATCCACTGCCGTGAATATGATAGAACCAACCGACCCCGGCAAACGAGACAAACTGCAGAGAAGTGCCGGCCAGGATCAGTGTCTTGCGCCCGGCGCGGTCCACCAGCCAGAGGGCAAAAAGGGTAAACAGCAAATTGATCAGGCTGACCAGCACGGATTGAAAAAATGCGTCGCTCGTAGCGGTACCTGCGGCACGAAAAATCTGCGGCAAGAAAGAGAACAACGGTGTGATTCCGCTGATCTGTTGCAACCCTGCCAGCATGATGCCCAGCAGCAGGGGGCGACGGAACGTGGTGAACAGCTCCGAGATGTGGCCTTCTTCGGTGGCCAGGGAATTCTCGATTTCCGCCGCTTCCCGGCGCGCCACGGCTTCGCCATTGATCTGGATCAGCACTTTCAGGGCCTGATCTCGTCGTCCCACTTTCAGCAACCAGCGGGGGCTCTCAACCGCAGGGACGATCATCAGTCCGAACAGGATCGCCGGCACGATGCCGGCGAAAAACATCCAGCGCCAGCCCGCGGATATGTTCCACGCCTCATCGCCCATGCGCTGGATCAGCATGTTGACAAAGACGGCGGCCAGAATTCCAACCACGATGCCAAGCTGGTAGAGAGTCACGCAGCGGCCCCGCATGGCGGTGGGAGCAATCTCGGCAATGTAGTTGGGAGCAAGCACCGACGCCGCCCCAATGCCCAGTCCGCCAATCAGCCGCCAGAGGACAAAGGGATGGAGACTGGTGGCAAACAGCATCCCTAGCGAGGAAACAGCGAAAGCAAGCGCGCAAAGCGCGAGTCCCTTCTTCTTGCCCAGATAGTCGGCCACGGTTCCCGCCATGCCGCAGCCGGCAATGCATCCGATCAACGCGCAGCCTGCGGCCCAGCCGACACCGGCCGCGTCGAGGTGAAAGAGCTGGCTCAAGTATCCAATCGCACCGCTGATGACGATGTTGTCGTAGCCAAACAGGAAGCCGCCGAGAGTGGAAACGGTGGCGGAGACGACTAGGGGAGTGCGCGAATGTGGCGGACTGGACGGTCTTGTCAGATTATCGGTCTCCATGCCGGGTGTTCGCGAGTTCGCTGGCGTAACGCGGCTGATGTTCGAGGGCGGTTTTCGCCGCCAACATAAAGCCGAGCGTGTGTGCCATTCCCGCATGCCAGGGCGCGGCGCAAGTCATTTGCGGGGTGTGGTCGGGAATCAGCACGCCGTCGAAACGGTTGCGGTGCAGGATAGCGAGAATCCGAATCATGTCGACGTCGCCTTCGTCGATGAAAGTTTCGCGATAGTGCGGCACCTTGCCCACGACGTTACGCAGGTGAATATAGGCGATCTTGCCTTGTTTGCTGTATTCATCGACCGCCTCGTAGACGCTGCCTTCGGTCATTTCGGCCAGGGTTCCCACGCAAAGCTCAAGCGCGTTACTGCGGCTGGGAACCAGATCAAGCAATCGTTGATACATGTGCGGCTGGTAAACCAGACGCGGTTGCTGGCGCATGGTCGGCATGGGAGGGTCGTCCGGGTGCGCCGCCAGTCGCACCCCGGACTGCTCAGCCTCGGGAATAATCTCCTCCAGGAAACCTCCGAGCCGCCGCCAGAGTTCGGCATGCGAAATGGTGGGCAGGGGCCGGGCGCGAGCGCTTGGGTCGTAGACCATGTTCCAGATCGTCCCGTTCGGGATCGGCACCTCTTCGGCGGGACCATCCATGCCCACGGTGATCGCACCGCCGCGGCCCGAAGGGGCTGTCACCCGGCCGCATACGCCCGCCAGACTGAAGTTGTAGCCCAGCACGGGAATGCCGGCTTCGCCCAGGCGGCGAACGATGGTTTTCACTTTCTCGATCTGCTGCGCACGCTGCCGACCATCGAGCAAGATATCGTGCCAGTGTGCGGGATCGAGGTTCTCGATTGCGGCGAGCGCCAGTCCGGCGTCTTCAATCTCGGCACGAAGTGTTCGCAGTTCCCGCACCGTCCAAAGCTGATCGGGGTTGCCGGCCACGCCCCAAGCCTCGTATTTGGAGCCGGTGGGCTGATTGCCCGACGGATTGGACGTGCCCTGGTTGAAGTAATCGACCAGGTGAACCACAACGTGCGTGCAACCTGCCTGCCGCGCGAAACCGTAATAATCGCGCGTCAGCATATGACGATAGAGTCCGAGCCCGATCTTCATAGGCGATTTCCGATGCCCGCGCCATAATCGGGGCTGAGGACTTGACCGTTAATTTCGGCCGCCAGCGGCGAGCAGAGAAAAACAAAGGTATCGGCGATCGACTCCGGACTGTTTCTTCTGCCCAGTGAAACTCGCAGCACAAACTCTCGGTAGGCGGGGTCTTCATCGAAAACCTTCAGCGAACTTCCCGCCGCGACATTGCCCGGCGAAACCACGTTTACGCGAATGCCGGTAAGGGCATATTCGAGGGCCAGGCTGCGGGCAAAATTCTCGAGCGCCGCCTTGGCCGAGGAGTAGGCCGGAATTTGCGTGTGCGGCACGCGGGCGACATAAGAAGATGTGAAGATCAGGTGGCCGGCAATGTTGCGCTCGGTCCATTCTGCCAGCACCGCGCGAGCCAGATAGGTTTGCGAAAAATAGTTGAAGCGGAAGACACGCTCAAAGTCGGCTTCCGAGGTGGTGGCGAAGGGATGCAGTCCACAACCGCCGGCATGGCCGATGACCGTATCCATGGCCACAAACTTTTCGAACGCGGTCTTGATCACCCTCTTCACCTGGCTCGAATCGGTGATATCGGCGGCCAAATAGAGATACGACGAAGTCGGAATGTGCCAGTCATGCAGCATCCGGCGGGCTTCATCCTCGCCTTTGATATCGGTGAGTACGAGCGTGGCGCCGCCCTCGGCGAGTCTCCGCACCATATGCTCGGCGATGGCCCCCAGGGCTCCGGTCATCAAAATGGCTTTGCCCGACAGGTCAATGCCGATCATGAGCGATCGCTCCCGCCGGTTGACGAAAGTACCTTGTGACCCGACTCGGTCACGAGCACGTTATCTTCGATTCTGGCACCGGCGCCGTGCTCGGGAACGTATACGCCCGGCTCGATCGTAATCACCATCCCAGGCTCGAGCAGCGCAGATTCACCGGGTTGAATCACAAATCCCGGGTCGTGATAGCGGAAGCCAACGTGGTGTCCCGTGTGATGAGTGAAAAAAGCGGAGAGTCCTTGCGCGGCGATCCGGTCCCTGGCCAAGGCGTCGATGCCGGCTGCGGAAACGCCGGGCCGTATGCCGTCGATGGCTGCCTGCTGCGCGTCGCGGACGAGGTCGAGTATCCGCGCCCCCTGGGCCTCGGGCGCCTCTACGGCCGAAGTCCGCGTGAGATCGCTCCAGTAGCCATTGACGCAGGTGGCCAGTTCAATCAAAACCAGGTCGCCCCCGGCCAGGCGTCGCCCGGTCGAGCGATTAAATCGCCCCGCATCGGCGCTGTTCGGCCCCGACTGGACCATGGCCCAACCTCGGGAATGGAAGATTCCGTGGTCGCCAATTTGCCGATAAATCGCCGATTCCACCGCCGCTGCAACTTCCGACTCCCGGATTCCTGGATGCAGATTTTCGAAGAACGCCTGGAGGCCAATCTTCGCCACCCGGTTTGCCAGCGCGATGCCCTGGATTTCGTCCCCGGTCTTGCGCAGGTAAAGATCGGCAAATCTCGACCGGCAGCGAGCATCGGTCGCGCCCGCGAGCGCGGCAAACCGCCCGGCAAAGTCTTCGGCGAGGGGAATCTGTTCTGCCGCCTGGATGGGCAGCGAAGTCCTCGCGGTGCTGGGATTCATTCCCGTCCGTTCCGCCTTCGCGCCGGCCTGGACCAGTTCATCGCCCACCGAAGTCACCAGCACCGCATAAGGATCGGCGCACTTGAGGTCCCCCCACGGATATTCCCGGATGCCGAGACCGGCGGGAATATGATCGCGCGGTTCAAGCCCGGGAAGGAAAAGGACGGGCTCGCGATCGGCGAAACAAATCAGCAACGACGCTCCCCAGAACGGAAAATGCCCGGACAGCATCAGCAGTTCGTCGGGCCGCCAGGCGATCCAGGCCTGCAAATTGTTTTGCCGCAGAAAGCCAGAGATCTGTTCCCGGCGAGACGGCGGGCTCGCCGGCAGCAGGCTAGCGTCCATAATCAGTGTCTCCCAGTTCCTCTACATGATGCCGTACTTCTCGAACGCCGCCACCGCACTGCTTCCGTGTTCGATGGCTTTCCTTACCAGTTTTTCGCCGCGCGCCTTTTCGAGCGCCCGTGCGAAGACCTCGGCTTCGGATTCGGCAGGAACCAACAGGACCCCGTCCAGATCGCCGAAAACGATATCTCCCGGACGGAGGCGCACCGATCCGATCTCCACCGGAATGCGGAAGTCGACCACTTTGTAGCGCGGGGCCGAGTCTTGTCCATAGGAGCCGAAAGCGAAGGTGGGGAAACCCATTTTGAGAATGGCTTTGGTGTCTCGCACATAGCCATTCAACACCGCGCCCCGGCTGCCCAGCTTGCGCGCCCGTGTGCTCATGAGCTCTCCCCAGAGCGCGTTGCGCGGCGAAGAGCCGGTATTCACATAGACCTCATTGGGGGCGAGGTCGTCGAGCGCTTCGAGCATCAGGCCAAACGGCTTGTCCATCAGTGAGTTTGCGCTGCCCGCAATTTTTTCCGCGAACACGTCCACGGCGAGAACCGGCATGGCGCGGCCGATCACAACCATGTCTTGCTGCAGAGGCTGAATCTGTGGCGGCAGGAACTGGTGCTGCAGATTCAGTTTGTCCATGACATCGCCCACCACACAAGTGAACAGCTCACGCTCGACGAGGGTGAACAGTTCGTCGTCGGATTTCCAAGCCGGGGTCTTGTTCATTGGGCGCGCGCCTCTTTGATTTTCTCCACCAACTGCCGGGCGAGCCTGGTCATGGATGCGAAATCCCCGCTCCTGGCTCCCGCGGTCAGACTGCCTCCGGCACCGACGGCGACCGCGCCGGCCTTGATCCAGTCCGCCACGTTTTCCGGGCTGACGCCGCCGGTCGGCAGCAGACGGGCTTGGGGAAGCGGGCCTTGGACCGCCTTCACAAATGCGGGGCCCAGGATTTCGCCGGGAAAGATCTTCACGATATCGGCGCCACACTCCATCGCCTCGATGATCTCGCCGATGGTTTGCGCGCCGGGAATGTAGGGTACCTGATACCGGTTGCAAAGACGTGCGGTCGCGGGATTGAGCGAGGGACTGACGACGAAATGCGCGCCCGCAAGAATGGCGATGCGCGCCGTTTCGGGATCGAGAACCGTGCCCGCGCCGAGCAGAATTTGACCGGACGCCTGCTTCGCCAAATGCTCGATCACGGCGCTGGCGCCGGGCACGGTGAAAGTGATTTCCAGGGCGCCCACGCCGCCGAGAGCGCAGGCGTCTGCAATCCGGGCGGCCTGTTCTGCACTGTCCGCCCGGATCACGGCCACCAGGCCGGAGGCAACCATCTGTCGCAACACTTCCCATTTCGCGATGGACATACGCTTTCCCAGTGGGTCGATCGGTTCACTCAAAAAACGGTTCTCCGGCTCGCGCGTAACGGCGCGCCACTTCCTCATTCAAGGTAACTCCCAATCCGGCATTTTCCGGCAGCCGAATGAAACCGTCCTGGATCAGCGGTTTCGGCAACCCGTCGACGAGATCGTTCCAGAAAGGAACGTCGGACGCATGAAATTCAAGGGCAAGAAAATTCGGTATCGCGGCGCAAAAGTGCGTCGCCGCCAGCGTGCCGACCGGACTGCTGATGTTGTGCGGAGCAACCGGTATGGTGTGCGCGTCGGCAAACCGGGCAATGCCTTGGGCAACCGACAGGCCTCCCACTTTCTGCAGGTCGGGGGTGACCACGCCGAGCGCGCGTTGCGCGATGATTTCCTCAAAGCCTTCGAAGAGATAAAGATTTTCCCCGGTTGCGATCGGCAGCCGCACCTTGGCTTGCACTTCTTTGAGCGCCGCAGGATTGTTCGGTGGAACCGGATCTTCCAACCACAACAGACGAAAGGGCTCGAGTTCGCGGGCCAACTTCACCACGTCGCTGGCGTTGTAGCGCCAGTGACAATCGACTGCGATGTCGGTATCGGTGCCCACGGCATGGTGAACCGCGCCCATCAAACTCACCATGTGATCGATGGCGCGGTTGCTGAGAACTCGATTGTGTGGATCCTGGCCTTCGGTGCCGGGCACATCCAGATCAAATTTCAGGGCGGTAAACCCTTCCCCCCGTTTGCGCAGCGCCTGGCGGCGATAGTCGTCGGGCGAAGCAGGAGGATCGTTGCCGGTCTCGCCGAAGTAGTCTCTGGCGGCGTGGCCGGGGCCTTTCGGCTCCCACGATGCCGGCCGCGAACGCAAGACCTCGTCCAGGCTCTCCAGCGCTTCGCCCCCGTGGCAGTCGGCATAGACGCGGATCTGGTCGCGAAACTTCCCACCCAGCAGGCGATAAATCGGCACGTTAAGCCAGTGGCCGAGCACGTCCCAGAGCGCGGCTTCGATGCCGCTGATCGCGTTGTAGACGATGCCGGCAACCGAACCGGCGCCGGAAGCGGCCAGTTGCAGTTTGCGGAAGAGGCGATGAATGTCTCGTGGATCTTCGCCCACCAACAGCGGCTCGAGAGCGCGCAGAATGGAGGTGAGGCCGGGGGCGAAGAAGCATTCGCCCAGGCCGCGCAGTCCTTCATCGGTTTCAATGCGAACGAAGGTCCAATCGAAATTGCCTTCGACCACAGCCGTCTTCAGGCGCAGGATCTTCATCCGATGGCCGATACCACGCAACGGGCGATTATACGACGGGCTGATTCTCTCACGCTCCGCGGGAGAACCACGACGCGGCCGTTCCGGGCAGGGAAATTGAATCACGCGCATTCGAACCAGCTAGAATGCTGGCATGAACTCGATCATCCTGAAAGCGGCAGGGAGTTGCCGATGGGACTGCGTCAGCCTTGGCGAAGTGATGTTGCGGCTCGACCCCGGCGACGAGCGGATCCATACGACTCGAAGCTTTCGTGTCTGGGAGGGGGGAGGAGAATACAACGTGGCGCGCGGGCTTCGGCGATGCTTCGGCATGCGCACCGCGGTCATTTCGGCATTCGCCCAGAACCCGGTTGGACAGCTGCTCGAAGACCTCATCCTGCAGGGCGGAGTGGACACATCGCTCATCCGCTGGGTGCCCTATGACGGGATGGGCAGAAACGTGCGCAACGGGCTGAACTTCACCGAGCGGGGTTTCGGTTTGCGATCGGCGCTCGGCTGCTCGGACCGGGGAAATACGGCGATTGCGAACAGCCTGCCCGGCGACTTCGATTGGCAGAACATCTTTGCGGCGAGCGGCTCGCGCTGGCTGCATACGGGCGGTATCTTTGCCGCGCTCTCTCCATCGTCGGCGTTGGTTGCCCAGGCGGCGATGCAGGCGGCGCGCTCCTCGGGCACCGTCATCTCCTATGATCTGAATTATCGCGAATCGCTTTGGAAGGGCCTTGGCGGCAAACCGAAAGCCCAGGAGGTGAACCGCGAACTGGTAGCGGCGGTGGATGTTCTATTCGGTAATGAGGAAGATTTTTCGGCGACCCTTGGCATCGCGATCGAAGGCGTAAGTGATGACTTCAGCCATTTGCCGGTTTCGAGCTACGAATCGATGCTCTATCGTGTCGCCGCTCTTTATCCCAACCTCAAGCTCATTGCCAGTACGCTGCGCACCGCGCAAAGCGCGACCCGGAATGATTGGGGCGCAATCGCTCTCCATGAGGGGAAAATCGTCCTCGTCCCGCAACGCCCGCTGGAAGTCATGGACCGTGTCGGTGGCGGCGATTCGTTCGCCTCCGGCCTGATCTATGGATGCCTTGCCGGCAAAGACGCCGAGTGGGCGGTGCAGTGCGGCGTGGCGCACGGCGCGCTGGCGATGACCACACCGGGAGATAGCAGCATGGCTACGCTCCCCGAAGTCGAGGCCGTGATGCGCGGGGGCTCGGCTCGCATCGTGCGCTGATTGGTGGAAAGCCGGCGTAGAGATGACGCCAGATTTCAAGACTCGAGGCACGACAAGACATGAAAGAGACTTGGCGGTGGTTTGGGCCGGACGATCCGGTTCCTCTTGATCACATCCGGCAGGCCGGGGCAACCGGCATTGTCTCCGCCCTGCACCATCTGTATCGTGGCGAGGCATGGCCGCTCGAGGCGGTGCTGCGGCGACGGGATGAGATCCGGGCGGCGGGTTTTGCCTGGTCGGTGGTGGAAAGCATTCCCGTCCACAATTCGATCAAGCTTCGGTCCGGTCCGCAGGCGCGCTCGCTCGGTGCGTGGAAAGACACTCTGTCCGCCGTGGCGAAGGCGGGGGTCAAGGTTATTTGCTATAACTTCATGCCGGTCGTCGACTGGACCAGGACCGACTTGAAATGGCGTCTGCCGACGACCGGCTATGCCCTGCGTTTTGACGCCGTGGATTTCGCGGCCTACGACCTCTTCATTCTCGAGCGCAAGACTGCCGGAAATGACTATTCGGAAGACCGGATTCGGGCGGCGCGCGCTCGCCTGGATGCCATGCCGGAGGCGCGCAGAGTTGATCTGGAGCAGACCATCATCGCCGGGCTTCCGGGAGCCGAGGCATCGTACAACCGTGAGTCGCTCGGCCGTCTGATCGCGGAATACCAGGGCGTCACTGCCGCCGAATTGCGCGCCAGCCTGGTCGCATTTCTGCGGGAAGTTGTTCCGGTTGCGGAGGAGGCAGGGATTCGGCTCGCGATCCACCCGGACGATCCGCCCTGGCCGCTGTTTGGTCTTCCGCGAATTGTCTCGACCGCCGAGGATGCCCGCGCGATTCTCGCGGCCTGCGACACGCTGGCCAACGGGCTGACATTTTGTGTCGGGTCGTACGGAGCCCGAGCCGATAACGATCTGCTGGCCATGGCGCGGGAATTCGGAGCCCGCATTCACTTTTTGCACCTTCGGCAGGTGACCCGAGAACCCGACGGATCGTTTCATGAAGCGGAGCACCTGGCGGGAAGTTCCGATATGCTGGGTGTGATTCGCGCCATGCTCGAGGAAGAAGCGCATCGGCGAGGCTCGGGGAGGCAGGACCATGAGATTCCCATGCGTCCCGACCACGGGCATCTTCTGGCCGACGATGTGGGCAAGAAAGTGAATCCCGGTTACTCGCTGGTGGGCAGGCTGAAAGGGCTCGCCGAAATTCGCGGGGTAACGCAAGGCTTGAAATACGCCATGCCGCAGTTGTCCGGGTGACGCGCCGGGCGGTGGCCAAGATCCCGGTTCCCGAGCAACGAATCAAAGATGCGCCAAGCGGAGGATGCACTCCTATGCCCGAGTTCGAAGGAAAAGTAGCTCTTGTCACCGGTACCACGGGAATTGGCCGTGCGATTGCCACGCGCCTGGCTGCCGGCGGCGCGCAGGTGGTTGCCTGCGGCATCGAGACCACGGCAAACGAGGAACTGGCCCGCGACGCCGCGGCGCGCGGCTTGTGCCTGCAAGTTGAAACCTGCGATGTGACGAGCCTCGAGCAGGTGAGAGCGGTCATGGCCAGGATCGTGAGCCGGTGGTCGGGTCTCGATATCATGGTCAACGCAGCCGCCATTCATCCGTTCGGCACGGTTCTCGAAACCGATCTGGCAACCTGGAACCGTTGCCTGATGGTGAACGTCGGCAGTGTCTATGTTCTGGCGCACCTGGGTATACCGGAGATGAAAAAGCGTGGAGGCGGCTCGATCATCAATCTGGCATCGGTGCAGGGATACGCATGCCAGCGGGGCGTTGCCGCCTATGCCGCGTCCAAGGGGGCAATCCACAGCTTGACGCGCGCCATGGCCCTTGACCACGCCGGCGATAACATCCGCGTGAATTCGATCAGCCCGGGTTCGGTCCGTACTCCTATGCTGGCGCGGTCGGCGGCTCACTTCGCGCCCGATCTGCCAACCGAGGATGCATTCGCGCGGTTTGGCGCGGCTCATCCGCTCAAGCGCATCGGCACGCCCGAAGAGGTCGCGGAACTGGCGGCATTTCTCGCCTCCGACAAGGCTGCATTCTGCAGCGGAGCCGACTATGTCGTCGATGGTGGACTGCTTGCGGGCATCGGTGTCCAGTAACGTGGCGTCCAGAGACTCGTCCGCCAAGCTGGCCAGGGCACGGCGTTTGGCCGTGTCCCCCGGAAGCAGGGATGATGGGGCCTGGTCCCCTGAGCCGTAGCAAGTCTGGATCCCCGGTTTCCCATATCCGGGTCCTGCCAAATGTAGGGAGTGCTCTTGCCCCAGAACACCTCGACCCATTCCCGCATGCCTCGCAGGCGTTGGCGAATCGCATTCCTGCTCGCTGTGGGAGTCCTGGTCAACTTTTTCGACCGTATCAACCTGTCGGTCTCTCGTGATGCGCTGCATGTTTCGTTCGGCCTGTCGCTGGTTGCTTTCGGCTATCTCTCGAGCGCTTTCAGTTGGACATATGCGGCCATGCAGATGCCTGCCGGAGTGTTACTGGACCGATGGGGAGTTCGCCGTGTCGGCCGTATCAGCGCGTTTTTGTGGAGCGTTGCGTCTTTCGCCGCTGCCCTTTCCCCGGGGCTCCACTGGTTTTTCGGAGCGCGCTTGCTTTTGGGGGTAAGCGAATCCCCCACCTTCCCGGCCAATGCCAAGGCCCTGGGGTACTGGTTTACGCGCGAGGAGCGGAGCCTGGCGACCGCCATCACCGATGCGGCGGCGAAATTCTCCAGCGCAATCGGAGTACCCCTGATTGGCCTTCTGCTGCTGCAGGTCGGCTGGCGCTGGAGCTTTGCCGCCACTGGCTTGATCAGCTTTCTCTATTTTGTGCTGTTTTACCTTGTCTATCGCAATCCCAGCGAAGATCGAGGACTGTCGCGACAGGAACTCGACTTTGTTCTGCAGGGTGGAGCTCAGCCCGAAGACCGGGTCAAAGCACAAAGCGGCAGCTCGCTCGGCTATCTTCTGACGCAGCCCAAGGTTTACGGACTCGCGCTCGGATGGGGCGCCTATAACTATACATTCTTTCTCTTGCTGACCTGGCTCCCCAGCTATCTTTCCGTTTCTCTACATTTGGACTTGTTCCACTCCGCCTTTTACACCAGCGTGCCGTGGCTGTTCTCCACCGTCACGGGTGTGCTGGTTGGCGGATGGCTGGTGGACGCTCTGATCCAGCGCGGCCGCGATGCGAGCCGCGTTCGCCAGACCGTCATGATCACGGGGATGGTCTTCGGGCTGGCGATTTTCGGTGCCGCCAGCGCGCAAGGTCCGGTTGCGGCCCTGATCTGGATCAGCCTTGCTCTGGGCGGACTGGCTGCCGCGGCGCCGGTGGCGTGGACGGTTCCCTCGCTGATTTCGCCGCGAGAAAGCGTCGGCACGCTTGCCAGCGTGGTGAATTTTTGTGGCCAGATGGCGGCCATTTCCGCGCCCATCGTTACCGGCTACATCGTCTCCGGCACGCACTCGTTCGCCGCCGCTTTCCTCACCGCCACTGCCATTCTTCTGCTCGGCATCGTGGGCTACATTTTCCTGCTGGGGCGCATCGAGCCGATTCCGGAGCCCGAGGAAACCCGGACCTAGTTTCGCTCCCGCAACCGGCGGAGTCGATCGTCGATTTCTCGGCCCATCACCTTGCCTTGTTCAAGGGCAAACGGATCGTCTTCCCGGTCTGAGCGGACTGCCGCGCCGCGTCCAAAATCTCGGACACCACCACATTCGTCTGCAGAGAAGACAGGCTATTTCCTTCCTCGATCTCGCGGTTCAGCACCGCCGCCATGTAGTGCAGCGGATCGTCGAAGGGTGGGGTGAGCTTCTCGGCTTTCACGATTTGTCCTTCGGACTCATTCGCTTTCCGCACCTCGATGCGCTCGGAGTCAATGGCTTTGGCGTAGCCGGTACGCCCATACAAATCCATCTGCTTGACGTTGAATGGCCAATTCCACGACGCCTGGACGATAGCGACGGCATGGCTGTAATCAAGGACGATTTCCGCTTCATCGTCGACCTGCGGATAAAGGGTCGGTTGCAACTGTTTGGTAACCGCGGTGACCGACTGGGGAGCCTCGCCATCCACAAGCCAGGTCATAAGATCGGGTCCGTAGCAGCCGAAGTCGAACAGGGCTCCGGCACCGTTCTGCGTGGGATCGGTCAGGAAGGAAAGAAACTCCGGCCCGACCCCGATCTGCCGGGGCCCCGGATGCCCGTCGCGAATGACCGTCTTTACGATCGCGCCCAGGGCGCCCTGCTTGAGCAGACCGAAGGCCGCGGTATTGCTTGCGTACCAGGAGGTTTCGAAGTCGACCAGCACGTGGATCGCGCCGTGTTGCGCGGCGCCCGCGATGGCCAGCGCATCC
This sequence comes from Terriglobales bacterium, assembly GCA_049520935.1. GTDB lineage: Bacteria > Acidobacteriota > Terriglobia > Terriglobales > Acidobacteriaceae > Acidiflorens. Next base: position 24,641 of record JBEKPJ010000006.1, on the reverse strand, counting down.
TGGTAGCTGACGGTCAGCGGCTTCTCTACCATTACGTGGACGCCCAAGGCGGCGCACTCCTCGATGACCCGGCGGTGTTCACTCGGAGCGGTGAAGACCAGCACGGCCCGGGGATGGGTCTGCGAAACCATTTCCTTGATGCTGCCGAAGTGCAAGCCCGCCGGGAGGTGATATCGTGCGGCGTAGGAATCGAATAGCTTCTGGTCCGGCTCGACGATTCCGACCAGCTGAACATCCGGGCGATCGAGAATTCCGCCCGCCGGCGTGAGCGCGCTGCCCGCCAGAAAGCCCGCAACATGACCATGAACCAGACCGACAATGCCCACCTTCATTCGAGAACCGGAGGAGCCGTCAAGGGCGCCATGGGCGGGAACTGCGAAAACGGCGAGCATCACAAGAATCATTTTCATCGTGTGCCTCATCCCCTCAATGCCGTCCAAGCCATCCGCCCGAGCGGCTGACCGTCACTGCAGCCTAAACGCGTGCTCTTGGAAAAGCAATGGCTTCGCTCGACCGGGTCGATTCCCCCCGGCGGCGCTGCCTGCGCTGGCGAACCGGCCCCCGCCAGAGTATTCTTCGAGAGTTCCCCAGCCGAACGGTACGTCGCCCGGAAGCAGTCGGAACCGAAACTCATGCCCGGAAAAGGGAAAGACTCTATGCGTTCTCTAACACGTCGCAATTTCATGCGGCTCGGTGCCGGCTCGGTGGCTGCCGGGGCCGCGGCGAAAATCACCCTGCTGCAACCCGCCGCACTCTGGGGTGCCGGCGGTGCGGTCGCGCCGAGCGATCGAGTCCGATTTGCCGGCATCGGCACGGGTACGCGCGGATGCCAATTGCTGGAAGCATCGCTGCTCGTGCCCGGCGTCGAGTGTGTCGCGGTATGCGATCTTTACGACAGCCGGCACGAGGCGGCCCAGGAGGCGCTGCAGAAGCAGGTGCCAGCCACGCGCAATTATCGGGAGATCCTCGAACGCAAGGATATTGACGCGGTGATTGTGGCCGTCGCCGATCACCAGCATCGCAGGATCGTGGTCGATGCCTGCGCCGCGGGCAAGGATGTCTACTGCGAAAAGCCAATGTCACATACCGTCGAAGACGGCTTCGCCATGGTGGATGCGGTGCACAAGGGAAAACGCATAATGCAGGTCGGCAGCCAGCGCGTGAGCTCCATTGTTTACGAAAAGGCACGCGAGCTCTATGCCTCGGGAATGCTCGGAGAGGTCTTCTTCATCGAAGGCTCCTCGGACCGCAACTCGCCGAGCGGTGCCTGGGTCTATCCGATTCCGCCCGACGCGAGCGAGCAGACCATCGACTGGAATGCTTTTCTGGAGGGCGCGCCCAAGCGTCCGTTTGACGCCGCACGCTTCTTCCGGTGGCGCTGCTTTTCCGACTACGGTGAGGGGCTGGCCGGCGACTTGTTCGTACACCTGCTCTCGGGCATTCACTTCATCTCGGGAACCAACGAAGCTGCCCAGCGCGCGCAGTCGAGCGGCGGCCTGTTTCGCTGGAAAGACGGGCGCGATTTCCCCGACCTGATCGAGACGCTTTACGATTACCCGAAATTTCGTGTCGCGCTGCGCTGCAATCTGAACAATGCAGGCGGCGAACCGATCAAGTTCCATGGCACCAAGGGCACGATGGAAATCATCGGGCAAACGCTGACCTTTACCCCCCAGGATACAAGTCCCAGGCCGGAACGATATTCAACCACCGGCTGGCCGGCGCGATTGCGCAAGGAATATCTGGCGCAGTGGACCGCCGAACATCCCGAGCCCGGGCCACTCGATTTTCGAACCGTCGAAGCCGAGACCTTTACGGCGCCCGAAGGATACAGTGACGTAGCCGCCCACGAGGCGAATTTTTTCAACGCCGTGCGCACGCGCACGCCTACCGTGGAGAACGAAGAGTTCGGCAACCACGCTGCTATCGGATGCCACCTGGCCAATTACGCCTATTTCAATAACAAGATCGCCACTTGGGATGCCGCCAAGCAGGTGATCCGCGGATAGGCACCAGGCCGATTTGCGCTCCGAGCCAAATCGCGAATCCGATGAAGACCTTTTGTCCCAGGCCGAACCCCGGGCGAGCATGACAAAGGACAGGATGAAGTCACTATCGATACTTCTAATGCTGGCTGCGCTGGCCTCCGGCAGCACTCTGGCGCAGATGAGCCAGCCCATGGTCGATGAGAATGCCACCCGGATTTCCGACCACGTCTGGGCGCTCATGGGCTTTCCCAACATCGCGATCGTCGTCGGTAGCCGGGCGACGCTGGTCGTCGACACCGGTTTGGGACCCCGCAATGGCGCCGCCGTCGCGCGCGTGGCTGGCAAGCTCGCGCCCAACAACCGGAAGCTGTTCCTCACCACCACCCACTTCCATCCGGAGCATGCTGCCGGCGAGCCCGGCTTTCCTCCCGGCACCATTCTCATCCGCAACGCCGTGCAGCAGCAGGAAATGGAGAAGCACGGGCAGGAGATGATCGATATGTTCAGCCAGCACTCGCCGCAGAATAAAGAGCTGCTCGCCGGGGTGGTGCTGCGTCCGCCCGACGTGATGTTCGATCAGGAAGCGATTGTCGACCTGGGCGAGGTTACGGCCCGATTGCTCTGGTTCGGCGGAGCCCACACCAAAGGCGACGAGTTGACCTTTGTCGAGCCCGATCGTACCTTGATCTCGGGCGACGTGGTGCAGAACAGGACCATGCCAAACATCTTCGGTGATGGTGGCACACCCGCCAGCTGGCTGGCCGTGCTGGACAGGGTAGCCGCCCTGGATGCGGCTCATATCTTGCCCGACCATAGCGCTCCGGGCGATGGTTCGCTGGTGGCGGCGGAGCAGAGCCTCATCTCCCAAATCCGCACCCGCGCGCTCCAGCTCCGGCACCAGGGCCTGTCGCCCGACGACGCCGGCAAACAAGTCAGCGCCGAGCTCAAGACGCAGCATCCCGACTGGCCCAATACCAACGCCGCCGCATTCGTCAAGAGCGTCTACGCGGAATCTCCGTAGCCCCAGGGAACTCCAGGGTGCTTCACCACGGTTTCCCTGGGCTGTGGAAGGGAAAGATAAATAAAGAAAGGCATCGAGGGGGTTGGATTATGCGTCGAATTTCACGAAGAACATTCCTTAAGACCGCTTCCGCCGCCGCCGCTGGCACGGCCGTTTCCGGCGGGGCGTCACGCCTGATGGCCAATCCGCTCGGCCTGCCCATCGGCTTGCAGTTGTACTCGGTACGTGAGCTTCTGCCCAAGGACTACGAAGCAACGCTGCACCAGCTGGGCACGCTCGGCTATCGTGAGGTGGAGGCTGCGGGATTCTTCGGCCATAGTCCGACCGAAGTCAAGCAAGCCATGGATCGCGCCGGCCTGAACTGTGTGAGCGCCCACTATGCACTGAAGGATCTGTTACCCAAAGTCGAGGAAGTGATTCAGTTTGGCAAGGACTTGGGACTCCGATACATCGTTTGCGCTGCGCCATGGTTGAAGGATCCGTCGAGCGTGAAGGACCCAGGTTCCCGCGCGGCCAGGGACAATATGACTCTCGACGATTGGCGCTGGAACGCGGAACAGCTCAATCGCATTGGAGAGCGCGTCCGGCAAGCGGGGCTCCGGTTCGCGTATCACAACCATACCGCGGAGTTCCGCCAGGAAAAGGGGGTTGTGTTCTACGACGAACTGTTGCGCGCGACCGATCCGGCGAAAGTATCGATGGAAATGGATTGCGGCTGGGTCGTGGTCGGCGGCGCCAAGCCCGCGGACTACCTCACCCGCTACCCCACTCGATTTTCCATGCTGCACGTGAAGGAGTTCAAGATGAATGGATGGACGGCGGGTTCCGAGCCTCCCCCTTCAACCGAAATGGGTCGGGGAACGATTGATTATCGCCCCATCTTTGAAGCGGCCAAGAAGACTCCGATCGAGCACGCCTTTGTCGAGCAGGAAGAGTTCGATATGCCGCCGATGGAGGCATTGAAAATCGACGCCGACTACATGCGCGCGTTCACCGTGTAACGGGGTGAGGACGGGGGCTTCGGCCCGTCCTCTCGCGGCGGCCGAGGCAATTCCATCCTGGTTCTAGCCGAGTGCGCTCCGGATCGCCAAGTCCAGTCCCACCATCAGCACGGCGGAAGCGGGGATCACCAGCAACGCTTTCTTGAGCCGGGTCGGGTCGCCGCCGGCAATCGCACCAATGATGCGCGAGCTGACCGCAAGGCCTGTCCATCCGCACGTGATCACGAAGCCAATGGCGGTGCCGGTCATGCGCGGGAAGGCATCGCCCACAATCGCCAGCGTGGTGGGAAAGACCGGCGCCATGGCGAGCCCGGCAAGAAAAACCAGCGCGGCGGCAAGGCCTGGTCGGGCGGTCCGAAGCGTGAGAAAGGTGGTAACCGCCATGGCTACCGATCCCGCTAGCGTAACCGTAACGGCGGGCACGTGGCTGAGAATCGGCAGGATGAGGGCGCGGCCGATCAGCAGTCCCAGACCGAATCCCAGCGAAAGAATGTTGAGCGCGCGCGACTCGGGAATGCCCTGGGCAATCAGGTGACGCGGCAACCAGTTCCACATGCCGACCTCGCAAGTGATGTAGAGAAAAAGGAAGAGCCCAATCAGAAGCAGCGACGGACGGCCGAGCACGGGTATGGCATCGGCGAGGACGAAGCGCCGCGCGCCGGTGGGCGCGGGCATTTTGATCAGGGCGTGAATGAGCAGCGTGATGACGGTGAGCGAGGCAATGATGTAGCAGAGGCGGACCCAGTTGCGCCGAAACAGGTTGGCGGCGACAAAGGGAGTGGCGAGAGCTCCGACTCCGAAGAAAAGGTTGGTCATGTTCAGGGCGGCGGCGCGATGCGTCTCGCTTACGTCGCTGACCAGAGCATTGGCTGCGGTGACCACGGTGCCGCCGCCCAGCCCAAGCAGAAACAATAGAAACAGGATGCTGCGGAACCCGAGCGAGCGCGGCAGGGCGAAGAGTGCGATCGAGATCAGGGCGAGGCCGAGGAGAAGGCCGGCCTTGTTGCCCTCGTTATCGAGCAGAGGACCGACGCCAAGCGAGGCAAGGACCAGCCCCAGAGCCTGTGCAAAAGCGATGCTGCCATTCTGGCTGGGGGATAGGTGAAAGCGATCCGACAGGTCGGGCAGAATCGTGCCCAACATGGCGGCGATCGTTCCATAGATGAAAAAGGCGAGAATGGCGGCGAAAATTAACACGCGTTCCTTTCCATTGCCGGTTTCAGCTGGCCGAAGCGGGCGCGGGAACATCGATCCAGCCTCGTGCCCGATGACTCTCGAGCACGGCGTCGAGGATTTTCAGCTGCCGCAACCCGTCGGCAAACTGCGGGTAGTCAAACTCCAGGCGGCTCGCATCCTTCGTCGCAGCGCCGATCGAAGCATAAAAGCGTCGGAAGACTTGCTTGAAGGTATCGTCGTAGCCCTCGCTGTGGCCGCCGGGAAGATCGGCGTAGCTGCGCGCCAAAGGCTGGAGCAGTGACGGATCCTTGATAAAAATCTGGTTGCCCGTATCGCGGTGCCCCGCCCAGAGTTCGTCCGGACGCTCCTGGTTCCACGCGACCGAGGATCGCGTGCCGTAAATCTCGATGCTGAGCCGATTCTTGCGTCCCGCCGAAACTTGGCTGGCCGTAACGCAGCCGCGGGTGCGTGCGCCCATGTGAAACAGGACAGCGCCAAAATCTTCGGTATCGACCGCAGCCTCAAGATAGTCTTCCGGAGCGAGCACTTTATTGGCGAAAGTCTCAACCGCGCGAATCGGCCGCTTGCGCCTGGCGTGGAACGTCTGAAGATCGGCACACAAAGCACTCACCCGCAGTCCGGTCACGTGTTCAGCCATGTCAAACCAGTGTGAGCCGATGTCGGCCATGCAACGCGAAGCGCCGCCCGAGGTGGCATCCACCCGCCAGTTCCAATCGGTCTCGTAGAGCAGCCAGTCCTGGGAATAGGTGCCCTGCACCACCAGGATTTCACCGAGGTCTCCCGTTTCCCGCAGCCGACGCATCTGCTGCACCATGGGGTAGTAGCGCAGATTATGACAGACGCAGTTGCGTAATCCCTGCCGGAGGGCGAGCGAGACCAGTTCCTCGGCTTGCTCGACGCTGGTGGCTAAGGGCTTTTCGCAGAGCACATGCTTGCCTGAGTCCAGCGCGTCCTTCGCCATCGAAAAGTGCTGCGCGTTGGGGGTGCAAATGTGAACGGCATCGATTGCCCGATCGCGCACGACCTCGCGGAAATCGGTCGTGATCCGGGGAACTGCGAAGCCCGCACCCAGTCGTCGCGCGGCCTCGGCGTTCCGGCCCGCGATTGCGCCCACCGCCACCGACTCCACCCGCCGCACTGCTTCCAGGTGCACGCGCCCCATGAAGCCAGTTCCGAGGATGGCCGCTTGGATTGGTTTCATTGCATCCGTCATGTCAGACCCACCAGGCCGCGCCAGGCTGCTCGCGGATCACGATGCCGTTCAAAAAGTTCGCCGCCTTGGTCAAGCCCTCTTCCGCGGAAAGCAGGCCGTCTTCGTGCTCGATCGAGAGTACGGAATCATAGCCAAACATGCGCAGCGTGGAAATAAACTCGGTCCACCACTCGGCGCCGTGACCGTAACCGCAGGTGCGGAAGATCCAGCCGCGCGCACGCTCTTCGGTATAGGGCTTGGTGTCGAGCACTCCGGTGCGCGGCAGATTGACAGGGTAGAGCTGCGTGTCTTTGGCGTGGACATGAAAGATGGCGCCTTCGAGCACGCGCACGGCGGCGATGGGATCGATGCCCTGCCAGAAAAGATGGCTCGGGTCAAAGTTGCAACCCACGCTCGGTCCCGCGAGCAAGCGCAGGCGGAGCATCGTTTCCGGACTGTAGACGACAAAGCCGGGATGCATCTCGATGGCAATCCGCACGCCGTGATCGGCAGCGAACTTGGCGTGCTCGATCCAATAGGGGGCAACCACCTCGCTCCATTGCCAGTCGAGCACCTTGAGGTAGTCTGGAGGCCACGGGCAGGTGACCCAGTTGGGAGCCGTAGAATGCGCTGAATCGCCGGGACATCCCGAAAAGTCGACCACCACGGCGACGCCGAGTTTTTCTGCGAGGCGAATGGTCTGGCGGCTCACCTCCCGGGCCTGCGCGGCGCGGGCCGGGTCGGGATGCAGCGCGTTGCCGTGACAACTCAGGGCGCTGATGCTGGCACCGTGATCGGCCAGTACCCTCTGAAACTCGGCCAGGGACGGGCCCTGCGCGAGCATCGAAAGCTTGCAGTGTGCGTCGCCGGGATAGTTTCCGGTGCCCAGTTCGACGGTATCGATGCGGAGCGCTGCCAGCTTCTTGAGAACCGCAACCAGCGGAAGGGCGGACAGCAGAGGGGTAAAGACTCCAACGCGCATAACGATTTTTGTCTCCTGGTCCAGTGAATTAAGAATCGAACCGCCGTACCGGCAAGCCGGTCCACGACCGCGCCGCGCTCATTGTATTTCCGCCTCTTCGGCGGGCAACTGCTGATAGCTCACGAAGGCGATCTTCCGGCTGTCCGGCGACCAGGAGGGCACGTTCATCGTGCCCTGTCCACCGAAAAGCGAGGCCAGAACCGTGATCTTACTCGCGGCGACCTTGCTCTGGCCATCGCCCAGGCTCATGAGGCGCAACTGTACGTTTTGGTTCGGCGGATGGCCAATGACCCCCGGCGCGAACGAGAGGAGGACCATCCACTTGCCATCGGGAGAGATATGCGGAAACCAGTCGTTCGATTCGTCAAAGGTGACCTGTTCCTGCGCCCTGCCGTCGGCGCGCATGCGCCAGATCTGCATATGGCCGGTGCGCTCGGAATTGAAGTAAATGTACTGGCCATCCGGCGAATACTCGGGGCCGTCATCCAGGCCCGGGGCCGTGGTCAGTCGCGTTTCTTCGCCGCCGGTGACGGGGATGGTGTAGATGTCGAAATTCCCGTTACGCTGGCCGACGAAGGCGAGGGTCGTGCCGTCGGGCGACCAACCGTGCCAATACGAAGGAGAGCCCTGCGTCACGCGACGAGGCGTGCCGCCTGCGATGGGCACGATGTACACGCTCGATTGGCGGTCAGGCTGCGACTGATCGCTGATCGCCAGCCATTCCGAATCCGGAGAAATACCGTGGTCATTGTTGCAATGGGTGGCAGTGCCCGTGTCGATCGTCGTGGGCGCACCGCCCGAAACGGGCAGGCGCAGAATATGGCCCTCACGGTTGAAGAAAAAGAACGCGCCGTCGCGAGTCCAGTTGGGCGCCTCAAAGTGGCTGGCCGCGGTATACACCACGCGCCGGTCGGTCGAGTCGATGGCCACCGTTTCGAGAGTGCTCAGAAGCACGGCAGCGGCCCCGCTGGCGGCGGGAGGGGCGAGCTCGAGGTTCGAAAAGGCAGCCCTCTCGACGGCGTTCTTATCGTGGGAGCAGACCCCGATTCCGACATAAAACGATCCCGACAGCGCCAGCCGGATCGATGCCCCGGACGGACGTAAGGGCTCGCCCGCGGCCGAGGCGAGGAAGAAATAGATGAAGTCGCCGCGTTTTTCGATGCGCAGGCGATGGGGAGCAACGATGGGGGATTCAATCTCGTGCGAAGTCGAGCCCCTTAGGTCGCGATACTGCAGCGAGACCAGTCCGTCGCCGTGCCGGGCCACGTCAGCATAAGGCGAATCGGCATCCAGGCTCTGTCGGATCATGAGCACGGCCTTGCGATGTGGATTGCCGCCCTTTTCCGGAAACCCGATGTCCGCCGTCAATGCGATGTCGCCGGAAATCGGCTTCCAGGCAAATTGCAGGGCATCGGCAGTCGACCCAATGTCTTCGCCACTCCCGTCGACCGTATAGGTATGATGCTCGCCATCGTATTGTGTCGAGCCCGCGTGCAGTACGGTTCCAATGTCAGCATGATTCTGAAACAGGCCGAGCGAGGGCAGGGTAGCCTGCGCGCGAACCAGGCCGGCGGCAGAAACCAGGAAGGCAACCATGGGGCCCAACATGGCAATAGGTCCGAGGGCGGCCTTGCGCACAGGAAAAACCTCCACGATGTGTAACCGAAACGGTAGGGCGGTGGAGGGCGAGTTGTCAATCCGCCCAACAATAGGCTCCGGCAATCCCATGCCGGGCCCAGGCGATCGCGAGCCATCCGAGAGGCGACGGTCTGGTCGAACGACGCGTGTATGCTGGTGGTCGAACGGCATCGCCACGTCGGTATCGCCGTCTGACGGCGCGAACAGAGAAGATGACAAAAGGTTAAATTGGACTCATGCTGATCCATCCCGATCGCTTATTTCCGTCCGAGCCCACGACACGAAAGATCGCCAGGACGCTCTATGAGCAGGTGAAAACGCTTCCCCTCATCAGTCCTCACGGACACACGCAGGCCTCATGGTTTCGGAGCAACGCACCATTCCCCGGACCCTCCCAACTCCTCGTCCAGCCCGACCACTACATCTATCGCATGCTCTACAGCCAAGGTGTGTCGCTCGAGGATCTCGAAATTGGTCAGCCGGAACCGAAGGACGCGCGAAAAGTCTGGCGCATCTTTGCCGATCATTACGATCGGTTCCGCGGAACGCCGACGCGTCTGTGGCTCGACTTCACCTTCCAAGAACTGTTCGGCCTTGACCAGCGACTCTGTGCGCAAACCGCTGATCTGTACTTTGACACCATCTCGGAGAAACTGCGCACCCCCCAGTTCCTGCCGCGTGCACTCTACCGGCATTTCAATCTGGAAGTGCTCGCCACCACCGACTCTCCTCTCGATTCGCTCGCCGATCACGAGGCAATCCGCGAGTCGGACTGGAAAGCGAGAATCCTGCCGACGTTCCGGCCCGACCCGGTGGTCGATCCGGAATTCGCCGGATTTGCGGAAAGCATCGCAACCCTGGGCGAAAAGACCGGAGAGGATACCTCGGCCTGGGCAGGCTATCTGAATGCGCTCCGCCGGACGCGCGCCCGCTTCCGCGAACTCGGCTGCACGGCCAGCGATCACGGCCACCCCACGGCTCGGACGGCGAATCTTCCGCCAGCGGACGCCGCCGATCTTTACCATCGGGTGCTCATAGGTACAGCCGATGCCGGGCAACAGGAACTGTTCCGCGCCCAAATGCTGACGGAAATGGCGCGGATGAGCCTCGAAGACGGGCTGGTCATGCAGATTCACCCGGGCAGCGCCCGCAATCACAATCGTCTGCTCTATGAACGCTACGGCCGCGATGTCGGTGCGGACATGCCGACGCCGACGAATTATGTGGACGCGCTTCGCCCGCTGCTTGACCAGTTCGGCAATGAGCGCGATCTGACGATTATTGTCTTCACCCTCGACGAATCGACCTACAGCCGCGAACTCGCTCCGCTCGCGGGACACTACCCCTGCCTGCGGCTCGGGCCGCCGTGGTGGTTTCACGACAGTCCCGAGGGAATGATGCGTTTCCGCGAGCGCGTCACCGAGACCGCCGGCTTCTACAACACCGTGGGTTTCAACGACGATACCCGCGCCTTCCTCTCGATTCCGGCGCGACATGACGCGGCACGGCGCATGGATTCGGGTTTCCTCGCGCGGCTGGTCGCCGACCATCGACTGCAGGAAGATGAGGCGGCGGAAGTGGCGGTCGATCTCGCCTATCGGTTGGTGAAACGATCCTATCGGCTGTAGGAGCGTGGCATGGCAGAAGCAACGGCGTGCGATAGCCAGGCGACCGGCGGCCGATCTCCGGCCGCGTCTTCCGGCAATGGACCAGGGAACATGCGCTGGACGATCTGTGCCATGCTGTTCGTCGCCACCTCGATCAACTACATGGACCGCCAGGTAATCGCCATTCTCAAGCCCACCCTCGAACACAGCATTGGACTGACAGAATTGGATTACGGCTACATCGTGGATGCATTTCAAATCGCGTACGCGCTTGGCCTGCTGGCCGCCGGGCGTGTGATCGACAGACTGGGCACGCGCATCGGCTACATGCTGGTGATGGCTGTCTGGAGCGTTTCCGCCATGAGCCATGCTCTTGCCAGCACGGCGCTCGAGTTCGGCATCGCGCGCCTCTCGCTCGGGTTCGGAGAATCCGGCAATTTCCCGGCCGCGATCAAGACCGTTGCCGAATGGTTTCCGCAGAGTGAACGTTCCCTGGCGACGGGCATCTTTAACTCCGGTGCCAACCTCGGCGCCATTCTTGCTCCACTCCTTGTGCCCTGGGTGACGCTGCGCTACGGCTGGCACGTAGCCTTTCTAACGACCGGGCTGTTCAGCGCACTTTGGATCCTCTGGTGGTTTCGCCGTTATCGCAGGCCCGGCGATCACTCCGCACTCACGGGCGGTGAACTGCGCCCTATCGATTCCCCGGCCGCTGCCGCCCGGGAGCCGGCGGTGGAATGGCGACGATTATTGTCCGTTCGCCAGACATGGGCATTTTCGATTGCGAAATTCTTCACCGATCCGATCTGGTATTTCTATCTGTTCTGGCTGCCGTCCTACTTCAGCGCAAAATTCCACCGAAATCTTTCGCATCTCGGGCTGCCGCTGATCATCGTGTATAACGTGTCGGTCATTGGCAGCATCGGCGGAGGTTGGTTGCCCTCGCCCTTCCGCCACCTCGGACTCTCTTCCGGCACTGCGCGACTCGCGGCCATGCTCGTCTGCGCTTTCGCCTTGGTTCCGATCTACTCGGCCTCGAGCGTCAAGTCGGTGTGGATCGCGATCGCGCTCATCAGCCTGGCGGCGGGCGCGCACCAGGGCTGGTCGGCCGTTCACAGCCGCATCGGATATGTTTCCGCGCAGCGCGGTAGGTTCGGTGGTCGGTATCGGAGGCATGGCAGGATCGATCGGCAGCGCGCTGTTTGCCTTCTTCGCAGGCCATGTCCTCGAACTGACACAAAGCTATGCCAGTCTTTTCGCTATTGCAGCCAGCGCTTACCTGCTGGCGCTGGTCGTTCTCTACGGGCTCGCTCCGGGACTGCAAAAGGTGGAGCTCTCGGTATGAGCCTTCACCGGGCCACGGGCGACAGGAAAAGCAATCCGGGTGGGCCGAAAAACAATCGGCGCGCCGGCCGCTGGCCGGGACTTCGACCTGGCGGCCTGCGTACCGACGGCGAAGTGTTTCCCGGCCACACTCATTCGGGTCAGGCACGGGGAGCTGGCCACCATCCAAGGCTGGAGCACGGGGCATGATTGTCGTTCTCATGGGTGTAAGCGGAGTGGGTAAGACGACCGTGGGCCAGCTGCTTGCGGTTCGCACGCAATGGCGGTTCGAGGACGCCGACGACTATCACGCAGAGGAAAATCGGCAGAAAATGGCCGCTGGAATCCCGCTCACCGATGCCGACCGCGTGCCCTGGCTCACGACCCTGCACGATCGCATGCTGCAGTACCGCCAAAAGGGCCAGAGCCTGATTCTGGCCTGCTCGGCACTCAAGCAGCAGTACCGCGAGATGCTGGCCAGCGGCTTTACCGAGGACGAACTCCACTTTGTCTATCTGCACGCGCCCGCCGCTCTGATCAAGGAGCGTATGCGGGCGCGGCACCATCCATATTTCGATTCCGACCTGCTCGAAAGCCAACTGGCGACGCTCGAGGTGCCCGCCAACGCCTGGCCCGTCACCGTGACCGAAAGTCCGGAGCAGGCCGTGGACCAGATCCTTTCCCGGCTGCGCGCCGCCGGTTGGCTCGGAAGCGGAACCAAGAAACCTAGCGGAACCGAGAGGCAATCTTGATAACGATCGATGGTTCCACCTTAAAGAGCAAAACCGCTGTCGTAATCGGAGGCACTGCCGGCATCGGCCGTGCCCTGAGCATCGGCCTCGCCGACGCCGGAGCGGATGTCATCGCCTCCGCCCGTCGCCGGACCGAGGTCGAGGAAACCGCGGCCGAGATCGAACGGCGTGGCCGCCGGACCCTGCGCCTGTGTTGCGATGTTTGCAGCCGCGCTTCGCTCGAAGCGCTGCTCTCTGCCGCCCTGGAGTGCTTCGGCAAAGTCGACATCCTCATCAACTGCGCGGCCAAAGTGAAACGCGTGCCCACGCTCAGCATGCCCGAAGCGGAGTGGGCCGAGATTATGGACACCAATCTCACCGGAACGCTGCGGGCCTGCCAGATCTTCGGCAAGCATATGCTGGAACGGGGCAACGGCCGCATTGTCAACATCGCCTCGCTGAACAGTTTCGTAGCGCTGCACGAAGTCGCCGCCTACGCGGCCAGCAAGGCGGGCGTGGTCTCACTCACGCGCTCGCTCGCCGTCGAGTGGTCCAAGCAGGGCGTCACGGTGAACGCTATCGCTCCCGGCGTGTTCCGCACCGCCCTGAATGCAGACCTGCTCGACAACACCGCCCGCGGCCAGGAATTGCTCATGCGGACGCCCATGGCCCGTTTCGGCAAAGCCGAAGAACTCGTGGGCGCCGCAGTCTACCTCGCCTCCGATGCTGCTTCCTTTGTAACCGGCCAGACTCTGGTCGTCGACGGGGGTTTTCTGGCCAGCGGTGTCAACCAATAGTCGGGGGAGGAAAGACGCCAGGGCCTAAAATACAGGGAGGGCGGGCGCGCGACCATCGTCTGGATTTGGAGAGGGGGAAGATTCATGGCCTACACGCGACGCAGGGCACTCGCCGGCTTGGGACTGGCGGGACTGGCAGTGGCAATGCCTTCATTGCGAAAGGAGCCGGCGATGGCGGGAACTGGTGCTTGCCCGTTCCGGCTCGCGGTGATCAACGACGAAATCACGCAAGACTTCGAGAAGGCATGCCAGATCGTGGCCGGCGATTTTGGGCTGCATTGGATTGAGTTGCGCTCGATGTGGAACAAGAATGTCACCGAGCTGAACGCCAAAGAAGTGGAGGAAGCGCGCAGAATCCTCGAAGGGCACAAACTGGGCGTCACCGATATCGCCAGCCCGCTGTTCAAGACCGACTGGCCCGGAGCTCCGCGGTCGGCGCAGAGCGAAACGCGCGATCAGTTTCACGCTGACTTCGATGCCAGCGCGCAGGAGAAACTGCTCGAACGCTGCATCTCGCTTTGCCAGTCTTTCCATACCGACAGGATTCGCTGTTTCGACTACTGGCGGCTCGACGACCCCAAGCCCTACCGGGCAGCCATTAATGCCAAGCTGCAGCAGGCTGCGGAACGCTGCGCCCGGGACAAACTCATCCTGCTGCTCGAAAACGAGATGTCCTGTAACACCGCAACCGGCGCAGAGGCCGCCGAGGTGCTCCATGCCATTCCCGAGCAGAACTTCATGCTGAACTGGGATCCCGGCAATGCCGCAGCCATCGGGACGACGCCCTATCCCACCGGTTATCAACTGCTGCCGAAAGATCGCATCGGTCACTGCCATTGCAAGGACGTCGTCCGCAAGCCGGACCACAAATATGACTGGGCCCCGGTAGGTGGAGGGATGGTGGATTGGACGGGGCAGTTGCAGGCTTTCGAGCGCGATGGTTTCCGCTACGGACTGAGCCTTGAGACCCACTGGCGCGGCGCAGGCACTCCCGAAGCATCCACCCGTGCGAGCATGGATGGTCTCAAGAAGACGCTGGCGAAGGCCGGAATTCCTTGCTGACCGAACCCCGGTTGGCGTAGGCAACGGGCTGCCTCCGAGAGGAGGCAGCGGGAAGGAGCAATGATGGTGACGCGACGCGAGTTTCTTGACGCACTGGCGGTGGGCGCAGCCGGCCTCGCCGCAGGAATAACGGCCAAGAGTTATCGCCAGATTGTCGGTTCGAACGATCGCCTCAATTTTGCCCTGATTGGTCTGAACGGGCGCGGCTACGCTCATCTGGCCTCCCTGAAAGCCAATCGCGATGCCGCCCGCATCTCGCATGTTTGCGATGTGGATGCCAATATTCTTGCCAAGTTCGCCGCCACGGTGCGGCAGGAAATGGGCGAGGCACCGGCGACGACCAAAGACTTTCGCGCAATACTTGAGCAAAAAGAGGTGGACGCGGTCACCATCGCCACTCCCGACCATTGGCATGCGCCCATGGCGATCGCCGGATTGCAAGCCGGCAAGCACGTCTATGTGGAAAAGCCGTGCAGCCACAATCCGGCCGAAGGAGAGATGCTGATCGAAGCGCAGCAAAAGTCACAGAAGCTGGTGCAGATGGGGACGCAGCAGCGCTCGTCGCCTCACACCATCGAGATCGTCGAGAAAATCCAATCCGGCGTGATCGGCAGGCCTTACTTCGCGAAAGCCTGGTATGTCAACCAGAGGAAGTCGATTGGCATCGGCAAAGAAGCGCCAGTGCCGCCGCAGCTTGATTGGGAGCTGTGGCAGGGCCCGGCGCTGCGCCGTCCCTATAAGGACAATGTGCACCCTTATAACTGGCATTGGTTCAAGACCTACGGCACGGGCGAAACCCTCAACAATGGCACCCACGAAGTCGATGTGTGTCGCTGGGCGCTCGGCGTGGACTATCCGCAACGAGTCACCTCGTCCGGTGGCCGCTACCATTTCCACGACGACTGGCAGTTTTACGACACCCTCGTCACCAGCTTCGAGTACGAAAACGCAATGATTGCCTGGGAGGGCAAGAGCTGCCAGGGAATGAAATACTACGGCCGTGATCGCGGGTCCACCATTTTGGGGACGACCGGTACCGTGCTCGTCGATCGTGACGGCTATGAACTCTACGACCTCAAGGGAAACAAGACCGGCGAGTTCAAGGCCGGGGCTACCACTTCATCTGCCGACCTTGTCGGTCGCGATTCCATGACCGACGCTCACTTCGCCAACTTCATCGCGGCCATCCGCAAAGGCGAGAGACTCAACTCTGCGATCGCGGTCGGCAACATCACGGTGACCATGCTGCATCTCTCCAACATCGCCTGGGAACTCAACCGCGAGCTGCGTTGTGACACCCGAGACGGACGGATCGAGGGTAATCCGGAAGCCATGAAAATGTGGGGCCGCGAGTACGAGAAAGGCTGGGCGCCGCGTGTCTAACCACCATTCTTTCTCCCGCCGTGAGTTTGTTCGCTCGAGCGCACTTGCCGCCGCCGCGATGGCAGTTCCGCAGGACGTTTCTCCCCCTGCCAAGGGGATGCGATCCCAGGCGGACTCATCCTCCGGCGCCGCGTCCCCTATTCGTTTGGGCCTGGCCAGCTACAGCTTCCGCAACTTCAGCCGCGAGCAGACCATCCGCTTCATGAAGCAGCTCCATGTATTCGCATTGAATGCCAAGGACGTCCGAGACCATCTGCCGATGGACCCCGAGGAAGAAGCGGCTGCTCTCGCCGACTACGCCGCGGCGGGCATCAAGCTTCACGCCGCCGGAACCCTCTCGTTCGCGAAAGATGAAGACGATGACATCCGTTCGAAGTTCGAATACTGCAAGCGCGCTGGCATTGGCGTGATTGTCGCCGGAGATGCAGCTCCGGAAACCCTGGCGCACATCGAGAAATTCGTCAAGCAATACGACCTGCGCATCGCCGTCCACAATCACGGCCCGGAGGACCGATTGTGGCATTCGCCGCTTGACGTCTTAAAGGCGGTGCGAGCGCTCGATCCACGCATCGGCTGCTGCATCGATGTGGGACACACCCTGCGTGCCGGCACGGATGTGGTCGAAGCCATCCATGCCGCCGGTCCCCGGCTGTGGAACGTCCACATGAAAGACCTCACGAATTTCGCGAGCAAAGAAAGCCAGGTCGCGGTGGGAGACGGTAGACTGCCGGTGCGGGAGATGTTTGCCGCGTTAGTCGCCGGCAGCTACCGGGGCTTCGTCGATCTGGAATACGAGGTTCATCCCGACGATCCCATGCCGGGCGTAATCGCCAGTTTCGCGTATATGCGAGGCGTTCTGGAAGGCATGGGATTGCCCGTCGGGCAGCCCGTATGAACGGACTTCAATTCCCCGTGGCGTCGCGCCGCAAGTCGCGTTATTGTGGAGCCACGAACCACTGTCGGGAGGCGTCATGAGCAACAGCAAACCAGACATCCCATCCAAGCGCAGTCGTCGAAGTTTTCTGAAGGCAGGCGGCATCATGACGGCGGCCGTGCTCGGCTCGACCGCTCTTCCGGACGTAGGGAGCGCCCAGTCCAGTCCGCCGTCGCCTGTGGCGACCGCGGATTCCATGCCGACTCGGAATCTCGGCAAGACTGGCTACAAGGTCGGCATCTTCAGCCTCGGCGGCCAGGCCGCTCTCGAGAAGAGCGACAACGAGGCGGTCGCTGTTCCCATCCTCGAAAAAGCTCTCGATCTCGGAGTGAACTACATCGATACCTCTTCGATCTACGGCGGCCCCGAGCGCTGGAGCGAGCAATATGTCGGCAAAGTCATGCAACACCGCCGCCCGGCGGCGTTCTTGGCCACCAAGACGAAGGAGCGGACGCGCGACGGCTCGCTTCGCATGATCGAGACTTCGCTCAAGCTGTTGCGGACCGATCATGTCGACCTGTGGCAGCTGCACGACATCGGCACCATGACCGACATCAACGAGATTTTTGCCAAGGGCGGAGCCATGGAGGCTCTGCTCGAAGCTCGCGATCAGAAAATCGTGCGCTACCTCGGTATCACCGGGCACTACCGGCCCGACGCGCTGATGGAGGCGATCCACCGCTATTCCTTCGACACCATCTTGATGGCGGTCAATGCCGCCGATCCGCATCACTACAGCTTCACCGAGCAACTGCTGCCGCTGGCGGTCGAGAAGCAGATGGGCATTATCGGCATGAAAGTCCCGGCGCGCGGCCGCATCCTTTCCTCCTGGACACCGCCACCCATCGAGCAACAAAAGCATATGTGGGAGGGGATGGTGCTGGCGCCGACCTCGGGAACTCTCGACATGCGGCAGGCGATGTATTACTCGCTTTCTCTGCCCGTAAGCACCGTCATCATCGGTTGCGATTCCATTGCCCAACTGGAGCAGAACGTGCAGTTCGCGCGCGAGTTCACTCCCCTGAACCAGCAACAGATGGCGGCGCTCAGCGAGAAGGCGCAGCCGGTCTCCAGGCAGGCCCTGTTCTTCCGGTTTTATGAACGAGCCTAAATCGGGGGGGCGATTCCGGATCGAGTGTGGGACTTGCCTCGCGGCGAGAGTTTCTAGGGAGCCTGCCAGCGTACTTTATCGGTAAGCGCGATCTGGGCGGACGAGCCTCCAACATAGATATTAAAATCTGTCGCGTCCACCGCCCAATCATGACGGTTCAGGTTGTAGTAAGCGAACGCTCTCCGGTCGAGGGGGAATGAAACGCGCCGCGTCTCCCCAGCCTTCAGCTGCACCCTGAGGAATCCCTTCAGTTCCTTCACCGGACGGGGAACGCTCGCATTCGGCTCCCCCACATACACCTCCGCGATTTCGGCGCCGGCGCGGGGCCCGGTGTTCGTGACGTCGAAACTGAGCGTAACCACCCGGTCTCCCGACGCCAGCGCCGGAGTCACGGCAAGATTCTTGTAGGCAAACGTCGTATAGGAAAGCCCGTAGCCGAAAGGAAACTGCGGCTTGACCGGCTCCCGGTCGAAATAGCGGTAGCCGACAAAAATGCCCTCCTTATATTCGACGGTCTTTTCGCCGGCTTTCGGATAATAGTGATCGTGGGTCGGGTTGTCTTCCGAGCGGCGTTCAAAGGTGACCGGCAACTTGCCCGACGGACTGTAGTCGCCGAACAGCAACTGTGCCAGCGCGATGCCCTGCTCTTGCCCTCCGTACCAGGATTCGAAAAGCGCGGGAACCTGCCCCAGCCAGGCATTCATATCGACCGCTCCGCCGGAAGTCACCACCACGATCGTGTTGTGGTTCACATCAGCCACCTGATGGATGAGTTCGTCCTGAGCCGGCGGTAACTGGAAAGTGCGATCTGCACCCTCGCTTTCGCTGTCGGGATCGAAGCCCACCGCCAGCACGACTGCATCCACTCTCGATGCCAGCGCCTTCGCCGAGGCGCTCACAACCGTTTCCGGGCGCACGATGCCGACACGGACGCGAGGACCGCCGTCGCTTCCGTGCACGGCGTACTCAAAACGAATCCGGTGAGCACCGGAGGCGAGCGGCAGTCGTGTCTGGCTCACCAGTGCCCGCGCCAGTTCCCAACTGTCAATCGCGAGCTGGCCATCGAGGTAAAGGCGGTAACCGCCTTCTTCGCCCGGACCTTGCACAAAGAAAAGGTACTGGCCGGCATCGCGGGCCGTGAAATAGCCGGACCAGCGGGCCGAGACATGGTCTTGATTGACGCCATCGCCCAACGAGCGATCGACGTTGATGTGCTGATCGGTGCGCCGAACTGCCGGCTCGCCGCTAACATTGACATTGTTGAATGCCTCTACCTGAATGCCCGGCTGCTTGCCCCCCGCGTCAGTCGAGAATGGTGTCGCATCTGCCAATTCACCGAGGGAGGGAACTCCGCGATCGTAGTAAACCACGCTGCCAGGCAAGTATCGCGCGAGACCTTCCAGATAGCTCACCGCGGCAAACGGACGCACGCCCGCGCTGCCCCCGCCCACAACCGGCGCGGGATAGGCATCCGGCCCGATTACGGCAAGCGATCGAATCTTCCCCTTGTCGAGGGGAAGAAGGTTGCCGTCATTTTTCAGCAGCACCATGCCGGAGCGCGCCGCCTCCAGAGCAACCTCACTGCCCTTCTGGTTGTCGAGCGGGACCGACAAATCCGTTTGCGGGCGGTCCAGCCAGCCAAAACGAACGGCAGTGCGCAGAATGCGGCGTACCTTGTCGTCAATCGTAGCCTGGCTGACCTTGCCGGCGTTCACCGCCGGCAGCAGGGTGGCACGATTCATGAATTTCCCGGAGGGCATTTCGAGATCGAGACCGCCGTTGGCCGCCTCTACGCCGTCGTACGTCGCGTCCCAATCGGACATGATGATACCTTCGAACCCCCACTCCTTTTTCGCTACCCGGTTGTTAAGAAAACCGTTCTGGGTCGCGTGCTCGCCGTTGATCAGGTTGTAGGAATCCATGATGGCGCCGACGTGCGCTTCCTTTACCGCTGCTTCGAAACTCGGCAGATAGATCTCGCGCATGGTGCGCTCATCGATCAGGGAATCGGCGCCATGCCGCAGGAATTCCTGGTTGTTTCCCATGTAGTGCTTGATGGTGGCGCTCACGCCCTCGCTCTGCACGCCCTCGATGTAAGCCACGGCAGTACGGGAAGCGAGGAACGGATCTTCGCCGAAATACTCGAAATTCCGCCCGCACGACGGGGAGCGTGAAATGTTGACCCCCGGCCCGAGCATGAAATGAACTCCGCGGGCGCGCGCGTCCTGCCCGATGACCTCTCCCATGCGAGCGACCAGTTCCGGATCCCAGGTGGCGGCGAGCCCCATGCCCCCGAACGTCGTCGACGGCCCATAGTTGCGGACGCCGAACGGCCCGTCGGCCATTTTCAGCGAGGGCAGACCAATGTGCGCTGCCTCCCGGATGTAAAAATCGTTGACGCCGCCAATCAGGTCGATCTTCTCTTCGAGCGACAACTGCTTGAGCAACCCCTCGACGCGGGCCTCCACCACGGTCGTGGAGGGGGATGGCGACTGCGTCCAAGCCAGGCGGGAGACCAGGAAAAAGACGAGGAGGACAAAAGAGAATTTGCGTATCATAAGCGACCTCGGCACGATTGTACTGGATGCTTGAAACAGCCACCCGCCAGGCCGCCTTCCGCCCAGTCCGGGACCGAGTCAAGAAATCGAACTCGCCCCCGGTATCGATCGAGCGCAGAATTTCACGGCGGGAAGTTTCGAGCAGGTCAAGGCTTTGCCGCCTGCCGCTTCTCCGGATGGGATCTCTGATAGACCCGCACGTAGTCCACCCGCATGCTCTGCGGAAAAACCGTGGTCGCGTCCGGATCTCCGGGCCAATCCCCGCCCACGGCCAGGTTGAGAATCAGAAAGAACGGGTGGTCGAAGACCCATTTCCATCCCGGCCGAAGATCGGCGCGCGTGCGGCGCACATAGAGGTCGCGATCAACGAAAAAGCTGACGGACTCATCATCCCACTCGACGGCAAAGACATGAAAACCGTCGGCGAAGCGCTGCTGGCCAGGAAGAGCGTAGGGCGCTTCCAGTCCGGTCGTGCCCACGAATCCCGGACCGTGAAGCGAACCGTGAATGATGGCCGGTTCTTTGCCGATGTTCTCCATAATGTCGATTTCGCCCGATCCCGGCCAGTGCACCTGATCGATGTCGTCGCCGAGCATCCAGAACGCCGGCCACATGCCTTGCCCGGAAGGAAGTTGGATGCGAGCTTCGAAGCGCCCGTAGGTCTCTGAGAACTTGCCCTGGGTCTTCAGTCGGGCCGAGGTGTAGTTTCTCGGAATCCCGTCCGCGCCGGTGTATTTCTCCGCCACCGCCTTGATGACCAGGTTGCCCTCGTGAATCGAGGCGTTCTCGGGCCGATCCGTGTAGGTTTCCAACTCCCGGTTGCCCCAGCCCGCGCCTCCGGTCTCGGGAATCCACTTGGAGCGATCGACGGCAGATCCCTCCGGCCCATTGAACTCATCGTTCCAGACCAGCTCCCATCCGCCAGCTTCTCGCGCCGGATCCGCGACCGGGGGAGCGGTTTGCGAACCCGCGAGCACGGCGGGACCGAGTGTCAGCACGGTTGGCAGCAAAAAGCGCGTCCATCGAACTGGTGGCCGTCCGGATCGCATGCAGAGAACCCTCGCCTCAGGTTCGTTGGCGCAACCATGACCGCTGCAAGTCCCCACCCTCGCAATGCAGGACGAGGGCCGGAATCATTCCGCCAACGCCGCACCCTAAAACATGTTCCACAAGTACTGGTTATGCACATCGTGGTGGTACTGGACTTCCGGCGCCTTGACGAAGGTGCCCAGCAGGCGCGGACAGCGATCCGCCGAAGCCTGCTTGAGGTCGGCGTATCGGCCCTTGATGTCTTCTCCCAGAATCTCCGATGTCCACTTCGCCTTGCGGAAGCTGTCGATTGCGTCATAGATATTGTCGGGCAAATAGCGTTCTGCCTGGCGCAAGTTCTTGATGTTTGCGATATCTCCATCCAACCCGGTCTTAAAGATCGAATACATCACCATATAAGGATTGGCGTCGGGACTCACCGCGCGCACCTCCACCCGCATGCTCTTTTCGTTGCCGAGCGGAATCCGAACCATGGCTCCACGATCGACCGCCGAGGCTTTCAACTGGTTCGGCGCCTCGAAATGCGGATCCAGACGCCGGTAGGCGTTCACGCTGGCATTCAGCATCAGGCAAATATCATTCCCATGCGTCAGAATGCGGTCCACGAATTCCCACCCGAACTTGCTCAGCTTCTCTTCGCCCTTGGCGTCCCAGAACACGTTTCTGCCCTGCTTGCTCACCGAAACGTTGGTGTGCATGCCACTGCCATTCACGCCCACGACCGGCTTGGGCAAGAAAGAAGCGGTCAGCCCCATGTGCGTCGCCACCTGCCGGCAAATGAGCTTGTACAGCTGGATTTGATCGGCCGCCGCCACCACTTCACCGTAGCTGTAGTTGATTTCGAATTGCGAAGGCGCGACCTCAGGATGGTCCTTCTCGTTCTGAAAACCCATCGCGCGCTGCACCTCTGCGCTGGTATCGATGAAGGTCCGCAACGGATCGCCCGGCAAGGAGTGGTAATACCCACCGGTGTTCACATACTCGAACCTGCCGGTCTGATAATAGTTGCGCTCGGCATCCTTGCCTTCGAAGATAAAGCCCTCAATCTCGTTCGCGGCGTTCAGCGTGTAGCCCTTCTTGGCGTGCAGAGCACTGGCATAAGTTTTCAAATTGCCGCGAATGTCGGCCGCGTATGGCTCTCCGCCCTTGTCAATAACATCCCCGAACACCAGCACTTTCCCGGGACCGAATATGTCGGCCGGCCCCCAATAGAAGGCGCTCCAGTCGATGCCGAGCCGCAAATCGCTTTCTCGCTGCGCCGTGAAACCGCGAATCGATGAGCCGTCAAAGGT
Source organism: Terriglobales bacterium (assembly GCA_049520935.1). Classification (GTDB taxonomy): domain Bacteria; phylum Acidobacteriota; class Terriglobia; order Terriglobales; family Acidobacteriaceae; genus Acidiflorens. Next base: position 1,774 of record JBEKPJ010000006.1, on the reverse strand, counting down.
CAGGTTGTCAAAGCTCTTGAGCAGAAATTTCTTGTCATAGTCCAACATGTGAAGCCGCCCTTCCAGATCGCTGAACAGCACCGTCAGCGCCTTGATGCGCTTCTCATCGGTCAGATATTTCAGGCGTTCTTCCTGGATCTTGTGGAGGGCCATGCGGTTCTTTCTTTGTTCCTTGGCCTTCAGATTCAATTCTTCGAGTTCGTCGTATGGGATAGCGAGAAAATTTCTAAGTTCTGTGGACATGATTCTCCTTTGGCGCGGGCTAAGCCCGTATTACACCGATCTACTGTTGCTTTCGGGAAACTATAACCCAGACCGTGCCCCGCCCGGCACAATAGCGGCAACGGTCGTGCGCCATGGACTTTCCCGTTCCCCGGCATTCCAGACAGTTGGCGACGATGTTCAGTTCCTGCAGTGAATTGTCCGGGAGCTTGGCAGCGTCCTTGAACAATTCGGCATGATGGGTACGGCGCAGCCACAAAACCAGCCTGTTTTCGAGGTTCTCGCGGTCTTGGGTGCTGAGTTGTGTGCAGCGGTGGTTCCACCAATCGTGAATGCAGGCGTAGCAAACCAGTCCGCCGGCATCAAAAAGGGCACCGGGGTCGGAGCGACGAAAAAACTTCTTACACCATAAGCAGGAACTGACGCCGATCAAACCGAAAGCGTCCTTCAGGCGATCGAGATCGAGTTTGTAACGAGCCAGGATCTCCTCTACGCGAGGATCGGATTTCTCGGACATAGTCTATTCGAGCGGCCAGCCGGAAAAGGGGCCAATCGTTGGCATTCATAATATACAAACCGGAGCACCGTCAACAGCGACTTCCCAACGCGGCGATGCGAGCGCTGGAATCGGCACGCCACCCTTCGCACCACAGTCAAGAAGTTCAGCAGCGTGGTCCGCGTAAAACGAAGAGTAGCCGCCCGCGTCCCACTTGACTGTGATCACAATCACGGCCAGCCGAATTCCTCAACAACCACGGCCTTCCGAGAGATTTCAAGAATCGACGTGACCCTCAGCGCGATCGGAATCGGACGATCCGTCCGGTTCCTCATAAATCTTTTGGTTATCGCTCTCATAATCTTCCTCTCTTAAAGGAAACTTCGATGGAGCGAAGCAAAAGTATGCGTTGGACGCGAACTTGGCCGAAAGATAAGTTCATTAGTCTCGCCGCGGAGTACAGGATAACGAGGCTGATGGGAGCCGCCAGCGAAAGTGTACCGGACTTGGTTCCAGAAAGGGCACGCACATGAATATCACGTTGGGGCGAAAGCTGACAAGCGCCACCCGCTTACGCAATAGAGTATTCATGATGGCTTTAACTTCTGCCGTGGTGCAGGCCCGGTGGGGCTATGCTCAGACTGTGGCGCCAGGGGAGACTGCAACCGCGGAGAGTCTGACAAAGGTGGCCGCCTTGCACGAACCGGCGCCGGCGCCGGATGTTCCAGCGGCGAAAGCTGCGAGCGCACCCGCTCCTGAGAGCCCGGCTGATATGGCCAAAGAGCTGGCCGCGATGAAGGCACGCATCGAGTTGCTGGAAGCGGAACTGAAGAGCCGGATGTCGACGACCAATACGACGACCAATACGACGACCGACGCCTCCCTGGCGCCAGTCGTTCCAGCCCAGGCTGCGGCTCGGCCAGGGGTCGCGGCCGCTCAGGCCATGGTGGCGCAGCCATCGGGCGATACTTCGACCGCCGAATCCACAAAAAAGGAAAAGATTGCGCCTTTCTCGGACTGGGACTGGACCTGGCTGAATGGCAATCCGCGCAACAA
>JBEKPJ010000005.1:0-237075 GCA_049520935.1 Terriglobales bacterium | reverse complement strand
ACGGGCAGCCGAAGATTCTCACAAAATGCACTCGGCCCCTGACCGGAGTGCGGGTTGTCGACACCATCGTCACCGAGATGGCCTGCATTCGGGTCACCCCGGAAGGCCTGCTGCTGGAGGAGATTGCTCCCGGACTGACGGTTGACGATGTGCAGAGAGCGACCGAGGCAAAGCTGCGGGTGCGCGCCGATGTGAAGAGAATGTAAGGAGAACGCCTCCGCTGGTTCGGCTTCCGGCGGTCGGCGTTTGCTTGCTCAGGTCGGTGCAAAGAACCGACCTCGGAACTTTTTGTTTGGCCTTGCGTATCCTATTGAGGAGGAGGTATTGCCTTGATCGCCTTCCTGCTGTGGTGCTTTCTTTTTGTGCTGTGCTGGCCGTTGGCGCTGCTGGCACTCATTCTCTATCCGATCGTGTGGTTGCTGCTGCTCCCCTTTCGGCTCGTGGGAATTGCGGTCCACGGAGTGCTCGCGCTGGTATGGGCGGCGGTGATGCTGCCCGCTCGCTTGCTTAGCGCTCCGTTTCGTCTTTCGCGAATTTAAGAGTGGGCGTTCCTGCGCCAGCTCCGACTCGGTCGCCCGACCGGCGAACGGTTCCCGTCTCGACTGCGCCCCCGCTTGTGAGCCTGCTAGGGCTTCGGAGCCGACAGGTATTTCTGCAGGAATTGCAGGCTACGGAGGCCGGCGTCGCGCCAGATTTCAGATTCGAAACCATGGCCTTCGCCGGGGTAGATCTTGATTTCGTACGGGATCTGCTTCCGTTCGAGCAGTTTTTGCAAGCGATGCGCTTCTTCAACGGGTACGGTCCGGTCGTCCTCACCGTGCAGGATTAGCACGGGGCAGAGTCGGCGCATGAAGAGGTTCATTTCCTTGGGCATGCATCCGAAGAACTCGACCACGGCTTTGATGCGCGGGTCGATGGCGGAATTGGCGAGCGCAAGGTAGGCTCCGAGGGAAAAACCCAACAGTGCCAGGCGCGCGCGATCGACTTGCGGCTGGGCTTCGACAAAGCTGATCGCGTCCCAGAGGGTTTTCATCCACCAGGGAAAGTTGCGCAGGATCGTTGCCTTGTCGGCAAACCCGGTGCCGGTGCGGTGAAAATAATGAACCACGTAGACCGCAAAGCCCTGGGCAGCCAACGCACGGGCATAGCGCTCCATGCCGGAGACGTTGCCTCCGGCGCCATGAAGCGCGATTACGGCAGGAAGCAGGGTAACCGGGGCTTCCGGCAGGTAGCCGTCCAGGCGAATGGACCGGCCGCCGCTCTCGAAGCTGAATTGAGACTGGGAAATCGCTGACATTGAGAGTAAATGGGGGTTCCGGGCCTCGCCCAGCGGAAAGGGCGCCAAACGACCCCGTAGACTTCCGCCCCTAGGGGAGCATCACCATGCCTCCGACAGTTTCTTCAGCGATTCCGGGTAAGGATCGCGGGCTATACCCCGTTCGGTGATAATCGCAGCCACGTACTTTGCCGGGGTCACGTCAAAGGCTGGATTCTCGATTTCCACTCCGTCGGGCACCATCTGTTTTCCCGCAATGTGCGTTACCTCTTTTTTATTGCGCTGCTCGATGGGAATCTTGCTGCCCTCGGGCATAGCCATATCGACGGTAGAAAGCGGTGCGGCCACATAGAATGGGATGCCGTGTTCCTTGGCTAATACGGCAACCGTATAGGTGCCGATCTTATTGGCCACGTCGCCGTTGGCGGCGATGCGGTCGGCACCGACTACGACGGCTCCGATTTTTCCTTGTTGCATCATGACACCCGCCATGTTGTCGGAGATGACCGTGGTGGGAATGCCATCTTTCATCAGCTCCCAGGCGGTGAGGCGCGAGCCTTGCAGGAAAGGGCGCGTTTCGTCAGCGTAGACGTGGATTTTCTTGCCCGCTTCCACAGCGGCACGGATTACGCCGAGCGCGGTGCCGTAACCGGCGGTGGCCAGGGCTCCGGCATTGCAGTGCGTGAGCACGCCTCCGCTCGAAGGCATGAGCGGAGCGCCGTGTCGTCCCATGGCCTGATTAGCGGCGATATCTTCAGCGTGCATGCGCTGCGATTCTTCGATCAGCGCCTGCTGGATCCGGGCGATGGGGAGGGAGCGAAGCGTTTCGAACTTCTCCTGCATGCGGCGGATTGCCCAGAACAGATTCACGGCGGTCGGGCGAGTCTGGCGAGTGACTTCGCAGATCTGGTCGAGGTCGTTCTTGAGCTCAGCCACATTCCCGGCTTTGGAGTTCTTCATTCCAAGAGCGATGCCCATCGCGGCAGCCACTCCGATGGCCGGGGCTCCGCGGACGACCATATTGCGAATTACGTCGGCAACCTGCTGGTGGGTGGTGCAGGTTACATACACTTCCTCGGTCGGCAGCTTCGTCTGATCGATGAAGACTACACCGCCCGGGGTCCATTCCAGGGTCTGTATCATAAAGTCGTCGCCGGGCGCCCTTCTCGTTGGTCATCGCCTCTGTCTGCGCTGTTGCCGGAATCGCGACCACACGCAAAGCCGTCATCTTGCGCGAAGCGGAAGACCCGCCGCCCGGCGCCAGGGTCTTTCGCTGTGAACCGGGGACCGCCTCTGATCCGCGCCATTGAACATCGAGGACGCGACATTAGACTAACGGATAATCGGAACTTGCGGGGCGGCATCTTCCGGCAGAAGGCCCCGGATGCGCGGATCGTCCGCCACTTCGATCGCCCGCTTGTAGGGGCGGAAGCCGCACTTTATATAAAAGCCGAGCGCCGCCGGGCTGTCTAAATTACAGGTGTGCAGCCAGACTCTCACCGTCGCGGCGACCCACGCCCGATCGAGCAACTGCGCCATGAACGCGCGCCCCAGCCCCTTGCCGATGGCTTCGGAAAAAAGCGCGAAACTTGTAATCTCCACGCTCGCCGACTGGGAACGGTCGAGCTCCGCAATTCCGATCTCGCCGCCCTCGCGCTCCGCCAGGAACAGTTCAATGTCCGAATTGTGCAGCGTCCAGGCCAGTTGCGCGTCCGTCATCTCGAGCCGGCTGAACCACAACCACCGCGCCCCGGCTCGACGGAATCGTGCGCGATACCAATCGAGCGGCGGATTTTGCACCTGGCGCAATTGCAGTCCGCGCGAGGAAGCGCCGGAGGACGCAGGACGTTCCAGCATCTCGAGGTACGTCACCACCGACGCAATTTTTCCCGGAGCGAGCTCGGTATATCCGTCGGAGATCATTTCGCGGGCGTGGCTTCGCATTGCGCGATGTGCTCTCGGCGTACGTCGTTGGCAGTGAAGACGGCAACAAACGGCGCGGGCGCGGCGGATCTTTCCACGTTGACGCGGCCGTGGGCATCCTCACGCTCGACCAGGCACATCGCACCTGCGACCGTGAAGCCGAACTCACGCGCGGCTTCGATGGCTTGCACGGTGGAAGAACCGGTGGTACACACGTCGTCGACGATCACGACGCGCGATCCCTTTTCCCGGAAACCCTCGATGCGTTGGCCGGTACCGTGCTTCTTCTCGGCTTTGCGGACCAGGAAACCGTGAAGCGTGCCGCTGGTAACGGCGACGGCGACGACGATGGGATCGGCGCCCATGGTCAGCCCCCCGACGGCGTCGGCGTGCCAGCCCTGGCCGCGCATTTCATCGAGAAAGACTTGGCCGACCAGTTGTGCGCCGCGGGCGTCCAAGGTGGTGGTACGGCAATCGATGTAGTAGTCGCTGGCGAGGCCCGAGGACAACGTAAATTCGCCCAGGCGAAATGATTTACGCGCCAGCAGCGTGAGCAGTTCCTGTCGTACGGGAGACATGAATTTCTAATTTAACAGCTGTTGCCTGTTACCGGGTAGCCGGTAAAGCCACCCCGGCCGAGCCGACCCAGGGCTACTGGCTATTGAGTTTCTCCAGATGGCGGAAGCCGTCGGTGGCAGCAAACATGGCTACGGTGATGGTTGCGTTGTAAGCCATGTGGATGAGGACGCCGCGGGCTACCGAATCTTGCTTGGCTCGCACCATCGTCAAGACCATGCCGACCAGGAAGATCACCAGCACCGGTCCCCAGGAGAAACCGAGCTGCGCACCATGCAGCAGGGCAAAGGCTAACGCGGTCAGAAAGACGGCAAACGGCAAACCGAGGCGGCGGGCGAGCACAGGATAGAGAAAGCCGCGGAAAAAAAGTTCCTCCATCAGGGGAGCAAGCGTAACGCTTAGACCGCCGAGCGCCCAGGCTTCGGCGGGGGTGCGGAAAAAACTGTCAATCGGCAGTTCTTTCGGAATGGGCAAGAAATGGGCTAGCGCTTGCAATCCCACCGAGAGCACCAGGCCGACGATTAAGTAGATGGCAATGTTGGACGGCCAGTTCCAGTGAATGGCGGCAAGAAAATCGGGGCGACCGCGCTCGCGCGTCACCAACACATACATGTAGCCGAGAACGAGAAGGTAGGCCAGAGATTGACCGGCAACGGCAAGCAGCGGGATGCGCGCGAGTTCGGCCAGACCCGTCTGCGGATAAAAGCGCCAGCGGGCAACGAGCAACACTGCAAAAACGCTGATGAACAGAGCAACGAGGGTGAGAAACAATAAACGCAGGACGTCCCAGCCGCTCCAGGCCGGGTCGGATGGTACCAGGGGGAGAAGGTCGGCGGGAGGAGAGTCCGGAGGATGGATGATGACCATGGACTGACCCTTCTCCAAGGTATCGGTCGAGCTTGGCCCGCTTGGGACGGGCGGGAGTGGCGTTCCCCACTCGGGCGCAGCGTCCCTCGGCTCCCGGCCGGGCGCTGAGCTGGCCTGTGAATCGTCGGGGAACATCACGCGATCTCCTCTGTACTGACCGGTGCGGGCGCGGCTCCTGTCGTTCCATTCTTGGTCGACCCGTGCATCACCGATCCGTTGTTCTGCGACCCATTTTTGCCGACTCCATTTCTGGCGGCACCTTTAAAATACGCGGTCAGAGCTTGTCCGGTGTAGGACTTTTTCACGCGGGCGACCTGCTCCGGAGTGCCTTGGGCTAGGATGCGACCCCCTTCTTCCCCTCCCTCTGGGCCGAGATCGAGAATCCAGTCGGCGTTACGGATTACGTCGAGGTTGTGCTCGATGATGATGACCGTATTTCCCAGATCGGCGAGGCGGTGCAGAACGTCGAGCAATTTGCGCACATCGTCGAAGTGCAAGCCGGTGGTCGGCTCATCCAGCAGATAAAGAGTTTTTCCGGTCTGACGCTTGCTAAGCTCGCGGGCGAGTTTGATGCGCTGGGCTTCACCTCCCGAAAGAGTTACCGCAGATTGCCCCAGGTGAATGTATCCGAGGCCGACATCAACCAAGGTTTGCAATTTGGGCTGCACTTGCGGAATGTTCGCAAGAATCTGGAGAGCGTCGGACACGGGCATTTCGAGCAGGTCGGCGATGGAGTTGCCATTGTAATGAACCGACAAGGTTTCGTGATTATAGCGGCGTCCACCGCAGACTTCGCACTGCACATAGACGTCGGGCAGGAAGTTCATCTCGATGCGGCGCTGGCCCTCGCCTTGGCAGGCTTCGCAACGTCCGCCGGGAACGTTGAAGGAAAATCGGCCGGGCTTATATCCTCGTTCGCGCGATTCGGGCAGCATGGCGTAAAGGTCGCGGACGGCTGCGAAGATCCCGGTATAGGTTGCGGGATTGGAGCGCGGCGTGCGGCCGATTGGCGACTGATCGATGCGAATGACTTTGTCGATCAGCTCGGCTCCGGTGATCGCCCGGTGCGTGCCCGGTTCCTCGCGGGAACGATAGAGCTGACGGGCGAGGGCGCGGTAGAGAATGTCGTTGACGAGAGTTGATTTGCCGGAACCGGAAACGCCGGTCACCACCGTCATCACTCCGAGAGGAAATACGACATCAAGATTCTTGAGATTGTTTTCGCGAGCGCCCAAAACCGTGATCGCCTTGCCATTCGGGCTGCGGCGCTCGGCCAGCATAGCGATGTGCTGGCGTCCGGCGATGTAGGCTCCAGTGAGAGAGGCGGGCGAATCCATGATCTCAGCCGGCGTTCCGCTCGCCACTAACACGCCGCCATGACGTCCGGCCCCGGGGCCCAAGTCGATGACATAGTCGGCACGCCGGATGGTTTCTTCATCGTGCTCGACCACGAGAACGGTATTGCCCAGGTCGCGCAGGCTCTCAAGGGCGGCGAGAAGACGTCCGTTGTCACGATGGTGTAAGCCGATGGAGGGTTCGTCGAGCACGTAGAGGACACCGCGCAGCTTCGAGCCGATTTGTGTGGCGAGGCGGATGCGCTGGCCTTCTCCCCCCGAAAGCGTAGACGCAGAGCGGCCGAGTTGCAGGTAGCCCAAGCCGACGTTGTCAAGAAACTCCAGGCGTTCGGTGATTTCGTGCGCGATGCGTCCGGCAATGGTGAGTTCCCTGCCGGTGAGTTTGATCTGGCGAGCGGCAGAGAGCGCGCGGGCGATGGGAAGCTCGGTGAAATCGGCGATCGACATGCCATTCACTTTCACCGCCAAGCTTTCCGGACGTAGACGCTTGCCGCGGCACACCGGACATTCGGTAGCCGACATGAAGTCGAGCAGATACTCGCGGTAAGTATCGGAGGTCGAGGCTTCGAGACTCTGCCGCAGGTGGCCGAGGATCCCGAGAAACCCCGTCTTGCCCCCACGCTGCGGCTCGCCGTGGAGCAGCAGATTTTGAATCTTATCGGGAAACTTTTCAAACGGCGTGGACAGATTGAAGCCATACGCTTGCACCAGCAACTGGATGCTGCGGACCAGGTTCTGCGATGACGATCCCGGACCAAGTCCGCCGTCGAGGACGGGCTTCGACCAGTCGACAATGACCTTGCCTGGATCCAAATCGTAGCGGCTGCCGAGACCATGGCACTCCGGACAGGCTCCATAGGCACTATTGAACGAAAACGAGCGAGGTTCGAGTTGCGGAACACTGATGCCACAGTCAGGACACGCGAGGCGGGAGGAATAGAGCGCCTCGTCTCCGTTGACCACCCCTACCAGCACCAGGCCACCGCCCAATTTCATGGCGAGTGCGACCGAGTGTTCAAGCCGGTGCTCGATTCCTGGCTTCACCAACAGGCGATCGACCACGACCTCGATGGTGTGATTCTTGCGCTTGTCAAGCGCCAGGTCGTCCTCGAGATTGACCAGGTCGCCATCGACACGGGCGCGGGAGAAACCATGCTGGACCAGCTTCTCCATCTCCTTCTTGAACTCACCTTTGCGGCCGCGGACGATGGGCGCCATGATCATGACGCGATCGTCCGGGGTCAAAGACAGGACGCGTTGTACGATTTGCTCGGCCGACTGGCGCGTGATGGGCTTGCCACAATTCGGACAATGGGGCACGCCGATTGACGAGTAAAGCAGCCGCAGATAGTCGTAAATCTCGGTGATGGTGCCGACGGTAGAACGCGGACTGCGGCTGGTGGTTTTTTGTTCAATGGAAATCGATGGACTCAGGCCGTCGATGGAATCGACGTCCGGACGCTCCATCTGGTCGAGGAACTGCCGGGCGTAAGCGGAAAGAGTCTCCACATAGCGGCGCTGGCCTTCGGCGTAGATGGTATCGAAAGCGAGCGAGGATTTGCCGGATCCGCTGAGACCGGTAATGACCGTCAGAGTATTGCGCGGAATCTCGACGTCAATGTTCTTCAGGTTGTGTTGGCGCGCGCCGCGCACCGAAATTCGGGAGATGGCCATTTACCCAGTGCTTCATGGACTTCCGTAATGTGGACGAGTCCCTAAGAAATGTTGGAGAGTGGAGGTACGCAGTCCGATTCCCGTATCTTAGTTGCTAACAGCGGCGGGGGTCAAATGCGAATAGAGTAAATTATTTGCAGCCGCGTGTCGCAGAGTGGCTGCCAGCAAGGGCCGTTACCGTGAACGCAATTGTGGCAGGATTCTTCATCAGCAGCACCGCAATCTTGGCAGTGGTTTTGGGTGTTCTGGGGGCCTACGGCGCGATTAGCGGCGTTCTGGCCATTGTAAATCCATCCCGACCGTCCCGCACCATCGCAGCACTGGTACCCCATCAGGGCCCGGCTAGCGGCGACTAATTCAGCCCTCCTTTATCACGCCTTTTCGACGGGTGTCGAGCGGCGGTTGCTTTCGGCAAGGCCCACCTTCCCCACCGCGAGTTCGCCCATCATCACGGCGTTAGTTGCAGTCCAGGCATCCTACTGCGGTGGCTGCTGGGGCGGCGGCTGCGGTGATGGGTTCATCACAGGGCCTCCGGGCTGTTGTTGTCGGCGCAACATCTCGAGAATCTGCTCGGGGGTTTTGGGCCCGGCGTTGGGCTGGTTCGGATCCGTCGGTTGCTGCGGCTCTTGGGCGACAGCGCCGTTTGCGTCGGGCGCCGCAGGCTGGGCCTGATCCTCGGCAGTATCGTCGTCATCCTTGCTGTCGTCGTCATCCTTGCTATCGTCGTCCGCGACGGCCGCCGCCGGTACATTCCCCGGTTGCCCGGCGACCGCCTGCGCAACACCAATCGGGCGGTTAAACGGCGAAGGCGGCGGGAAGCGGTTCTGAACCGGTGCCGGGTTGTTCTCATTCACGTTCGCGGCCGTCTGGGTTTCCGCCGGCCCCGATGTCTTGGCGGTAAGGATCACGCTCGAAACAGCGCTCGGATCGGTGCTCGAACCGACCATCACATAATTGAACGAGGTGCCGTTAAGCAAGCCGACCAGAACATCGCGCGGGGCTCCCGGGCCGAGGTTGGCAACCACGCGCTCGTTTGCGCTTGAGGTGGGGGGAATTTCAATCGAAGCTCCCGTGAGCTTGCGCACATCGCGCAGGATTTCGCTCAAAATCGAGTTCTGGGCCGCGATGGTGAGCAGGCCGCCCTGATAGCTGACCTTCGCCGGCGAGGGTGGAATCTGATCCATGGGCAACTGACTGAGCGGGCCGGCCGGTAGCTGCGGCAGCTCAACCGGCTTGGGCGCCGCATGAGATTTGTGGTGATGAGGGGTCGAGGACTCCGACGCTGGTACAGCCGTCTGCGCGAGCAGCGTTCGTACAAGAAGAAGCGGAGCCACCCAGAAAAGGCCGAAAGCAATCCATCTGCGTTTTCCCGGCATTGCCATACCCCGTTTCCGCCAGCAGCCAGAGTAGCTCAGCCGCCGCGCCCGGCTTGATTTTATCATTGCTGATAGAACGGTTGCGGGTCTTATTTCTTGCAAGCGATTACCGATGCTCACCGTGCCGCTCGAGCCTTTCCAATGATTTAGATTCCGCCGGGTCCGAGAGCGCGTAAAATGCAAGCGGAGGCTGACCCAGGTGGCAACCGTCGCGGATTCGGTATTTCGAACTCGATTGCATGGGCGACAATGGCTGTGGCTACTGCTCCTAGGGGCATCGTGCCACGCGCAAGTCTGCCAGAGCGCAGCCGACATGGAAGCGTCGGTGCGCCTGACGCTCGAAAACGCGGCGAAACGCTATTTCGAAATGTCGGCCCGCGGCGACTCGGCGAGCTTGAAGCAGAACTCCATTGCCAGCGTGGCCGCCAGCTTTGCCGGCATCGAAGCCGCGGTCAAAGAAAACCAGGCGACATTCTCCGCAGCGCAAGCCACCATTCGCCCGCCCTTTCTGCTCGTTGCCGATGGCCCGGAAATGCTCGCCCGGGCTGAGTTTCTCTGTGGAGTATTTGGCAGGTCCGGTCAGACCAAGGACAGTGCGGTCTTTGTCTTGCCCAATCTGCCGCCCGGAAAGTACGGCGTGGCGATTGTCGACGTGAACGGCGCCCACGAGACAATGACGCTCACGTTGGTGCTGGAGCAGGCAGGCTCGGACTGGAAGCTGGCAGGGTTTTTCCCCAAGTCGTCGCAGGCTGCCGGGCACGATGCCGCATGGTTCACCGCGCGCGCCGGTGATTTCAAAGCAAAATCGCAAAATCACGACGCGTGGCTCTATTCACGCGAGGCCATCGCTCTATCCGCTCCGGTGGACTTCATGAGCACCCTTACCACCGACAAACTCTATGACGCGCTCCAGGCCGCGCAACCCTCTGACATGCCCGCCAATGGCAACACTACGGACTTAAGCACCAGCGGCAAGGTTTATCATCTGACTGAGATCTTTCCCATGGCGGCCGGCAACGATCTTGATTTGGTCGTGAAGTATCAGGCGGCCGATGTGTCCGATACGGCGCGCGCTTTTCAGGAAAACACGGCCGTAATTAAGGCGCTGGTCGCGAGATTTCCCGAACTTCGCGACGCATTTGCCGGCGTGGTAGCGCGGGCCGTCGAGCCCTCAGGACGCGACTACGGCACCTTGCTGCCGATGAAGGACATCAAGTAGTTGCTCGAGAAGTTCGCCCCGGTTCACGGCAATCGGCTCCTTTCGTGGCCCTGTTAGTGCGTTCCGCAATTCCCGGCAGAGCGAGTTGCTTTCCCCACCTGTTGGGGACTAGTATCTTCGAAGCCGATTTCGCCGCAACGAAACTCATTCAAATGTCGCTGTATTCAAGGAGGACGTATGGGAATTGCAGTTTCCCCGATCCAGATTGATTCTCGCGTGAGCGACTTCCTCGCGAAGCCGCGCAAAATGCTGATCGACGGCAAGTGGGTAAACGCCGTCTCGGGCAAAACTTTTCCAACCTACAACCCAGCCACCGGCGAGGCTCTGGCGCAAGTGGCAGAAGGCGACAAAGCCGATATCGACCTCGCCGTGAAGGCCGCCCGGAAAGCGTTCGACAGTGGACCCTGGTCTCGCCTGTCGGCCTCGGAGCGCGGCAAGCTGGTATGGAAACTGGCCGACTTGCTGGAACAGCACGTCGAAGAATTCGCGACCCTCGAAACGCTCGATAATGGCAAGCCGCTGACTGTGGCCCGAGCCGCCGATGTTCCACTCGCCGTCGACATGTTTCGCTATATGGCGGGATGGGCAACCAAGATCGAAGGTACGACCATTCCGATCTCGGTGGCCTACACGCCGGGCGTCCAGTACCACGCCTACACCCTTCGTGAGCCGGTCGGCGTCGTGGGCCAGATTATTCCGTGGAATTTTCCGCTACTCATGGCGGCCTGGAAACTGGGTCCCGCATTGGCTTCCGGTTGCACGGTGGTGCTGAAGCCGGCCGAACAGACCCCGCTGTCCGCGCTGCGTCTGGGCGAACTGATTCAAGAAGCTGGGTTCCCGGATGGCGTGGTCAACGTCGTTCCGGGATACGGCGAGACCGCAGGCGCCGCCCTGGCCGCACACGATCTCGTGGACAAGGTTGCGTTTACAGGATCGACCGAAGTGGGGAAGGTGATCGTGCACGCAGCGACGGGGAATCTGAAGAAGGTTTCGCTCGAACTCGGCGGCAAGTCTCCGAACGTTGTCTTCAAGGATGCCGACCTGGATGCAGCGATCGGCGGTGCAGCCAGTGCCATCTTCTTCAACCACGGACAGTGTTGCTGCGCTGGTTCGCGTCTCTATGTAGAACGGCCGGTGTTTGATCGCGTGGTGGATGGTGTCGCGGCGCAGGCGCGAAAGATCAATGTAGGATCGGGACTCGATCCCGACACCCACATGGGTCCGCTCGTCTCCCAGGAACAACTGCAAAGAGTGTGCAGCTACCTCGAAATCGGAATGGCCGAAGGTGCCAAAGCCGCATCGGGCGGGCGCAAGATCGATGGCAAGGGGTACTTCGTCGAGCCCACGGTTTTAGTCGACACCACAGATTACATGAAGGTCGTGCAGGAAGAAATCTTCGGGCCGGTGGTGGCCGCGATTCCATTCGACAATCCCGAGGAGTTACTCTCTCGGGCCAACGATTCGGTGTACGGCCTGGCGGCTGGAATCTGGACTCACGATGTCTCGAAAGCGCACCGGACGGCGACGTTGCTTCGCGCCGGAACCGTCTGGATCAACTGTTACAACATCTTCGACGCGGCACTGCCCTTTGGCGGCTACAAACAGTCCGGCTGGGGACGAGAGATGGGCAAAGACGTTCTCCAACTTTATACGCAGACCAAAGCAGTCTGCGTAAGGATGTAGGATCGACGAGGATTCGAGGGGCGGCTTGCCGGCCGCCCTTTGTCCAGTATCCGGCGTGGAACAACGACCGAGGCTGGAGCACCCACGCACCAAGAAAGATTCTCCCACCTGTTTCTCGGCGCCGTTTCCTTGGAACCTTGGTCGCTGGAGCGCTTCCCGGTCGACTCCCCGCTTGGATGCGACCCGGTTATCGCAGTCGCCGGGTCGCACCCCGGTGCCCGGCCCAAGCGGTGCGCGAGAGCGGGGAATCTACGCGCCGTGCGTCTTACGCGCGTTTCGCGTCTTACGCCTGGTTGCGACACCCAGGTGTTCTAAACAATGACACGGCCGGAGTTTTAAGATGATCACACGAATCTGGCATGGCGCGACCCCAGCAACCAAAAGCGACGAGTACCTAAACCTGATGCGAAACGTTGCCATCCCCGATTACCGCTCGACTCCCGGCAACAAGGGTGCCTACGCGCTACGTCGTATCGAGGGCGAAACCGCGCATTTTTTGATGATCACGTTTTGGGAATCCGAGGCTGCGGTTCGTGCCTTCGCGGGAGACGACATCAGCGTGGCGAAGTACTACGACTTCGATAAGGATTTCCTGCTCGAGCTGGAGCCATGCTCCGCTCATTACGAGATGTACGAGCAATAGGCCCGCAGTTTGCGCTTCCCCTTCACCTGTCGGGCGAACGCAATTGCCAGCAACAATCCTGCGCCGATCAATCTCTCTGTTGCCAGAGCATACGCTACAGCGGCGACGCGATGGTTGTTGAAATCCGCGATTGCACCCTTTGAGAATTTCAGGCCAATAGTTCCCGCGCCGCAAAGATTGTGCGGCAACTCCCGGCGAGCCTGTCTGTAAGCATGAGATCGTCGGTTCGGTCCCCGATCTCCAATGTTGAACGCGGAAGACGCGCACACGCGGGATTTGTCGTGACCGAAGGATCACCTGCCGCCTTGTCCGGTCGCTTTTGCCTCCCGGCGATTTATTCGGTCATAATATTTCGATGTGCGGCCGCTACCGATTGTCGAGGAGGAAGCAGGTCCTGGAGGAGCAGTTTGCAGCCGTTTCGGATGATGCGGACTGGAGCCCCCGGTACAACATCGCCCCGACACAATTCGTGCCCGTCATCAGGCAAAATCCCGGGAGCGCCAGTCGCGAATTATCTCTGATTCGCTGGGGACTGGTTCCTTCGTGGGCAAAGGATTCGTCGAAGGGCGCGACCATGATTAATGCGCGATCGGAAACGGCGGGTAGCAAGCCCGCGTTTGGCGACGCACTGAGATTCCGCAGGTGTCTGATCCCGGCGGACGGATTCTACGAGTGGCAAAAGGCTGGCAAGGCGAAGCAACCGTATTGTTTTGAAGTCAATCGCGGTGAGCTCTTTTCGTTCGCCGGGCTCTGGGAAACTTGGGACGATCCGAGTGGGAAGCCCCTGGAAACCTGCTCGATCCTAACCACGACTCCTAACGCTGTCACTGCTCCGGTTCACGACCGGATGCCGGTGATTCTCGATCCGCAATGCTACGAGCAATGGCTCGATCCGGGCACAACGGATACCACCGTCATTTCGGAATTCTTGAAGCCGTTCGATCCTCGACTGATGAATTGCTTCCCCGTGAGTTCGCGGGTCAATCGACCCGCCAACGATGACGCAGAGTGCTCAGTGCCGGTGGAGATCACCCAACCTCAGCGGAGTCTCTTTTCCTAGGAGATCTATGAAGATCAAGCCGAAAGGCACGCCCGTAATGAGTCCGACGAAGGCATCGCCTGGCAAGCCCTCCGAGCTTCGCAGCTGGCCAGAGATCGCTGAATTCCTCGGGATGCCCAGTGCCACCGTTTACCGCTGGGCGAAAGAAGGCATGCCAGTTGGTCGTGAGGGCCGAAACGTAGTTGCCAGCCCAGAAGCGCTGAATCAATGGCTACAGCGGAGCTCGGGAGAGGCCTCCGGTGTTCATGTCATTACCCCAGATTCTGACATTTAGAAGGACTTGCGGGCCTCGGTGGCCGCACAAAGGGCAACCGGGCGTTCCCTACAGGAACCCAGGGGCGGACAATTGAGGCATCCCTTGGTGAAAACACCCAAGACCAGAGCCGTGTGTAAACCTTAACCGGTGGCACGAGTCAGACTGTCGTTTTCTCGAGGTGCAAATCAGCCGCATGGCGGTCAAATGCGCGTTGCAATTACCGAAACGTCGACGCTGTTTCACCGAATAACATCGCTTACGTCAATATTGCTAGAACATCCGCAGTGGGTCTGAATCGATGAGGTAAGCTGCCTGTCGCAACGTTGCGCATGCAAAAGTCGGAAGCGCCCGGCAAGGGTGGCAAAGAACTAAGAAGCCCGCGTGGCAAACATGCAGCTAACCTTTACAGATAAACTGCATATCTGTAGTTCCGTTATGCTAGAAATGCTGCCGAATAGCGACACGGCACTTGCATCCAGGCTTGCAGCGGAGTTGCGCACCACCTTTGGGCAGCTGAAACGGAAGCTGCGACAGCACGGCGGCCTGAACGATTTCACGTCGTCTCAAATTGCCGTCCTTCTCCGATTGGAAAAGGACGGTCCGGCGACAGTGTCGAGCCTTGCCAGGGCGGAGGGGATGCGTCCTCAGTCAATGAGCGCTGTTATCGCTCCGTTGGAAGAAATGGGGTTTGTGGCGGGAGCTGCCGACCCGAACGACGGGCGAAAAACGCTCATGTCGCTGACAAAAGCCTGCAAGAAGTGGATCGAGGACGGGCGTGCCGCTCGTCAGGACTGGCTGGCGCAAGCGATCCAGCGGAGACTCTCTCGGCAAGAGCAGAAGAAGCTGTCTTCAGCCATACACCTGCTTGCGCAAATTGCTGAGGACTGACCGTCCGGCCGCGAATCGGGCCGTCCAAACTTCGTTCGCTACGTTCAAAGGAGAATTTCGTGCCACTCACCGTCCTTGACCCTCAAACTGCGCTGATCGTGGTGGATCTTCAGAAGGGCCTTCTCGACATACCGTCTCTCCATCCCATGGCCGGTGTCATCGACAATTCCTGTCAGTTTATTGAGGCCTTTCGCAAGCAGAAGCTGTCGGTGGTTCTGGTCAACGTCGCCGGGACTGCGCCGGGGAGGACAGAGGAGCCTCGACGGCACCGGGAGCGTACCGCGGGCTTCAGTGAACTGATTCCCGAACTGCGTCAGCAGCCAGAGGACATCCTCATCACCAAACGTACCTGGGGCGCCTTTGCCAACACCGACTTGGAAGCTCAACTGGAGGCGAAAGGTGTGACGCAGGTTGTTCTCACGGGCGTGGCCACCGGTACGGGCGTAGAAGCCACGGCTCGCCAGGCCTACGAAGCCGGTTTCAATGTGACGATCGCCGTCGATGCCGTGACGGATGTGCGAGCTGAAGCGCACGAATACAGTCTCAAGCATGTCTTTCCTCGCCTTGGTGAGACCGGCTCCACGCAGGACGTGCTTTATTTACTCGCAAAGAGGAGCGCTTGACAATGAACTGGTTACATCTCGTGTCCTACTTTTTCGGAGGCCTGTTTCTGGCCAATGTCGTGCCGCATTTCGTCAGCGGTGTTATGGGAAAACCCTTTCAGACACCGTTCGCAAAACCTCCAGGAAAGGGTCTCTCGTCCTCGACAGTGAATGTCCTCTGGGGCTTCGCGAATTGCGTCTTCGCCTACCTGCTTCTACTGCGCGTCGGCCACTTCGACCCGCGATCCATCTCCTGCATAGCGCCGTTTGCGGCTGGCGGACTCCTCATTAGCCTGCTGTCAGCAAAGCATTTCGGTGAGCTTCACGGAGGCAATACCCCGGAGCGCCCATGAGGAATCCGCTCTCCAGAGCTTTCCGCGCCCTGAAGAACTTCAAGTTTCGCTTGTGGACGGCAGGCGGTCTGGTATCGAACATCGGGACCTGGATGCAGCGCGTGGCACAAGACTGGATTGTGCTGACGCAACTGACTCACCATGACGCGACTGCGGTCGGCATTGTCACGGGCTTGCAGTTCGCTCCGCAACTGCTGTTGCTGCCCTGAAGCGGTTTGGCAGCGGACCGTTTCAACCAGCGCAAGCTGCTGAAGGTGACGCAAGCATCCATGGGGGTGCTTGCGACTGCGCTGGGAATCCTGACGATCTCCGGCAACGTCCGCCTTTGGCATGTTTATGTGTTTGCCTTTGTCTTTGGCGCCGCTGCGGCGCTGGATGCGCCAGTGCGGCAGACCTTTGTTGGGGAGCTGATGGGTGACGAACACCTGCCCAATGCAGTCGCGCTCAACTCGACCTCGTTCTTCGCCGGCCAGATGATTGGCCCGGCTGTGGCCGGTCTGGTCATCGCAAAGATCGGGACCGGCTGGGCATTTCTCCTGAAGGGGCTGTCCTTCTCTCCATGTATCTGCTGCGCGTTCAAGAGCTCAGGACAAACGCGAGAGCTTTCCGCGGAGCGGGTGGCTTCATCGAAGGACTCCGTTTCGTATGGGCTAGACCGGACCTCCGATCAATCCTGGTTATGCTCTTTCTGATCGGCACATTCGGTCTGAATTTCCCGATCTTCATCTCCACCATGGCGGTGAGTGTTTTCCATACCGATGCGCGCGGATTCGGTTTGCTGTCGTCGATCATGGCGATCGGCACAATGAGCGGCGCGCTTCTGGCGGCGGGACGCGACGAGCCAAGGTTTGGGACGCTGCTCCTCGGCTCCGGAGTCTTTGGAATCGGCTGTACTCTTGCCGCGTTCTCTCCTGGATACTGGTGGTTCGCTGTCGCCCTCGCGGTGATCGGAGTGGCCGCACTCACTTTCACGAACGCGACAAACAGTATGATGCAGCTTTCGACCAAGCCCACCATGCGCCGTCGGGTGATGGCGATTCGTGTGGGCGTGGGGCTCGGGGGGAACATCGATGGGGGCTCCCATCGTCGGTTGGGTTGCGAATCTTTTCGGCCCGAGATGGTCGCTCGGCATCGGCGCGGTTTCCGCATTCCTCGCCGCTCTTTTCGCAGCCCTGATGATGGCGAAACGGCCCTGCACCGAGATAAGCGTAAAATTCCGCCATAGACTTGGTACGTAACTGATTGTTTGCACCTGTCGCAACGCTGATTCGCTCTATTCTGCCTTCGTTGGCGGGCGCCTTCGCCCCGACCGGAAACGTGAAATCAATACATCATGGGAGAGCGCGACAATTGGCCGCTTTGTGTGGAGAAGGACGATATGGCCCGGTTACTGGACAAAAACTTCCGTACGATCCCGGAACCTTTTGCGCGGGCGATTGCTGGAGTTTCCATGGGCGGATTTGGTGCGATGTTTCTCGGGTTGATCGGGCCGCCGATCCTCTTTTTTTGCCCCGGACGGGCGTCGCCTAATGCTCCGTGAGCGTATATGCCAGATAACAACAGTTATCATTTTTGACGGAATTCCTCGCGGTTTCTGAAACTTGCCCCCCGAAGGAAAGTTAACTTGACATGTGTCGATGTCTTCGCTCACAATGGAAAGGTGACTTTACATGGCGCCCCATATCCTAAACCGGATTAAAGAGCTACGTAACGCCCGCGGGTGGACGCAGGAGCAACTTGGAAAAGCCGTGGGCGTTTCCCGGCAGAGCATCAATTCCATTGAGCGCAATCGCTACGTGCCCAGCTTGTTGCTGGCGCTCACGTTCGCCGATGTCTTCGACTGTTCCACCGATCAAATCTTCTCCTTGGAGAACAACAAATGAGTATTCCTGTCCTGGGCAAGACAATCGATGAACGTTTCCTGGACCACCGCCTCCGGGCCACAAGCCTCGGTGGAATTGTTGGTGGCATGGTAGCCATCGGACTTTTTATCTATCGCTATAACTTCGACCACTTGTGGAGCTGGGATCTCTTCGCTGTCATCGCGACAATTTTAGGAGTGAAGATGTCGATAATGATTTGGTATTGGCTGACCGATTAATCACAGACCTTCGAGAGGAGACAACAAATGTGCTTCCGCAATCAAGACAAAAAACGAAAAACCATTGTCCTCACCGCAAACATGTGCCTGGTAATCGGCCTTCTTCTAAAAATGTTTTTTCACCCCGTCACTCAATTTGAACGAAATTGGGGCCACGGAGTGAGTGCAGCGCTACTCATCGTCTACATCGGAACTATGCTGTGGAATATTCGGCAGCAACGCTCCCTCAAAAATTAGGAGCGAATGGGGACACTGCCTCCGTCTAACGGTTGTTAAATCGCATCATTGCACTTATTGATGAATTCTGAGGATTCACAGATCAAGAAAAGGCCACCCCTAGCGAGCGGCCTGATTTCTTGACCGTGGGGTCAACTCAACGAATCGAGCCGACGATTTTGCGATACTCGGCTTCCGAAAATGCTTTCAAAGTCTCCGTGGAAATATTTCCCAGCGCGCCCGCTGACAAAGTAAACTTGGCACACGCCTCGTCGCTAGGAAACTCGGAAATCAGAACGGCGTCGTATTGCCCCATCGTCAAGTACCATGAGTGAATTCTGCCTCCTTCCGCTTCAGCCGCTTTCTTGGCAGCATCAAGTCGCGAAGGGCTGTCCTTGATTTTTGACATTCCTTGCTGGGTGTAACGGATGAGACTGACAAAGTGTGGCATATCGTTTCCTCCTGATGCGCAGGCAACGTTATACGGCCCAAGTGGGATAGTCAAGATCGTTACTCCGAGCGTTCCACTCGGGGTGCCCTAACATCTCGGAGGGCATCACGCCGCTCTTGAATGGCCTAGCGCTCCTTTCAGTTCGGCGGACACCTTCAGCCTGGACGGATAATATCACTGCAGGTTTTCAGAGGCTGAATTTGAAGTGAGTGCAAGACCTGGGAAATACGGCGTAAGCGGTTTACGCAGCGTCTTGGCGATCGGCGACCGGGCGAAAGTGGCCAGCCGGCAACCTGAACGTCTACGTGATTCCACACAATCGCGCCGCAACGAGCGAGGACCCCTTGGCAATGGCCGAGGAGGTAGGGCTGCCCTTAATCACTGCGATCGTCAAGGAAGAATGCTTTGGGGATCAGCTTTGTCGCTAACCCCCAGACGGGAAGCGTGTTGCGAGGGCAAGCGTGTGGGTTGGCGACGTTCTGTGTTGTGGGCGACTTACCTAGCGGTCAGGCGCCATAGTTGGCCAGAACTCTCTAAACGGGTGTCGGCCAATTCTCGGCGAGCGCTATGGCCTGATCTCGATAGTTAGGCAACCGCTTCGATAAAGACTCATCATGTTCGAGAGGGAGTTGGTATAACATTACTAGGCATTTCGGAGGTACTAAGGATGTCTGCTTCTTTGTTCCGGGGACGAGTTCTTGCTCAATTTTTGGCGACTATCTCTTTATTATTGATTCAGGTCGCGTCCGGTCAGGATCAGGCCACCCCCACGTTGCTGCGTCTGCAGCGCTCGCGGACGACGGTGGAAATAGACGCAACTGGGGGTATGCATGCGCCGGGCGGGAACATATACTCTCTCGGCGCAGACGGCTCCCAGATGGCCATTTCGAGTTATCCGAATTCCGGTTCTTGCGTCGTGGTCTATGACGATGGCAAGTACGTTCTTGAAAAGCGCGACGAATCCACTGTCGGCAAGCCAAAAGTAAAAACCGCTGAGGGAACCCTTGGAAAAGATGATCTGCAGCAACTCCAGGCCATTCTCGAGAATGAGGAACTGAAGAAGGTGACAGGCCTCAAACCTCCGGAAGCTCCGTCTGAGGCGCAGATGTTGCGCGAGGCGGAAATGATGGAAGTGCAGATTAATCGCGAAGGCGAAACGCAGCACTTCGTTGCGATCAAGGAGCGCTTCAAAACGCAGGCGTCCACGGGAGTGTCCACCGGGGCTTCCAATGGAATGGATGTATACCTCGATAACGCGTCAGCTTACAGAAAGACCTTGAATCAGCTGGTAAGATGGTTCGAGGGCGTGGAGAAAAAGAGTAAGTCATCCTTCAAGGAATCAAAACAGCAATACTGCTCGGCCATGACTTTCTAGTTTCCACGCTTTTTAGGAGCTATATATGATTCGCGGGCACTTAATACTCTCTATTTTGCTGGGCGCTGCGCTTTTCGGCAACGGTCAGACGCAGAAAACAAAGTCAGACACACCTCTTCGCCTGCTGCTTTCCGAAGTGCAGCCCGGGACCATGTCCTCTGAGCAGTACTGCATGCTGGTGTTTGACGACCACCATTTTCATGCCGAAAAGGTGATCCGGAGTAACGGGAAAGATCGTGAGCGGAAGATATACGAGGGAAACCTCTCGGATACCGACTGGAATATCCTCAATGAAATCCTCGAGAACGATGGGCTGCGCAAGCTCAATGTAAAGCCCGGATTTGCACCGCTGGCAATGCAGGGTGTCCATCCCTTCGCTATTAGCGTGAGACGAGAAACGGAGTTCCAGAACCTGGAGTTCGTGGACGACAGCAGCCGAAAACCTTATGACGCGCAGCTCAAACCGCTCTTTCAGTGGTGGAAATCGACCAGAAGCCGGCGCATGGCAGTCTCGGAAGTTCCGGCGGACAACCGATGCACGCTTGACAGTTCGCATGGCGTATTCAGCTATTGACCATTGGCGGAAACCACTTCGACACAATAGCGCAGGCCCGTGCTGGTCTTGATTCTTTTGGTGAGATTGACTTCGCAGTGCATCGGTGACCCGTTCTTGAAACCGTATCAAGTGCAGGTATCAAAGACTCGCAAATGGTAGCTCACTAAAGTTCTGGCGGAGAGGGAGGGATTCGAATCCGCCATTAAACGCAGTTTCATGTAGTTAGCTTGCGGCAGATGGCGACGATCGCGGCTAATTCAGTCTAGTTCGGTGTTAACGGCACGGAAACGGCACGGGGCGTCTGCGTTTTTTCGCGGCGGTCCTCTTCAGTGTACTTACGTGCCTTCTGTGGATACTCAAGCATGTGGACAACGGGTTCACACTCTCAGCCCCCATTTCATTCCTCAATTGTCCAACCCCGTCATCGATACACTCTTGTACCCGCCCTAATAAAGTCGACCCAGAAACATTACCTTTCTGCTGCCATCTCAAGCGCCCGCTCGCTACCTTTTGAACACCGTGTTGGCTTTGAGTTCGAGGTACATGCCAACTGCGTTACAAAGATCCTTGCTCATTTTCGGCAGGTCGTTGGTCGGCTCCGACAGCGATTGCATCCAGTACACGTGCTTGTTGACGCGATAGAACTTCAACACGGTGCGGACACGGCAGATACCGCCGACAGTTGCAGCCACGATCTCTTTGCTGTTCCATCGTTCGACCGTGTACTCGAGGTTGTCAGCGTGCAACGTGAACGTGTTTCCTATGGCCACGATGTTGGCTTGCGCCTCACTGCACACTTTTGGAGTACAGTTTATTTCCGACACGGATGGACCTGTCATCACAGAGTTCTTGTCGTCTTTGTCGACAGGTACCCAATGCCCTTCGACGTACACATCGTCTGAGTGGACCAGAATGTTCACAGGCGTATCCGGCACGAGCGTGTTGAATCCGTTCTGCCCCCACGCCATCGCTGACATTACACACAGTAGAATGACGAGTTGCTTCATGGCTCCCCTTCCCCCGACATTGCGTATTAGCTTCCCGCCGCACCACGAACGCACGGCGCCGCGTAGCCTCGATCTCAGCCGGGAACTCTACTCCGGCGCTCGGACCGAAGGCCAGGATTCTACTATGTACCGGGAAGGGCGATGTTCCCCAGAGGTTTCTCTGGTTTCTGATCCTCGTAGTTGACCTTGACCTTGCCGATCTTGACTAGCTTCGACTCTCCGACCTCGGTGACCGCTGGATCGAAGAAGACAACGTTGGTACCTTCTGGGCTGAGTGCACTCGGGTACCGAATGCCGTCGTAGCGAGCATCCCGAATGTAGTCCCCGAGCCGCTGACACGGGAGGTAGTGCGCCGGGTCATCCGCCCGCTCCATGGGTCGACTCATCTCCACGCCGAAGGACACGAGCAGGCTTTGTATCTCGACATCCCACTTCAACGTGTCGGTGAGGAACGGGTTGATCTGAGGAAGCGAGCGCGCCAAATCCAGAATCCTGACTTCCCGTTTCAGCTTGAACGTCGCCACCGAGACGTAAAACCCGCGAGCCGGTCGAACCTCAGCGACGGCAGTTGCCTCCTGATCCCCACAGTACAAGACCCGTTGCCCACTTCGACCTTCCGGGTGACGCAAAAGGGGCGGGTCGCTGGTGGTCTCCAGTATTATGTAGTTCGGTTCACCGCCAACTGCGATGTTGTACCGGCCCCAGCAGGTCGGGGTCGATTCTCGGCAGCTTTTTGAAAATCGCTTATGTCGGCATCATCAGCGCTTTCGCGTCTTGAATGAGGATGGCGGCCTGTGCCGCAGTCAACGACTTGCCGGACTGCTCCGTGACCTCATCGATGAACGCATCCAGTAGCGCGTCCGCCAGCTTCGCGGCATGTACGCTCTCAGCCCATTGCGCCAATTCCAGCGTAAATACCATAATGGCCGCTACGTCGCGTTTTGTATCGAATTGCTCCACCAGCTTGATCAGACTGGCGAACGTCACCTGTGCAAACACATACGCCGCTCCTTGACTATCGTTCCAACCGGTAGAACCGACCAGTGCCGTGCTCCCGTCGCCCGACAGGGATACGGCACCGCCGAACAACGCATAACCCTGTGAAGCGGTCAGTTCCTGCTGTTGGCTCCAGCTTCGGCTCGCGCTGGTGAACACATACGCCGCTCCTGCTCCTTGATTATGATCGTATGCCCCCACCAGAGCTATTTTTCCATCGCTCACCAGCGCCACCGAAGAGCCGAAATTGTCACCGGCCGCCCCATCCGACGCGGTCAGTTCTTGATGCAAGCTCCAGCTTCCGCTTGCGCTGGTGAACACATACGCCGCTCCTTGACTATCGTTCCAACCGAGAGAACCGATCAGCGCCGTGGTCCCATCGCTCGATAGCGCCACCGAAGAGCCGAAATCCGCCCCATCCGACGCGGTCAGTTCTTGTTGCAGGCTCCAGCTTCCGCTCGCGCTGGTGAACACATACGCCGCCCCTTGATAATCGTTCCAACCGGGAGAACCGACCAGTGCCGTGTTCCTGTCGCCCGACAGCGCCACGGACCAGCCGAAATAGTCAGAGGCCGCCCCATCCGACGCGGTCAGTTCTTGCTGCAGGCTCCAGCTTCCGCTTGCGCTGGTGAACACATACGCCGCTCCTTGACTATCGTTCCAACCGAGAGAACCGATCAGCGCCGTGGTCCCATCGCTCGATAGCGCCACCGAAGAGCCGAAATAGTCAGAGGCCGCCCCATCCGACGCGGTCAGTTCTTGCTGCAGGCTCCAGCTTCCGCTCGCGCTTGCGAACACATACGCCGCCCCTTGACCGTCGTTCGAACCGACTTTCTTGAAGTTCGCCGCCACCAGAGCCGTCTTCCCATCGTCCGACAGCGCTACTGAAAAGCCAAACTGGTCTTCTTGTTCTCCGTTGGGCGCGGTCAGTTTCTGCTGCTGGCTCCAGCTTCCACGCAAGCGACTGAAAACATACGCCGCCCCTTGATAGGGATTCGAACCGACGGTCTTGTCGCACGCCCCCACCAGAGCCGTGTTCCCGTCGCTCGACAGCGCCACCGAAGCCCCGAACGCGTCGTCATACACCCCATCCGACGCGGTCAACTCTGCCTGTTGCACAAACGGGTCCACCACCAGCGGATACCGCGCTCCAGCGTCCTCCACTTCGAGCAGCAGTTCCCCGCCATGTAGCGCGAACCATCCCCGCAGCGCACGTCCCGTGGCATCGTAGGCCACGAGGCCAGCAAAGCGCAGTGCCGCTTGCCCGTCCCGTCCCTTCAGGGTCAGTGCTTTTCCGTCCGCTTCCAACTCAGCCTTCGCGTCACTCGCAAGCACCAGCGCCACGGTCAGCGGGCGGGCATTAGCTTTGCCCGGACGCTGCGCAAGCGTGAACCCCTGTTCCAGTCCAATTGGCCCGTTGATGTACCACTCCGTCAGTGCGCCCCGCCGGTACTCCACTCGATTCGCCTTGGCTTGGGGAGCAACCCCCCTGACGGCACGAAGATCGTTCCCGTAACCGTAGCCGCGCAACGCCAAGCCCCACCGCGCATCCTTGTTGCGCACCTCGACCCCTTGTCGAGTGAAGTTCAGGGATAAGTTGTGCTGGGGATTTTCCGCGTGAAAGCTGCCTCCGTTCGCCTGAAGCCGGTAGCGGGAATCGTCCCGTCCCAGGGCAGCAGAAATCGGGCCTTGTGCCGCCACAGGCAGGCTGGCCAGCCCATGCTGGCCTGCTGCGGTCGCGGAACTCTCGTGCCCTTTGTGGGAGCTGAGTCCGCTCGGCTGAGCGGCACCCGCAATCTTCGCCTCATTTATTTTCGTCCCACTCAAGGCCCGCACCGCTTCATCGCCGGTGAGGAACAGCGTGTAGCCGCTCGTGGGTGACAGAAACTTCACTCGCTTATCGGTCTGCCCGTGATTGGCCTCGAAGCTCAGTGGCAATTTGCCGTAACTCCCAAGAATCTTGGCTTGAGCTTTCGGGTCGGCTTGGGACGCACTGATCGGAGACGCAACTATCGCGCTCTGATTGATCAGGGAAACAGGATTAGATTGGGACAACAAGAATGTTGTGGTCAAACACAGAAACAAGCAGACGAAGTAAGCGCGGTTCATAAGAGCCTTCCGTCGATCTGGGATGGGTAGAAACGGTCCAGTTCGGCCACCGATGGGGGAAGGAAATTCGAGGTAGTCGAGAACGTGAAATTATCCTCCCATGTATGCCAACGGTCAATGACTTATGGAAAGAGATCCAAAGCCCAATCCAAATCGGCTGGTGCGTGTTAGGAGGTTGAGGCATCCGGCCATCCGCATTGAGTCCGACTATAAATTTAGAGTGGGAGCACAGACCATGCCAGGTTTGACAGTCTTCACGGACGACGAGCTTATGGCAGCAGGCGCGTTCAACATCGAAAGTTCGGGTACTATAAGCTCCCGGCCCAGAGATGCCTGGATCGAGAGGCAGCTTCTTCAATAAATCAAGTGGTATGCTCTGGCTCGGTTAGCTTGTGCGAATCTTTCTCAGCTACGGACACGATGACTATGTTTCGCTGGCGTCACGCATCAAGCGCGATCTTGAGGCAATTGGCCACAAAGTTTGGTTCGACCTCCAGCGTCTGAAGCCCGGTGGCGATTGGGAGCGGTACATTGAGGATGGTCTGGACGAAACTTCAGCCGTTCCCGATGCCGGACGATTTTTGCTGCTCATGACGCCTCATTCCGTGCGCCGCCCCGACGGGTACTGCTTGAATGAGTTGGCACGGGCGTCCAAACGCAACCTCTCCATCATTCCGGTGATGGTCTCCAGTGTCGAGCCTCCCCTTTCCATCTGCCGGCTACAGTGGCTAGACATGCGTAACGCCTTTCCCGTCGAACAACATGAGGAGCAATACGCAAAACGGTTCGAGCAACTTGTAAAAGCTCTTACCGAAAGGCAGGTACCGTTTGAGGGTGTGCAGCAGAGGTTGTTGAATCACCTTGATCCTGTCCGCTATGGCGACGATTTTCAGCGGCACCTTCTTCGTTTCACGGGCCGCGAATGGGTCATGAGCGAGGTAGAGGGATGGCTGGCTAGTTCACGGCGCGTTCTCTGGATCACCGGGGAAGCGGGGGTTGGCAAGTCGGCACTGGCGGCGTGGCTGTGCAACAGACGGCCGGAAATCGCGGCGTATCATTTCTGCCGCTTCGGCAACAGCGATCGCGTGGATGCTCGCAAGATACTCTTCTCACTTGCGTATCAATTGACCACGCAGATTCCGATTTACCAGGAGCGACTGAGTGCCTCGCGACTCGACAAAACAATACTGGAAACCAACTTGCCCGCAATCTTTGACAGATTGTTTATAGCGCCTCTGAGCGACGCTGTGCCGATCGTTGACAGGCCTCAGGTTCTGTTAATCGATGCCCTGGATGAGGCAACTCGCAGTGGCGGAAACGAACTGGCCTCGCTCATCGGAGCTGAGTTTTATCGCCTACCACCGTGGCTCCGCGTAATCGTGACGAGCCGTCCTTACGAGCAAGAGGTCAACTTCGCTCTTCAGGCACTCGACCCGTGGAAGCTGGATGCGGGCCGTGCAGAGAACCTCGATGACATTCGCGAGTTTCTTCAACGCGAGCTGCGACCATTCACTATTAAGGGCGCACCGTCGGAGCCCGTTGTGAACGCGATTATTGAAAAGAGTGAAGGACTTTTTCTTTATGTCAGCTGGGTGCGTCAGGGATCATTCCGTCCGTGACTGGCTGACCGATCCGGAACGTTCTGGACCTTACTGGATTGATGTCAGTGCACAAGAGCAGCGACTATCCAACCTCGCGTGGCGAGAGTATCAGGATGGCGTGAATACGATGGGGCGCTATTGCATCATTTATGCGCCTTCCCATTTTGTCGCCGGTCAGCGGAGAATGGAGCTTAAGACGCTCTTGCTCGATCCAGAGTGGATCAAGGCCAAGATCCAAATCGTTGGCGTGGTACCCGTCCTGGCTGACTATGGGCAGGCGCTTGACGTTCTCTCGCCAAAACTTCGCATCGAGGCTGACCTCACTGATGATCCTCTGACCAGCGCTCTGGAGATGGTTCAACGTGCGCTCAGCCTATCGTCGCACGTTATCGCCAAAGATCCCGAGCAGTTTGCCTCGCAGATGGTGGGACGGCTTGCTTCTCGGGATGATCGTGTTGAGATACGGAAGTTTTGCGAGCGCCTCAAGGGCCACAATGCCCGCCCTTGGCTGCTGCCAATAGGACACTCGTTGATACCGCCCGGAAGTGCTCTCATCAGAACCTTACGTGGACACTCGGACACGGTCAGGGCCGTGGTGCTCACGCCGGATGGGCGCCGGGCGATTTCCGGCTCTAACGACCACACTGCTAGGGTTTGGGATTTAGACAATGGAGTCGCGCTACATGTGCTTGGGGGATTCTTGACGGAAGTAAATGTTCTGGCGGTTACTCCGGACGGGCGGCGGACGATTTCTGCATCTTCTGAGCAATTCGTCCTAAGGATCTGGGATTTAGAAAGCGGGCGAGAACTGCACATTCTCCGAGGACACGAGCGGGGCGTGCAAGCTGTTGCCGTGACAGCAGATGGAAGCCGGGTTATTTCCGTGTCAAGGGACGACAGCTTGAGAGTCTGGGACATCGAAAGCGGGCGAGAACTCTGCACTCTTCGGGGGCATTCATACAATAATGTCGTGGCAGTGACGCCAGACGGACGCCGGGTCATCTCGGGATCTGTAGACAAGACGCTAACGGTCTGGGATTTAGAAAGCAGGAGCGAACTCCATACCCTAGAGGGGCACTCGGGAGAGCTCAGCGCTGTGGTCGTGACATCGGATGGACGCCGTGCTGTTTCCGCTTCTTGGGACCACAGCCTGCGAGTTTGGGACCTCGATGAAGGGCTTGAGCTTCACACCTTGGAGGGCCACTCAGACGCCGTGCGAGCGATAGCGCTAACCCCAGACGGACGTCGCGTGGTTTCCGCGTCCAAGGACAACACATTAAAGGTCTGGGATCTGGACAGTGGCCTCGTTCTCCACGTTCTCAAGGGTCACTCTAGAGAGGTGGCAGTGGTCGCCGTGACGCCGGATGGGCGGTGGGCCGTCTCCGGCTCAGACGACTGCACGCTGAAAGTGTGGGACTTGAATCTCGGGCGTGAACTTTACACCTTCACGGGTCACTCGTTCGGTGTGAGGGCGGTTGCGGTAACCCCTGACGGACGCCGCGTCATCTCCGCTTCTGTGGACGACACACTGAAGGTCTGGGATCTAAAAAGCGGGGCAGAGCCCCACAGCCTTCGGGGACACGCGGGATCGATAGAGGCGTTGGCGATCACAGCGGATGCGCACCGCGCAGTATCCGCCTCAGGCGATTGCACCTTGAAGGTCTGGGACCTGGAGCGCGACGGACTCGAACTCTGCACCTTCGATGCGAAGACTGCTTATCCACGAGCAGTGGTCGTGACGCCAGACGGGCGCCGGGCCGTCTCGGCGTCTTTTTGGATGACCTTACAAGTCTGGGACCTGGAAAGCGGGCGCGAGCTTCACACTCTTGATGGGCATTCAAGTTTTGTTTATGCGGTGGCGGTTGCGTCAGAAGGATGGCGGATCATCTCCGCAGGTTACGACTGTCTCAGGGTGTGGGAGTTGGAGAGCGGGAGTGAACTTCGGACCCTCGACGGCTCGGCTGGCAAGTGCGAGAGATTAGCTCTGGTGGTGACGCCCGACGGACGCCGGGTCGTGTCCAGTTCCTCTCACTACAATCTGAAAGTCTGGGACATCGATAGCGGACACAAACTCCTAACGCTACCAGGGCATTCAGATGATGTGAGAGGGGCAGCGGTGACGTGCGACGGACGTATCCTCGTTTCCGCGTCGCTTGACCATACGCTGAAGATCTGGGACATAGATAGTGGGCACGAAATCCGAACTCTACGAGGACATTCGGACGGTGTTTTGGCTGTGGCAGTGACGCCGGACGGAACTCGGGCAATTTCTGCCTCAAAAGATCACACAGTGAGAGTTTGGGACCTGAGTACAGGACGCGAGCTTCACATTTTCACTGAGCACTCAAATTTTGTTTATACGGTCGCGGTGTCTGCTGACGGAGGGAAGGCCATCTCGACCTCACGAGATCAAACATTGAGGGTATGGAATCTGGAGTCTGGGAAGCTTGATGCTACGTTCACTTGCGACTTTGATATGAAACGCTGCGCGTGGGCGGGGCGGCGCATTGTCGCTGGTGATGTCGGTGGAAGAGTCCACTTGCTCGAACTCGAAGAGCACTGAGGCAGCAACGCACGAAGAGCATCAAGAAGTGGAAAAGACCAATATGCTGCCCGTCATGCTCCCGAACGCGTGCGTCCTCCGGAAGCGCTTCACCGACGCGGTCGAGTCCACAACCACGACGACTTTACGGAGCGCGCAGATGTCGTAACCAAAGGGATGCGCATGTCTGGAGCAGGCTATTGGCACAAGCATGCCGGAGCGATTCCCTCGGTCGCCGGCGCAATCATATCCATCCAGAAGGAGACCAATCTTGCGACTCGCCTCTTCTATCCAGCACAGATGCCGAGTTCTCCGCCAGCGGATCGATGCGACCGGCCCGTTGTAGCGCCCAAGTCACCCAAGCGCCTAGAGCAGTGTCGGCGCTAAGTTCTTTCCCCTCCTGTTTCCGGTGCTCGGCGAAAGCCAGCACGTAATATCTGCCGCCCAGGCCCGGTCGGAATCCATCACGGCTGTCATCCAGCCGAATTGGGAGGAGCACTGTGCTCGCAGGCGGGCGCTGCTCCTTCTCCTATCCTATCCTTGGCTTTCTCGGCGTCAGCCCATGACCTCGTACCAGCAGTCTTGCGGAACTGCTGGCCACATTGACTCCATCGGAGGTGTTTTCGGCAGGTGCAACGCTTGCAAAATTCGTCGCCGGTGTATTTGCAATCCGGTAAGTGACGGACATAGATGGTGATGAGAGGTGTGCCCATGCCAAAATCGTAAGCACAAAATTAGCAAAACAAAGGCACCTTGGTAATTATGTTGATGATAAAGGACTTAAGGTTGGAGGCGCGGGTGAGAATCGAACTCACGATAGAGGTTTTGCAGACCTCGGCCTTACCACTTGGCTACCGCGCCAGCCAGTTCACTGCCAACTGCAGGCGAAAACCAGACGCTACAAACGAAAAGCCCTCGCCGGGGCAGGGCTTCGAAGTACAGAGCACCACCACCCGCACCGTTGGGGAACGGTCGGCCCAAAAAGACCGGGTTCTGCTCCACCTGCATTATACCGTGAGGACCCGACGAACGTCATATACCAGCGTGAACGTCAGTTGGTCGGACTACCTTGTCAGCTCGGCGATTTGCACGCCGTATGGTTCTAAAGACGTGCCGGTGGCGTAGTTCAAGGCCGCCACTGCCAGCTGATAACTTACCTCGGCCTGCAAACGACCCTGCTCCGCCGTCGCCAGCTCGGTCTGCGCTTCGAGCACGAGGAAAATCTGCCCTGTTCCGAGCTCATATTTTCGTTGCTCGGCCGCCATCGTTTTCCGTGCCAGCTCAACGGCTTGCTTGCTGGCCGCCATGTTCATTCTTGCTTGCTCGAGTTGATGAACTGCGTTGCTGACGTCATAGGTGATCTGCTCGCGAATTTGCCGGTCCGTGTATAAGTCCCGCCGACGGGAGACCAGGGCATTACCGAGAGCGGCCTGGCCACTCCGATTCTTGATGGGTAGATTTAAGGTTAGCGAGAACCCGTAGGATGGATATCCGAAGCCGAACAACTGGTTGAGGGAGTCTCCGAATCCTCCGCTCGCTACCAATTGCTCGGTAATGAGATTGTATTCGTTGCCTCCTAGTCCGTTACCGGAGTAGTTCCCGCTCAAACGCAAATCTGGTAACAGGTTGTTGTGGGCCAGCAGGATGCTGGTGTCATCGTTGGCCAACGACAGGCGCGCGACCTCCAGTTCCTGTCGTTGTCCCAAAGCCTGTTGTAGCAACGTGGCCGCATCGATTGTCGGTAACTCTACAGTCGGTTCCGCTGATTCGGTCAGATCGAGATCGAGTGCCCGAAAATAAGGATCGATATCGGCGCCCACAACTTGACGAAATGCGTCTTCGGCTTGTTTCAGTGCGTACTCGCTCTGGATCACCTGCACCCGTCGGTCGGCCACTTGCGATTCCGAGCGATAAATATCCAGTGGCGGCAGCGCCCCCAGTTCGAGAGCCCGCTTGTCATGCTTGTAGGTCGCGTCAGCGGCGTCAAGCGAGGTGCGCGCAACCTCAAGATTGCCGCGGGCCTGCACCACGTTCCAATATTGGGTAACCACCAACTGAATGGTGTTACTAACCTGAACTTCGAACATGGCGCGAGAGCCTCGCAGGTTGCGGCGCGCGATCACAAGAGGCGCGCGATTCGCAAACAACCAGCGGTTACGCAAGAGGGGCTGGGTAAACTGGAAGTTCAGAATGGAAGAGATGGAAGGATTGAAGAAATCGAAAGTGCTGTTGGATGAGAGCTTGTTTACGGTGAAACCGGCCTGAAAGTTGGTTCCGGTCTCGAACGTCTGTGTGTAATTGACCTGCGTTGTCTGGTTCAAGATGCTAAGTGGGATACTCAGCGATGGAACTCCCGAAAGTGATGTCGAGGCTTCCGAGATCGATCGCTGCGTATTGAAACTGGCTTGCAACAAGGGATCAAAGGTGGAATGCGCGCCCAGCAACCCATACTTGGCCACTTCGATATTTAATTCCTGCAACCGGACATTGCTATTGTTCACGAGCGTTAGAATCACGGCATCATGCAATGTGAGGCGCAGTTTGCCATCCACCACGTGTTCGCGCATATATTTCGGGCCGGGAAGCGCGTCGGATACCGTCTCAGGCGTGGTTAATCCGCGGTAGGTATCCCGTTCGCGGGCAGTTTGCGCCGACGAGACACTTGCGGCCAGGATCAATAAGATCGGACACAGACTAAGATGGAGCTTCATTCTTTCTCCTCCAGGATTTGGCCCCAACCCTCATTCGTAGCGAATGGCCTCTACCGGATCCAGACGCGCCGCCTTTGCCGCGGGATAGATTCCAAAGACCAGACCCACGCTGATGGAAACAACGAACGCCACCATGATGGAACTCGCGGTGACGATCGTCGACCATCCGGCAAGCCATGCAATCATGCGCGACATGGCAAAGCCGAACACGATGCCGAGGCTTCCGCCGACGAACGAGATCATGGTGGCTTCCACCACAAATTGGCGCACGATATCGAATTGCCGGGCACCCACCGCGCGGCGTAGTCCGATTTCCCGAGTGCGCTCCAAAACGCTGGCCAGCATGATATTCATGATCCCGATGCCACCCACGAGCAATGAGATGGAGGCGATCGCAACCATAACAATGCTGAACAGACGCTCGGTACGTTTCTGTTCGGCTAGCAGTTCGGCGGGGACGATCACACTGAAGTCGCCCGCCGCGTGGTGGGACGAATCGAGAATTGCCCGGACCACCTGCGCGCCTCCCGTCATGTCAGCGTTCTCTGCTAAGCGGAGATAAATTCCGTCGATTTCGTCGCGGACATCACTATAGCTGTCTTCCAGGCGAAGGATCGCCGCGTTCAACGGAACGTAAATGATGTCATTGGAATCCTGGGTTGGAACTCCGGCCACTTCTGTGTGCGAGCTAAGCTGCGGACTTGCGACTCCGATCACGCGAAACCACTGTTCGTTGACCTTGACGTACTGGTCGATCGCTTCAGAGGCTCCGAAAAGACTCGACCGGGCAGCGGCTCCCAACACGCAGACCGGCGCGCCGCGGTTCTGCTCATCCTGGTCGAAGAACCTGCCTTGCAGCAGTTGGAGGCTCGCGATCTCTGTATAGCTCGGGTTAACGCCATAAACGACTGGCACATCCTCCTGCGACTTCGGGAGAATCTGTGACGGCGTCATCCGTTTACGCGGGGTTGCCGCAACGATATCGCTCACGTCGTCGCGAATCACGCGGTAATCCTGGAAAGTCAATCCAGGGGAAATCCTGCGAATCTTCTGGTGAGCTTGCCAATCGGTGGTTTCCTTCGCTTCTACAATGAGGTTGCGAACTCCCATCTGTTCGATCATCGCCATCACCTTCTGCCGGGCGCCGGCGCCAATCGAAAGCATGGAGACCACCGCGGCAACGCCGAAAATCATGCCCAACATGGTAAGTAAAGAACGGAGCCGGTGGAGAAGAAGGTTTTGCAATCCTAGACGCAAGTCGGGAATCCACTGCTCGTAGCTGCGGAGTCGGCTTCGAGGAGCGGGCGACGCAAGGGAGAACATTAGGGCGTCCCTCCGCTGAGGCTCGGCGAGGAACCCGAGTTGCCTGCCTTTCGCGGCGCGGTCGGGTCAATTAGAGCGACTTCGTTACCTGCATCCAGTCCCTCGATGGCGGTGCGGCTCTCGCTTTCGCTTTGAATCGTGACTTCGCGTAGGTCGAATCCACCGCCTTTCCTGACGTACACAACCCGTTTGCCATCTTTCAGGAACAGCGCCTGGCGCGGGACGTAGAGCACGTTGCTTCTCTTGTCGCCGCGAATCACCACCTGAGCGGTTAAGCCGGGGCGCAGGCGCGAGTCGGGGTTGGAGAGCTGAATCGAGACGTCGAATTTGCCCCCCGAATCGGATTCCCAGAATTGCCGCATTGACATCCCACCAACGGTCTTGACAATCCCGTAGAAAACCTCGCCCGGCAATGCGTTGAACACAACTTCGGCCGATTGTCCGCTCTTGATATTGCTGCGGTCGTGCTCGTTGATTTTGGAGC
This sequence comes from Terriglobales bacterium, assembly GCA_049520935.1. Classification (GTDB taxonomy): domain Bacteria; phylum Acidobacteriota; class Terriglobia; order Terriglobales; family Acidobacteriaceae; genus Acidiflorens. Next base: position 203,852 of record JBEKPJ010000005.1, on the reverse strand, counting down.
TGACCTCCAACTCACGGGAATCGATGATTTCCGCAATGCCGCTGCCAGGCTGCACCTGGTCCCCCTGGTGATAGTCGGGCAGCGTCATGCCATCGAAAAAAAAGTCCCCACGGTTCTTCTTGATCGCGATCAGCCCATCCATGACCGCGGCAATTTGCATCTTGTCGATGTTCTGTTGCGCCTGGTCCATGGCGAGTTTGGCTTTGTTTCTTTTCTCCCGGGCCAGGTCAATCGTGGCTTGTCCGGATGCGGCGTGCGACTTCGTATCCTGTTCGAGCTCTGCCACGACGCGCTGCGCCTGTTCGAGGGCCAGCTGGTTTTTCTGGCGATCGATTGGGCTCACCAGTTCATTTTTCTGGATCTCAAGTTCCGCTCGCCTGACGTCGAACCGATCCTTCAGCAGTGCCACTTTGTCCTGTGCCGCCAGGACTGCGACATCGGCCTCGGCCTTCGCGATTTCCTGTTCTGCCTGCAACAATTCCGAACGGTTTTGCTCCAGCTTGTAGTGCTGTTCACTGGGATCAAATTCGATGACAATGTCGCCTTTTTTGACCGCCGCGCCGGGATGCGCGAGTCGAGTGATTTGCAGTGCGCCCCCGCCGACCGAGGGCGCAGACAAGGTCATGGCGCGGGTGGCGCGCAGTTCGCCGGTCGCAACGACTTTCAGGTCGAGATCCCCGCGCTTTACCTGACCCACCGGAATCTCGTCGCCAGTCGCAGAGAGCTTGGTACGCCGCGCCGCACCCACGACACCGATGCAGCTCAGGAGAACGATGGCGAACGCTCCCCACGCAATGATGCGGCGGTGTTTCATGGGCGCGAGATTACTCCTTCCCCGAAGGATCTGTCAGCGCCACGCGATCGCCCGCACGCAGACCCTTGGCGACCAGAATGCGGTCGCGATTTCTTCGCCCCACCTCAATTCGACGCTCCTGAAAGTCGGACCCTTCCCACACGTACGCCACAGTGTGCCCCGACTTCTGGAACGACGCTTGCACGGGAATCGCCAGGGCATCCGGAACTCGCTCGATGACTACCGTCAACTGTGCGGTCATACCGGGCCTCAGCCGCGCATCCGGCTGATCGAGTGCAATTTGCAGATCGAAATTCCTTGCAAACGGCCAGCCAGCAGAAAAGTCCATCGTGGCGATGGTGCTGATTTCCTCAATTTTGCCGGTGAATTGCCGGTCGGGGATCGCGTCGAGTTGCGCATTTACGGTCTCGTTCAACGCCAGGCGACCACGCTCGGTCTCATCCGCACGCGCCGAGACGCGCAGCGAGTTGCCATCGGGCAATTCTGCAATCGGCGCGCCCGGCCATGCCCGGTCTCCGGGCTTGAACGGAGATTCGCCTCCGGGACGCCACGTCGACACCAGACTGATGGTACCTGCCGACGGCGCCTGCAACGTCATTAGAGTGAGCGAGTGCTCCGCGCGCTGTACGTCGAAGGCGGCTTTTGCGCTGGCCTCGGTTTTGTTTTCGATCGTCGCCCGTCCAACCTCCCTATCGGATTTCAGTTTCTCCTCCACCTCGTGCAGCTTTTGCTCGGCGTCGGCCACTTTCAGCACTGCCTCTTCACCTTCGATCTTCGAGACAATTTCTTGCTTGCTGGCATCCAACTTCGCACTTTCAACGTCGAAGCGCGCTTTGGTTACCGCGGTCAGGTCCTCCTCTTCGGTCAGACGCGCCTGGGCGCGAGACTGCTCGATCTCCTCCTGCGCGGACTTCAACGTCGAGCGATACTGCGCCAGATCCTGCTCAGTCTTTGTCTTGTCAAACTCAACGACCACGTCGCCCGGTTTCACTTGCGTGCCGTTCGCAACCAGCTTGACGATCTGCAGATCGCCCGCCTCGGCAGGAGCGGAAATGGTCACCGACTTCATCGCCTTTATTTCCCCGCGAACCTGAACCGAGTCGATGAATTCACTTCGCTTCAGTTCGAAAACCGCAACGGCGGGCGACCGATTGGAGTATCGAACCGCGCCGAGCACGCCGCCGACGCCAACCAATAGAACGACGAGCATCACCATAAGCTTGCGCCGAAGCCAGAGTTGTTTGAGCCCGCCAGCCGTTATCCTTCCTGTCATTGGAAACCACCCGCGGCACCACCGGATGGGGAAAGATACACATCCACTGCAGCCGAAAGATCGGGCATCAGTTTGGCCTCGCTGCCCGCAATGGAGAACACCACAGTGAAGGTACGAAGTGTCGGCGAGAAGTCGCCATTGGCGCCAATGGGAGCGATCTCCTCGAGCTTCGCGGGAAACACCAGCTGCGGGTAGGCATCGAGGAGAACTCTTGCCGATTGGCCGACCTGCAGGCTCAGAAAATCCTCCTGATTGCACGGCACCCGCACTTGCATCCGGGAGGGATCGACCACCTGCATGAAAGAAACCCCGGGCCGTACCTGGTCGCCTTCCTGCACTTCTCCCATCCTTCCCTGCTTCCAGATGGTAGTAAGAACGACCACACCGTCGATGGGAGAGTGGATCTGCATGAGCTCGGAATTCGCCTGCGCGTGCTGCATGGTCTCGCCGGTACGATCCCGCTGAATTTCCAGAATGCGAATCGCCGCCTGTGCTGCCTTGCGCTTCAAAGCGAAGGTCTCACGCAGTTGTTGCAGGGTGGCCGTGGCCTCTTCCAGATCTTCCTGAGCCTTTTCGGCGTCAATGCGAGAAAGGATCTCGATCTTCTGCATTTCGAGTTGGGCTTTACCGAGATTGTCTTCCGCTTGCTTGATCTCGGTTTCATCCTTGGCGCGCGCAGCATCCTCTTTTGCCTGTTCCTCGAGTACCTGGTCGACGAGCTTGCCGTGCTCGGCTTGCTGATCCATGAAATCGCGCACCTGGGCCTGACGGTCGAATTCGACTAGAAGGTCTCCACGTTTCACGTGGCTACCACCCCGCACCAGCCGGATGATCGTGAGCGTGCTGACCTGCTGGCCCGCCAAAAGCGGCGCGAGGATGGCGCGAGTTTCTACCGCCTCGGTCGTGCCCTTGAGACGCAGAGTTCGACCGGCATCCGCACCACCACCCGATGACGGCAAGGCACCGCCCCGCGACTGCGGCTTCCTGGTGATGCTCGTCAGCACGAGGGTACCGACAATCAACGCCATCATCGCCCCGGCCATGGCGAGCACAACCGGCAATCGTCCACTCAACCCAGAGTTGCCACCCGGCGGATCTTCTGGTGTGCGCGGGGCTAGCTTCGGCGGAGGGACCGGCTCCGTGATTACTTCGGCGGGGGACGGACACATACTCAATTGCCTCTAAGAATACTTCTCTGGGTTAGCCGAATACGCCCGCTTTCTGGAGAACTCTAGCATCATTATCCAACAGAAGAGACCTTTCGAGGCCCGGAAAATCATCGGGAAGCCGTGTCTGTCAAGGATCGCGACAGACGCGCCTCACTTGCAGACTATTTTCGTTGCGGCTCCGGGCATCGCTTCCATTGCTCGCCGACCAACGCTTGTGAGAAAGGCATGAGAGTAATCATGACGGCCGCCTCCCTAAAAGGCAAGGAACATCCCGCTGATAAGCGCAAGAGCAATCCTGTTCCAGCGTCCCCGAATTACGCGACGGGACTTGCTTCAGGGGGCTGGCTTTTTTTGGGGGGGGCCGCCCGCGTCGCCGAGTCTTGCCTCGACCGCTCGGGCCGTTGCAGGAACCCCTTGACGAGCCGACGAGGACTTCTCCTCGCGGCTCGGAGGTTCAGCTCCAGGGGGGAAATCGATCGCTCCGCGATCGTCTGGATCGCGTTCGCGAACAACAAGGGAAGAAAGCCGGGCGATGGAGAAGGCAGGATTCACAAGGGCACCCAACAGTAGCTATCGAGCGGACAAGGAAAGCAAACAAAAAGGGCGCAGCCGGAATCCGATTGCGCCCTGGGAGGCCTAAACGAAAGTTAGAAGTTGAACCGAGCTTGCAGCGCCACGACGCGGGCAGCGAGAGCCGCCGTAGCTTGGCCGAAATTCGAGTTGGCAATATTGTTCGAAATGTTATTCGGGTTGAAGTTCAGGTTGTTGAATACGTTGTAGGCATCCAGTCGCAGTTCCAGTTTGGCGTCTTCGCCAAGCACCGGCATCTTTGGCAAGCCAAAGCCTTTGGATAGCGTGAGATCCACGTCTTTGTAATCGGGCCCATTGAGATAGTTGCGAGCCACTCCAGGCGCCTGGGGAAGCGCGGATCCGTAAGTGGTGCCGCCGAAGGCCGTGTAGGTTGGCGTCGAGAAATATGCCGCGCCACCCAGAGGATAGTTGGAACCGGTTTTGAATTGATCGTTGCTGGTGCTGGTTCCCGCTCCGCCGAGATAGGCAGCAGGCTGCAGAGAGGTATAACCGCAAGTTCCGCAATAGAGGCTTCCGCCGTTGACGCTGACCACCGGACTCCAGGGAAACCCAGAGTGCCAATTGAAGATGCCGCTGAGCGACCAGCCCCCGGCGATCTTTTCAATCCAACTATTGCCGCCGCGGAATAAAACCGGTTGCCACATGCCATAAACCTTGAACGCCTGCCCGACGTTGTAATCGGACCGTCCATAATTCAGGCTGAGGTTGTATGGGTAGTCCTGCTCGGAGTACGGCGCGGAGCTGGTGTCCATGCTCTTGGACCAAGTGTATTGGACGTCGGCCATAAACTGGCGGGAGAACTGATGCTTGAGCTCGGCGAGCATGGCGTTGTAGTTGGCGCGGCCGTTGACACCCCAGTAGTCTCCCCCGCCGATCTGCGGGTTCAATGCGTAGCCAAGGGCCGCCGGGACGGCGTTGGGGTTCTCGTGGAAATAGATATCACGCGACAAGCTCCCCTGATATCCGAGCGAGGCCACGAGATTGTGACCCAGATCGTATTGCATATCAAAGGAGTAGTGATGGACGCGCGTGGTGGGAAGGGTGCCGGGGAAGATTTCGACGCCAAGCCCCACTCCGCTTACAGGTAGTCCATTCGAGCCAAAGGTTAAAATTGCGTTGGGGTTCGCCGGATAGCCGTAAAGATCGTGCACACTCGACGAAACGGCATAGACAATGCCCGGATTCGGTGAGGTCGGCGTGGACATGCTAAAGGTCGGATTCACTGTCAACCCGGGATTCTGGCTGACATTGGCTGAAATGGCGATTTGTTCCTGGTTATAGTTCAGCCCGTAACCACCGCGGAACACGAGTTTACTGGATTCGCGACCCGGACTCCAGGCAAAACCGATCTCAGGTCCCAAGTTGTCCTCTTGCGCGTTCCAGGAATTTCCCCTGTGAACGGTCAGGCCCGTAAGGTAGTTTGCCCCCGTGCCAGGCGTGGCCACAAACATATTGCCCTGTTTGGCGGACAGCGGACCAAAGTAGGACCAGCGCAGGCCAATATTGATGGTCAGGTTCGATCGGACTTTGAAATCGTCCTGTCCGAAGAAGCCCCAGATGTTTTCACGTTGGTCCTGACGAGACGTCGTCGGCGCCCCGGTGTCGGGATTAAAGCTTGTATTTTGTTCGCTGTCCGGCGAATCATTGAGAAAATCCCACAGATTGAAGAAACTGTAGCTCGGCACTCCGCCACCGACGTTATCTTGCAGGTAGAACAAGCGCGTAAGTTCACCGCCAAACTTAATGGTATGGCGTCCGACAATTTTGGTAGCCACATCCTTGTAGCTGTAAGTCCACTGATCCAGGATGCTGCCAACATTCGGTCCAAAGGAATTTACCGTAATGCTGCCGGTCTGTCCGATTGAGTCCGAAGGAAGCCCAACCGGCGACTGCGGATTGGAGGTGATTTCGTTCCATCGCCATCCAGCGGCGTTCGTGCGAGCTTCATTGAGCAAGCTCGGTGAGAAAGTGTGATTCCAGATGGCGGAAAACGCGTCGTTGATTTGGTTATGATGAAAGGAGTCATAGGCACGGTTGCCGTTGTAGCTAGTCTTGGACAGAGGAACCCAGTAGATGGCGAAGCCGATGCGATCTTTGCCGGTGACATCCGCATCGAGTCGACCATTGTATTGGGCGGCGTTAAAGTTGGTTGGGTTCGAGGTTATGTAGTTTGCAATATCAGCGGTCGTGCCCAGGCCGCTGCCAATGCCCGGGTTACTGGTGCTAACCCAGCTGAGATCCTGCGAACCCAACGGTGTGGTCAGAGGTGTGCCGACATTGATCCCCTGGCCTGGGATGGTTACGCAGTTGACTCCTTCGGTCAGGCCGGCGGTTAGGCAGTTGGAAGTACTGCTGATACCGCGGTTGAGGACGCCGTTACCGGGGTAGCTGAGATAGGTGGCTGCGATGCTTCCGGTGGGCGCCAGAGCGTCGAAAGATGAAGTATCGTACCATCCGTTGCCCTGGAGGTCGGAATTGGGCTCGCGCACCGTCTCATAGGCGAAGAAGGCAAAGATCTTGTTTTTCCAGATCGGACCGCCGACGCTGCCGCCGAACTGATTGAACTGATTGTTATCTCTCTGCACGGGATTGCCTTGGCCATTGAACCGTTGATAGGCGTTCAGGTTCGGCTGGTGAGCGGTGAAGAAAAGGCTGCCGTGAAAGTCATTGGTGCCGCTCTTGGAAGTGATCTGAAGCTGTGCGCCGCTGAAACGACCGTCCTCGGCATCATAGCTATTGGAGACGATTTTTACGCTATCCACCGAATCTTCCGAAGGGGTGATGACGGTGGCTCCGCCCCAGACGGCGCTGGTGGTGCTGATGCCGTCAATGGTAATGCCGTTATTTTCGGTCTGGTTGCCGTTGGCAATGATCTGCGCGCCATTTTCCGTCTTGAAAATTCCGTCGTTACCACCGGAAGCACCGGCCCCGGTTTGCGTGCCGGGAAGATTATAGCCGTCAGTGCCGCCACCTCCCTGCGAGCCATCCCCGAAGGCGCCGGGGGCCAGCTCCGCGAGTTTGATGACATCCCGTCCAAACGAAGGCATATGCTGAATTTGATTGTCCGAGACGACACCGTTGACCGATGCGCTCTCGGTTTGCAGTAAAGGTATCGACGAAGCGTCAACGTTGACCGTCGTCGATTCCTGGCCAATATCAAGCTGCACGTTGAGAGCGTTCGCCTGCTCGGGAATCAGCTCCAGGTTATCGATGACCTTCTTGTCGAAGCCCTTCTTTTCCACCTCCAAGCGGAAGCGTGCGGCGACCAGCGCGTTGAAGTTATACACCCCGGCATCGCTGCTGACCCGGACCTGTTTTTCACCGGTTGCGGGATTGGTCAGAGTAAGGGTGGCACCCGGAATCACTGCTCCCGTGGCATCGGTCACCACACCCTGAATGGAGGTTCGATACTGCGCCTGGACCAACCCGGTCGAGGCAACGATGCTGACCATCAGCAGTACCACGTGGACTGCTAAACCCGAACGCCTCATGGGACCTCCTCGAATCGAAACTACCTCTTAATCGAACGCTGACCGGAAACGGATGCAAATCAGGGACCAACGGACTTACTAAATCCCTATAAAAGCGATTTAGTAAACCATCGCCGCATGCTTATAGCACCTTTGAATCTCGGCGGTCAAGAGTTGCACGGTTAAGGCTCTTAGATATCTCGCCCCTGCGCTTGGTTGCTCTATGGAAACACGGAGAATGCTATGAAAAACGATAGGCGAGTCACGATTTCGATGTGCCGGAATTTCGCCGTTTTGTCGGTGCCGGACCGGTGGTTTCTCGGATCACCAGTTCCGGCTCCAGGATGTGCTTGTCGTGAAGTTCGGAACCAGGGCGGTTAATACGCTTCAACAGGATTTCGGCCGCGGCTCGTCCCATTTCCCGCAGCGGCTGGCGCACGGTGGTCAGACCAGGGTTCAGGTAGGCGGCGTGCTGAATGTCGTCGAATCCGACGACGGAAACATCTTCCGGTATCCGATATCCGGATTCGCGCAACGCACGAATTGCGCCCATGGCCGAGATATCGTTAAAGGCAAAAAGAGCGGTGAAAACCTCTCCTGAAGCCAGCAACATCCTGGTCGCCATGTATCCCAGTTGGGGGGACGGCGAGTCGCCTTCCAATTGCGCGACGAGCCGGGAATGGATCGTCAGTCCCAGTTGCCGCGCCGTGCGCTCGATATTGGCCCATCGCTCCTCCGTGTCCGAGCTGAACTCTTGCCCCTTCATGAACGCGATCTTGCGGTGGCCGAGGTGAAACAGGTGCTTCAAGGCGACTTCGGCCGCGCGCCGGTGATTCAGCACGATGTTGGTAACGCCCTTCGCATCGTTGTGTCCCGACACGGTCACGACCGGAACTGACAGATTATGATGCCAAGGCGTGTCCACGGCGATCAGACCGTCGACCGCGCGTTCCAGAAACATGCGTGGGTATTCGTCGATCAGGTCGGCGCGGTGCCGGTGACTGGCGACAAAGTAGAAGTAGCCCTCCTGCAGCAGGTAGTCTTCCACCCCACTCATCACGGCGGCCGAATACCCATCGCTCACCTCCGGGACAACGACTCCAATGGTAAAGCTGCGCTGCGTGCGCAACGACCGGGCAAAGAAATTGGGGCGATACTTGAATTTGCGAGCCGCGGCGAAAATTCGGTCCTTGGTGTCTTGCGGAATGGAGTCCGCAACGCTCGACCGGTTGATCACGAGCGAGACGGTGGCGGGAGAGAGTTCGAGGTGCTCCGCCAGTTTTTTCAAGCTCATCGGTTTGCGGGAGGGGCGCGCCGCTCCATCGCCGCCCGCCGTCGGGAGTTTGCTGGCCACGGAGCGCAGTCTCGCACATTGAACTGAGACGAGCAAGCTGAGGTCCCGACCCGCCCGACCCGTCGTCGTCTCCACTATTGACATTGGCGGGAAAAGCGTATTTCATACAAACCGTCACTTTGCACTAACGCGATTTAGTAAGCCACAATATCGTTTTTTCATTCAGGTGCTCACCCATGAGATTCCTCGCACTGGGCGCGCGGTTCTTGGGCTCACTGAGGCCCGCCTTCCCGCCGAAAACAGGGATTCTAGCAGCTTGCGTGCTGCTGGCTTTGGCCTCTTGTGCTGGCCGTGTGTCAGTGGCAGCCCAGGATGTGGTTCCGACTGCCACAGCACGCCCAACCACCGCCCCGGAGACGGGCGTCGCGGACCCAAAGCTCGACGATCGCGTCGAATCCCTGCTCCATAGCATGACCCTGGAAGAGAAAATCGGGCAATTGGTGCAGTACTCCGCCGGGCAGGCGACGGGACCGGGCACCGGACGCACCGACTACAAGGACATGATTGCTAAGGGAGAGATTGGGGCGCTGCTCAATGTCATTGATACTCCGCAGATCAATGAGTATCAGCACATTGCGGTCGACAAATCGCGCCTGCACATTCCCCTGCTCTTCGGACTCGACGTGCTTCACGGACTCAAGACCGAGTTTCCGATTCCCTTAGCCATGGCTTCCACATGGGATCCTTCATTGGTCGAAAAGGCCTCGCATGTAGCGGCGCTCGAAGCCTCTGCCGTCGGCATTCGCTGGACCTTTTCCCCCATGGTCGACATCGCCCGCGATGCCCGCTGGGGGCGCATCCAGGAGGGCGCAGGAGAAGATCCGTATCTGGGCTCAGCGATGGCCGCGGCCTATGTCCGTGGGTACCAGGGTTCGCATCTCGATGCACCTGACACCATGGCGGCGTGCGCCAAACATTTTGTCGGCTATGGGGCGGCGGAGGCCGGCCGGGATTACAACTCGACCGAGATTTCCGAACACACCTTGCGCGAGTTTTATCTGCCTCCATTTCACGCGGCCGTGAACGCAGGCGCCGCAACGCTGATGAGCGCCTTCAATTCCCTGGATGGCGTGCCCTCCTCAGCCAACCCGTTTACGCTTACGCAAATTCTGCGAAAAGAGTGGGGATTTGAGGGAATGGTGGATAGCGACTGGACTTCGGTCGGCGAACTGGTTGCTCACGGAATTGCTCTCGATGACGCGGCTGCCGCACGCAAAGCCATCCTCGCCGGCGTCGACATGGACATGGCGAGCAGCCTGTACCACGATCATCTTGCGGAACTTGTACGCTCGGGCGCAGTACCGGAAGCGACCATTGACGAAAGCGTGCGCCGGGTCCTGCGGGTTAAGTTGGCTCTCGGTCTTTTCGAGCGCTCGTATGTCGAGGTAGGACGTGCCAAACAAGTCTTCTTTCTTCCCCAGAACCTGCAGTTGGAGCAAACCGTCGCCGAGCATTCCTTTGTCCTTCTGAAGAACGAGGTGGTCTCCGCCGGCCAATCTCTTCTGCCGATTTCGAAGCAGGTGAAGACCGTGGCCGTGATTGGTCCGCTCGCCGACAATCCTTCCGATCCGGAGGGAAATGGTCATTCGTCGCAAACCGAGAGCGGAGCGCCGTCGTTTACCGCCGAGTTGGCGCGGCGCTTGGGAGAGAGTCATGTCTTGCGCTCCAGGGGCGCAGGAATCTTGCGAGGCGGCGATCAAGAAATCGCAGCCGCTGTTTCAACTGCCGAGCGCGCCGATCTCGCGATTCTCACCCTCGGCGAGTCTCCCGAAATGAGCGGCGAGGCGGCTTCGCGTGCCCATCTCGGCCTCCCCGGCCGCCAGCAGGAATTGCTCGAAGCAGTCGTTCATACCGGCAAACCGGTGGTGCTGATTCTGTTCAGCGGACGCCCGCTCACCCTGCCCTGGGCTTTTGAGCATGTGCCGGCCGTGCTGGCAGCATGGTTTCCTGGAACCGAGGGAGGACCAGCGCTCGCCAGAACGCTGTTCGGCGAATTCAACCCCAGTGGCAGACTAGTATTAAGTTGGCCGCGCAGCGTCGGACAGGAACCGCTCTACTACAACGCGCTCAGCACGGGGAGGCCGGCGGGAGGAATCGACCTAACCCGACCGCCCGATGACGTGGCCTCCAAGTACGTGTCGCGCTACCTTGACGAACAGAATTCACCCCAGTTTCCCTTCGGCTTCGGCGTTTCCTATACGACTTTTGGTTATGGATCAACCGCAATCAGCAGGACCCAAATCAGGGCATCGGATTTGAACCAGGGTTTGCGCAACCCGCTCGGAAAACAAGATGCCTTGACCGTTGAGGCTACGGTTTCAAACACTGGCGTGCGCGCGGGAGAAGAGTTGGTCCAACTCTATGTTGGTTTGCAAGGAACCAGCACAGCTCAGCCGGTTCGCGCGCTCAAGGGATTTCAGCGAATCGCTTTGGCTCCAGGAGAACGAAAAACCGTCACCTTCCATCTTGCGCCCGACGCCTTCGCCATCTGGAACGACCACAACCAATTTACCGTTGAACCGGCGAAGGCCACGCTATGGGTTGCTCCGGATTGCACCGGCGGCTCCGCAGCCAAGCTCGAAATCTTGCCCTAGATCGCAGGCGACCGAACCCCCATGAAAAACAGGTCCCGTAAGAGAACAAACCGTATGCAACGATTTCATCTCACGCTCGTTTTACTGGGGCTGCTGTCCCTCACCGGCATCGCGAATGCGCAAAATTCGTCCGAAAGGATCGTCATCGATGCCCACGCCCAGGGACGGCCCTTTCCTCACTTCTGGGAGCAAACGTTTGGTTCCGGACGCGCCATTCTTACCCTGCGCGAAAGCTATCGTAGTGACCTGCGCGAAGTGAAGAAGGTCACAGAGTTCCGTTACGTCCGCTTTCATAACATCCTGCACGACGAAGTTGGCATTTACGATGAAGACGATCACGGAAATCCAATCTACAATTTTTCCTACGTCGATCAAATCTATGACGGGCTGCTGCAAAACGGCGTGCGGCCTTTCGTCGAGATCAGTTTCATGCCCAAGAAGCTCGCCTTACGCCAGGATGTCCATCCGTTCTGGTACAAGCAGATCGTCTCGCCTCCGAAAGACTACAAGAAGTGGGACGACCTGATCGGCGCCCTCGGGCGGCATCTGGTGGACCGCTACGGTCTCGACGAAGTATCGGGCTGGTATTTCGAGGTATGGAACGAACCCAATATCGATTTCTGGACCGGAGATCCGAAACAAGCCACTTACTTCGAACTGTACGACCACACGGCACGAGCCTTGAAGTCAGTCAGTCCGCGTCTGCGGGTCGGCGGCCCCGCGACCTCATCCGCGCACTGGGTCGACACCTTCATTCAGCACGCCGCTGCCGAGAATGTCCCCGTCGACTTTATTTCCAGCCACGGGTACGGAGACGATTCCACCGAAGACCTGTTTGGAACCAGCGAAGCCATCCCGATGGACCGCAGGGTATGTCTCGCGATTAAGAAGGTACACGATCAGATCGCCGCCTCCGCGCGTCCACACCTGCCTCTAATGTGGACCGAGTGGAATGTCCCTTCCTTTGGACCGCGCAATGCAAGGGACACCGAATATGTCGGCGCTGCCCTGGCGGACGATATATGGCAGTGTGACGGCTTGGTGAATATGATGTCCTTCTGGACGTTCAGCGACGTTTTCGAAGAAGGCGGTCCCGGTCGCGAGCCTTTTGACGGCAGCTTTGGGCTGATCGCGCTCGGTGGCATCAAGAAGCCTAGTTACTCGGCATTTGCCCTGCTGCACAAACTTGGAGAAGAGAGAATCGCGCAGGATACCCCCGGAATTCTGGCGACTCGCCGCCGGGACGGGACGCTGGCGATCGCAGCCTGGAACCTGGTCGATCCGGGCGAAAAGGGCGGCGAGCGAACGATCACCTTTAACATTGGCGGAGTACCGGCTGACAATCCGCTGCGAGTCAGCCGTGCAGACTCGGAACACGGAAATACGCTTTCGGCCTACCGGCGCATGGGCAGTCCCCGCTATCCAACGCGGGCGCAAATTGCCGACGTGAATCATGTGGTGGATGCCAACTCCCCACAGGACCTTCGTCTGACGAAGGGTTCCATCCGACTGCAACTGCCCCGGGATGGCATCCTGCTGCTTGAAATACTCACCCGGTAGCAGGTGCTGCGGTCAAATTGCAGTGGCACGATACCATGAAGATTTTCAGCTCGTTCACGGAGTGCATTCGACCCAACCTGATTTTTGAGAGAGGTGGCCCGTTGCAGCAGCGATCTGCCTACTACCGTACTACCGCGCCAACAAGACGGGGACAGATTCGTGTCACGATCTGCGTTCTTCTCGTTCTCATCGTTCTCCTCGTGCCTACCCGTCCGCTTCTGGCCGCCAACCCTCCACGCCGCATTGGGATCTCCGTGGGTGCTGACGACGTTCTGCCCACCGGCAACGAGTGGATCGCTCTTCCTGACATTCGTGCAACGGACGGCGCGATCGTCAGTTTCAACGTGCTCTCGATGCGCGATCGCGGCCTGCTCGAGGTGAGGGGAGAAGGAGGCGCTCCTGCCTTGCAGCCGTATTTCACCGTCGACGGCAAGCCTCTCCAGTTGCGCAATCTAACCTGGGAGCTGATGGAGTATTGGATCCCTGTCGCACATATTGCGGTGGACGGGCTCGAGGCCAGCATCACGTACTGCGCGCCTCCCGGATCGCGTGGTGCCTTTATACACATGACTGTCACCAACCGGCGGCCAGACGCAATACCTATAACTCTTGGTATGAGAGCCTCCTGGGGTGCACTCAATCGGGTCACCTACTTGCCGGTGGCGCTCCGGGGAGAACGGTCGGTCGCACCCGCACCCTGGGTCGACTCCGCCGAAGTCTTCCCTTTCGTCACCCACGACACGCAATTTGCCTGGTCGTTGATTCACGAGGGCTCCGTGGCTCACTCGAGCGTAGCGCCCGAGTCGCTATCTCCTGCACTTGATGCGCAGCGTGCCGTGAACCTAGCTCCTGGCGAGGCGGCGGAGGCAAATTTTGTATTGGGAGTCGGTCTCGAAGAGTTCAGCGCCGACCACTCCGCCAAGGCTCTCCGGGAACTGATCGATCGCGGCGGCGCCGGCGCAATGATCGATCTGGCGGCAGCCTGGTGCAGACAGCGTACGCGCAGCACCGGTCAGCCCGACCTCGATGTGCTCATGAATCGAAACTTTCTTTTCACCGCGCTCTACGCATGGGGAAAGACCATCGACACCGAGCAACTGGTCGGCGTCACCTCACGCAGTCCGCGCTATTACGTCTCTGCCGCGTATTGGGATCGAGACGCCATGCTGTGGAGCTTCCCGGCATTGCTGGATATCGACACCTCGCTGGCGCGCGAGGCGCTCGAGTATGCCCTGACAACCCAACTGCGCAACACGGGAACCCACAGCCGGTTCATCGACGGAGTGGTTCTGGAGGATGGATTTCAGCTCGATGAGGCAGTTGCTCCGATCATTGCCACGGCGAATTACATTCAGCGAACAAACGACGACGCTTTTCTGGCGTCGCATCTTGCGGCCATCGTGACGCTTCGTGACCGGCTGTTCGATCGCTTCGACCCGCAGTCCGGGTTTTACACAACGCTGCAAGACTCGCAGGATGAGTATCAGAAGCGTCCTTTTCTGACCTACGACAATGTCTTGAGTTGGAGGGCGCTGCTCGATCTGGCCACGCTTTTCGATCGTCTGAAAGACGCGGCGAGTGCTCGCCAGTTGGCACTGCGCGCCGCGGCCCTGCGGAAAACAATCCTGCAGAGCAGCATCTCCGATGAAGCGCCCGGAGCAAAGGGCACGATCCTGGTCTGCGCGACTGACGGCCGGAATCCGCTTTTCGCGGACATTCCTCCCGGCTCACTCATGAAACTGCCCGCTCTCGGCTTCCTCTCGGAAGACGATCCACTGTTCGTTCGCACCTACGAATGGCTGCATTCTCCGAACTACAAATATGCGTACGCTGACCGGCCCTATGGCCTGCCGGGCAGCTACCGGCTGCCGTTCACTACCTCCTGGGCGATCGCCGATCAGCTGTTTCTGGCGCGCGGGCGAGAACAGGCGCTGAAGATTCTCCGCGCCAGCAGTTGGGATGGGGGAATCGTCTCCGAAGGGGTTGATCCCAACTCAGCGGTAATGGATTTCGCCGGACGGGCTTTCGCCACCGCGGCCGGCTATCTCGCGCATTCGATCTGCCGGACTTTTGACTGCCGGTAGCGACGGCGATCACGGTGCTCGATCCTTGGCAACGCCGATTGCAAGGATAGAGCCATGACCGAGTCTGCCGACGCGGCTACGACCCCGGACCTCTGGCGGGACCGTGGACATCCCACTCTGCGAGTGTTTTGCCGGCTGCAAGGAGCAACGGCTCCAATGGGAATGGTTGGGTGCGGCGGGGCACGCACGATTGGAGCGCAATCGAACATTCTCCCGGCGTCGATGCCAACTCGACCGAGGGCGAAAGCTAGGGAACGATAGCGATGGGCTATCCGGGTGAATCTGGAGCGGGAGACGGGATTTGAACCCGCGACTTCGACCTTGGCAAGGTCGCACTCTACCACTGAGTTACTCCCGCCCTGCCTTGATGAGTATAAACGACGCCCTCCCGGCGGAGCAAACCGCAGCCCGGAGGTTGAGGTTAACGCAATTTTCTGGCGGGATTGAGCGAACCACGGCCGCTGGCAGATTTCGTCGTGGCGGGTCTGACACTCAGCCGATCGACACGCAACCCCACAGTTGCCTGGCTGCAAACAGGGACTCGTGGCCGGGCGCGGACGTTGATCAAGGCCGGCGGCAAGCGGCGATCAGGACGGCAAGGGCTCTGCCGGATGACGCGGTGACCATTGCGGATCTTCTGTCGCCGCTACGATCTGACCGTCCCGCATATGGACGATGCGGTCGCCATACTCGGCGGCCTCGGGATTGTGCGTGATCATCATTACCGTTTGCCCCAAATCTTTGTTGGACTGGCGCAGCATGTCGAGAACCACACGCGAACTTTTCGAATCCAGGTTTCCAGTGGGCTCGTCTGCGAGCACGATGGCGGGCCGGTTGATCAGCGCTCGCGCGAGCGCGACCCTCTGTTGCTCTCCGCCAGAAAGCTCATTTGGACGATGCTCCAGGCGTTGCGCGATACCGAGCATCTCGGCAATTTTCTTCAAAAGTGCGGGATCCGGTGCACCCTTGCCGGCGATGTCTGCTGCAATTTCGATATTGCAGCGCGCGCTCAGCGTCGGCAATAGGTTGAATTTCTGGAAGACAAATCCAATTTTGCTTTTCCGCAATCGTGTGCGCTCACCGTCGGAGAGCGAGGCGAAATCTACGCCGTCGATGGTGACGCTGCCGGAGTCGGCTCGGGTCAGCCCCCCGAGCAGATAAAAGAGCGTGGACTTGCCGCTGCCCGACGGGCCGACAATCGTCACGAACTCCCCTTGTTGCACGCTGAAAGAAACTCCGCGCAGGGCGAGCACGTCAACTTTGCCCACCCGGTATGTCTTTCGGAGTTCCCTGGCTTCGATGAATCCCGACATCCACTCAAAACCATATCACAGGGCAAGCACGATTGACCCAAGAGCGGATGAGTTGATGTCGCAATGACTCAATCCCGCCGTCCACGCCGCCCTCTCCGGAAAAGAACCGGCGTCCGCCCCAGCGCCGCTCTCATGCCACACTCGCCTGCGACACCGCCGCGGCAGCGCGAGCGCGGAGTTCAACCTGCCGCTTGGGGCCGCGTTTTCGGATGAGCAATACCCGTATTCGCTCCAGCAAGTCCGCCGGCTCGTACATTCCTTTGGGCAGAAACACATCGGCCAGCGTCTCGCGCTCGTAGATCTTCGTTCGACCGGAGATCAGCACCGCCGGAGTCTGAGGAGAGAGATTCTTGATCTTCTCGATTAGTTGCGAACCATCCACGCCGGGCATCATCAGGTCGGTGAGCACCAGGTCAACCCCGCCACGGCGAAACGCGTCGAGCGCCAATTCGCCGTTGTTGCACGCGAGCACGCGGTAGCCCCGTGTTTCCAGCAGGATCTTACGGATGGAGAGTGCTTGTTCGTTGTCGTCTACACACAGAATCGTTTTCTTGGGCTTCATTGTTCTAACCGGGAGAGCGTCATGGCAAATCTCTTCTGAATCGAAAACCTGATTTCATTTTCGGAATCGGAGCGAGATGAATGCTAAACAGATTCGGAGCGCTGGTAAAGTGCCGTGCTCGCCAATGGCACACTCGTGCTTGGCAACATCGTGCTATGCGGGGAACAGGCGCACCTGTCGCAGCGTTGCGCTCCGCTACACCTCAAGTGTCACTTCACCGTGAAGAACTTCTACACAATTTCCACCGACACGCACATTGACAACTTGGTTATCCCGCCCACTACCGTTCCGGGTGGAGCGCACAAAAATACGGCTGGGACGGTGCGTTTCGAGGCCCTGCTCAATCAAGACCTGCTCGTCGCTAGCGGCAACGCCGTGGGCAACCATCCAGGCTGAGCAACATCCGGCAGCACTGCCGGTGGCCGGGTCGTCTCCGTTGTAGAAGATCATACGAGCGTGCAGGCGGGCCTGGGGATCGACCGTCTCGCGACAGACAAAGTAAAAAAACTTCCCGCCGCTGCGCGCGAGATATTCGGCGGCGCCATGGACATCGAGGCGGAGATTCTGCAGCATCGTCAGCGAGCGCAGTGCGGCGATGGTAAAGGGAACACCCGTGGAAACGGTCTGGATGGGCGCACAGTCATCGAAGTCAGCGGCGCTGAGACCGGTCAGACGCGCGACGGCATCCACGTCATGAATCATGCCGAACTCCGGGTTTTTCTGCGTCATTTCTCCGAAAGCGGGCCGCGAAGCCTCCGCCGTGAACCGCACAGGCACGGTACCGGCATTCAGATCGAGCCTTATTTCAGCCGCGCCCTTGCCAGCGCCAGGCTGATTGCGAAGAACGAAAGCTGTGCCCAGCGTGGGATGTCCTGCAAAGGGCAATTCTTCCTGCACGGTGAAGATGCGAACACGGACTCCGCGTTCCCTTTCGACTGCGGCGTCTCCCGGGAATATGAAAGTTGTCTCGGAGAGATTGGTCTCGCGAGCCAAGGCTTGCATTTGCCCGGTACTGAGGCCTCTACCGTCAAGGAAAACCGCCAGCGCATTGCCCGCCAGCGCCCGCTCGGTGAACACATCGACCTGCACCATCGACCGACGGATAAGGGAACGCCTTTGTTCCGGAGCCGCCATGCCTGAGATTCTACCGCGTGTCGCATTCTGCAGGCCAACGCAGCCCGGGAGTTCGGCGACCCGAGCTTCGACGAGCGAAATCAACTCCTGGAATGGCTGTCGTGACAGAAATCGGATGCCGGTCGAATCTCGATCATCCCTGCGCCGCCAGCCCGGACTGCCGAACGGGGTTGACGAGTCGAGGGGACGATCGTTATTCTAATCTCTATAAAACCAGTGGGGTTTAGACGCCGTGGGCGTCCATGTATCTCCATACTCTACGCGAGGAACGACAATGTCTCTACGCATCAATTCTGAAGCACCAAATTTCACCGCCGAGAGCACGCAAGGCACAATCAACTTTCACGAATGGATCGGCAACGGATGGGCCATTCTGTTTTCGCACCCCAAAGATTTCACTCCCGTGTGCACGACCGAACTCGGTTATATGGCCGGACTGCAGCCGGAGTTTGCCAAGCGCAACACAAAAATCATCGGCCTGAGCGTCGACCCGGTCACCAATCATGGGAAGTGGGCCGCCGATATCGAGGAAACGCAGGGCCACAAGGTCAACTATCCGATGATTGGCGATCCCGAACTCAAAGTGGCGAAGCTCTACGACATGCTGCCCGCCGAGGCGGGAAATAGCAGCGAAGGACGTACCGCGGCCGACAATGCCACAGTACGCACCGTGTTCGTCATTGGTCCTGACAAAAAAATCAAGCTGATGCTGATTTACCCCATGAGCAGCGGACGCAATTTCGATGAAGTGCTTCGCGTGCTCGATTCGATCCAACTCAGCGCAAAGCACAGTGTCGCGACCCCGGTGAATTGGAAGCCTGGCGATGACGTGATCATACCCACCTCAGTTTCAGACGAGCAGGCCAGGCAGAAATATCCGGCCGGATTCAAGACACTGAAGCCCTATTTGCGAGTCGTGGCACAACCCAAGTAAAGGGTACGACTACCTTTCGCAACCAGCGAATCTTCGAAATGCAGTTCAATCGCTGGCCATACGATTGCCAGTGAGGCGAATGAGGGCTAGGATGGCGCCGTGAGGAGAAGGCCCGTGCGCGAGCGTCATGATAATGGTCAGGACGGCGATCAGCCAAACTAGAGATCTCATCGCTTTGCCAGTGACTGCACCCCGCTTGTCGAAGCCCAAAAAGCTGGCCTCACGCGCGAGCACTGAGCCCATCGTCAAACAGGCACTCTTCGAATTGCAAAAGGGCACGGAAGCGCATGCGGTCCGGTGATCGTCCCGGTCTTCAAAACCGGCGTAGGGCGACTCCGTCGTCCTGGGTGGGTTCGACTCCCACTCGCTTCCGCCACAACCAGGCACGGGCGTCACGTCGCTGCCTTCCTCGAGGCGCTCCCTTCGAGTCGAGTGCAACTTGCTGGCCGGGTGCGCCAAGACGCAAACTCCAAAAGTATCGCTCACTCGTGTGTGCTTAGAAACTGAACGGCGGAAGGTGGCATCCCCGAGCCGTGGGCGCCAGGCTGCGCGGCGGGTGGCGGGAGACATTAAGTCCCGAATTCAGCGCCGGGAGCTTCGATTTATCGACGTCCTCTCCGATGCGGCAGACAGGGAGATGATTACCGCCATGTCGGAGAGTCAGGTCCCATCGCGCCTTCGATGGAGGCGAATGACGCGTTCTCTCACTCCAGTTCTTTGGGCGCGAGAAGGAACGTGTATGCCAGCAAAGCCAAACCGATCAACAACGGAATCACGCCGGCGAGATAAACTGGCCCGTCGTCGTTCGCAATCCCGTGCAGAAGCACCATCACACCGATGCCGACTACGGCCGTGATCAAACCGCCCAGCTTCATACCTTCGAGGCGGTGTTTTGCGGCGCTTCTCTCCTGCATACGCATCAATTCGATCGCCGCCTTAGCACCCTCGCCTGAGCTCTCCGCGATTTTTTTCAGCGTTTCACTCCTGTAGTAGGTTTCTCTCTCTTTGCGGCGCG
Source organism: Terriglobales bacterium (assembly GCA_049520935.1). GTDB lineage: Bacteria > Acidobacteriota > Terriglobia > Terriglobales > Acidobacteriaceae > Acidiflorens. Next base: position 183,985 of record JBEKPJ010000005.1, on the reverse strand, counting down.
CCTCGGACCAGGATGCCACAGCCAAGAATGAGAACAGGGCGATGCTTCCGACGACAGGTATCGCCACCGCTACGACCTCGACCATGTTATTGCCTGTGTCAATTGCCATTGTCAGCTCCTTGAAGGTTGTACGTCAGGTAGGACCGGCCATGCGTGGTTTTGGTTGCATTTTCTTCGTCAGGAGTCCATTTTTGAAATAATGCAACCGACAGCGAATTCATAGTGTCATACGGTTGAGGCAAGTCCAGCGTGAGTTCCAGCGACGACCAGGCCGATGTGGAAAGAGTCTTGGCGGGCGATGTCTCCGCCTTTGAAGGAATCGTCTTGCGTTGGCAGGGACCATTGATCAACTTGGCTTACCGCTTCTGCCGCGATCGTGGCCGAGCCGAAGAACTGGCGCAAGAAGCTTTTCTGCGGGCCTATCGCAGTCTCGCCCAGTGGCGCAAGGACGCGGTCTTTTCCACCTTTCTGTTCGCGTTGGCGACCAACCTCTACCGTTCGGAATTACGCCGTATCCCGGCGCGGATTGTGTCGGTGTCGCTCGACAGCATTGCCGAGCCTGCGGACGCGCGTGCTTATGACGGAGGTCTCGAGGATCAGGACCGCGATCTGGCGGTGCGGCGCGCGGTCGATACTCTGCCGGCAAAGTATCGCGAAGCCTTGATTCTTTTTTACTTTCACGACCTAAACATATCCACCGCGGCGCGAAGCCTCGGTCTGCCCGAAGGCACGGTTAAGGCCAGATTGTCTCGTGGGCGCGAGCTCTTACGCGCCAAGCTTCCGCGACTGTTCGCTGTGCCGCATTTGAAGGAGGCATGATGAGACGCTTGATTAGGCAGGGCGAGCACGAAATTAACCACATTCTTTCCGGTGAGGATGAAATCCTGCCATCGTCGGGCTTCGCCGTCACCGTTATGCATGCGGTTCGTCGCCAGGCTGCAGCGCCGCCGCCAATTCCCTTCCCCTGGAAGCGCGCTCTGCCGGGCCTGCTGGGTGCAGGTCTTGCCGTGGCACTAATTCTGGCGGAGGGGGTCATGGCCATTGCCCGGTTCGGGAGAACGTCAGCGACCGCGCAGTCTTCCTCGCCCTTGCCCTCTTTGATGCCACTCGTCTTCCACGGGCGCACAGAGTCTGCAGCGATCTGGGCCGCGCTGGCGCTGCTGGTGACCTTGGTGTCGGTGAAATTCTCAATGCGGCTGGCTACCGACAGGGCGCAAGGCTGACAGTCATGTCGCAGGAGTCGAGCGCCACCCGCGTTTGACTCATAGGCAAGTTACTGCACGTTGAAACCGAGCGAGTAAAGGAACAGCCAGACGCTCACCCTTCGCCCTTTTTGCGAATGGTGGGCGAAGGCGGTCATCCCGAAGACGGCTCTGGACGATCTTGCGCTGGCCGTGCTCACTCACGTTCTGCTCTCCCGATGAAGGAGGTTCTTCCTCGCACTTCTTTCGTAGCCTGGCAGCGCTGACATATCGATAGAATGTCATCGCAACCGAACTGTTGCGCTCATTCTATCCGCGTAACGCTACATCCAGATTGTCTTAGTGGCAAATGGCGAATCGCGGAGGCTCAAATCTCACCAGCCTACGACACCCTCACCTATCGATGCGTGGCGCCCTTTACGGCCCGAGAACGTACGAACATCGCCACCAGGCAGGTAATGCCGCCCTCCAGCAAATAGAGGGTAGCAGAGCCACCCTCCGGCATCTGCCGGCTGACCCTGCGCTTCTCATGGTTGTAGTGATCCTGCTCAACCGCAAAAGACGACGGCACCAGACACAGTAAGAGTACAGCTCCCAGCCACCATTTCAGATTAATGACACTCATAATTCCCGCCCCCATTCCACATCTGTCGAAGACAAATCGTCATACGAACCGCCTAGAGGCCGGGTTCGACCGGTAAAGTCTTCCGGCTCATCGCCCGACCCGACGATGCCTTCCACCTATTGGAATAGTGCAAAGCGGATGTAAATCGTTCCAAGGAATCTTGTACGTCGCAGATGGTGGAGCCCGCGTGATCAGGGAGCGCACCGGCCGCCGAGGTCAGTATGCCCGCTGGAGTCGTTCGCAGCTGCGGTAACAGCAAGATGGCACCGCCCAGCGGAATGCCCGCCCCCGGTTGGGGTGGATACGAAAGGCGATCTCTTCCTAGCCGGCGACTACAACCGCATTCGCGAGGTGAACACCTCGGGGCGCGAGCATCACTGTAACCGGAGATGGCAGCGGTACCGACACCGGCAGCCACGCGACGACCTCAGAGACCTGTTATCCCTATGGGGTAGCAGTCGCGACGTCGGGTATCTGGCGGATCTCTTGGACGAGCACGGTGAACATCGCATCCGAGGAATCGACCATTCCGCCATTCAAGCCTTACACCAGATCCCCGCCATTCGGCGGTCAGATCTTTGTTCCCGAAGTCCGATTGTTTTCGGGCTCCCGCGCGCGCGGGAGTCCACCGTCGGCTGACTGCTGATAAATCCTATGACTCCATCGAGGTCTGCACCGGCGCCGAGCATCGGCGCGGTTCCAAGCATTGGAGACGTCGACTTCAAAAAGAAACCAGGCACTCCAGCTATCGGCATGACCCCAACTTGGTCAAGGAATGGCAACCGTCGCACTCAGGGGCGTCTGCCGGGAGGAGCCGCCAACAGAAACAAGATAATCACCCGGGAGGACTTCCCACGCGTCCTTTTTGACATTGAACACGGACATGGACTTTGGCCCGAGCGAAATGGTGAGCGTACGACTCTGGCCTGGATCTAGCGACACTTTTTCCCAAGCCACCAGGCGCTTCGGCGGTTCACCCGCGCTTGCCGGCAGACCCAGGTAAACCTGTGCCACCTCTGCTCCGGCACGCAAGCCTGTGTTCTGGACTGAGAAACTCACTTCCACCGACTTGCCTGAGTCCACCTTGAGTTGGGAATAGGAAAAGGTGGTGTACGAGAGTCCGAAGCCAAATGGAAAGAGCGGTTCTCTTTTCTCGGCGTCATACCACCGATAACCAACCTCCAGTCCCTCGGTATAGTTGGCATCGATCAAGGTTGGGGTTGGCAACAGGTCGGAACTCGACGGCTGCTCCGATGGTGGCGGACCGGGGATGGTCAAGTGTGGCAGATCGACTTCGCTCTTGGGGAACGAAATCGGCAGCTTCCCGGAAGGGTTTACGTCGCCAAAGAGGATTTTGGCGATAGCTTCTCCGCCCCTCTGGCCAGGGTACCAGGATTCCAAGACTGCTTTCACGTTATTCAGCCAGGGCATCAGAACGGGGTCCCCGTTCTCAAGTACGACGACGGTACGCGAATTCGCCGCCGCGACTTGCCTGACCAATTCATCCTGCTTGTCTGGCAGAGACAGATTCGCCAAGTCGTCACCTTCGTGAGTTTGTTGATAAACGAACACGATTGCGACGTCGGCACCACGGGCCGCCTTGGCCGCGGCTGCGGGATCAGTCCCGCCGTCATAGCTGACCTTGGCATTCGGGGCCTTGGCACGGATTGCGCGCAAAGCGGAAGAAGGGTCCCATACCCACACGGCCAGGAAACCGGTAGGGCCGGACGGTATTTCCTTGGGAGGAACCGCATTTCCGCCGACTGGTTCTACCTGGGCCGAGCCGCCGCCCGACAACACACCCACATCGGCGTGGGACCCGATGACCACGATTGAATGAAGATTCGATGCACTCAGTGGCAATTCATTGCCCGCGTTCTTCAGTAGAACCGCGCCTTGTTCCTCAACCCGTTGGGCCACGGCCGCACCCGCTTCGGCGTCGATAGGCCTGATCACGGGAGGATTGTCGATCACTCCGAACGCAAACATCGTACGCAGAATCCGATGCACCATATCGTCGAGCCGTGACAGAGGAACTGCGCCGCTCTCAACCGCTTTCTCAAGCGGCGCGGCAAAGTACTTGTTCTCGAAGAATTCCTGGTCCAGACCCGCTAATGCCGCCTGGACTGTGCTATGGGTCGCACCCCAGTCCGACATCACCCAGCCCTTGAAGCCCCAATCTTTCTTTAGCACCTCATTCAAAAGGTAATCGTTCTCGCAGGAATAAACCCCATTCACGCGGTTGTAGGCACACATCACCGACCCCACCCCAGAATCCCGAATGCCAATTTCGAATGCCAGCAGGTCGAGTTCGCGCAGCGAGCGTTTGTCGAGATTTGAGCTGACTCCCATGCGGTCGGTCTCCTGGCAGTTGAGAGCGTAGTGCTTGATATCGGCAATGACGCCCTGGTCCTGAATGGCCCTCAATTCTTGTCCGATGATCGTTCCCGCAAGCACGGGATCTTCGCCGTGGTACTCGAAATTGCGTCCATTGCGCGGCTCACGCATGATGTCGTTGCCGCCACCCAGCGAGACGTTAAAACCTTGGTCGCGCGTCTCCCGGCCAATGACCGCGCCGAAGTCATACGCCAGCTTGGGGTCCCAGGTGGCGGTTTCCGCCAGCGACGAAGGCAACGCAGTGGCCATGCCACGAGAGCGCCTGCCTAAGTTGGTGACGCCGACACCTGCTCCGATCAGGTTGAGGTCGGGGATTCCCAAGCGAGGAATCCCGGGGACAAATCCATCTCCCCCGAGCGCGCCGGGGATCTTTTTGCCGAGCATTGCCATACTTCCATGGACGAGTTGAATTTTCTCATCCAGCGTCATTTGCTTTACGACCAGATCCGCGCGCTCGTCGGGTGAAAGACGAGTGTTTGTCCAGGGTTGGCCGGAAGCCTGTGCCCAAGCGAGACAGGACCATGAACTTAGCGTGAATAGAACTACGCCGAATGCTGTGACCGGGGCGCGGCTTGCCACCCTTGAGGTTTTTGCGGTGACGACGAACGCTCGATGTCTGGTGTCAGACAACTCCGGAGAGATTCCGCCGTTGCTGAGTTCTTCTGACCGGATCTCGCAAACATAGCCCCCGGCTTCCTCCCTGCTCTTCATGCTCGAACTCCCATGCGCAGGTATTATCGCACCTCGATCGTTCAGCAGCCCGTCCCCGGTCGATAACCGATTTGGCGCCGGCGACGAAGACATCGGGCCCAGGATGATGACAACAAGACGTAAGGAGATGACTGACTCCAGGAGGATATTCCCCGCTTGGCAGGCCGGAAGCGAAGGTGGTCGAAAGGCAACCTGCAAAGCAGACGATAAGAGCACTTGTGTGGTTTCATCAATTGTTGTCCCTGCTACCGAATCAAATTGTTGCCCCGTGACGCGAACGAACGTTAAACCAAAGGGAGCAACGCGTCGACACTCGCCGCAACGCGCGAAACCGAGGAGGTTGATCCCATGGTTAAGAAAGGCTCGCAGATGCCTTAAGAACAAAGTCAATGAAATCAACCCAGACACTGCCGGTGATCGATCCAGATGTGTACTACGTTACTTTCATTTGTTAACCCGTGGTGAATTTGCAGGCGGGCGGTTGACTCCTCAAGGCTGCATCTCTAGAGTTCTTGAATCAGGATACGTCCCGATTGCATTCAATATCGACAATGACGTCACTTCATCCTTCCTTCGCCGGTTCTGCCTCTTGGGCCCAGCTTGGACCATTGGAGGGAAAGGTCCTCCAGGCCGTGTGGGTGCGAGGCACCGCCACCGTTCGTGAAGTGCTCGAGGATGGCACGATCTGGCAAACCTATCCCACGATCATGACGACGATGGACCGTCTGTTCAAAAAGGGACTTCTCGACCGTGTTCCAGACGGACGGGCGTTTCGCTATGCGGCGCGATATACCCGGGAGGAACTGGAGCGCGTGAGTGCGGAAAACGGCATTCGCCAGCTCTTGCGCTCGGAGTATGCTTCACTGCACCTCTCATATCTGGTGGAAGCGGTCAGCACGCAGGACGTGAAATTACTCGATGAGTTGCAGTCGCTCGTGGAGCGTCAGCGCGCCCAACTCAAGAAGGAAGAACAGGAGTGATATTCGCTGCGCGAGGTCTCCTCGTTTCCCTTGCCTTTTTCGCAACCGTGTACTGCCCTCTGTCTTTACTGGTCGTGTTGGTCTGGCGTGGCACGAAATACATTGGCCAAGGGGCTGCCGCGAACACCGCCAATCTGTTGTTCGGACTGCGGATTTTTCCGTTCACCGTTTCCGCCTTGGTCACCGTGTGCTTCACGTTTCCGTCGTTTTGGCTGCTGGAGAGGAGATCGCCCGACGAGGACACTGCAACGTTCATTCTTGCCCTGTGCTCGCTGCTCATCCTTGGCGCCGGGTTGTTCCGCGTGCTGAGTGTTCAAGCGCGAACGATGCGCGCCGTCGCTCAGTGGTTGATGGGAGCGACAAAGGTCGGAGACGATGGCCGGATGCTCAGACTCGGGGCTTCGGAGGACGCACCACCACTGATCCTGGTAGGACTTTGGCGACCAAGGGTGATGATTTCCGATTTGGCAACCGCGGTGCTCACTGACGACGAGCTACGGGTCGCAGTCCGGCACGAACTTGGGCACGCGCAGTCCTGGGACAATTTGAAAAAAGTTATGGTCAGTTCTACACCTTTCCCCGGAATGAGCGGCATCGAGCGCGCATGGCAGGACACGGCCGAACTGGCGGCAGACGAGGCGGCAGTGGCAAATCGCCAGGAAGCGCTAGATCTGGCGGCGGCCTTGATCAAAGTTTCCAGATCTTCCCCGCAATGGCCCAAGCCGTTGCTTGCGACTGAACTGGTCAGCGGTTCGCATTCGATCAGCTTCCGCGTGAGGCGTTTGCTCCATTGGAACACCACTGGCCGACACGCTCAGCGCCGCTGGTGTTGGAGCCTGCTCGCTCTGTTCACGATGTTCACCGGCATTGCCTGCAACTACGGCGCAGCGCTGGTGCTGACCCATCGCCTGACTGAACTTCTTGTGCCGTAGTCGAAGCTCCCTGGACATCAGCCCTAACCTCTGCTTGGCGTGATCGGAGATATTCACTGGAGTCCGTCTAACCGTAGCCAACAACAAATGTTTCGTCCCCATGTGATGGTCCGCGCCCAAACGTACGAGGACGATTTCTCGGAACTCAAACGATTTCGAGTCGGTGGCTCAGCAGCGATTTCGTGAGTGTCATGTCAAAGTTGTTGATTGCGGGACCGACGCAGCTAGCGTTCACGAAACAGACTCTGCTTCGCGTGGAACTGCACCCGTCACAATCCGCGACCGAAGTTCAGCCCCTGTAACAGAAGTTTCACCCAATGTTCACAATCCCGTAATAAGCCCGTAACGCTTGCTAACTACTATCGCTGATCATATTCCCGCCCCAATGTCTTTCCACTCAATGTCGCACCACCGATCCCAGTTGCGTGAGGAAAAAATCCAATGAGGAGAACTGTGTCTATGTCACCAATCAATTGTCTGCGGGCGCTCGGCGTCCTGGCAGTGGCAGCGGCTCTGAGCGTTTCGGCGCTCGCGCAATCCACAGAATTTCCGACCTACCAGGTAGGCGAAAACGCGAACGCATCGACAGGCCCGACCTACACGGCACCCTTGGCCGACCCGTGGGTCACCAGTAATGGCACAATCATCACCCCTGCCGGCACCCAGGTCTACCTCGGCACCACGACTCGTGCCAAGGCCATCGCACTCAATCCCACGGGCAACGGAACCGCCGCCGTCCTTCAGATGGGCGCCCCACAGTCGGTCTCGATCTTCTGCGTCGCCGCCGCCGGCTGCGACGGCGGGACCTACACCCAAGGCCAGGTCATACAGAACTACATACCGTCAAAGACCAACAGCGGTAGCTCTATGGGCATCACCTATACGCCCAACGGACAGTACCTGCTGTTTAGCCAAGACGGCGACTACGGGCCAGCGTACGTTGCCGTGGCCAGTGTCAGTCCGACGACCGGCTTGCTTTCCAACTACGCTGAGGTCAGCGTCCCGCTCGACGTCGACGGCGGCGGCTTTCTGACTAACGTTACCTGCTATCCGTGGGTTGCTCCGTTCAACAGTGCCTCGGCACCCCCCTCCGGCAGCCCTCCGGGGACCACAGGCAGCATTGAAATCCCCTGTGGCCAGACCGTCTCGCTTGTATCAGATGGTGCGCCCACTTCCTATCCGATGGGCATCGCGGTTACGCCAAATGGCAATACTGCTTACGTGGTGCTCGACAATAACGATACGATCGCCAGCATCAACCTGACGGGAACGCCGGTGGAGGGTCCGGAGCTACGCGTCGGTCAGGTTCCGAACAACATTGTGATCTCGCCGAGCGGCACTACCGCCTACGTTGCCAACGAGGCTGGAAAGGTTCCTAGCGCGAGCAGCTTCCAGGGATACTCGAACGGCACCCCGGTCATCGCCGTCTATCCGACCGGCGCGACGAGCGAGGGCACCATTTCCGTCGTGGACCTGTCCACGTTCAAGGTCACCAAGACCATCACGGTCGGCCTGCACCCGACGGGCATGACTTTCTGGACCAATGGGGCGACCACATACCTGTTGGTCACTAATGCCTATGACGACACGATCTCGGTGATCAACACGACCACCAATACGGTCTCGTCGACGATTAAGCTTGATCCCTTCCTCGCTGGGCTGGGGGTCACAGTGCCCAAAAACCTCGTCACTGTCGTGGGGCCAAACGCGATCGCCGTCGACAGTTCCAACAATGCATACGTGGCGCTCTACAATGCCAATGCGGTTGCCGTAATAGACCTCAACACTTCCATTGTTCAGGGCCTGATTCCCGTCGGCTATGCGCCGAGCTCGGTCGTGTTCGACTCGACGGACGGTGAGCTCCTCGTTGCCAACGACAAGGGCCTCGGCACCACGGGCTTCGGTGTGCAGCCGCCTCCTACGAATACGTTCGAAAATTCGTACGGCAAAGAATTCGGCGTGTACGACTTTAACACCCACCAGGACCTCGGCACCGTGAGCATTATTCCCATTGCGAGCTTGAACCTGACGGCGATGACGACGCAGGTTCTATACAACAACCACTGGGATCTCACGGCAAATATCGAATCTGCCTCCGGTGGCAGCAAGACCGCTACGCCGGTCGCGATCCCGGCGAAGATCGGCTCGCCTTCGCTGATCAAGCACGTCTTCTTGATCATCCGTGAAAACCGCACCTACGATCAGATCCTGGGCGACGTGACTGCCGGCAACGGCGACGCCTCCCTGGCAACCTTCGGCATCAACTCGACCTACACACCTTACCCCGTCGTAACACCCAACGCGCACTCGATCGTGCAGCGCTTCCCGCTGCTGGACAACTACTACGACCCGAGCCGCCAGTCGGCTGACGGTCACAACTGGATTACGCAGGCCTTGGCTCCTTACTCCGACGACGTCCAGTCGCCGGACTGGCTGCGTGATTACCCCTCCAACGGCGGCGAAGCGCTTGCCTACCAGAAGGCCGGCCATCTGTGGGACCAGGCTGCAAAGTACAAAGTCTCGTTTAAGAACTACGGCGAGTACATCGAGTACAACACGTTCTCTCAGCCGAACGGGTCGACCGCCGAGCCACTGTGGATCGACTTCTACAACGACATCACGTGTTACGAGGCTGGCAACGAGCCTCAGCTCTACAACTACAACACGGTCGCCTCGCACTCCCCGCTGCCGAATCTGATTAACAACACGTACCAGACCTACCCACAATTCGACTTGGGCATTCCCGACCAGTTCCGCTTCGATATCTGGAATAAGGACTTCCAGAGCGACGTCGCCGCAGGTACGGTTCCCCAGTTGGAGTTCATGTGGATCAGTTCCGACCACACCGGCGGCCCGCCGAACGCGGTAGCCATGCAGGCCGACAACGATCTGGCTCTTGGCCGCTTTGTCGACGCCATCAGCCACAGCTCCATTTGGTCGTCTTCGGCGATCTTCGTCACCGAAGACGACGCACAGACCGGCGTTGACCACGTCGACGGTCACCGCAGCCCTGGCTATGTCATTAGCCCGTTCGTCATCCAAAGTACCGGTGGTTCGACCTACGTTGACAGCACCTTCTACACGCAGGTCAACCTGACTCGCACGATTGAGCAGATTCTCGGCATTGAGCCCATGAACCAGTCCGATCTCGTGGCCTCGCCAATGTCGACGCTCTTCGTCAACACCCCCCCGGCGGACAACTTCCAGCCGTGGACACACGTGGCAGCGGGAATGCCGCTGACCTATGGTGTTAGCCAGACTCCAACCCAGACCCTGCCGCCCTCGTGTTCTGCGGCGCTCGAAGCCAAGGCTCAATCCAAGGCTCAGTCCACGGTGAAAGAGAGCCCCAAGGTTAAGGCTCTGAGGGCTGGCTGGATGCAGAAAAAGGCGGAGATCTTCGCTGGCAATTACCACAGGCCAGACGTCGAAGACTCGGACACCGTCAACCACCTGAACTGGTACGAATCCACCGGGTTTATGCGACCCTACCCCGGCGAGGAGACGGTTCGCCCCGCGAGCGACTTCAATCGCGCGGCACCGGCCAAAGCTGACGACGACGACTAAAACACGTTTAGACTGAACAGCCCTCTCCCCGATGGCAGGGGAGAGGGTTTTTTATTCACACCCCTAAGGCGAAGTCCCACTTATCCGAACGTGCACTGCCTCTTCCCACGACAACGCAAAGAACACAGCAATCAGTAGAAATTGGTGAAAAAAGGCACTCCGCCGAGATGGAACAGGAACGACGAAATTGCTTCGCCGCCATCAATCGCACGAAAGAAGTACTAAATACCTAGCCGCCGGGAAAAAGCTACGGGTAATGTCAGAAATAACCATCAGGGTTTCTGGTAGAGAGGGGACCAGCGGGTCCTACCAAGAACGAGCACATGGGACGACAGACCAAATTAGTCCCCATATGTCGGCTCGCCCTTACGGACTCCGAGCGGATCACGGTCTGACAAGCGGACTCCCACAGCTTGATGCCCAAAAAGGGCCGACACCCAATCCGAAGATGTCGGCCCGGCGGCAAAGGAGATTTTTCCTCGGCGACGCCTTGGCACTTTGGGTTGGCGAACCGCTCGCTTACTGGCTCAGGAAGCCGTGATACACCCCGCTCGCGTCAACGTAATATCCGGCGACCTCTCCCGCCAAGTTGTTGGCAACCGGGAAGGTGCCTTGGCCGGAACCCCCTCCCGCGCCCGGAACGTTGATGGTGGTGATCTTTCCGTTAACGGCGCGCAGAAAGCCGTGCGTCACGGAGCTCGTATCCACAAATTGTCCCGCGACCACGCCGAGATCGTTGATGTTCTGCGGCACCGTGCCCTTCATATATCCTGGTGCCGCGCCCTTAACATCGAACGTGGTGACCGTTCCGTTGGCAGCGCGCACGTAGCCATGATCGTCGTTGCTCGCGTCCGTGGTGACTCCTGTGACCATCCCGAAATTGTTTGTGCTCGCGCCGCGGCAGCCTTGGTTGACGCCGCTGCCCGCGCCCGGAGTCTCAAACTCGGTGATAGTTCCGTTGGCAGCGCGCAGATAGCAGTGCGATACGGTACTGGCGTCAACGTAATTCCCCAGCAAAGTCCCTAAATCATTGAGGGCGGAGAAGGCGTCGGTGACGGTGTTCACCGAGCCCGTAGGGTCAAACGAGGTGATCGTTCCGTTCACAGCGCGCACGAAACCGTGAGTTTCCCCGGTCGAGTCATAGTAGTATCCCGCGATCGCCCCGAAGTCGTTGATGTTCACGGCAACGGTACCGACGGACTCCGTAGGGTCAAACGTCGCGATCGTTCCATTGGCAGCACGCAGGAAGCCGTGACTTACGCCGCTCGCGTCAATGTAGTATCCCGTGGTCGCACCCACCAGGTTGGGGCCGTAGGGGAACGTCGCCACGGACCCGGTCGGGTCAAAGGCGGTCAAAGTTCCGTTCGGAGCTCGCAAGAAGCCGTGGGGTGTCCCGCTTGAATCAACATAAAATCCCGCGATCTCGCCAAACACATTGATGCCAGTGGTTATGGTGCCCAGTCCCGCGGCCGTACCCGCGCCAGGAGCGTTGAACGTGGTGATTGTCTGTGCAGAGACTTGAACCGTAATCGCTAGCGCAGCGACTAGACAAACTGCCGTCATTGACATCCATCTTCGGAATTTCATATCGGGTTCTCCAATTCCAGCTTTATGAGGGTTGCGGAAGATGACAGATTTGACCTATCTGCCAGTAGGCTTTCACAAAAGTCCGACTAACGACGCCTGTATCACATCGGTCACACGTCAAGTCGGATCGGGATCGCAGAAATGAATTGTGCCGTGTGCTCGGACCGGCACCGATTCGGTAGGGCTCTCGTCCTTACCTTCCAGACGAGATGCCAAAGTATATACCCGTTACCACTGGCCGTGCCGGAGGAACATCGGGGAAGGAGAACATTCAACTGGCACCGAGCGAATTTATGTCACCGAGTGCGATGGAAAGTGGCAACCTCGCGTAAGAAAACAAAGGAGGAACCCGTTCTCATGGAAGGCGATTTCCCCGTGGCTGTGTTTGGACCTTTCACGACGATGGCTGAATGGTTTCGATCGCATGAATACCCGAGCCGAGGGAAGCGTCAGACGATGTGCTGGTCGGCGCCCATCTCTTCCTCCCGGTGCGATGCGCGAATCTGGATAAAGGGCTCGATGCTCTTTATGAACTGAAGCTGCAAGGGTGGTGAGCGAGTTCCCTTCCCCGCGGCGGCGGTGCTCTCGCCTTCTTTGCCCTCTTTGCCCTCCAGCACCTCTTCGATCCACTGCAACATCTGATCGTTCGTCTGAAACTCGGAGAGTCGGGAGACGGACTTGGCGGATCCGGAGGCCGCGACACGCCCCATCTTTTCGAAGTTGGTTGCCCAGCAGATTCACCTGCTGTTCCTCCCACCCAGTTAAGAGCGCAAACGCCTTATGGCCGGCCGAGGAGCAATGCCATACGGGCAAACCCCGATAAAGAAATGCCTTTATTGCGCAAATATGAAAATTGAGGGCTAGACTCTTTGGTTTCGCTCATTCACCTCGAGCCCCAGCCTCAGAACTCATTCGGCTGTAGTCGACGTGATCGAAACTCGGCGGCGGAATAGCACACGATTCTGGGAATTGTTATCCAGGCGTACATAGTACAGGTACGGATGATCGCCAATGACGGAGAAGTTGAGGTCGGGGGCGTCCGGATCAATCAACGAAAAATACACATAGAGCCAGCTTCCCTTTGGGTCTTCAGAAAGCAGATCGCTCAGCGCGACAACCAGTGTCGGGCTGGTCCAGTGCACAAGATCGGTCGAGGTCGTAAGGTACATTCCCGGCGGACCTAACGTGTCGTCCCAATAATCCCACAGTGTGGCGACCACCACATTCAATGGCTGATAGATATTGATTGCGTTCACATATGCCATGTACGGGACCGGGGTGTAGACGTGCTCCTCCGGATGCACCACCGGGCCCGCATAGGGATCGACGAACGACACCGAGAAATCCTTGCCGCTCCAGCTGCGCCACGACCTCGGTTCGAAAACGTCGCGCGTCCGAATTGGCGCCCCGCCGTAGGGCACCAGACAGGCGTTCGGCCCGGTTTCGCCCGAACAGTTTGGAGGCCAGTTATAGTCCGTGGCTACCGCATAAAACCACCCGCCATATTTCACAATGTTGGTGTCGACGCTGTAGCCCATGGGACCATCGTCGATCACATACGGATAGGGAAATCCGGCCAAGAAATTATTCGGTACCTTGGGCGTGTGGAAGTGATAGCCGCCATCCCGCGAGAAGTGAAAAGTGTCCGAGTCGTATTCGCACGCGCCGTACTGATTGTTGCCCTGAATGTTGCACTCGCCCGGGATCGCCCAGCCGTGATACTCCGTGTGTGCGAGCACAGCGATGTTTTTGCCGTCAACGGTATAGAAAGAATCAAGCCAGGCCTGATCATTGAAGTCCGCCGGGTTGGTGTCGTTCTGCGAACTGTATGCGACGTCGCAACTGTGCTCGACCGTGTCGAGAGTCGGGCCAAGGCTTTGGAACAGTTGCGAACTGGCGGTTGAGAGATGAACCGTCCCGGTGTAGTCACGAAACGCGCGCGCCATGGCGTCAGGAACGTCGTTCTGGTTGCAAGAGTCCTGGGGCGAAACGAAGATAGGGGTTCGGGGACCATCCAGTGAGCCTTTAACCGTGGGGGTCTTGAAGGCCAGACTATCTTCAGGCGTACTCTGCGCCTCCGAAACCGCAATCAGTGCAAAGACGCACAACACGGGGAGCGTTCGTCTCATGGTAGTGTACCGTTCTTGTCGATGTCGTCCATCCCACCTACTTAACCCCAGGTTTCGCCGGTCCACTCGGTGCCGGAAATCATTTTTATTAAGGCCACCTCTTTTCATTAAGGCCACCTCGATCTTCGCCAGCTCCCCTCTTCCCAGAACCACCGCCACCTGATCGGGATAGAGCGGATCGAACGATCTGGAGTGGCCAGCCACGGTCTCCGGCCACAGGTGAGTAGACCGTTCTCCCGATATATCCTCGGGCTATTTGTAGTTGGTTAACAGTTGGTCGATCAACTTCTTGTCAATTGCCAAGGGGTCGAGGAGCGGAGGGGTTAAGGTCGTTCGTCACGAATTCGATAGACAAGGTAGCCCACCACGGCAATATTGAGAATAAGTACCAGGACCTTTATGGGGCTTGGATGGCGGTGTATCTCGTAAACTTCAATGGGAAGCAGCGAACTCGTGATGATTACGCTGAACCACTCAGCCCACCGTTTCAAAAGCCAGAGACCAACCCCCTCGGTTAAGAACAAACCTGCATAAATAAAGCTTCCAACCCCAAAACGTTTTATCTGGTTCGGAGTGAGATTGCCCACCTTCTGAAGAGCCCTATCGACGTACCGATTGCCTGGATCCAGACCTAGCAGCGCCACCCAATGTTCCACGACACTCGCCAGGTCTTTATGGAGCAGATGGAGAGCTCCCATGCCGACGGCGATCAGAAGAACTCCCTTGAGCAGCTTGAACAGCGCGATTAGACGAATCACCCAATTATCAGTGGATTTCATGTGCGATATAGTAGTCGAGTCTTCGTCCCTAGTTCACATTGGGCGAACCGAAGCATAGTTCCATAATGCACGATCTTGGCGCTTGCGGCGTTCTTCTTTGACGAGGTCATGCGAGGACAAAGTGTGCGGGCGGTTCCCCCATTAATGCAATCCGATGCTTCGCAATTATCGTGCGGCCATCAGCGCAGCGCGCGTGGCTTCATCGGCGGGGAAAAAACTTTCGATGCGCATTTCCTGCAAGGCAACATCCTGCGCCGTTCCGAAGGTGGTAACCGTACCAAGTAATCGCAGCGTGGAGTCGTTCCACCTGTAGTTGATGGTCAAAAACGGCGGAGGCGAATCGACAAGATCCAGCACGCGCCAGCGGCTGGGCACCGCCGGATAACTGAGCAACTCGTCAAGAAAACACTTCATCATCTGGTCTGAAGGGTTAGCGGCAACCTCACGATGCACCCGCTGAATGATGCGGGCTGCGACGCTCTCCCAATTTTCGATGAAGGGCCGGAGCCCCTTCGGATGAAATACGAATCGGACTCCGTTATGTGGCTTCACGGAATCGCCAATCGGGAAGCGCCCGAGGAAGTGCCTTGTTCCGGAATTCATCTTCAGCGTGTTCCAATATCGATCGACGACAATTCCGGGATACGGCTCCAGTTGCCTCAGGAGAAGGTCTACGGCTTGGCGCGCTACCTCCATCTCCGGTGCGTCGAGGCCGGTCCGGCGATAGAGCGGTGCGTAACCCGCAGCCAGCAGCAGCGTGTTGCGCTCGCGCAGAGGGATCTCCAGCGCCTCGGCTAGACGCAGCACCATCTCCCGGCTCGGCTGCGCTCGACCCGTCTCGACGCAACTCAAGTGACGTGTCGAAATATTCGCATCGAGCGCCAATGTCAACTGGCTCATGCGACGAACAGCGCGCCACTGACGCAGCAGAAGTCCAAAATATGCGTCGGGCTTTGTCTCGGAACCGGCAGCCGAACAGATCACGATCGATTATCGCATTGAGCCTTTCTATCGGGAACCTGTCCCGCCTTAACCTCGGAGGACGGTCAAACTCGCCCGACAACGACGATTAACGAAATCAAGGCGATTGCACCCCCGCGGAGGTCCCGCGGGAACGGGAGGCAACGGGGCACGGCCGATCTTGGAAAGACGGCACCGGCGCGCCCCCAGAGCCGCCTGCACTGACGTAACCTTGGCTTTCCGATCAGAATGGACCTATCGTGTTGTGAGCGTCATTCTTTGGAGGTCTCGGCCATGGGTCAGCTGTGGAGGGGATTCGTTCTGACGGCGGTTGCGGTCTGTGTTTCTGGGACTCTTGCGAATGGCCAGGATTCGCCTTCACTTGGGGACCTTGCTCGGCAGGCACGTCAGCAGAAACAGGATAAAGCAGCCTTGAGCAAACCTGGGCAAACAGCCACGCCACCCAAGGTCATCACCAACGAAGAAATCTCTGGGCATTCCGAACCGGCCACCGCGCCTTCTGCTGCCAAAGACCAAGGCCCGGCCGACCCTCCTCAGTCTTCCGCAGGGGCAAAGGTGTCGGCCGAGGAATGGAAGTCACAGATTCAGAGGCAGAAGGAAGTAGTCAGTGCACTACAAGCCAACATCGACAAGCTCAATGGATCCATACAGTTCGCCCCAGGCAATTGCGTCTCCGGCTGCGTGCAGTGGAACGAGCATCAGCAGCAAAAGCAGCAGGAAGTAGAGCAAATGCGTTCCCAATTGGAGACCCAGAAGAAGGACCTGCAACAAATGCAGAATTCTGCCCGCCAACAAGGATATGGCAGCTCCGTTTACGATCCGTAGGATCGTTTTGCCATGAACCAGTTGTCGACTCTCTCCTCGGCCCCCTTAGAGGAACTCGAAGCCTGTGTCTCTAACCAGCAGCGAAGGGCCGAGTGCGCCAAGCAGAAGGGAAGAAAAACTACAGCGTCGCCTTGAACACCACGCCACAGCCGCGCATCACTATCACGCGGGCAATCGGCTTCCGCCTTCGGTCCAGCCCAGGAAGCAAAACGGTGCAGTTTCTGTTCTGCCTCACCCGGTTCGGTCATTGACCCGTGATTTGGCCGGTTTAACGCGGCCGCCGAGTTCGCTTGATTTTCTTTCCTGCTCCTCGTAATTTTGTTCCAGTCATTTTGTCAGAGGGTCCGCTCATGTCCTCCAGTCTTCTATCCTCCATCAATCACATCGTGGTTCTGATGCTGGAAAATAGGTCTTTCGATCACATGCTGGGCTTTCTCTACGCCGATAGCGGCAACATGTCGCCCACAGGGGACGGCTTCGAAGGACTCACCGGAACAGAGTCTAATCCCGGCACAGGTGGCGTGGCAGTTGTCGTGTCGAAGATTCAAGCATCCGCCCCCTATGCGTACTACGCGCCGGGAGCCGATCCGGGCGAGGGTTATTCGGCCACGAACTCGCAGCTGTTCGGCAGCACCAACGCACCCACGCCGGCCGTCGCGACCAACCAGGGCTTCGTCACCGATTTCAGCTATACGCTGGGTTGGGAACAGTCTGAAAAATGGTCCATTCTGCCGGGCACGACTGCCAACAGCATTATGGGAATCTTCACTCCCGACATGCTGCCTGTCCTTTCCGGATTAGCCCGCGGCTACGCGGTCTGCGATCATTGGTTCGGCTCCGTTCCCACAGAAACCTTGCCCAACCGCGCCTTCGTCAACGCCGGCACATCGCAGGGCCACATGGATGACAAGACTACGACTTACACCTGCCCTACGATCTTCGGGCTCTTGTCGAACAACAACATTGGTTGGTCGATCTATGGATACGTCGATCCCCCTCTCACTCGCGCGGACTTTCCCGATACCACCGCGGCCGCCGACAGTCACTTTGGTCTTTTCACCGACTTCCAGGCGGCAGCCGCCAGTGGCACCCTATCGGCGTATACCTTCCTCGAGCCTAGTTGGGACACCACCGGAAATAGCCAGCATCCGAATTACGATGTTGCGCTCGGTGAGCAACTGATTCACGACGTCTATTATGCTCTGCGCAATGGTCCCAATTGGAATCAGACTCTCCTGATCATTACTTATGACGAGCATGGAGGCTGCTACGATCACGTTCCCCCGCCTCTCGGCGCAGTGCCGCCCGACAATTCGGTGGGAGAGGACGGCTTCGATTTCAAGCGCTTTGGTCCGCGCGTTCCGGCGGTGTTGGTCTCGCCCCTGATCGAGGCAGGTACTGTGTTTCGCGCACCCGCGAATGCTGCGTCGCTCGATCACACCTCGATTCTCAAAACGATAGAAACGCGCTGGAATCTGCCGAACCTGACCGCGCGCGATGCCGCCGCCATCGATGTGGGTGGCGTACTAACCCTGACCACCCCGCGGATAGACGATCCTCTCGCGGGAGTAGTTGTTCCCGTGGCCGCCGAGCCCAATCCCAACGCGAATTTTGTGTCGCATTTGCAAGAAGTGCAAGCCGAGCTGGTTTCGCGCCTGCCCGTGCCCGATGACAAGGGCGGCTTTCATCACACCATGCCGCGACTTAAAACCAACCTGGAGTACAGAGAGTACATCCGTGCCCGTACCGCAGCATGGCAGGCATCCCGAAAGGCGAGTTCCACCACGACTCATCCGACGCCCTAAGAAGGCAGGCCTTCGTGAGCGCCGGGTGAGGAATTGCCGATGAGTCCCAGGACCCGCTGTTGTCGCATAGCAAAGCGCGAAGGACGGGTTCCAAGTTCATAGTCCAAGCCCGGCTTGCGTGGATGTTCCCTGGAATTGCTGGATCAGAGGGTGACCGCGATCGCGAACATATCGTTCGCTAAAGACGTGCGAAATCCGAAGTGCGGAATAAGCGGAGCTGATAACGCGGACCCTTGGGGCACCATGGGGGTGGCGGCAGGAAAGCTGAGGTAAATTAGCTGAGAGAGGCCCGACAGATGTGGTATGGCAGTGATTCTGGGAGAGTGCCATAGCCTTGCCGGTGCCTGTGTCCGGTAATCGACGGTTCCGCAGGTTTTCTCTTCATAGTTCGGCTCGGGTATTCATAAGTCATTGAAAAGCATTCCGTCGTCATCCTGAATTGATCGTATTTCGGCGAATCCTGGCCATATCTCCTTATTCGGGTTCATGAAGTCAATTCCAGGGAGTCCGCTCGAGCAAGCGAGAGTAGTGCAGACAAAGATTGCGGGGGGCGAAGCGGAGGTTGCACGCAGGCGATGGCTGTTTTCAGACGGCCTGACGTTCGGAGCGGTCGTGCAGCCCAGCCACCTGAGGCACCGCCGCGTCTGACCCGCTTTCCGGCTGATTGCGGCGAGGCTCGGTCAAGTCTTGCTCCAACCGCCCTCCTCCCGGAGGACTTCTGAGGTCCATCGATGTCCCCTTATGGCAAAGCTCGGGCGCGACACGCATCCCGGCTTCTTGCGGGAGGTCGGTCCGCCGCCTCTCCAAGCCGCGCCGGCGGAGGCAGCCGCAAGTATTTAGAGACCTCGGCTGCCATCTCCTCCGGGAAACGGCATTCGTAAGAACAACTCATGCTTTCGGAGTGGACAAACTGGCTCTGGTAGACGAGATTCTGCAGGTGCCAAGGTTGGCCAGGCGAACCTGCGAATTTCCTGGTGCGGGCACGATCACCACCGAGCGCAGGCGCTAGAATCAGGCTTCATGAATGACGGCAAGGCCCCGATGGGGCCAAATCAAGTGATGCGAGAGGAAATCAATGACGGCAGGCTATGTGGGCGCCATCGATCAGGGTACGACGAGCTCGCGCTTCCTCATATTCGATAAATCTGGACGCATCGTAAGCTCAGCGCAAAGAGAGCACGAGCAGATCTATCCCAAGCCGGGATGGGTTGAGCATGATCCGGAGGAGATTTGGCGCCGCACCCAAGGCGTCATTCAGGAAGCGATGGAAGCGCGTGGGCTGCGGCCGAAGGACCTGGCTGCAATCGGGATCACCAATCAGCGCGAGACCACTTTGGTGTGGCACAAGCAAAGCGGAAATCCAGTTTACAACGCCATTGTCTGGCAGGACACGCGGGTGGCTTCCACAGTGGCCCAGTTCGCTGCCGGTGGTAAACAGAACCGCTATCGTGCGAAGACCGGTCTACCGCTGGCGACCTACTTCAGCGGCCTCAAGATCCGTTGGATTCTCGAAAACGTGGTGGGCGCACGCGCACAAGCGGAAGCGGGCGATTTGCTGTTTGGCAATATCGACAGTTTTTTGATCTGGCATCTCACCGGTGGCCCGCACGGCGGTGTTCACGTGACGGATGTGACCAACGCCAGCCGAACGCAATTGATGAACCTCAACACGCTCGAGTGGGACCGGGAGATGCTGATCGACTTCGGCATTCCGCTCAACATGCTGCCGAAAATTGTCTCGAGCAGCGAAGTGTACGGCGCGGCGAAGCTACCGGTGGTGGCGGGAGTTGCGATCGCCGGCGATCTTGGCGATCAGCATGCCGCCCTCGTCGGTCAGGCCTGCTTCAAGCCGGGAGAAGCAAAGAACACCTACGGCACCGGCTGTTTTATGCTGATGAATACTGGGGACAAGGCAATGCTGTCGAATTACGGTCTATTGACCACGCTCGCGTACAAGTTCGGCACCGAGCCCGCGTGCTACGCGCTCGAAGGGAGCATCGCTGTTACCGGCGCTTTGGTGCAATGGCTTCGCGACAATCTTGGACTCATTGAACAGAGTTCCGACGTCGAAGCGCTTGCGCGCACCGTAAACGACAATGGTGGCGCCTATTTCGTTCCCGCATTTTCCGGCTTGTACGCGCCGTATTGGAAAGACGACGCGCGCGGGGTAATTACCGGCTTGACCCGCTTCGTGAACAAAGGCCACATCGCCCGCGCCGTGCTGGAAGCGACCGCCTTCCAGGTACGTGAGGTGGTCGACGCCATGGCCCAAGACTCGGGCATTACGCTGGACGTCCTGCGCACGGACGGTGGCATGGTGACCAACGATCTGCTGATGCAATTCCAGTCTGACATTCTGGCAAAGCCGGTCGTTCGTCCGATGGTGCAGGAGACAACCGCTCTTGGCGCTGCCTATGCGGCGGGATTGGCGGTAGGATTTTTCCGCGATACCAACGAACTCCTCGCCAACTGGGCGGTCGATCGGCGCTGGGAACCGAAAATGGATCGGGTGTCTCGCGAGCGGCTTTATCACTTTTGGAAAAAAGCCGTGACGCGCTCGTTCGACTGGGTAGAATCGCTAGGCTAGGGACGGTTTGTTGAACCTCGGTTGGGCGGGGTCAAACGCCATCCGGACGAGGGCTCACGACGGCGCTCCACGGAAGATAAGAAAAAGGAGGTCTGCCACGATGCATGGACCATTTCTGGGCGAGTTTATGGGTACGCTCGTGCTGATTTTGTTGGGCGATGGAGTCGTCGCCAATGTTCTCCTGAAGAAATCGAAGGGCGAGAACTCGGGCTGGATCGTCATCGCAACCGCATGGGGTCTTGCCGTGGTCGCGGCGATATTTACCGCCATCGCCTTCGGCAGCCCGGGCGCCCATATAAATCCGGCCATCACGCTGACGGTGGCCCTGCTCTCGGGAAACTGGTCGAACGTCGGCCTGTTCTGGACCGCGCAAATCCTGGGTGCATTCGCAGGCGCCAGTCTGGTCTGGATGACCTACCTGCCACACTGGAAAGTGACGCCCGACCAGGAAGCCAAGCTGGCGATTTTCTGCACTGCGCCAGCCATTCGTAGTCTTCCCGCGAATTTGTTGACCGAATTTATCGCCACCACCTGTTTGATTGTTGTCGGTTTTAGTTTCGGGAGCCAATCCGTTTCGTCTAGCGGTCTCCCGGTTGGATTCGGCCCGTGGTTATGGGGAGTTCTGGTCTGGGCGCTCGGGCTGAGTCTTGGCGGTCCGACCGGATACGCGATGAACCCGGCTCGCGACTTTGGGCCGCGCATGGCCCACGCTATTCTGCCGATCAGCAATAAAGGACATTCCGATTGGGGATATTCGCTGGTGCCGATCGTCGGTCCGTTGCTGGCGGGCGGCCTCAGTGCCGCAATCATTAAGCTGTTCGGAATCAGGTGATTGGGGAACGCGCTATGAACCGAGCCGACATGTGGCGGCGCATCGAGGTCCACCCTCAAGCCTGGGACATGATTGTCGTTGGCGGCGGAGCCACGGGCGTAGGTGTCGCGATTGACGCAGCGGCACGCGGCTACGACGTGCTACTGCTTGAGCAGAGCGACTTCGGCAAGGGCACCTCCAGCCGCAGCACCAAACTGGCACATGGCGGCGTGCGTTACCTGGAACAGGGAAACATCGGGCTGGTTATGGAAGCGCTCAAGGAACGGGGACTGCTTCTGCAAAACGCACCTCACCTGGTGCATGACCTGGCCTTCGTCGTGCCGAACTACGATTGGTGGGAAGCTCCATTTTACGGTCTCGGCCTGAAGCTGTATCAGTTGCTGGCCGGCAAATACGGGTTTGGTACCTCGCGCATTCTTTCCCGGGAAGAAACGCTTCAGCATCTGCCGACATTGAAGACCGAAGGCCTGCGCGGCGGCGCCGTTTACTATGACGGACAATTCGACGACGCCCGGCTGCTCATCCATATGGTGGTCACGGCTTTCGAGCAGGGCGCCACGTTGCTGAATTATGTCGAAGTCACAGGACTGACGAAGGATACACAGGGGTTTGTCGATGGCGTCAGGGCGCGCGACGTCGAAAACGGCAACGAATTTCGCGCCGCGGCAAAGGTTGTCGTCAACGCCACCGGCGCTTTCAGCGACCAGCTTCGACTCAAGGCAGAACCTGCCGCTGCGCCGCTCGTCGCCCCCAGCCAAGGCATTCATCTGGTTTTCGCAGCGAGCTTCCTGCAGGGGGAAAGTGCGATCATGGTGCCGCACACCAGCGATGGCCGCGTGCTATTTGCAATTCCATGGCACGGCCACACACTGGTCGGAACCACTGACACGCCGATTGCCTCTGCTACGCTTGAGCCCGTCGCCACGGAGCAGGAAATCGACTTTATCCTCGCGACCGCTGGGCAATATCTGACCCAAGCCCCCACCCGCGACGATGTGTTGACTGTATTTGCTGGCGTGCGACCCTTGGTTCGCGCGACCGATGTTACCAGGACAGCCGCATTGTCGCGCGATCACGTCATCCACATTGATCGGTCCGGACTGGTCACGATCTGCGGCGGAAAGTGGACCACGTACCGCCACATGGCGGAGGATTGCGTCGATCAGGCGGCAACGCTCGCGCAGTTGCCGGACCGGCCGTGCATGACACACCACCTGCGGATCCACGGTTTCCACACGGCCGCCGAAGAATTGGGTTCATTGGCGGTCTATGGTTCGGACGCGTACCAAATTCGCAAACTGATCGAGACCGATCCGGCGATCGGCGGACCGCTGCATGGAACGCTGCCCTATCTGAAGGCGGAAATCATTTGGGCGGTGCGGCACGAGATGGCCCGCACCGTGGAAGACGTGCTGGCCAGGCGCACACGCGCACTATTCCTGAATGCACGTGTGGCCGTCGAGATGGCGCCGATGGTTGCGGACTTGATGGCTTCTGAGCTGGGTTGGGATGAGGCTTGCCGCAACCAACAGTTGGCTACATTTCTCCAAGTTGCTTCCAACTACCTGCTGCGATCCTCACCACCGGTCTGAGATCCCTTGTCGGCGCCCAGGCAAGAATTTGCGGTCCCGGTATCGCAATTGGCAAATGATCCTGGCGCCTGGACCAGCGGCGATCGAGCAGGTCTCGGTGGCGCAGGTCCAAACTCGTACCTGCTCTGCAATTGAATTGGGAAGCAAACGATCGAGACCACGGGCGCCTTGCCTGGCTCGATCTTCATCCCCGAATTGGAAAGGTCCATCGCCAGATGGAGACGCTACCGCCATGCTTCTCGCGTGTCGGCCTACGCGGATGGCTCAGAATTCCCGGCGGCGCTCACTGGGTTCGAGCTGCTGAAGTCCTACCAGACGCTCCTGGTCCAGGGTTTTGACAATCGAGGCCGGCGACGATTTCTCCGGGCCAAGAAGGAGGCCTAGCGTACCAACATCGAACGACGGCCTCGAGGACAGCCTCGCTTGCGACCGCCAGACTAAGCTGATTGTCGGCCCAAGCACGCAACCGAAGGTCGCGCCCGCCTGGCACAGGAGATATCGGCTGCAAGGTCTCAGTTTTCACTGACAACGGCAGTCATTTCTGTATCCATGAAAGTAAAGGTAACCATAGGCCCCTCTCGCACATTGGACACCAACGGAGGACGAAAGCAGGCAATACAGACCCCCTCTTGATGGCGAACGCTCGGATACACGATTCCTGCCGAACCACTGGTCAACAGTCCGAGTCCGAGTGTTTGGGAGCTGGCGTAGCTGTTCGGGTCCAAGCAGTCCGTAAAATCCGGATCTGCCCGAATGTCATGGAATTCATGTCGGAAATCGGCGAGATAGTCTATGTATGGAGAGGTCTCTTCAGCTTTCCATCCGACTTCTTTCAACTCGGTGGCCCGATGAAAAGCCACTTCTGTTTTTGCAGTTTGCAGTTCGAACGCTGCATACCAAGCTCCTCGTCCTCCACTGTTGAACCGTCCTCCCAACGGATGCGCGTGCGTGAAGGATGCGTTAACGATATGCGCAAGGCGAAAACCGGAAACCAGCTCAATCGCGCTGGCACCAGGCAGCCTGCCACTCTCGCCAAGCAATCGATCATTGGTGGCGCCCTCTAGCTCCGTGAGGTCGCTGAGCAGATGCTCGTCGTCGCGGGCAAGAAGATTGAGGATAGGCCGACCACGATCACTGTAGCGATACGGAATAAGACGATGAGTCTTGTCCTGTTCCAGCTTGATCGGCTTCGGAGATTTCATCTACCGCCACGACGCGCGTCCAGAAGTTGGCGGACTCTTAAACAGGCAGGTATGCCGCCCCTTCTCACATAATTCAGGGGCGAGTCTCCCCCAAACATGGGATTCGTATTCGGCAGTGCGATCCAAGCATCTGCCAGTTTCTGGCCGTAAAGAATGTTCAGTGCCTTATAGATCCCGATCAAAAGCGAAATTCGGGTGAGCTGATCTTCGTCCAAAGTCTTGGCCGCCCGATTCTTCAATGCGTAGAAACTGCCACTGGACATGCCGCCAAGCAAACCTCGGGTATCCTCATCCCGCAATTTCCAATGCGCCGCGATCCGAAGGAGACCTTTGATGGCAGCCGGACTGAGTCTGGTTCGGTTCTCCTTTCTCGACAGATCGACGGCCGTATCCCATACGAATCCAACAACCGCCGGTTGCATCGTAGCCATGATCACTCCATTTATGGATAAATATTACTTCAAAATTGATCAGCCGACAATTGTTTTGGCGGTTCGCATATATATTATTTATTTTCAATCGCTTGCCAGCATTTCAGGCGTCGCCCTGAGACCCCGAACCAGGAAACGTGAGGAGCGCCTTTATCCCTGAGGAGGATTGGATGCGAGAATTCGCGATGCCGGCGGGCCAGGGGACACGGTTCGGTCGCGCAGGGCCTCTCCGATTCTCGACATTGCTGATGCTGTATTTCCCTCATCGCGGCGCGTTCGACGGTGGCTGAGCCTACCCGATCAAGGTCACAGCTCCCGGCAGCGAGCGTCGACTTTCGATTTCAGCCCCTGTACTGCCGTAACTTCGACCTGTCGCGAAGAGGCGCTAGAATTCAGCGAAGTCCAAACCTGTTTCGAGCTGAATTATTAACGAAGTTCATTCTGCCGAAAGGCTTCGAGGATACCAATGAAAATTGCACGCCACTGCACCCTGCTCGTATTTGTTATCGCGGTCTGCGCCGCCGTGAGCTTCGCCGGCGAACCGGGAAGGCATCCGGCATACCTGCACGCGCTGAGCGATCTACGGCACGCCCGCGCCCATCTGGAGAACCTCGCTCCCACCCATCATATGGACAAAGAAGAGGAGCACGCCATTAGCGAGATCGACAAAGCGATCGATGAAATCAAACGGGCTGCGATTGACGACGGCAAGAATCTGAACGATCATCCTCCGGTTGACGCACGTATGGGACGCGCGGGTCGCTTTCACCGCGCCATGGAACTGCTCAATAAAGCTCACGATGATGTCGCCCGGGAAGAAGACGACCCGTCCACCCGCGGTCTTCGAAATCGCGCTCTTCATCACATCGACGAAGCGCATCGCATTGTCGATCACCTGATCGTGCAGGCTGCCAATTACTAGAAACTCTTCGCTAACGTTTGGCCCGCGATTCCCTCCTGGCGAAATGGAAGGCAGAAAGGGTCAAAAGCGATGTTCAGAACTCCGGGCATCGCTTTTGGTTTTGGAGTCTTTCAACCCAAGGGCAGGGTGCGCCGTCCGCCAGGATGTAGCCTCCCGGAGCCCTTGCGAATGGGATTTGACCGCCGTGTCGAGCATGGTCGAGAACCGGAGGCCGGTCGCAATCGCCGGATATGCCAGCCAGCCCAACACTTCCGGGCGCTGGGCAATGCGGCAATTCGAGTTGCGTTAAAAACTGGGGCGCTGAGCGAGTCTCCACGACCACATCAGAAACGATGTGGCGGTCAGGTCGATCCCCGGTTCGGTTGTGCTATACGACTGCATATTGTCGCGATATACCGCTCGTTGCGACGCATCAAACCCGCCATCGTTGCCGTTAAATTTCCTGAACGTGTCCGTTCCGTTGGCCGGACACAGGATCATGCCATCAACCACGCCCGAGGTGGCGTAGGCAGCTGGGCCCTCCGTAGCCGCACCCCAAAGTATGGGGGTATCGCCCGAGGTCCCGTCGAGCGCCCCCGCCAGATTCGCCACCTGATGCTGAATACAATTCGGAAACGTGCTCCCGTCGCCCACAATAAACGACGAACCCCAGGAGTTCGTACCTAAAATATTGGCCAACCATCTCTGCGAGTCGGTGTCGTATTTCTTGGACTGAGTGAGGTAATACAGTTCGCTGGCCATAACCGACAGACCGGCGCCGTGGGAAGTCGTATCGCCAGCATCCCATTGCGAACCGAAGCCCCAGGAATCCCTGCGGGCTTGGGAAATAGCGTCGCCAAGCTGGCGAATGAGTTGTTTGCGAATGCTCGCTTTCGACACCGGCAGTCCGCTCGGATTCCCGGCCGCTTCCAATGCGCGATAGAGTTCGAAATGCGCAAGGCCGCTCACATCGTACAGATTGAGCGTGTCCGTATATCCGGCATCGTAGATATTGGTAATGTAACCGGCCGCGAACTCTGCCGCCCGATGAAGATAGTACAGCGGATCCGTGTACGGCAGACCAGCCGGCAGGCTGTGCTCGGCCTGTTGCGACGGTGGCGCCGACTGCAGAGCAAAGTAAAGTTCGGTCGCACCCAGCTCCATGTCATCCTCCCACACATTTTCGGGATAGCCGTCGAAAGGAGAAATCGTCAACAAGCAGGTACTGCAGGTGCCGGAACCTGCCGTCGGCGCCGGGTCCGGAAATGAAGTGTCTGCAAGCGAAAAGATATCTTCTGCACTCTTCAGGCATTCGTTCGCTAAAGCGGGGTTGCCGTCGCGGTTGAGTTGGTAGCACAGCGCAAAATCCGCCGCCAAACGGCCGGCGAGATTGGGACTGATGAGCGAACCCCCGGGTCCTGCCACGTACAGCGCACGGTGGCAGATGAAAAACGTGGTGTACGGGTCGCAGGGCCGCGGATCTCCAGGTTCCTCGAAAGCGTCGGCCACCTGGGGCAGGGTCCAGATGTCGTATTCAGTAATCAAACAGTAGGGCGTGGCATAGGTTCCGCCACAGTTGCCGGTACTCGAACCTGGATCGCCCTCCCCGTAATAGTCCCAATCTTGAGAGTTATCCACTTGGTAGTACAGGGTTCTGGTTCTGTCATCCCACATCTTCATGAGCCAGCTGACTCCAAACCTCGCTTCGTCTGTGAAGTCCGAGGATGGCGGCGCTCCCGGTCCGCTGCTGCCGGCAAAGGAAACTGAGCCTGGAGGTGCGGGAGGGTCGACTGTGGCGCCGACGCCCATCTGATTTGGAAAGTCACGAATTCCTACCTGCATCAGTGCGGCCGTGTAGCTGGCCGTCTCGACGTATTTCATATAGTCGCCCGCGTCCCACCATCCCCCAGAGGCATCGACATCGACGGGCTTTGCCGTCACCAAGGGCGGCGTCGGGGGAAGGTTATCGATGAAGTCGTTGTTGTCGAGTGGCGGCGTCTTATAGACATGTGCCTTCTCGTCCTTCAGGTGTCCAGCCTCCGTGCGCAGGGCATTGCGGATAAAGTTCTCTCCGTCGCGTTGTGTTTGGTAGAAAAACAGAGTGTTCAGGAGCAAACCGGAATAAAGCACATTCCGGCTGTCCACGGCAAAACGCGGCGACACCGCAGCCATGGGTCCGGATACTGCAATCGTGTAGAGATCGCCTCCGGGAACGTCGTAATCCAGCGCATACACCTGATACGTCATCGTCTGGCTATGACTCCAGGTACCGAGCCAAGCACCCACATGACCCGAATATGCGATGCCCCCCCTGGAGTTGATCACTTTGAAACTCGCTCTGCCTGCCGACGCCGTGGACATCAGATAAGCACGAAAGGGCGCCTCGCCCGTCTCGTAGCCAATTTGATTGACCCGCACGTAGGCGGACTCCGCCCGTACAGACCGGGCGAATGCAAATAGCGCGAGCACGATACTGGCCACGGGAACCAGTCGACGAAGGATCGGTCGATGGGGGCTCGAAGACAACACGCTTGCTCCTGGAGGGATATGGTCTTTATTGAATGCGTTTAATACAGGGCAAGATCTTGCGCTTTTGACTCTGCAACTGTCAAGGAAGGTGCGCCTGAATCGACCTGATAAGATTCTCCTTCTTGTTCAAGATTGCCGGCGCTCGCCATTTGGCCTGTGCTACCGGAGGCGGAATGTCTGCCACAGTATTGAGAGACGAAAAAACCGGCTACAACCGGTTCCTGCTGCTGGTCGCGGGCCTGGGCGGCCTGCTCTATGGTGTCGATGTAGGCATCATCGCAGGGGCCTTGCCTTATCTCGAGGCCACGTCCGGATTGAACGCAGGGCAGCTTTCGATCGTGGTTGCGGCCGTTCTGCTGGGCAGCGTGATCTCCACTCTGTTTGCCGGCGCCCTGGCCGACTGGATCGGGCGCAGGCCTCTGATGATGATCAGCGGCTTGCTATTTGTCTGCAGCATACCCGTGATTGCGCTGTCGCGCGGATATGAATCGCTGGTTCTTGGCCGTCTTTTGCAAGGGGTCAGCGCCGGCCTGATCGGCGTGGTGGTCCCGCTCTATCTGGCAGAGTGCCTGTCGGCAAGCAGCCGCGGCAGAGGGACGGGCATCTTTCAATGGCTTCTGACCCTCGGTATCGTGACGGCCGCCATCGTGGGCATGTTCTTCAGCATTCGCGTCGAACAAGTGGCGAAACTCGGAGACCCGGCCCGCCTCTTCGCCTTCAAAGACACGGCCTGGCGCAGTATTTTTTGGGTTTCGCTGCCTCCCGGCCTATTGTTCGTGATCGGCAGCTTCATGGTTTCGGAGTCTCCGCGCTGGCTGTTTCGGCGTGGAAAACGCGACGCCGCCTACGCCGCTCTTCTGCGCTCACGCTCGAATCATCTCGCCGATGTCGAACTGGCGGAAATGGAGCAGACCTCGGCTGCGGAAAAAGCCCAGACCTCGAACGGAACCAGTACCAAGGAATCATTGCTGCGCCGCAAATACGTGATTCCGTTTGTTCTGGCCTGCGTGATTCTCGCTTGTAACCAGGCCACCGGCATCAATTCCATCATCGGTTACAACACCAATATCCTGTTGCAGAGCGGCCTCTCCGACGTCGACGCGCACTGGGGCTATGTTCTTTTCACCGTGATTAATTTCCTGATGACCATTTGTGGCGTGCTTCTGGTCGATCGCAAGGGCCGCAAGTTTCTGCTCTCGGTAGGCAGCGCCGGCATCATCGTCGCGCTCCTCGGCACGGGCTTGCTTTTTCGACAGACAGAAAAGATGCGTGTGGATTCCCGCGAGGCGGTGCAATCGCTCGTCTCCTCCGACCAGAAAGCGACGCTGCTCTACGACGAGCGGGTAGCGAAGATGCTTCTCGCCGCCAGCGGCGATGCCAGTGCGGGCAAGGCAATCGCCGCCAGCAACCGTCCCACATCACTGGTCGTGATTTACTCGTTCGGGGATTTCCACAACGCAAGTAAAGTTGTGCGTTCTGACCAAACGGCCGCCAAGCCGATTGAGTTGACGCGAGACAGCTGCGTGCCTCCCAATAAAGTAGTGGCCTTTTTTTCCAATCCCTTCGCCAATCTCGACATCGCGCGCAAGGCCCCGTTAAAAATCGACAACGCCCTGATCAGTCCTGTGCCGAGCGCTCAGATCGGCTGGCTGGTGGCGATCACCTTGTTCATCTTCATGGCATTCTATGCCGCCGGCCCGGGAGTATGCGTGTGGCTGGCGCTTTCAGAGCTGATGCCCACGCGAATTCGGTCGAATGGCATGAGCATTGCGCTGTTGCTAAATCAGGCGGTTTCGACGGGTATCGCCGCCGTATTTCTGCCCACCGTCGGCAAGCACGGTTACTCCGCCATGTTTTTCGGCTTTGCCGCCTGCACGGTCATCTACTTCGTCACCGCAGCCGCCTTCCTGCCCGAAACCAAAGGGAAAACGCTGGAGGAAATCGAGGCACAGTTCGAGCGCGCGTGAGCGACGGCAAATCTCCGAACTTCGTAACGGCGTCGTGTAATGACTATCCTGACCCCTGTTGGCCGGCAAGCGGCTGAAAAGAGGCGCTCGCAACCGGCAAGTCGATTGAAAAGCGATGCCCGTTTGGAACCGGGCAGCGAAAAAAGCTGTTCCTGGCGGCCTGGTGTCGGCGAATAATCGCCGCACAAAAAAGCAGTGAAACGCGTTTGGCGCGTCTCACTGCTGGGGTAGAGTGTTGCTATGCTGCCTCACTACGCTGGGAAAACTCCAGCGTAAGGTTACCGCCCATGTCTGCCACCACCGCCGTGCGATCCACCACCACCGTGCGATCCACCACCACCGTGCGATCCGCCACCGTGAGAGGAACTGCCATGGCTACTAGGCGCCGAATGGCCGCCGCCGTAGCTTGGAGCCGAGCGTCCGCCACCGTAACCACCACCGCGGTACGACCGCTGCGTCACGATCGGCTGCCTCATATTGAGGGGCTGACGAGAACTTCCGCTGTAGCCACGGCTCTCCGAACCATAGCCACGTCCATCCGGACTCGCAGTTCGCGCCGACGAGCCGTACGAGCCGCGATTTTCCGAACCACCCATCGAGGATCCGCGTCCAGCCGATTCATTCGCTCTGCCTGACTCGGCCGACCTGCTCGACTCGGAAGATGATCTCGAAGGCATGGGCGAAAACTTCTGCCAGCCGCCATTGCCGTTCCCGGTTTCACGCGCCGTGTTGGAACTGGAGTTGCCGGGTCGCGGCACGGATCCGAAGCCCGAATTACCGCGCGATTCCCCGACCGAACGCTGTCCTGATTGGCCCGCGCGCTCAGACCCGCCATTGCCAAACGATCGGCCATTCGCCCCGCTTGCCGTCGCGCCACGAGCGGAAAAGAAGTGCTGATTCTGAGACACGCCCCGCGTCGTTGATGCTGCGGCCGGGCGTCCGCTGGCCGAGAAACTCTCCCGACTCGGAGTTACCGGCAGCCGGCCGGTCGAGAAGCGCGCATTCTGGAACTGCGCATGACTCATCGACTGCGCGGCCATGTGGCTGGTGCCGAACTCCCGTCCGGAGACGGTCGTTCCGCCGTGGAAGTTCCGGTCATTCATGGCCAGGTTCACATTCGAAAACCGCGATCCGGCGCGCAGCGGAGCAAATCCGCCGCGATTGTATGCGCCGAGACCAACCGCGCCGAAGCGACCGCCGCCCCAACGTCCCCACCACGGATGGAAATGGTCACCTGGTCCAAGAGGCAACCAGCCAATCGATCCCCAACCGCCGAAGCCGAAGCCAAATCCGAATCCAAACCCGCCGCCCCATCCAAAGAACGACACATAGGCCGGCGCCCAGATCGGACGGTAGTACGGATATCCGTAAGCCGGGCCAGGCCACCATCCCCATCCTCCGCCCACATACATCCAGCGGCCGTAGTGATAAGGAGCCCAGCCCCAGTCGTCATAGGAAACCCAGGTCCATCCCCAATACGGCTCGTATACCCAGTGCCCATCGCGATACGGAGCCCAGCCGGGTGCGACGTTCGGCCGCCACACTGGACCGTAATCCGGAACCTCCGACCATGTACCGTGCGCATCCAGATCTTCGGTTCCCACGTAATAATCGTTCGTCTGACGGCGCGATACCGAATTGCGAATCATGTTGTCGCGATCGGTATTCCACTGGTCAAAGTCATCCCGAGCCGGGGCCTCGCCGATCTTGTATTGCGCGTCCGCGCCGCTACCCTGAATCGTAATGAACTGGTTCTGCCCCACTCTTGTGCCGCCTTGCGGGGTCGTAACCTCGACTTCACCCCTGCGCACAAGCACCTCAGTGTGATCGTCGGCGGTAACCAGAATTCGGAAGCTCGATTCGCGCCGCTCGGTGCGAATGGCAACATTCGGCGTATCAATCTCAGCGTCGGCGTCGCTGTTTCTGAGAACAGTGTAATTCGCCATGCCGTGGCCGAGCTGAATCTGAATTTGCGAGTGTGTGAGCTGCACAAGATTGGCCTGCGTGTGCTCTGCCAAACGAAGCATGTTGGCATAGTCAAGCTGAAGTTCGGTGCGCGCCTTGTCGCCGGTAGAAACACGGTCGCCCGCCAGCACCGGCGCATTCAGCGCCGCCGCCGACCAGCCGCCCGAGTCCCCGCGCTGCGTCGAAACGTCACCGTGAATTAAACTGATGCGCGCCACCCCGTTCTTCTCCTCCGGAGCCGGCGTGTTGTAGCTCGGCCCGGAATTCGGATCATTGGAATCGGGATTGGAATTGGAATTGACCCCCGGGTCCATCGGACCCGGACTCATCGAACCCGGATTCGAACCTTGGTTGATTGAATCCTGATCCGCGGTGCCCTGACCCATCGCCCCTTGATCACCCGCGGTCGGCGCGGGCACGTTCGGCGATGGCTTCGAATATTGATCGGGTCCCTGATCGTTCGAACTCTGGGCAACGACGGCGACCGGGACCGCGATCATCAAACCAAATCCTAGAATTGCTGCGATGAATTTGAACTTCATAATCAACCTCCACCTCGTTCGACACAAACCTATGCCTGGAGCCATGCAGTCGGAGTACCAATATCGAAAGACACGGAAAGTTTCGGATAACTAGCTTAATTTTTAACGAGTTCCAAACGACTCATCAGTCATAAAAGCGCCGATTTCTGGGGCCTCCGGTGGCCCGGTTCCACCAGAGTGGTGCTTTTCGGCCAGGCGTTGACTTCGACCTGTCCGTCGCTTCCGGTCCGCTGACCATGTCCGCGATTCGCCCTCACTCAGACCACTTCAGATCACTTCACAACAATTCAGACCCTCTCCATGGACGCTTCAAGCAATCGGGAGCAAGATCTCGAACCATGATCTCCTTACAGGGTGATTCGCAGCGGCGGTCGAAGTCAATCTGCAACCGAGGTGATTTCATGAATGGTTCCAAAGCGAGCAGACGTCACAGAGTTCCCGTCTTCATGGCAATGTTGTTTGGCACGGTCTTCACGATATTGCTGCTCCCAGCCTATGGCCAACAGGAAGTAGATCCCAGCTGGTATGATCCGTGGGCCACACCCGGAATGGCCAGTATTCATCCTAGCCAGTCGGCGGCGGCCGTTTCGCCTTCTCCGGCTGCAGTCTCGGCCGAGCGACGCCAGCCGGTGATCAAACCCGTCTCGCCGAGTCCGGACGCGACGAGGCTTGGCGCCAAGGAAAGCGAAGTCCCGCAAGGCGGCGATTACGCTGTCCGCAAGAATCTTGGAACCGGCTTGGCTGAGAATCACCCCCAGCCTTCCCCCGTTGCTCCAGCGCTTTTGCATTTAGCTGGACAAACAGCCACGCTCCCAACCGTCGCCGATGCGACAAAAACCAACTAGATCCGCAGCGGCCACTTGCAATCTGCGGATGGGGGTGCAAGGGCCGCGCATTGTTCCGTCCCAGGGATCAAGAGTCGCTACCGGCCTCGGAACCGGCGGGACATTCAGGTCCTGCTGTCGTTCGCGGTCGAACTCGACGTCTCTCTGATCTCTCCGCCTCGGCGGGGCGACTCCGAAGGACACAGCGAGCCGACGTTCCCGCTTCGTGCCAGCACTTCGGAACACGCTCAGCCACCGTTGGGCGACGCCATTGCCAGGAACTGTCTTCCCGGTCTTGCGGACAAGTCCGGGCACGGTGAGAAGGGCGGTGTGGAATCAGGACTCGAGTCAGTTCCCCTGCTCAGCGTTCTGCAAAGTGCCCGGGATCGTCAGAGGCCCATGGTCCGACCGAGTTCGGGATCACCCGAAGGCCGGATCAACCGATCCTTTACTCTCCTTCGTTATCGTCGATGCCAATCTTCGACAACCGGTACCGCAACGCGTTGCGCGAGAGCCCCAGCAACCGCGCAGCCTGCGACTTATTCCCGCTCGAGCGCTTCAGGGCCTCGCGAAGCATTTCATCTTCCCACTGGTCGAGTGTCATGCCGTCGGGAAGAAATCGGTCCGCGGCCGCGCCGCTGCGGTTTCGTGGCGAGTCGAGTTGAATGTCGCTCGCTTCCAACTGGCCGCCCGAAGCGAGCGCGCAAGCACGTTCGATAACATTCTGCAGCTCGCGGACATTGCCCGGCCAATAGTGGCCCACCAGGAGCTGCTGCGCGGCGGAAGAAATACCGGTGATCTCTTCCCTTTTTCCCGAATCTTTGGCAAAACGCGCGAGGAACAGATTGGCCAGGCCCGGAATATCTTCCTTGTGTTCACGCAGGGGCGGAATGTCAATCGGCACGACGTTGAGCCGATAGTAAAGATCCTCGCGAAACGTCCCGTCTTCAAGTGCGGCCCGCAAATCGCGATTGGTAGCGGCGAGCAGCCGCACGTCAACCTTGATCGTGCGCGTGCCACCGAGTCGCTCGAACTCCCGCTCCTGCAGCACCCGCAGCAGCTTAACCTGCGTGGCCGCCGGCACGTCGCCAATTTCGTCCAAAAACAGCGTGCCTTTGTCGGCCAGTTCGAACTTCCCCGGCTTGCTGGTGGTGGCACCCGTGAAGGCTCCCTTTTCGTAACCAAAGAGTTCGCTCTCCAACAGATTCTCCGGGATCGCCGTGCTGTTGATTTTGACGAAGGGACCGGAAGCGCGTCGCGACTTCTCATGAATCGCGCGCGCAATGAGGTCTTTGCCAACTCCGCTCTCACCGCCCAAAAGCACCGTGGAGTTGGTCGGCGCAACCCGTTCGACGGTAGCGAGCACCTCCTGCATCTTGGGACTAATGGCAACGATGTTGGGATGGCTGTACTTCTGCCCCAGAGCTTCACGCAGCGAGCGATTCTCCTCGCGCAGGCGAGAGTTATCCAGCTCCTTGTGCACCACCATCCGCATTTCGGCAAGCGAGAACGGCTTGAGCACATAGTCGCTGGCGCCTGCCTTCATCGCTTCGACGGCGGTTTCAACCGACCCAAACGCAGTCATCACCACGATCGGCAAGGCGGCATTTCGCCGCTTGGCGGTTTGCAGAAATTCCAGCCCATTCATGCCCGGAAGCTTGAGATCGGTGAGCACCAGGTGAACCGGTTCGGAGTCGAGCAACCGCAAACCGGTCTCGGCATCGCCGGCAGAAAGCGTCTTGAATCCGTCGTCGCCAAGATTCAGCTCGAGCAGCCGCCGCATCTTAGCCTCGTCTTCGATAATGAGAATAGTCGACATGTCGTTCAGCCAGCCCCAGTGTGGGAACGCGTACCCTCGCCCGCCGAAAGCGAGCGGGGCTCGCCAGCCGCGTGCGCCTCAACCGTTTCCTCCAGCGGGAAGAAAAGCGTGAACACCGCCCCGCCTTCCGCCGCGTTTTCAACATGGATCGAGCCATGATGTCCGTCCACGATCTTCGAAACGATCGACAGGCCCAGCCCCACACCGGTTTTCTTTGTGGTCACGAAGGGGTTAAAAATATCTTCACGCAGCTCGTCGGGAACGCCCGGACCGGTGTCCGCCAGGGAGAGTTCGACTCCCTCGCGATCGTCTTTTTTGGTAGGTTGAACCGAGACCCGCAAGGTTCCGCCATCCTCCATTGCTTCATAGGCGTTCTGCACCAGATTGAGGAAGGCCTGCTCGCACAAACTCTCATCGAGCGGAACTGGCGGCAATCCGCTCGCGTAACAGCGCTCGATATGCACGGGGCCGCCGCTACCGGGTTTACTCGCAAACCGCCCGGCAACCACTTGCAGGACGCGGTCGAGCAGGGCAATCAGGTCCGAGGGATGCAGTTGCGCATGCAGGGGACGAGCAAAATCCAGAAACTCCGTAACCAGTGCGCTGAGCCGGTTGACCTCGGTCGAAATATAGCCCGCGAGTTCGCGGGCAAGTTCGTCGGAGGCTTGCAATTTCTGCGTCAACATTTCCGCTGAGCCCTTGATCACCCCCAGCGGATTGCGAATCTCATGCGCCAACCCCGCCGAGAGCTGGCCTAAAGCCACCAGTCGTTCCGAGCGCCGTGCTTCGGCCTGCGCATGTTCGAGGCGGCGATTGCTCTCAGCCAGTCGCTCGGCGAGATCGCGATACAACTGCGTTTGATGCTGGCTTTGCTGGGCAAAGCGGTTGACAACCATGGCGGCGAGAAAGAAAAATAAAATGCGCAGTGCCAGCAGGCCCAGCGCCTCGCGCGTGATTTCATATTCCTGCATCGCCGGATCGATGTACAGATAGGAGCAGTACGCAGCCGACGCAAACAGAGTCCATAGCAGCGTCAGCAAAGGCCCGCAGTACAGTGCCGCCGTGACCACCGGCAAATAATAGATCGGGTAGTAACTGCTGTTGATTCCGACCTCGCCGGTGTGGTCGATCAGCAGAGTCGCCAGCAAAATCTTCAGCAGAATGACATAGAAGACTCCTCGCTGCGGGAGATGGGAAATCAAACGCGACTCCAGCAACTGCACAATGCCGATGGCAAGCAGGATTAGCTGCTTGTGCCATTCGAGGAGCGGGGGAAGCACGGCCAGTATGGCGAGGAAGATAAGCCAGATCGCAAGCCACGCCGCGTCCAGGCGGTTGAATCGCCGGGACTCCGGGGCGTGAATGGCGGGTGCAGATTCCACGTAGCTTCCATCCAACCCCAGAAAGCCCTCCGGCGTCAATTGGAGGACCGGTTCCTCCCGCCAAGCACCGGCGGCCGCGCCCGGCTGGTCCCTTCAACACCGTACCCGCTGCGCAGATAAAGATTTCCAATCACCCAGATAAATACTTTAGACTTCCGCAAGAGCGACACACCGACTATTGTTATGATGCGGCTGTGGCGACGGGAGAGAACAAACCGGAGCGGACGATGGAACGCGGGATCGGGCAGTTATGACCAAGGTCGAGGCAATTATTCAGGTCTCCAAGCTGGATGCGGTGAAGGATGCCTTGCATGAGGTGGGAGTCGAAGGCATGACCGCATTTGAGGCCAGAGGACATGGCCGCCAAAAGGGTCACACCGAATTTTACCGGGGACGCGAGTACACGGTGGACTTGATCCCCAAAGTTAAACTCGAAATCGTGGTGGCCGACGAGATGGTCAACAAAGTCGTACAGGCCATCACCGGCGCGGCGCGCACGGGCAAGATCGGAGATGGCAAGATTTTTCTGTCCCGCATCGACGAGGCGATCCGCATTCGCAACGACGAGCGCGGCGATAGCGTACTGTAAACGACCGATATCCGTTCTGCTCATTCCGGAGCAAAGCGGAATCAAAGCTGGCGCAGGAAGCTGAAACATTCGGCAAGAGTGTCATCGAATGACCACCGGGGCCACCGTCCACAGTGAGTTATCCGACTTGTACACGCGGGAATCCGCTGCCATCGAGCGGGAATTTTCCGCTACCGGTAACGGACCCGCCGCAGTATCCCGGCGCACGGCGCTGGTCGATTCGATGGTTCAACGGCTCTGGACCGGGATCCTGGTGGAGTCCGGTTCCAGAGCCGACCGGGAGAGCAATCTTGCGCTCGTCGCCACCGGCGGATTCGGCCGCGGCTGGCTGTTCCCGCACTCTGACATTGATCTTCTGTTCCTCCACGCGGACCGCGACGCGGAAAGCAAATGCAAAGATTTCATTCAACGCTTTTCGCAGGAGCTCTGGGATCTGCGTCTGAAGCTGAGTCCGGCTGCGCGAAATCTCGCGGAATGCGAGAAGTTAGATCCCCAGAACGTTGAGTTTGCCATCTCTCTGCTCGACTCCCGCTACCTGGCTGGCGATGCCGAGCTTTACTCTCGGCTGCGCGAAAAGAGCATTCCGCGCCTGGTCGAGCGGGACTGCCACAACCTCATCCAGAACCTCGGCGAGATTACGCGCGCCCGCCATCATAAATTTGGCAACACCGTTTTCCACCTCGAGCCGAATGTGAAAGACGGCCCGGGCGGTTTACGCGACTACAGCGTCGCCAACTGGCTGGCGCTGATTTCCGCCATGGAAAAATTGAAGGTATGGCCGGATGCGCAAACCTTGCTGCCCGTTTCGTCGCGGCGCGCGCTCGACGCCGCTCTCGCCTTTCAGATGTCGGTGCGCTGCTTCCTCCACTTTCGCCACGGCCGTCACGACAACACGCTGACCTGGGAGGCGCAAGACGAAGCGGCGGCGCACAAGATCGGCGCAAGCGACGCCGAAATCAGCAATGCCGCCGACTGGATGCGCGTTTACTTCGGCCACGTGCGCAGCGTGCACCGTGTTTGCAACCAATTGCTGGACGAAATTCCCGCGGCATGGTCCTCCCTGTACCGGCAATTCCAAGGCTGGCGCTCGAAGGTGGCCAGCGCCGATTTCTCGGTGGTCGATGGGCTGATTTTCCTGCAGCAACCGGGGGGCCTGCGCGATCCGGAAATGCTGTTGCGCCTCTTTCATTTCATGGCGGAACACGGCCTCCGGCTAAGTACCACCACGGAGTACAAAGTCGAGCAGGCGCTGCCCGCATTGGCGGCCACGCCTCCCCGGGGTGCCGAGTTGTGGCTGTACCTGCAGGAAACGCTGTTGCAGCCGCATGCCGCCGATGCGCTACGGGCCATGAACGCGTTGCGCCTGCTGGCACTCCTGCTGCCCGAACTCAAGGGGATTGAGGCGCTGGTGGTGCGAGATTTCTACCATCGCTACACCGTCGACGAGCACTCGTTTCTCGCCATCGAGCATCTGCATCGTCTGAAAGAATCAAAGTCAGAATGGGACCGCCGCTTCGGCGAACTGCTCGGCGAACTCGAGCAACCGGAGCTGCTCTACCTGGCATTGCTGCTGCACGATTCCGGCAAAGCGGTACCCAGCGAAAATCACATCGAACTCAGCCTGCGGTTCACCGACAGCTGCGCCGAGCGCCTGGATCTCGATCCGGCGGACCGCGAAACCGTGCGCTATTTGGTGGCCAGCCATCTGGAGATGGCCGCGGCCATGCGCCGGGACGTTTTTGATCCCGGGAACGTGAAATCGTTCGCCGAAAGAGTAGGAGTACCGGAGCGGTTGAAGATGCTCTGCCTCCTGACCTATGCCGACATCAAAGCCGTAAACCCCGACGCCATGACCCCGTGGAAGGCGGACAACTTGTGGCAGCTTCACATCGCATGCGCAAATTATTTGAGCCGGAGCGCCGACGAGCGCGTGCGCGCGGCCGACCTCGACACGGGAGTGGGGAATGCCAATCTGGCCCATCTGCGCTCGCTGGCGCCGGTAGCTGGAAAGAAGATCAACGTCTTTCTGGAAGGAATGCCGCAACGATATCTCCGCATCCACGGTGCGACCGACGTTCTCGCCCACGCCGAAATGGCCGGCCAGCTCGGTCAAAGCGGTGTGCAACTGAATTTAAAACAAGTCCGTCACTGGTATGAGTTGACTTTGATCACCACCGACCGCCCCTTCCTGTTCGCGTCAGTATCCGGAGCGCTGGCCGCGTGGGGAATGAATATCGTGAAAGCGAATGCATTTTCGAATGCCGCCGGAATGGTGGTAGACACTTTCTATTTCACCGACCGCTTTAGAACTCTGGAAATGAATCTGCCGGAATGGGACCGTCTAAAAAAGAGCCTGGCGTCTGCGGTGAAAGGCGAAGTCGACGTGGCCAAAATGCTGCGCGATCGCCTGAAATCGGAAAAGGCCGACACCACCAAGGTCAGGATCGCCACCCAGATCGAATTCGATGACCAGTGCTCGGCCAATAGCACCCTGATGCAGGTTCTGACCCAAGATCGCCCCGGACTGCTCTACCACATGTGCTCGCTTGTCTCCAAGCACGACTGCAACATCGAAATTGCACTCATCGAAACCGAAGGCCAGATGGCAATCGACGTCCTCTATCTGACCTCAGCCGGAGCCAAACTGGGCGCAGAACGCCAGACCGCGCTCGGCCATGCCATCCGCGATGAACTGACGGCAAAATGACGTTCTGATCCGAAACGATCAAACTCAAGGCTTGTTTTGCCGCGCGGCGGAACCCGGAGAAGCTCCGGCATCCCGCAGAGCAGCGGCGCTCGGTGCGGTGCGTCCCGGCTCGTCCCGAGGACGAACTTGCGGTTACTGCCGATCGGCGTAGTACCCGTCCCGCGTTTGCACACTCATTTCCTTTTGGTTCACCGTCAATTGAATGTGATGAAACCCCGAGGCAGCGCTCTCTTTGTCGGGCGTATAGCCGAGGTTATATTGCGTCCGCAGTTCCTCGGAGACACCGTCGTAGACATCGCCAACGGTCTCTTTCTTCGAAACCTCGTGGAAGCTCCCGCCCGTCTCTTTCGAAATCCGCTCCAGAATTTTCTTGCCATCGGTGCGTGTTTCCTGAGGCTGTCGCTGCCCTCCGCGACGGCCGCCGCCGCCGCCCGGATAGCCGCCGCCACCGCCCGGCCAGCCTCCCCCGCCGCCCGGCCAACCGCCACCGCCACCCCGGCCCATTCCGCCCGGCCGTTGCCCTTCGTCATGGCGAGGCTCCGCGAAGTAAATGGAGTAAATCACCGTGTCGGCACGCTGGGCAGCCTCGATTGCGCTTTCCAGATACGTCTTGCTTCCCCGGTCGACTCCATCCGAAAGAATGATGATGGCCTTTCGCCCCTGCTGCTTTTTCATCAACTCATTCGACGCCAGATACACCGCGTCATAGAGCTGAGTGCCATGGTGCGAATCTGAGCCGGTGGGGGTATTCGACGGATCGTTCGGATCGTTCGAGCGCTCGCGGTTTCCTGACGACTTAAGCAAATCGAGCGCCGATTGCAGCTTTTCACGCGACGAAGTCAGGTCCTGCAGCAGTTCCACTTGCGTATCGAAATGAATCAGGAAGGCCTTGTCCTTGGGCTGCGCCAG
Source organism: Terriglobales bacterium (assembly GCA_049520935.1). Lineage (GTDB taxonomy): Bacteria > Acidobacteriota > Terriglobia > Terriglobales > Acidobacteriaceae > Acidiflorens. The sequence goes on along the minus strand of JBEKPJ010000005.1, from coordinate 142,690 downwards.
CATCTGATCGAAAAAGCTGCGGCTGGCATTGCGTTCCTGGTCGAGTACCTTGTCCTGGCTGTGACTGGTATCAACCAGCAGACCGAGAGTAAGCGGGAGATTTGCATCCTGCGAAAAATACTTAATGGTCTGCGGTCGTCCGTCTTCTTGCAGGGTGAAATTGTCTTTGACAAGGTCGCGGACAATTTTTCCCTTTTTGTCGCGGACAGTGACCGGCAGCGTGACCACCTTGACGTCAACATTGATTGTGGGAGCGGTCTCCTGCGCCAGCATCGCCGGGCCGACGCCCGGAAGCACGCCCAGCAGGCCGACGAGCATCGAAGCCATTGCCGTCACCAGCACCGCGCGGTTTCCCACCACCTCATGACTAGGCCGGGGTTTGCACGACCGGGGCTTATTCACCTGACACCTTCCGTTTATGTCTTATTTCAGACGAATCCTGAGAGCGCCGAATCGGCATAAGAAAACAGAATACACGGCCGCGATGGCCCCCGCCCAGGTGGGGGATACCAAGGTTAGCCGATAGAGGACGCTTGCCGCGGCGGCGTTCGCCGGCTTTCCGGATCCCGAGTTCTCCGCGAACTTCTGCAGCCAGCCGAACATGGTCTCCTCTTGATTCTCCGGAGTTATATGACTGGATGCGCGACAACAGAGCTGCAGTTGCCAGCATCCTGTAAAAGTGCGGTGAATACCGCGTAAAACTTCGTAAAGGCGGGCTCTGGCAAGTTTGGCGATGCTAGAGTTAGGCATGCGATCTTATCGGCAGAGACCGGCCAGGGTGTACCTTCCGGCGAAACGGCTGCTGGCGACGGTGGTCACTCTCCTGGCCTCCGCGCTGGTTCTGGCCCGCCCGGGCTCCATTTCGGGGCAGGATAAACCCGGTGCAACCGCGCAGGTCGCCAAGGCCGTCGGGGTGATCAAGAGCAGGCAAGCGGATTCGCTCACCGTGACCGCCGAGAGCGGAGGCGAGGTGACCGCGAAGCTCACGAGCTCGACCAAGATCCTGCGCGTGCCTCCCGGCGTAACCGACCTGAAGAACGCAACCACCCTGCAGCCGCAGGACCTGCAGCCCGGCGATCGGGTGCTGGTCCGCGGACAGGCCTCCGCCGATGGTCACACCATCGCCGCCCTGGCCGTAATCGTTATGAAGCAGGCGGATGTAGCGGCCAAGCACGAGCAAGATCGTGACGACTGGCAGAAACGCGGCGTGGGCGGCCTGGTTGCCAAGGTGGATACGACCGCAGGCACCATCACCATTTCGTCCGGCGGAGCGGGCACCGGCCGGAACGTCACGGTGCGAGTCGCCAAGAACACGATCTTGCGCCGTTACGCCCCGGGTTCGGTAAACTTCGACGATGCGAAGCCAGCGCCAATCGACCAAATCAAGACGGGCGATCAACTGCGGGCACGCGGAACCCGCAACCCGGACGGCAGCGAACTGACCGCCGAGGAAGTGGTCACCGGCTCGTTCCGCAACATTGCCGGTACCGTCAAGGCGATCGACGCCGGCGGCAATACGATCACGGTGCAGGATGCCATCCGCAAGAGCGCGGTGGTGGTCAAGATTTCCCCGGATTCGCAAATGAAAAAACTGCCACCAGAAATGGCTCAGCGCATCGCCATGCGATTGAAGAGTACGAGTGCCGGCGGCGGAGATCAGGCGGCCGCCAATGGTCAGGGCCAGGCTGCGGGCAGTGCGCCAGGCGCGGGTAGTGCGCGACCAGGAAACGAATCGCAACCGGGACGGGGACCGGCTGGCAATGGTCCCCCGGATTTTCAGCGTATGCTCAGCCGCTTGCCCAATAGCACGCTGGCCGATCTGCAGAAAGGCGATGCGGTGATGATCGTCTCGACCGAGGGTGGAGATTCGGACACCGTGACCGCCATCACCTTACTCGCCGGCGTGGACGCCATTCTGACGGCTGCGCCCAATCGAAGCGCATCCTCTCTGCTCTCCCCGTGGTCGCTCGGAGCACCTGGCGGAGAAGGCGAGGGCTCTCAGCAGTGAAGCAATCTGAATCCATGCTCATACGATCGGCAAGGGCATGGCTTTCGCCGTGCCACGACGGTCGGCGCAGGAAAACCCGAGGGACGAAGTGCTCTGAAGCCGAATCGTGAACGCGCTGTAACCAAACCTGAATCCGTCGGATTCGCCAGGAAAGTACAAGGTGCAAGTTGAAGCATTCCTCCAACCTTATTGCGACGATTCTAGTTTTGGCGACGCTAATCGGGGTCGCCACGCCCATCTCGGCCCAATCGGGAGCCACGGCAACCGGAACTCTGCGCGGCCAGGTGACCGACCCCTCGGGCGCAGTGGTTCCGAATGCCACTGTCGCCATCCTCTCCTCCGGAGATCAGGCATCCGGGGCAGCGCCGCATTCGGCCACCACGGGCAAAACCGGGATCTACGAAATCGGAAGTCTGCCCCCAGGCAAATACACCGTCACCGCCAACGCCCAGGGCTTCGCCGTGTTTGTGCAGAACGACGTGGCCGTGACCTCCGGCCAAGTCGCGCAATTCAACATCGCGCTTGACATCAACGTCAAGCAGGAGAAAGTCAATGTGGAGGCAGAAACCCCGACCCTTGATACCAACCCCGCAAACAACGCCAGCGCGATCGTCTTGAGCGGCAAGGATCTGGATGCTCTTCCCGACGATCCCGACGAATTGCAGTCCGATCTCGAAGCGCTCGCCGGACCGTCCGCCGGACCCAACGGGGGCCAGCTCTACATCGATGGATTCACCGCCGGACAGCTTCCTCCGAAGTCCTCGATTCGCGAGATTCGGATCAACCAGAATCCGTTTTCCGCCGAATACGACAAGCTGGGCTATGGACGGATCGAAATCTTGACCAAGCCGGGCACCGACAAGTTGCATGGCCAGTTCCAGGTTGTGGGCAACGACTCGGCCTTGAACACGCGCAATCCTTTTCTTGGCGACGCGCCGCAACAGCCGTACGATTCGGTGATCTATATGGGGAGCATCGGCGGCCCTATCAACAAGAAGGCATCGTACTTCCTGGACGCGCAGCGACGCAATATCGACGAGATCGCAGTGGTACACACGCCTGCGCTGAACGGAAATCCGAATGAAACTCTGACCGAAGACGAACCGAACCCGCGCACCCGCACCAACCTCGCTCCCCGCATCGATTACCAGCTCAGCACCGACAACACTCTCACCGCACGCTACCAGTACTACCGTGACACCTGGGACAACAACGGCGTCGGCGGGTCGGTGCTGCCCGAAGCCGGCTATAACACCACGTCCACCGAGCACACCGTGCAGATCACCGATACGCAGATCCTCAGCACGAAGGTTATCAACGAGACCCGCTTCCAGTATCTGCGTGATAACAGCGCCCAGGCTGCCGTGACGACTCCGTTGCAGACGCTGCCCGCTGGCTTCACCACCCGTGCGTCGATCAATGTGCTCGGAGTGTTCTCGGGTGGTCGCTCCAGTTCGGGTATACAGACCGACCATCAGGACCATTACGAACTGCAGAATTACACCTCGATCGCACAGGGCAAGCACTTTCTGAAATTCGGAGGACGACTACGAGCGGTTCACGAGGTCAATACCTCCGCCGCAGGATTCAACGGCACTTTCACCTTCCCGAACCTCGCAGATTACGTGGCCGCGGTGAACGCTCTGGCGGCGGGAGCGACTCAGACTGCGGGTCCGACGCAATTTACCCTCGACGCCACCGCCAGCAACTCGGTTCCGACCGTGCCCGTCACCGTGGTCGATACCGGGTTGTACATACAAGACGACTGGAAGGTACGCCCCAACCTCACGCTAAGCAGCGGCCTGCGCTTTGAAACGCAGAACGCGATCCACGATCACGCCGACTGGGCGCCCCGCCTTAGCTTCGCCTGGGGTCTCGGCGGAGATGGCAAGAGCGCTCCCAAGACGGTGTTGCGCGGCGGGTTCGGCCTGTTCTATGACCGCTTCGCCAACAACCTGGTTCTGAATGCGGACCGTCTGAACGGCATAACCCAGCAGCAGTACGCGATCTCGTGTCCGCAGGCCCAACCGCCGCAGCCGTGCCCGGCCATCGATTTCTTTCCAAATCCGCAGTTGCCAGCCCTGACAACATCCCCCATCTATCAGATCGCCCCCAACTTGCACGCGCCCTACATCATGGAGACGGCGGTGAGCCTGGAGCGGCAGGTTACCAGGATCGCCAACGTTACGCTGACTTACCTCAATGCCCGCGGCGTACACCAGTTGCTGTTGCTTGACACCAATGCGCCGACGCCGGGCACACCCAACTCGGATGGGCAGCGTCCCAATCCCAATGCAGGCGACATCTATCAGTATTCCTCAGCCGGGCTTTTCCGGCAGAACCAGCTGATTGCCAATTTCAACGTCCGGGCCGGTGCGAAATTGTCCCTGTTCGGTTACTACGCGTTGAACGATGCCCATAGCGACCCGCTGGGCTCTTCGAGCAACGGAACGTTTACGAACAACTTTCCATCGGATCAGTACAACGTGAACTTGGACTACGGCCGCGCTTCCTTCGATATCCGCAATCGGCTGTTCTTCGGTGGAACCATCGGACTGCCGCGCGGACTTCGCCTCAGTCCCTTTATGATTTTCAATTCCGGCGCTCCCTACAACGTTACCGTGGGCCAGGACTTGGGCGGTGATTTGCAGTTCAACGTCCGACCCGCATTCAACACGACCAATGCTCCCGGCAGCTGCCCGTCTCCCACGCTGGCATGCTACTACACGTTTTCCACCACCCCCGGGCAGAGCTATACGCAGATTCCCATCAATTATCTGACCGGCCCGACTCAATTCACGCTGAACCTGCGATTGGCAAAGACATACGGTTTCGGACCCGAAACCGGTGGCCGAAGCGGAGCGCAGGCCGGCGGAGGAGGCGGTGGTGGTGGTGGAGGAGGCGGTGGCGGCGGTCCGCGCGGCGGCGGTGGAATCGGTGGCGGAGGCCTGGGGCGCGGGCCCGGCGGAGGAGGCGGCGGCCCTTTCGGCTTGGGAGCAACGACCAACCGGCGCTACAACCTGACTTTCAGCGTCAACGCGCGAAACGTTCTGAACCGGGTGAACCCGGCGGCACCTATCGGAGTGTTGAGCTCACCCGATTTTGGAAAGTCGATCGCCCTGGCCGGCGGCCCATTCTCGACTGCGGCGGCCAATCGCAAGATCGAATTGCAAGCCTTGTTCAGCTTTTAGCGATTCGTGAATCCGGTGTGCGCGGCGAGTTTCTGTCGAGACCCGGCTTGCCCGGCCGCCGGCTAAGTTGAATAGTCGGCATTGATCCGCACATACTCCGCCGTCAGGTCGGTCGTCAGAAATCGCACTGCCCGCTCTCCGCGTCCAAGCTGTATGCGAATGTCGCATTCCGCCCGTGCGAGATCGCGGTGCGCTTGCCCTTCATCGAAGCGCGCGGCAGTCCCGTTGCGGCAAACCTTCTGCCGGCCGATAAAAATCTGCACCCGCGCCGGATCGATCGGCGAGCCGCACCGGCCCACGGCCGCCAGGATCCGTCCCCAATTCGGATCTGACCCCGCCCAGGCGGTTTTGACAAGCAGAGAGTGCGCGATCGTTCGCGCCACCAACCACGCCTCTTCCCGGCTCCGCGCCTGTTCCACCGACAGGCGGATCACATGCTGCACACCCTCGCCGTCGCTAACAATCTGTTCGGCAAGCGACTGGCAAACCGCGGTCAAAGCTGCGGAAAATCTCTTCCGCGTTCCCGCATCTTTCGCCCGCACCCCACTGCCGCCGCTCGCCAGCAACAGCACGGTGTCGTTGGTCGAGGTGTCGCCGTCAATCGAAATGCAATTCAATGAGGAGTCGCACGCTTCGCGTAACAGAGGCTGCAGCTGGCGCGCAGTCGCTTTCAGGTCGGTGAACAAGTACACCAGCATGGTGGCAAGCTGGGGATGAATCATGCCCGCCCCCTTCGCAATACCCAGCACGGTGACTTCCTGCGTCGACGCCGCTCGAAAGCGGGCCGACGCGATCTTCGCGCGCGTGTCGGTGGTCATGATGGCGCGGGCAAAGGCAAGAACTCCGCGTGGCTCGGCAGATCGCAGGGCGATCAATTCCGGCAAGCGCGCCTCGATTTTACGCGTGGGCAGGCGAACGCCGATGATTCCGGTCGACGAAGGAAAAATTTCCGCCGCCGGTGCGCCCAACAATTTTCCGGCTTCCCGGCACACCCGCACGCATGCCTGAATACCAGTCCCTCCGGTGGCACAATTCGCATTCCCGGAGTTCACGAGCACGGCGCGAACCCGGCCTCCACTTTCGGCCAAAGACGCGCGCCCCACGGTCACCGGGGCAGCCACCACCCGGTTCGTCGTAAACAGGGCAGCCGCGCTCGCACCGTCCGTGGCTTCGGCCAAAGCCAGGTCCGGCCGCCCGCTGAGTTTGATGCCGGCAGCCACGGCCGAGAAAGAGAACCCGAGCGGCAAACGGATCTTTTCAGGAGAACGGTGCAATCGGGTCATGCCTGAATCTTCAACCAATTCTTGGGCGGAGGCAAAATTGCAAAGGTTGGCAGTTGTCCGCGCACCATCGGCACTTCGTCGCACCGGTAAAGCCGGGGGCATTGATAACAGTCTTTATGGATCTTGTCGGGAAGATCCTCGTGGTTTGCGACCGTGAATCCCATGCGCGCGAAAAACTCGGGAATGCGCGTAAAAAGACATACGCAGTTGACTTTGTGCTTTTCTGCTTGCGCCAGAAGAGCCTTGACCAGGCGCCTGCCGCCGCCCCCGCTCTGACTGGCGGGGTCGACGGTAATCGAGCGAATCTCTGCCAGATGCACGCCATAAAGATGCAGCGCGCCGCAGCCGATAATGCGGCCATCATGCTCGAGCACCACAAAGTCGCGTACATTCTCGCAAATTTCTGCCAGCGTACGCGGCAGCAGAGTACCATCGCCCGAATAGGCGGAAATGAGAGCGTGAATCTGCTCGGCATCGGGAAGGATGGCTTCACGCGTGCGCATGCGCCTCCCGGGGCGGCGGCGAAGCTTCCGTTTCTGTTTTGTGCCTGCTTTCTTCATGCTTGCGCAACGCCCGGTCCAGCGCCTTTACCACCTGATCCACGTGTTTTCTCTGAATCACGTAGGGAGGCAGAAAACGCAGCACCGTCTCGTGCGTGCGATTGATGATAATCCCTTCCTCAAGCAGTTGTTTTGCGACCGCTTTGGCCAGATGCGACGAATCCAATTCGATCGCCTGCATCAGTCCGACTCCGCGAACCTCGAGAATCGCCCTGTGTTTGCCGTCCAGCGCCTGCAGTGCCGCCTGAAAATACTCACCCAGAGCGCTCACATGCTTCAGCAGCTTCTTCTCCTGCCGCAGAAACTCGATGGCCACCGCGCAAGCCAGCGGCCCTCCGCCAAAAGTCGTACCGTGCATCCCCGGATGAATGCAACCCGCCACCCGCTCCGTGGTGAGAATCGCCCCCAGCGGCAAACCGCAAGCCAGCGGCTTGGCGACCGTTACGATGTCCGGCAACACGTCATAGTGCTGGTAGGCAAAGTGGCGCCCGGTGCGTCCCAGACCGCACTGAATCTCGTCCAGCACCAGCAATGCACCGCTCTGCTTGGTCAAGCGCCGGGCCAGCGCGAGAAACTCCGGGCGCACGGGACAGATGCCGCCCTCGCCCTGAATCGTCTCGATACAGAGGGCGCAGACGCGAGCATCGAATTTCGCGTTCAGGTCGTCGCAGTCATTGAACTTGACGAAGGTCACACCCGGTACCAGAGGAACAAACGGCGCCCGATACTTCGGCTGGCCGGTGGTCGCAAGAGCGCCAAATGTGCGTCCATGAAAAGAATTGTCCATGGCAAGAATGCGCGTCCTGGCATGGGCATGCGAAGCCGGCCGATTCCCGTTTTTGCCGCCGCCGTTGCCGTTTGTCCGACCGCCCGCCTGCGCAAACGCGCGGGCAAATTTGAGCGCCCCCTCCCAAGCTTCCGTGCCGCTGTTGCAGAAGAAAGCCCGATCCAGCCCGGAGGCTTCGCCGAGCAGCCGCGCCAGTTGCGCTTGATATTCGTGGAAAAACAGATTCGAAATGTGAATCAACCGCCCCGCCTGCCGCCTGATTACCGCCGCCACGGCAGGGTGATTGTGGCCCAGCGCATTGACGCCAATTCCACTCAGAAAGTCCAAATAGCGCTTGTCGTCCGCATCCCAGAGGTAGACGCCGCGCCCCCGCTCAAAAAGAATTGGCTGGCGCTCGTAGGTGGGAAGCAGGAGATCCGCTTCCATGCTCGCAACCGAAGTGAGACTCATGCCCGCAAGACCTCGGTACCGCATTCAATCTTGGTGAAATAGAACAGCGGCAAGACTTCGACCTGCGACGCGGGCAAAATGCGCACGCGCCCAACCCCCGATTTGAGCGCTTGCGTGCAGGCTTCCAGCTTCGGCATCATGCCGCCGCTGATCACGGATTCCTCAATCAGCCCCGCAACTTGCTTCGTGTCCAGGCGCGGCATGACCGCACCGTCCGCCTGTTTTACTCCGGCCACGTCCGTCAAGAAAATCAGCGCATCGGCCTCGCAGGCGATCGCGCAAGCCGCGGCCATCTGGTCGGCATTCACGTTGTAGTACTGGCCGTCGCCGCCGAGCGCCACCGACGAGAGCACGGGAATTCCACCTTCGGCCCAGATCGCCTTCAACCAGCGCGGCTCGGAAAAACAGATCTCGCCCACATAGCCCAGGTCGTGTTCCGCATCCTGTTTTTTGCGGGCCCGAAACACGCCACCGTCGCCGCCGCAAAGCCCGATCGCCGGCGACCCCGCCGCGGCAATTGCCGCCACCAGACTCTTGTTCACGATGCCGGCCAGCACCATCAGGGCAACATCACGGGTTTCGGCGTCGGTCACGCGCAGGCCGTGAACGAAATCGCTTTTCTTGCCGAGCAGCTGCAGCGTGCGCGTCAGCGCGCTGCCCCCACCATGGACCACGGCCACCTGGTGTCCGTCACGGGCCAATTGCACCACCGCTTGCGTGCATTTTTTCAGTGTCTCTTTCTGTTCCAGCGCCGCGCCGCCGATCTTGATCACAATCTTCATGACAAGCCCTCCGTCTCATCCCAGCCGTACATCAGATTCATGTTCTGCACGGCTTGACCGGCCGCGCCTTTGAGCAGGTTGTCGAGGCAGGAAACCAGGACAAGCCGGCGCCCATCGCGCGCGAGGCAGAAACCGAGGTCACAGTAATTGGTGTGCGCCGAAAATTGGATCTCCGGCAAACTCGAAGCCGGGAAAATACGCACCCAGGGCTTGCCCTTGTAGAACGCCTGCAGGCAGTCCTGGATGTCGCCTGCTGTCACCGCACGCTTCAGGTACACATAAATCGTAGACAAGATGCCGCGCGGAATGGGCAAGAGATGAGGCGTAAAAATCAGCTGCGCGGAATCAAGCTTCAGCTGTTCGAGCATCTCGCCCATGTGCCGATGGCCAAACACCGAGTAGGCGGAAAAATTGTCGGCCACGGAAACAAAATGGGTCCGCGCCGTGGGCTCCTTGCCCGCACCCGATACCCCTGACTTGGAATCAGCTATGATGCCGTGCTCCGGATCCACCAGGGCGGCCGCGAGCAAAGGTGCCAGCGCCAAAATCACGGAGGTCGCATAGCACCCGGGATTCGCCACCAGCGCGGCCGAGGGTAGCTGCGCAGCATGAAGTTCGGGCAAACCATAGACGGCACGTTCTGTCAGTGCCGCCGCGGTCGCCGCATCGGCATCCTGAAAGCCGTAGACGGCACGATGCTGTTCCTGTTTCAAACGCCAGGCGCCGCTCAGATCGACGATGCGCAGTCGCCGGGTGATGGCTTCCGGAACCAGTTCGCGCGAGACCGCGTGCGGCGTCGCCAGAAACAAAAGCTCAACCTCTCGCTCTGCGAGCCTAGACCAGGAAAACGGCTGGACAGCGGAATGTCCCGCGCCATTTCCGGAAACCTGGGCCAACCCGGCCGAGGACTCGTCGGTTTCCGCACTCCGCCGCAAAAGCAGAGGCGCGTCGGTCCGCGGATGCCGCTCGAGAAGACGAGCCAGTTCGAGGCCGGAATAACCGGTCGCGCCGAGCACTGCAGTTTTGAGCTTGGCCGCCATCAAATCTACTTCAAGTCTCCCGATCGTTCGCTCGCCTGCTGGATTGGCCCCGAGGCATATTTATCCATCGTTATGCATAAATATTCATTCTAAACTGTCTCGCGGAACTGTCAAGTCGAAAGCACGTTTGACACCTTTGCCCCCGCACACCACGCTCCTCCGCCCCCGGCAAGAGTGGAAAGAGAGCGAAGGCGCGCGGCAGGAGTCGCAAAGGGAGTAGTTGAATCAATCCGCCAGCGGGGAAACCGCGAGTTTCGGGGGCCCAAGGGGGCGTTTGTGCTGGACGCAGCCGCAGGATTCGCCAGGCAGCGATCCGGCCGGTGCAAGCGCGGGAGCTGCGGAGGCGGCCGGGCTCACCCTACATGCTAAGCCGCGAATCGCTCGAGGTTCCACCCGCCGCCGGCACGTAGCATTTGAGCGTGTAATCCATGACCATGCGGTCGGCGTTAAAGCGCCAGCCCAGGGTGCGAATGGTGCGCTTCATCCGCTGGATCCATCCTCGCGGCAGTCCGTCGCGATCGCGGTGATAATAGAGAGGGATTACCTCGTCGCGCAGCACGCGCATCAACTCTTCCCCGTCGCGCGCATCGTGCACATTCATGTCGGAATGCGTTCTTCCGTTCCCAATGGCGAAGCCGTTCAGTCCGTCGTAGGCTTCCGCCCACCAGCCGTCCAACACCGAGAGATTCAATCCGCCGTTCAAAACAACCTTCTGGCCGCTGGTTCCGGAGGCTTCGAGCGGACGGCGCGGATTGTTGAGCCAGACATCCACTCCCTGCACAAAATGGCGTCCCACATTGATATCGTAGTCCTCGACAAAAACAAATTTGTCGGAAAACTGCTTGTCGCGCATCAAGCGTGCAATCTCCTGCAGAACCCGCTTCCCGGGCTCGTCCAGCGGATGCGCCTTCCCGGCAAACACGAACTGCACCGGCCGTTTCGGATCGTTCACCATGGTGGCAATCTTTTCCATGTCGGCCAGAATCAGATTGGCGCGTTTGTAGGTGGCAAAGCGGCGTGCAAAACCGATGGTCAGTGCATCGGGACTCAGCACGCGTTGCAACTGCTGCAGCACCGCCGCCGGTTCTTCCCGACGTGCCGCCTGCTTCACCGCGCGGCGGCGCACAAATTCGATCATTTGCGACTTCAGGTTGAAGTGCGTCTCCCACAGTTCGCCGTCGTCGACGTTGTCAATGCCCTCCCAGATTTTGGCCTCGCTGCCGCGCAAATGCCACCCCGTGCCCAGATGGCGGTCGTAGAGGCGAAACATCTGCGGAGCGAGCCAGGTAGGAACATGCACGCCGTTGGTAATGTGTCCGATCGGAACCGCATCCTCCGTTTTGCCCGGAGAAAGCCCCGTCCACATGGCGCGAGACACTTCTCCATGCAAAGAAGAGACCGCATTGGCGCGCCGCGAAAGCTTCAGCCCCAGTACGGTCATGCAAAACCGTTCGTCGCTATTGGGGTTCTCGCGGCCGAGCGCCAGAAAGTTTTCCTTGGAAAGACCAAGCGCCTCGCGCAGTGGTCCGAGATGCTCTTCGACGAGATCGGCGTCGAAGCGATCGTGCCCGGCCGGCACCGGAGTGTGGGTCGTAAAGACCACCTCGCGCGCCACGCGCGGCACGGCCTTGTCGAAGCCGATGCCTTCTTCTTCCATGCGTTGCCGAATCGCTTCCAGCACCGCGAATCCGCTGTGACCTTCATTCAGGTGCAGAACCCCGGGCGTGATGCCAAGCGCCTTCAGCGCGCGCAGACCGCCCACTCCCAGAAGCAGTTCCTGGTGCACGCGAACTCGACCATCGCCTCCGTAGAGACGCGAGGTCATGTGACGGTCTTCGGGAGTATTGCCTTCCACGTCGGAGTCGAGCAGAAACAAATCGCAGCGCCCCACCCTCACCCGCCACACTTTCGCGTAGATCGGACCGTGGCGCGTGTCAACCTGCACTACCACCGGCCGGCCATTTTTTCCAATCGCCGTCTCCATCGAAAGCTGGCTGACATCGGTCTCCAGATATTCCTCATGCTGCCAGCCGTCGCCATCCAGATGCTGGCGGAAATATCCCTGGCCGTAAAACAACCCGACTCCGACCAGTGGAATCCCCAAATCGGACGCGCTCTTGATGTGATCGCCAGCCAGCACTCCCAGGCCCCCGGAATAAACCGGCAGGGATTCGTGCACGCCGAACTCGGCCGAAAAATATGCCACCGGGCGCGGACGGAGCACCCCGGCACGGCGTGCGCCCCAGGTACGCTCCGATTCCTCGTATTCCCGAAGCCGCCGATAGGCGAAATTAATTCGGCCATGGAGATTGAGCTCAGCCGCTCGCGCTTCGAGCTTGGACAGCGGATACTCGTTCAGCAGCGACACCGGACTGTGATTCAGCTGACTCCAGCGATGCGGGTCAATCTCGCGAAACAACCCGCCCGAGTCGTGATCCCAACTCCACCACAGATTGCGGGCCAGCGCCCAGAGCCTCTCCTGCACCGGCGCAATGAAACGATCCAGGGTGCGCGCTTCGCTCACTACCGGAGCAACCCGGTTGGCAGCTTCGGTGAGCAGGCGGATCTCATTTTCGGGATAAACCCGCGCCTCCACCGTCTGCACCACCAGCACGCCCTGCAGCACGCCACGGTCGATCAGCGGCACTCCCAGAAATGAGTGGTAGGCATCCTCTCCCGCTTCGCTAAAATACTTGAAGCGCGGATGATTCCTGACCTGCTCCACTGCCACCGGACGAACCTGTTCGGCGACCAGGCCAACCAGCCCTTCACTGACAGCCATGCGAAGCTTGCCAACACAATCCGGTCGCAGCCCAAGGGTCGCCGCCAAAACGATGTGGGCGCGATCGGGCTCCATCAGATAGGCGGAGCACACATCGGCGCCAAACCGCCGGGCAATCAATGCCACGACGTTCATCAGCGTTTCCGCCGGCTTGCCCGGCTCCGCCGCCAGGTTTGCAATTTCCTCCCACGTCAGCACATAGTTGGCGTCGAGAGAACAAGCAGCATGGGCTGGGTCCTGCACTAGCTCATTCGGTAAGTCCAAATCCTGTCTCCATTTGCCGAAATCAATTCCGCGCCCCGTCACTCGGCGACGGGCGGAAACCCCATTGATGATGAGGGAAAATATTACCTTGTGTCATTCTATCGACTGGTGAGGCAAACGCTCTACAAAGTCGGCGGGGGTACCGATTACCACGGTGCATATTCTGGGAAGGCCAAAATTGCTGATCGAGCTTGCTTTCGTGCCTATATTAGGCTAACCCAAGACTCTATTCCCCGTCTCGCGCCAAGTCCAATTCGAATTCTTAATGGCACCGATCAGTCGTCGACTCCGGCAGCAGACCCGGATTCGACGACCGCGAACCCCCCTCGCGCCTGGTGCTGCCAGACCGGCCGTGGCGGAGCCTAACCCAGGGACGCCGGAACCGCTGCCTTTGAAGAACCGTCGTCGGCTGCACGACGGCCCGCGACCGGCTTGGACTTTCCGGCCATCCCCCAACCACCGTGACCACAAAGAGCCGCCCCCGTGACGCCTTCGCGCGCCCAAAGGCACAACTACCACCTTCGAGGGTGGGGAGACGTCGCGGGCCATGTCATCGAGGCGGGGGGGTGCCGATCACGGCTACCTGCGGACACAATGATAATGCCCTGCCGCTTCCCGGGGTGCGGCCTGGGTCCGGTTCGCGCCGCTTTCGGGCGCAGTTCGGATTCCTCGGGCTTGTAAGCGGCGGACAATGTGTCCGCGCTTGCCAACGGGTGACAAATTTTCTCCCCGCCGCCCGGAAAAAACGGGGTAGCGAGGACCTAAGCCTTCCACCTCAGCACCGGCTTCCGAGCCGCCGCCGTCTCGTCCAACCGCGAAATGCGCGTGTTATGCGGCGCATCCAAAACGAACTGCGAATCCTCTTCCACCTCTTCAGCAATCGACTTCATGGCCTCAATAAACAGGTCCAGTTCTTCCTTCGGTTCGCTCTCGGTAGGCTCAATCATCAGCGCTCCCGGAACAATCAGGGGAAACGCCGTAGTGTAGGGATGAAATCCATAGTCGATCAACCGTTTTGCCAGGTCCATGGTCCGAACCCCCTTCCTGGACTGCACCCGGTCGCTGAACACCACCTCATGCATCGAAGGCGTTGAGTAGGGAAGATCGTAAACGCCCTCCAGCCCCTTGCGGATATAGTTGGCGTTCAGCACCGCATCCTCGGTCGTCTGCCGCAACCCATCCGGCCCGTTCGCAAAAATGTACGCCAAAGCGCGAATGAACATGCCGAAATTGCCGTAGAAGGCCCGCACCCGGCCGACCGATTGCGGACGATTATATTCAAACCCCAAGGTACCATCCGCCCGGGCAAGAACGACCGGAGTCGGCAAAAAGGGCTCAAGAATGGCCCGCACCGCCACCGGGCCCGATCCCGGGCCTCCTCCACCGTGCGGAGTAGAAAAAGTCTTGTGCAAGTTCAAGTGCATGAGGTCAGCGCCAAAATCGCCCGGCCGGGTCTTGGCCACCAGCGCGTTCATGTTGGCGCCATCCATATACAGCAACCCGCCCTTGGCATGCATCAGGTCGGCGATTTTGTGGATCTCCTGCTCGAAGACACCGAGCGTATTCGGATTCGTGACCATCAGCGCCGCGACATCTTCGTTCATCTGCGCCGCCAGCGCTTCCACGTCAACCATACCGCGCTCGTTCGATTTCAGATTCTCGACCGCGTACCCCACGCTGGCAGCAGTCGCCGGATTTGTTCCGTGCGCCGAGTCCGGAATCAGAATCTTCTTGCGCGCATTGCCCCTGGACTGGTGATAGGCGCGCACCATCAACAGCCCGGTGAGTTCGCCCTGCGCACCCGCCGCCGGTTGCAATGTGATCGCGTCCATGCCGGTAATTTCCAGCAGGCAGTCGCTCAGGGTCTTCATGATCCGCAAGGCACCCTGCGCAATCTTCTCCGCCTGATACGGATGTGCGTTGGCAAGGCCCTCCACCCGCGAAACAAACTCATTCACCCGCGGGTTGTATTTCATGGTGCAGGAACCGAGCGGATACATGCCAAGATCAATGGCGTAATTCCAGGTCGAAAGCCGGGTAAAGTGGCGAATGATCTCAATCTCGCTGACCTCGGGCATGTCGCCCAGGTCGGTGCGCACCGCCTGGCCCAGCAGTTTTGCCGGATCCACTTCGGGAACGTCCAGCGGCGGCAATTTCCAGGCCGCCTTGCCAGGCGACGACTTCTCGAAAATCAAGCCTTCGTTCTGACTGACGTGACGGGTCGCTTTGCGAGTGACGTGTTTCCTCGTCATCGCGTCACCTCCTCGGGCTCTGCGTCCTTACTCAAGACCGAGCGCTCGCTTTCGGCGACCAGCCCAACCGCGGTATCGATCATCGATCGCGTGGTCAATTCGGTGCAGCACCAAACCGACGCAGCGCCGAGCTCAGGATAAAACTTCCGCAGCGGCAAACCGCCGACGATCTGGTGTCCCAGCAACCGCGAGTTGATGGCATCAGGATCCTCGCTCGTCTCAACCACAAATTCGTTAAAGCGCGGTGCACCGGAAAACAGCACTTTGGCATGTTTGCCGAACTGGTCGGCCGCATACGCAGTCTTCGCCAGATTCTGCTTGGCCAGTTCCCGCAATCCGACCTTGCCATACACCGTCATAAAAATATTGACCATCAGCGCCACCAGAGCCTGATTGGTGCAAATGTTCGAAGTCGCCTTTTCGCGCCGGATGTGCTGTTCACGCGTAGCCAGCGTGAGCACAAACCCGCGCTTGCCATTCTTGTCGACCGTCTGCCCCGCCAAACGTCCAGGCATTTGCCGCACGAACTTCTCTTTCGTAGCCAGCACGCCGCAGTAAGGACCGCCAAATCCGAGAGGAACGCCAAACGATTGCGCTTCCATCGCCACAATGTCGGCCGAACGAGGAGGCTCGACAATGCCCAGCGAAACCGCCTCGGCGATGGACACGATCAGGAGTGCTCCACGCCGGTGCGCAATCTCGGCAATCGAGTCCACATCCTCAATCGTCCCAAAGAAATTCGGGGACTGAATCAAAACGCAAGCCGTATCGTCCCCCACCGCGTTTTCCAGTTCCCGGAGATCGACCCGTCCCGACTCGGCAAACGACACCAGCCTCTGAGGGATCGCCTGATGGGTAGCGTACGTGTTCAGCACTTCCCGATACTCGGGATGCAGATTGCGCGCAATGACCGCCGATTGTCTTCCGGTGACACGTACCGCCATCATCACCGCCTCGGCGGCGCCCGTCGATCCGTCATACATCGAAGCGTTCGCCAAGTCCATGCCCGTCAGTTCCGAGATCATGGTCTGGAACTCGAAAATGGCCTGCAGAGTCCCTTGCGCAAACTCGGCTTGATAGGGCGTATAGGAGGTGAGAAATTCGCCGCGCTGCACCAGCGCATCGATGACGACGGGCCGATAGTGCGCGTACGCACCCGCGCCGAGAAAGCTGGTGTAGCCTTCACCGTTTTCTTTGCCCCGCTGCTTGAACCAGTCGACGATTTCCGACTCGGCCATTTGCCTCGGAATCGCAAGCTCGCGGGTCAGCCGATATTCGCTTGGAATCGGCGAGAACAATTCGTCCACGGAACGGACCCCGATCGCCTCCAGCATGGCAGCGCGATCCGCGGGAGATTTAGGCAGATATCTCATAGGAACTTTCTTAGATGAAGTTACCGGCCCATAAGAAGCGGGGCTGGCCACCGTCGGGACAAACCTCCGCCAGCGACCAGCGCACGGACCGCATTCGTTGTCTCCAACCGCAAATTCGCAGTTGCAAACCATCAATCCTCAGTGTCCACCTTCTGCGCTGACGAACTTGTCGTAGTCCGCCGCGGAAAGCAACCCATTCAGCTCCGCCGGATCCTTCACCTTGATCTTGAGCATCCAGGCGGCGTGCGCATCCTTGTTCACCTGCTCGGGGGCCGTGGCCAGGGCTTCATTCACGCTCGTAACCGTTCCCGAAACCGGGGCGTAAAGGTCGGACACGGCCTTCACCGACTCCACCGTTCCAAAGGTCTTGCCCGCGGAAATCTCCGTACCCACCTTGGGCAGTTCGACAAACACGATATCGCCCAGCGAGTCCTGCGCATGGTTGGTGATGCCGATCGTGCCATCGGCAGTGATCCACTCGTGTTCCTTCGTATATTTGCGATCGGTCGGATATGGCATGTCGTTCTAGCTCCTGGCTCTAACTCTCCGTGTGTACCCTCTCTGTCGCCCGTGGCTAAGCCCTTTTCGGACGCCGATAAAACGGTGTCGGCACGATCCGCGCATTCACCCCCTGCCCACGAATCTCCACCTTGACCGTAGTTCCAGGCGCAGCCTGCGCCGGCGGAACATAGGCCAGCGCAATGTTCTTTTTCAGGAACGGCGCCGGAGAGCCGCTGGTAACGTAGCCGATCTCCTGCCCGCCATCGTCGAGAACCTTGTAGCCATCGCGCGCAATTCCGCGATCCACCATCTCGAGCCCGACCAGCGTCTTCGCCAAACTCGCGTCCTTCTCCTTGGCAAGGGCGGCGCGCCCGATGAAGTCGGCCTTCTCCATCTTGCAGAACCGATCCAGCCCCGCTTCCCAAACGTTGATGGTGTCGGAAATCTCGTGCCCGTAAAGCGGCAACTTGCTCTCGAGCCGCAGCGTGTTCCGCGCTCCCAATCCGCAGGGGATAGCACCGAATTCCTTGCCCACCTCCAAGATCTGGTTCCAGACCCAGGTGCTCGTGGCTTCATCCGATGGGACATAGATCTCGAAACCATCTTCCCCGGTGTAACCGGTCCGGCCCATCAAAACGTCGTTCAGGCGATGCCGCATGGACTGGCCCGCAAGGTGGATGTTCCCGCGCGTCACCCAGTAGAACTTCACCGCGCTCAGGTCGGCGTTCGTCATCTTCTGCAAGAGATCAACTGCCTTCGGTCCCTGAATCGCAATCTGCGTGAAGTCGTCCGAAAGATGTTCAACCTGGCAGTCAAAGCCCCGCGTGTTATCGCGCACCCAGTTGAAATCCTTCTCCCGCGTCCCCGCATTAATCACGAGCAGGTACTCCTGTTCGCCCAGACGGTGGACAATGACATCGTCGACAAACGTCCCCTGCGGATACAGCAACGCCGAATATTGCGCCTGTCCCACCGCCAGCCGCGACGCATCGTTCATCGAGATCTGCTGCACCGCGGCCAAAGCCTCCCGCCCAGCCAGGCGAATATCCCCCATGTGGCTGACATCAAAAATGCCCGCGCCTGTACGCACCGCCATGTGCTCGGCGACGATGCCGCAGCCGATCGCGGTCGGATATTCGACCGGCATGTCCCAACCATTAAACTCCACCATCTTTGCGCCCATCTGGCGATGGACAGCGTTCAACGCGGTCTTGCGGACCCTGGGAGATGTTGCCAAATCCGGCACCGATAACCTCGGTCAGAGATCGTCCAGACATTCGTCCGACAGTGGCTGGGCCGTCAGAATCTGGAACTGTTAAAGTTAACACAGAGGCGGCTCTCAGGTCTTAGGGGTTCGGCGTTCGACAACCAAAACAACCGGAGAAAACGGCGGGCAGCCGATTGCACTTCTGGGGTCGGGACCGGCTCCCTGCCGGCCGGTGACTTCGGTACCGTTTCCGCCCAGGCCATGCCGTACTAAAGTTGCGTTATGTCTTCGAAACCGGTCATGAGCCGCATCGTGTGCGCCCAATGCGAGCGCCCCGAAGCGAGTTGCTGGTGCGAAAAGTTCTGCGTCCTGTGCCAGTCCCAGCTCGACGTGCACCTCTGCACCGACGGCCTGCTTTACTGCGACGCCTGCCGCAGCGCCTGCGATTACAAACTGGCCAACTGAACCACCCCCGGGGAACTGCTCCCGACCCCTGGCGCGTCCGATCTCGCGGCGACCAATCCCGGATCTTCGCTCGATCGACAAGGCGCTCCACCCCTGCCCCGCCGGCAACGGAAGTGAAAACCAACCCGTCAACCCAATATTGGCAAGAGAAGCGATCCGCTCCGCATCGCGCCCACAGGTTGCCTCAAATCACCACGGTTTCTTTGAACTCGCCATACACCTTTCGCATGGCGTCGGAAATCTCGCCCACCGTGGCGTTGGCTTCCACCGCCGCCAGTATCGGCGGCATTAGATTGTCGCTCGACCGCGCCGCATCTTCGACCGCGCGAATCGCGGCTTGCCAGATTTCGGGGTTGCGCTTGATGCGCAGTGCCTGCAACCGCTCCACCTGTTTCGGCTCGAGCGCGGGATCGATCCGCTGAATGGGCACCGACTTTTCTTCTCCGACTTGAAACCGGTTCACCCCCACCACTACCGCTTGCTGACGATCCACCGCCTGCTGATACTCATAGGCGGCGTTCTGGATCTCCTGCTGCACGTATCCCCGCTCGATCGCCTTGAGCATTCCACCCATCGCTTCGATTTTTTCCAGATAATCCACCGCCCGCTTCTCGATTTCGCTGGTCAGCGACTCCACGTAATACGAACCCGCCAGCGGATCAACCGTCTGCGGCGCACCCGATTCGAACGCGATCACCTGTTGGGTGCGCAACGCGATCCGTGCCGAGGCTTCGGTCGGCAATGCCAGTGCCTCGTCAAACGAATTCGTGTGCAGGGACTGAGTTCCGCCGAGCACCGCCGCCATGGCCTGAATCGCCGTGCGCACGATATTGTTCTCCGGTTGCTGTGCGGTCAGCGACGATCCGGCGGTCTGCGTGTGGAAGCGCAACATCCGCGACTTGGGATTCTTCGCCTGGAACCGGTCGCGCATAATCCTCGCCCACATGCGGCGCGCGGCACGAAATTTCGCAACCTCTTCCAGAAAATTGCTGTGCGCATTGAAGAAGAACGACAACCGCGGGGCAAATGTGTCCACGTCAAGACCGGCGCGAATCGCCGCTTCCACATAGGCAATGCCGTTGCCCAGCGTAAAGGCGACTTCCTGCACCGCCGTCGACCCCGCCTCGCGCATGTGATAGCCGGAGATTGAAATCGTGTTCCAGTCCGGCACATTTTCATTCGCCCAGGCAAAAAGGTCGGTGATGATGCGCATCGCCTGCTGCGGCGGATAGATATAGGTTCCGCGGGCAATGTATTCTTTGAGCACATCGTTCTGCACCGTGCCCGAGAGCTTGCGAACATCCATGCCCTGTCGCCGCGCCACCGCCACGTACAACGCCAACAGAATCGATGCGGTGGCATTGATGGTCATCGAGGTAGAAATCGCGGTCAAATCGATGCCCTCGAACAACCGCTGCATGTCTTCGATCGAATCAATGGCGACTCCGACTTTGCCCACCTCCCCGACCGCCAGCGGATGGTCCGAGTCCAGCCCGATCTGGGTCGGCAAATCGAACGCCACCGATAGGCCGGTCGTCCCGTTCGCCAGCAAATACTTGTAACGCCGGTTCGACTCCTCGGCGTCGCCCATGCCGGCATACTGCCGCATGGTCCACAAGCGGCCGCGATACATTGTGGCCTGCACCCCGCGCGTGTAGGGGAACTGCCCCGGATACCCCACATCGCGGTCAAAGTCCAATGCGGCCAAATCGGCGTTCGTGTAAAGGGGGCGTATGGGTATGTGCGAAGAAGTCTCGGGTTGGGGAATTTCAGTCTTGGTTCCGGCCTGCGGTTGAGCAACAGGGGCGGCGGCTTCAGCGACGGGGATGCGCTCACTCATGATGATTCCTTGGTCGAAATTGGTTGTGTTGCGGAAAGCCTATGTCGGGCCGCGCGCCGGGTTCATGGCTTCTGCGACCAGACCCGCACGTAATCGACCAGCATCGCGGCCGGGAAATGAACCGTCTTATCCGGCGGCGCGATCCATCCGCCGACCGCCAGATTCACGATGACATACATCGGTTTGTGCGGAATATCGTTCACTTTGGTGAAAGTCTTGATGACCTTGCCGTCGAAGTACCAAGTCACGCGGTCGGCTTGCCAATCGACACCGTAGGTATGAAATCCAGCGGACAAGTCCTCTCCCGTGTCATAGGATGTGCCATTACTCGGATGATGCCCGTTGCGCTCGACTCCCCAATGAATCGTAGCGTAGTCAATCGTCGGCGTATTGCCCAGCCATTCCATGGCGTCGATTTCGGGCGGCCAGCTGCCATCGGCCGGCAACAGCCAGAACGCCGGCCACAGGCCCTGGCCCGGCGGAAACTGCGCTCTCATCTCCATATAGCCATACTGAAACGCAAAAGTAGCCGGCGTGCTCGGAGATCCGCCCGTAGTAATGACGCCGGAGGTGTAGGGGTGTCGGGGAAGATCTTCCTTGGCGGTAAGGTGCAGCATTCCGCCGGAGACCGATACGTTGTATTTCCACATCCACTCCAGATCGTATGGCGGTCCGTAGGAACCGCCCAACGTCTCATCGCACCAGGTGTAGCAGCGATACCACTTCGTCAGATCCAGCTGCGTGCCATCAAATTCATCGTCAAACAGCAGCTGATCGGAGGCGGGTATGTGGCGACCCGGGGTTCCAGACGCTTGGTAGGGAGCAACCTCGGCGGGCGAGGACCGAGCAAATGCGGCGAAAGGCAGAGTCACAACCAGGAACAGGAAGAGGACCACGACGATTCCGGCTCTCATGCGCTTCTCCCGCCACCGGCAACCAGCGTCAAATCTGCTCCCGGTCTCGCTCGTCAGTCACGCGGTTTGGATACTCGCTTGTTGACCCGCCAGAACGAGCTTACGCCAAACCAGGCAAACGAGACCGTAAAACATACCGCGAGCAGCAACCGCCCCGGTCCGGCCGCGTGCCCGGATTGATACCTGCCGTACTCGCGGATGCCCGAGACCGCCCCAACGACGGCCATCGCCAAGAACGTAAACCCGGTCACCTCCAGCCACAACTGGTGCAGCACCCGTCCAAACGAACGTGCGCTGGCACGCACTCCGGCCAGGGCCGCCCGTCCCAAACGGCTGCGCTCTACCAACCCGACGGCAGCACGGACAAACGCCCTGATTTTTCTCACGGTGGCGCCGTCGATCGTCACACTATCCCTCGTCCGGTCATCTTGGTCGATTTTAGCAGCGGGCGGGCGTACAATGGCGGTGGGCGAGATCACCACAGCATGTGATATCCCCCGTCAGCGGCGTCCGAATCCAGGGGGACTCGTGGATCAGCAACTGAAGCAGCTCATGAAAGAACTCGGCGACGCAATCAACGAATCGCTCTCCGAGTCCGAACAGATCGCCGAAGTCGTATCCCGCATCAAGGAAGGCGGCTACGATATTTTCCTCGTTCTCGAGGCCACCATCGGCGTCAGCAAGCAAGGCGAACGCACTACCGACAACACATCCCTGGTCTCCACCTTAAGCACCAACACGGAACTGAAGGTCAGCGACCAAGATCTCAAGTTTCTCAAGTCCCTTCGCATCAAGATTGACAACGAAGACGACGAATAGCGGCGCCGCCTGCCCCCCATCCTCAACGCCTGGATGAAAACGTCCTAGATGCCCGCCGCCACTCCTGCCTCGGGGTGCAAGGGGGAAAAGACGCCGCCCTTAAACATGATCGCGACCCGGCAGCCCTCGACCCGGACGACATTGCCCAACCCCCAATATACGAGCGCATTGACGCCCTTGTTTTCGACTTTGAATTCGCCCATCACCTGATCACCCACCTCCAGTTCGACCGGTCCATCGAAGCTCAGCAGCACACCGCTTCCACTCATGTTCACAGTGGTGGCGTGGATTCTCTGGCCATTCTTGGTCACGTCAACGGTGGCTCCGGCTTCGACCAGGACTCGCAGCTCTCTTTCTTTGTATTGATTCTCAGATTTCATGACTCATCAGCCCCCATGCAACCATGATCTCGAGCACGGACTTCGCCTCGCGTGCACTGGAAAAACCATGCCTTAGGATTTCTTGGCGGTTCACTGTCTTCTATCGGCAGCCTGCCCACTATGCTTCACGCGGATTGATGACTGGCCTCGAGGCGACCGATGAACTCCCGATCCCCAGAGTCGGCTGCAGGCCGAGCAAGCGAGCAAATTCTTCCGATTTCCCACAAATTTTCCCTTTCCCAAAAGAGCAAAACCTTGCAGGTGAGCGCTTTCGGTCTGTTAAAATACCTTTTATTCCTTGCAAGTGGTCGCTTGGCAGCATCTTAGCTTTGGACGGTCTTCGTCGAAGATGGCATTCGGCGTGCACTTGACTGGCCAGAAGTATTGCTTCCTGGCGCTGATCCTGCACATTTCGCGGTGCAGGATCGTGGGATGCACCAGGTGCAAGCATGCCGCTCAGGCGAAATTGCATGAGGTAGCGAGAAATGGATTCCCAGACTTCACCGTTGACCCTTGGCCTTTTGCCGGAGCCTCGCACTCGGTGGGAGAGGTTCGTTCTTAGCTTTGGTGCGCAGTCCCTTGTCGTGGCGGTTTTTGTGATTATCGCCGTTGCCTACCCGGAAGTGCTGGTTTTGCCGATCCACGACTATCACTTCGTGAACCTGGTCAGCACAGCCGCCCCGATTCCGCAAGCTCCTGCTCCCATCCAACATTTTTCGCTTCCGGTTCCGAAGCTCAGCGAACCGGTGACACCGCGACCGGAAGCCATGCGGGTTCCCGCCGAATTGGTGCGGAAGAAGCCAACCGTTCCCGAGGAACAGGCACCCAAAGTCGCGTTGGCCGCCAAGAAGGATGTTTTGCCGGAGGTGAAGGCGGAGATCCCGCGTCAGCCGGTCAAGACCAACGTATTCTCCGCGGGCAGCTCGGCGACGCCAACCATGGCGGCGGCACCGCAGGCCGTGCAGACCGGCGGCTTCGGAGATCCGAACGGCCTGCCGGCATCGAATAGCCATGGGCGCCCGATCACGATCGCGCAGGCCGGATCCTTTGATATGCCCTCCGGGCCCGGTTCGGGCAATGGTACCGGCGGATCTCGTGGGTTGAAAGGAGTGGTCGCGAGCAGCGGTTTTGGCAGCGGCGTTGCCACCGGCAACAGCTCTGGCCCGGTATCCGCCTCGCGCGCTCCGGTTCAACCGTCCGGCTTCGGAGATGCCGATATCGTCACCTCTGCACAGCCGAAGGCCAAAACAGCCGAAGCTGTCGCCAGGACCTTGCCTGTCGAGATCACGTTCAAGCCGCGGCCGGTTTACACTGACGAAGGACGGCAAATGAAGATTGAGGGCGAGGTGCTGCTGGATGTTGTGTTTTCCGCCACCGGGCAAATTCGCATCCTAAAGGTGGTGCGCGGTCTCGGTCACGGGCTGGACGAGTCTGCGGTTCGCGCCGCGGAAAAAATTCAATTCAAGCCCGCTCTCAGAGATGGTCAACCCGCTGATGCCGAGGCGGTGTTGCATATCGCATTTCAACTCGCATCATAAGGAATCCGAGTACCAGGTTCGTATGTGGCCAGAATGAAATCTATCAAAATGATGCGCTCCCGATTCGCACTGCTTACGCTCTGTTTGGTCTGCTCGGCCACGTTCTTATTCACCCAGACGTCGCCCACGCAGGCCGCACCCGTCCAAACCGCGCCTGATCTTCAGCTCTCTACCCGCGACGCCGCCGAGCAGCAGGCCAGCGCCGCTGCCGTCAGCTTCGATCAGGTCATCGACCGGGCGATCGAGCGCGAGCATTTTTTCATAGCCCAGATGAAGCATCTTCATCCTCTGGTCGAGACCTATCTCCAGAATCTGAAGGACGACAAAGAACTGGGCGCTCCGGTGCCCGCCAGCGACGTGTATTTCCTGGGTCGACTGGATATGAGCGATGGTACCGACGACCGCGCCTTCGTCTCGCCCACGACCGCCGGGCTCGGCAAGCGCATGCTCGGCAAGCTGAAAAATGTTTATTCCATGAAGTTTCTGCCGCTCGGTTTCGCCCAGATGGTGGTCCTCGACGAGGACTTCCAGCGAAGATATTACGATTTTACTTTCGTCCGCCGTGAGTTTCTGGGCGAAGTCCGCTGCGTCGTCATGGATGTTGCGCCCAAAAAAGATGCCGGGAAGGGCCGCTTCCTCGGCCGCATCTGGATCGAAGACCAGGGCTACAACATCGTGCGTTTTAATGGCACCTACTATCCACACCCCCGGGCCAGTTATTACCTGCACTTCGACAGCTGGCGCCAGAATATGCGTGCCGGCGGTATCTGGCTGCCGTCCATGATTTATTCCGAAGAGTCCGATCTCAAGTATCGCCTGGGACAAACCTTGGATTACAAGGCGCAGACCCGCCTGTGGGGCTACAACCTGAAGGACCTTCGCCGCAACTCCGAATTCACCGAGATTACGGTCGAGGCCCCGCAGTCGGTACAGGACCAAAGCCAAAAGGCCGAGGACGCTTCTCCGATTGAAGCGCAGCGCCAATGGGAGCGGCAGGCGGAAACTAACGTCCTTGACCGTTTGCAGCAGATCGGCCTGCTCGCGCCGGAAGGCGAAATCGACAAAGTACTGCAGACCGTCGTCAACAACATGATGGTCACCAATAATCTCGACATTCAACCCGAAGTCCGATGCCGGGTGCTCATGACCACGCCGCTCGAGTCCTTCGCGGTTGGGCACACCATCGTGGTCAGCCGCGGCATGATCGACGTTCTGCCCGACGAAGCGTCCCTGGCCATGATTCTGACGCACGAACTGTCCCACATCGTGCTCGGTCATCACCTCAATACCAAACTCGCCTTCAACGATCGCATGTTCTTTCCCGATGAACGCACCTTTGAGCGCATGGACTTCGCTCGCGACAAGACCGAGGAAGAGGCCGCCGACAAGAAAGCCATCGAACTGCTCAACAACTCGCCCTACAAGGACAAACTTGGCACCGCCGGCTTGTTCCTAAAGGCAGTCCAGGCGCGCGCTCCGGAGTTGAAGAACCTCATCCGTGCACATCTCGGCGACGGTCTGTTGAATGGCGATGCTACGAGAAT
This sequence comes from Terriglobales bacterium, assembly GCA_049520935.1. Classification (GTDB taxonomy): domain Bacteria; phylum Acidobacteriota; class Terriglobia; order Terriglobales; family Acidobacteriaceae; genus Acidiflorens. Next base: position 116,710 of record JBEKPJ010000005.1, on the reverse strand, counting down.
GTCGTCGTTAATGACCTCGTCGCCACCGTTCGATCCGAAAAAGCCTGATCAGGTCGCGGCTCTGCCCCTCGGGGGACGAGTCAAGATTGATCCCTGGAATAACCAGCTGGAATTGATCAAAACCAAACCGGTGGCCATCACCAACGCTGCCGACAAGATGCCGTTCGAAGTTACTCCCTTTTTCCCGTACCTTACCAGGCTGAGCGACGCCGCTCCAGAAAAAGCCGCCCCCAGTCCGGAGAAATCGGTGGCGACTCCATCCGGGCAATAGCGGCAGCACCCGCGCATGGCTCCGCGGATCAGAATCCAGAATGAGGTGAACTTTGGCCGGCGGCCGCCGCTCGCTGGGCGCGGCCAAGCCACGAGATCACAGCGCACGCCACGCAGCCGAGGATCGCGCCGGGGGTGCCACCGTTTGGTTGCAACCGGAAAACAGCCCGCTGCTATTGCAGCGGGGGATGGTCCTGCGGCTGCTTACTGCGCCATCTGGCTTCCGACTTGCGAAAACACGTTGTTGGCATTGCCGCCGATTAATCGCACCGTCCCAATCACGATCACCAAAATTACCGCTAGCATCACCGCGTATTCGGCGACGTCCTGACCACTCTGCTCGGACCAAAGTCGTTGGATTTCCTTAATCACCGTTGCCCCCAATCGACGGTGCGCCCTAGCTTCGTGAATCTTCAAGACTTTTCGGGACATGAGTTCGCCGTCGTGTAATGTAAAAGTATCGTGAATGACTCACCGTTCCCAATAGCACGGCAGTGACTTCACCTGGCACTTTAGTGCCAGTTCTAAGGGATTCACCTTAGACCCGATCCGTTCGGCCGCAAGCTATTGACTGCACAAGACGTTAGACGATGGTCTTCAACGGTAGTCCCTGGTTTACCGCAAACAGCGCCAATTCCAGGCGCGTGGAGACGCCGAGTTTGTCGAAAATATTGCTGAGGTGGTGCTTCACGGTGTCTTCGCTGATTTTGAAGTACTCCGCGATTTCGCGGTTGGCGTAGCCCGCGACCACGGCCGAGACAATTTCCAGCTCGCGCGGGGTGAGGCCGAATTTTCGCTGTTTCGTTTCCTCGTTCGTACTCTGCATGAGGTTGCGAAGATACTGCACCAGATTCGAGACGCTGTCCCGTCCCACCCAGTATTCTCCCGCCATCACCGCGTGAATACTCTTGAGCAGAAGCTGGGTGGCAGAGTCCTTCAGCACCACACCCCGCGCTCCCAGCTGCAACGCCTCCACCACCTGTTTTTTTTCCACCGCCGCCGTGAGCAGGATGATGCGCACTTGGCCCGCACCACCCCCGCTCGTGTTCAGATCGCGCAGCGCGTCCAATCCGGTGTGGTGCGGCATGGCCAGATCGAGAAGCAGAATATCGGGTTTGATCTCGGTCGCCAGTTTCACCGCTTCGCGGCCGTCGCAGGCTTCCCCCACCACTTTCATGTCGCCTTCTGATTCCAGCAGGCGCCGCAAACCATCGCGGAAAATAGGATGATCGTCAGCGATGACGATACGTATGGGATGAGTTCGTTTCTCCGTTGTCGGCCTTTCCACTGTCGCCTTATCCATGATTCGCCTTTCTCGCCGGCGGAATCCGTACTTCCAGCCGCGCCCCGTGACCCGGGTTCGATTCTATCGTGAGTTCGCCTTCGAGCAGCCGCACTCTCTCGCGAATCACGGCCGGCCCCTTCCCGGCTCTCTCCAGCTCGCTTCCCGACAGGCTGCCGGAAAAAGAAAAACCCTTTCCGTCATCCTCCACCGTGAGCTGAAGATTGCCTGCGCGCTGGGCCAGCCGCACCAGCACATTGTGCGCTCCACTGTGCTTGCGCACGTTCACCAGGCTCTCCTGCACGATGCGCGCCAGCTCCCGGCAACCCTTCTGCGCCAGGTCCACCCGCTCCAGTTCGCTGACGAACTCGGCGGCGATTCCCGTCTCCCGCCGGAACCGCTCGACGGTGTCGGAAATGAACCCGAGCAGGCGATCCGCGTTCACTTCGAACGACTTCATCGCCTGCATCAGTTCGCGTAATTTCAGAACCTCTTCCCGCAGCAGTTTCTGAATCCGCCCCAGCTCGGCATTGACCACCGGCACCTGCGTTCCCGACTGCCGCCGCAGCACATCCAACTGCATTTCCACCGCGATCAGCGATTGAATCGCTCCGTCATGAAGCTCGCGCGCGAACCGCGACCGCTCCAGCGCGCCCGCACGTTCCCGCAGACGCCGCACCAGGTAAACGTTGTAAATCGCGGGCGCCACCTGCTGCGCAAACTCCTGCAAAAACCGCAATTCTTCATCCGGCTCGCCCATCATTTCCGGATCGAACAAGAACACCCGTCCCGACCACTCGCTGCCGAAGGCCAAGGTCACGGAAGCCATGACGTCGAACTTCTCCACGCGCGCCAGTGCCGTCAGAAATTCCGTTTTCGCGTCGCGCATGCGCTCGCCCTCGCGATTCAAAAGGACGGTGCGAAAACCCTGGCCGTTGCGCGAGGCGTAGATCGCATCCGCCGGCGAGTCGAACAAATACGCCTTTTCACTTTCCGGCAGAGCTTCGTGCCAGCGCAGCACCTCGGCCCCTCGTTTCACCTCGGCCAGAAACACGCGATAGCTGTTGGATTCCTGGGATGCACTCAGCACCCGGTTCGCGCCGTAGATGCTCATCACTTCCCCGAGAATCTGCTGCATGGTCCCGGTCAATCCCGCTTCCACGCGCGTCGAACTCAGAACGCGCGTGATCACGGCGCGTTCGGCCCGCACCTTCTTCTGGTTCTCTGACATGTAGCCGAGCAGAAATCCGAGCACAGTCAGATAGACCGAACTCATGAGCAGCTGCTGCGGATCCAGTTCCCGCACGCTGACACCGAGGCGCGGCAGATGCACCATATGCAGCCACGGGTCCGCCGCTGCTTCCAGTCCGGCGCGCACCACCAACGCTTCCACACCGAGCAGTGCCACCGCCAAAACTGCGGTGCCCACCGTCTCCCACAGCCCCCAGCGGTACGCCGCCGCCGCCATCACGAACACAAAGAACAGAAAGAACGGCCCGCTCTGCGCCGTAGCAAACAAGGAAATCAGCACCGGCCACAAGATATCCAGCCCGTGGACCACGAGACGGAAGGCTGTCGTCGACTGCGGCCGAAACCGTAACAGCATCAACACGACCACCCCGTTCACCAGGTACGCCGTCAGCAGCCAATAGAACCACCGGGAATAGGTCAGGCCGCGCACCGGCTCCAGAAACAGCGACGACACCGCGGCAATGGTCAGCGCCACCCGTGCGGTGGCCAGCCAGCGTTCCGTGCGCCGCACTTCTCCCGCACTGAGAGGGGCACGAAAACGCCATAGATCACGGTATCGAGGAATGATCCAGGACAAAGTATTCTCGCCAGGCGAATGACTCAAGCTGGAGCGCCTAATTCTAAAGGCAATCTCGGACAAACTCCAGGCGGGAAATCTTGCTCTACCCTTGAAAGCGGGGCATGACCGGCCAACCGAAATCCACCGGCACGTCTCCGGAGGCCGGGAAATCGGACCTCCCCGAGGCCCCGCCAACAGCGAAGTTTGCCGGTGGTTACTCTAGTAACCTCCTGGCGCCGACAACCCGTTCTAAAATGGACGCCTGGAGCGACCCCTTGCCCTTCTCTCCGCTTCCCAAACTCTGGTTTTCTCTGCTGATCACGCTGGTTCTTGCCCAGACGGCGGCGTCACTGCTCATGCACCGGGGAGAGGCGCTCACCATCGCCAGCGACCTCATCCAGGGCTTTCTGCTCCTTGTTGCCACCACCGCCTTCCTGCCCAATGTTTCGCGCTCGCGTTACCCGACTCTTCACATTCGGATCTTTTGGATCCTGATGAGCATCGGAATGTTTCTCCGGCTGAGCTATCAGGGAATGTGGAATTACTTCGAAGTCGTCAAACGGCAGGAGGTACCCGAGCCTTTCCTGGGCGACATCGTTTTGTTCCTGCACCTTGTACCCATGATCGCCGCTCTCGCGCTGCTGCCCCATCTTCGGGATTACGATCGCGATGAGCGCATCCGCATGCTTGACTTCGCCCTCCTGCTCACCTGGTGGGTGTTCATTTACGTTTATGCTGTGATTCCGTGGCAGACTGTGCAGGTCAATGAGGCCGCATATAGTGCCAATTTTAACTTCGCGTATCTGACCGAAAAACTTGTACTGCTGGTCGCGCTTGCCATGCTTGCCTACAGCACCGAGGGCGGCTGGCGCCAGCTCTATGGACAATTGCTCGGAGCAAGCGCACTCTACGCCTCCAGTTCGTATGTCGCCAATTGGGCCATTGGTCGCAAGTTCTACTACAGCGGCAGCATCTACGACATCCCGCTCACCATTTCCATTGCCTGGATGGCCGCCGCTCCCTTACTCGCAGCTCGAATCGACCTGTCCAGTTCCCGGCCGATGCAGCCCACTCTCGGCATCTGGATCCCGCGCCTCAGCATGCTCGCCTTGTTCAGCATCCTCTGGACGGCCTTGCACTCGGCACTGGATCCGAAGCTCCCGCCTGCGGTCAAGTCCTTCCGCGTTACGGTCAGCCTTCTGGCCATGACCGGAGTCGGTGTCGTCGTTTTCTGGCGCCAACGCCTGCTGCGCGACGAACTCGCCCGCTTTCTCGAAAAGTCCCGCCGGTCGTTCGACGACCTCAAGGCTTTGCAGGAGCAGCTCATTCAATCCGAGAAGCTGGCTTCGCTCGGCCAGTTGGTCGGCGGAGCCGCCCACGAGATCAACAATCCGCTCACCGCCATGCTGGGATACTCCGACCTGCTGAGCGCGTCGGGCATGGGTCCCGCGGAACAAATCCAGGCGCGAGAGATCGGCGAGCAGGTACGCCGCACGACCACCCTGGTAGCGAACTTGCTCACCTTTGCCCGCCCCGCGCCCGCTCGCGTCGCCCCCATCGATATAAATTCTGTGCTCCAGACCGCCGTACGCTTGCTGGCCCCTAAGTTGGAGGCGGGCGAGAGCTCCATCCGGCTCGAACTCTCTGCCGCGCTGCCCCTCGTGCTCGCCGACTCCAACCAAATTTTGCACGTCTGCATGCATCTTGCCGGACAGGTCCGAGCCAACCGCCATGAACACCCCCCGTCCGGGCTTTGCTTACGCACCCATAGCAAAGGGAACCTGGTAATGGTCGACTTCTTGTCTTTGGACTCTTCGACTGGCCGTGCGGGCGATAGTTCCGCGGACTCTTCTACACAGATCCCTTTCTTCCACTCGCTGCTTGCCTCCGAGGGCGCCAACAAACCGTCGACCCTTTCTCTCGGTGCGTGCTGCCGCATCGTTGAAGAACATCGCGGCCGACTCCTGCAGCCGTCGCTTGCCGATCGGGGGGCGTTCCGCATGGAACTCCAGGTCGCGTCCGCTTCCGCCACCGCTTCTTCCTATAATGCAACCAGCCGCCCGTTGGCCCGCGGCGCTTCCTAGCGGGTGAAATCTTCCTTCGACACCCGAGGTAGGCAAACCGCCCAGGGTATCGGCGCCGAGACTCTTGGGTTCTGTGGAATTCGCCGGACCGCGACCGGACCGTGCAAATAAACCGCAGGACGGCGGACTGTTATCCCTGGTGCGATGGTCGAGAAGGCTCCCCAAGCACCGGAAACGATTCTCTGGGCAACATGCGGACAACGGCTAGTCTATGGCAACCGGCTCTGAAAACCGCGCTCCCGCTGCGGCCGCGGTTAGGGGCCCGTTCGATTGCGGCAGGTCGAGCGGGCACCCCTCGCCAAAATCAACCCTGCGGCTCCGAAAGCTTGAAACCTTCCCGCTTCAACTGACCGCAAGCCGCGAAGATGTCTCGCCCCCGGGGCCGCCTCACAAAAGCCGGGATCCCCGCCGCGACCAATATCTCCCGAAACGCCATCACCCGCTCATGCTCTGGCGTCCGATACGGCAACTCCGTTCCCGCATTTAAGGCAATCAAATTGATTCTCGCCCGCACGCCCCGAACCAGTTCCACGATCTCGCGCGCATGCTCGGGAGCGTCGTTCACCCCCGCCAGCAACACATACTCAAACGTCATCTTCTCGCGCGTCCGCAGCGGAAACTCGCGCGCTGCTCTCATCAACTCCGCCAGATTCCACTTGCGGTTCAGTGGCATGACTTCACTGCGCAACGCATCATTCGATCCATTCAGTGAAATCGCCAGCTTCGGACGCACCGCTTCCCGCCCGAAATCCCGAATCCGCGGCACGATTCCTGCCGTCGACACCGTCATCCGCGACTCTGGAATCCCCACGCCTTCGACCAGCAGCCGCACCGCTTTCATGAAGTTGTCATAGTTCAAAAAAGGTTCGCCCATGCCCATAAACACAATGTTCACGCGCTGCCGCGGCGGCTCCACTCCCTGATCGCGAAGCACCGTCGCAATCTGCCCCACAATTTCTCCCGCCTCGAGATTCCGCTTCACCCCCAGCAGAGCCGTGAAGCAAAACTTGCAGTTCACCGCGCATCCCACCTGACTCGAAACACAGATCGTAGCCCGCCGAAACCCCGCCGACGCCGATCCGCCCTCGAGTTCATCCCCCGCTTCGCTGCCGTCACCGCGTTCCCCGCCATCGCCCTCCGGCATCCACACCGTCTCCACTGTCTCACCGTCGGTCAGCTGGATCAGATACCGCACCGTGCCGTCGCTTGCAACAAACCTGCCGGCAATCCCGGGAACTCCAACCTCCCACCCTGCCTCGGCCAGACGGGTGCGGTAGTCGGCCGGCAGCGTCGATACCTGTTCCAGCCGGTCAATCTTTTGCCGATAAACGGCATCAAATAACTGTCGGCCGCGATAGCCCGGCTGGCCCGAAGCAAGCGCTAGACTCGTCAGCTCTGGCAAGCTGAGTCCGAGGAGCGAATTGGAAAGCTGTCTTTGCATGGCAATTGCAGGTGGAGCGGCACTCTGGCACCCCGGATCGTCGCTGATACTCCATTGTGATGTCAAAGACTGGCTCTAAGTTACACAAAAATAAGGCTGAACTTCAACCCCTCGGCCCGCCTCAGATTGTGGGACAATGGTAGTAACAACCCGCCCAGGATTCGTATCGGGGCATCCTAAAGGCGATGCCGCAAGCACCTCGGAATAGAACGCCTCGTGAAGAGGCTGGGAACTAGTTAAGAAACTCCATGGTAAAAGAAACCCGCAGTATTCGTCGTCAGGTGTTGCCGAATGGCCTCACCGTCATCACCGAGCAGATGCCTCATATCCGCTCTGTCGCCATCGGCATCTGGCTGAAGTCCGGCTCCCGTGACGAGGATTCCGAATGGAATGGCATCTCCCATTTCATCGAGCACATGGTCTTCAAGGGTACCGAGACCCGCTCCGCCGAGGACATCGCACGCCAAGTCGATTCGATCGGCGGCAACATGGACGCCTTCACCGCAAAAGAATGCATTTGCTTCAATATCAAAGTCCTCGACGAGCACCTGCCGCTGGCCATGGACGTCCTCAGCGACCTAGTCCTTCACCCCGTATTTGATGCCAGCGACATCGCCAAAGAACGCGGCGTCATCCTCGAAGAAATAAAGATGGATCAGGACAATCCCGATTATCTGGTCCACGAGATCTTCACGCAAAGTTTCTGGAAGGACCACGCCCTCGGCCTGCCCATCCTGGGCACGCGCGAAACCGTCAGGAAATTCGAGCGTCCCGTGGTTTCACGCTTCTACGGACATCACTTCGCCCCCGGCAACCTAATCGTGAGTGCCGCTGGAAACCTCGATCACAACCACTTTGTTGACCTGGTAACGAAATATTTCGAACACGTACAGCCGGCCAAGAACGGCCTGCACTCGCCTGCGCCCAAGACCTTCTCCCGCATCAACCTGCGCAACAAAAAGTCTCTCGAGCAAGTGCAGATCTGCATCGGCGTCCCCTCGCACCCCATGGCCCACGAGCGCCGCTACGCCTCCTACATCCTGAACACACTGTTAGGCGGCGGCATGAGCTCCCGTCTGTTCCAGGATATCCGCGAGCGGCAGGGTCTGGCCTATTCCATCTACAGCGACCTGAATCCCTATCGCGACACCGGTTCGATGTGCGTGTATGCCGGAACCTCGCGCGAGTCCGCCATCAAAGTGGTCGAGTGTGTCATCAAGGAATTCCGCAATCTGAAGGCTACGCTTGTTCCCGAGGAAGAACTCCGCCGCTCCAAGGATCAGCTCAAGGGCAGTCTCATGCTCTCGCTCGAATCCTCGACCGCGCGCATGTCGAACCTGGCCCGCCAGGAAATGTACTACGACCACTTCTATGGCCTCGACGAACTCATCGAACGCATCGAAGCCGTCATCACAGCGGACCTGCAGCAAACGGCGGAAGAGTTTTTCCGCACCGACCAGATCGCCGTTACCATCTTGGGCAATCTCACCGGTTTGAAACTGACGCGCGACCAACTCGCCTGCTGAAGCACTGGGTGAAGAGCCGCGCATGACGGTTCCGAGTAACGTGACCGATTGGCCGCGAGTAACTCCTGTCTGCCGGCCCAAGGATCCCAGTCTCGCGCCGGCCTTTGTTACCCGGTTGGTGGTTGTGGACACAGGGCTGTCGATCTCCTTCTCCTGGCCGGCAGCCCCTGGCCGCCTCCTGCGCTTCGCTCTGCGCGGTCAACGTGATTCGACCGCGGTTCGACTGAACTTGGCACAACCGTAATTGGAGTGTACCCTCCTTGTTCCGCTTGCTATTCTAGTAGCAGTGCCGGCGGGACAAGCCCCGCCCAGAAGCCAGCGTCAGCGGAGCGATGAAGGAAGCTGACGACATCCGAGCGCAAGAAGTTTGTACCGATTCGAACCGATCACCCATGCAAACGATGCTCGACATTCTCGCGCAGATTTTTGGCACTCTCTGGGCGCACAAACTGCGCTCCTTCCTCACCATGTTCGGCATCGCCTGGGGTGTCGGTTCCTTGCTTCTGCTGGTTGGCCTCGGAGAAGGCTTCAGAACCGGCAACCAACGCGGTCTTTCCGAATACGGCGAAAACATCATGATGATCTTCCCTGGCCGCGCCCCTGCCGTTCCAGGCAGCATGAACTCCGCCCGCCAGTACCGGCTCACCTACCAGGATTATCTCGACATCCGGGCAGAATCCCCTCACATCAAAGCCATCACCCCCGTTCTTACCACCAACGACGTGCATGCCGTCAGCGAGTTCGCCAGCGCCAGCGGCCAGATCACCGGCGCCGAACCACAATACAATGGAATCCGATTTCTGCCCCTCAAACTCGGACGCTGGCTGAATGACCTCGACGAAACTCAAAAACGCGACGTCGTCGTCCTTGGCGATGAGATGTCGCACAATCTTTTCCCCGGACGTCCCGCCATCGGCTCGTTCATTCTTCTCAATGGCCATCGTTTCGAGGTCGTCGGCACCCTGAATCGCGTCGGCCACGGTGACGACAACTCCACCAACACTCGCGCCTACATACCCTTCCAGGTCATGCGCAGCGATTTCCCCCTCAAGGGCGAGGAGGGCCACGACGCGATTTCATTCCTCAACTATCAGCCGCGTGTCGCCGATGAACACGTCCTCGCCGAGGACGAGGCACGCCGCGTGATCGCGCGCAATCACGGCTTCGACATTCGCGATCAAGACGCCTTCGAAGGCTGGGATACGGTCAAGCAAGCCCAAATGATGGGCACCATCTTCGATACCATGGACGAATTCCTGGGCACGGTCGGTCTGGTCACGCTCGCTCTTGGCGCCATCGGCGTCGTCAACATCATGCTGGTCGCCGTATCCGAGCGCACCCGCGAAATTGGTCTGCGCAAAGCCCTGGGCGCCACCAACCGCAGCATCATGCTGCATTTTTTTGTCGAAGCTATTTTGCTCACGCTGGTCAGCGGACTCATCGGCATGGCCCTGGCCGGCGGCTTTATGGGGCTGCTCGGCCGCTACAACTTTCAGGGCGGATTTGACCCGCCGCGACTGATTCCCAAAAGCGCAATTCTCGCCATCGCCAGCCTGACTCTTGCGGGCATAGCCGCCGGCGTCTATCCCGCGCGCAAAGCAGCCCGCCTGGAGCCGGTCGAAGCCTTACGGCAGGAATGAGTAGCAGAGGGAAGGAAGAATTGGCCGTCGCTAACCTGGAATTAGCCGCGGAAGAACGGTAGGCTTTAATCACAAACCACAAATCCAACTATGATCCGCGACCTGCTCCAGGAATCCTACAATGCCATGCGCCATAACCGGCGCCGCACCGCCCTCACCGTGCTGGGCATGGCCTGGGGCATTGCCACCGTCGTCATGCTTCTTGCCTACGGCGACGGCTTCGGCCGCGCCATTGTCAACATCTTCGCCAATTTCGGAACCAAGCTGTTCATCGTATTTCCCGGCCGCAGTTCCATGCAGGCGGGCGGACAAAAGGCGGGCGTGCCCGTGCGCTTCACTCTCGACGACGTTGGCCTGCTGACGGCCAACATCCCGCAGATCACCCACATCACACCCAGCTGCAACAAAGACGCGAGCCTGCAGTTCGACACCCGCTCTTACACCATGGGCGTCTTTGGTGAATACGCCAACACTTTCGACATCCGCGCCCTCGGCCTGGCGCAGGGACGCTTCTTCAACCCCGAGGATCAGGTCCAGCACGCGCGCGTTGCCGTCATCGGCTCGGAAACCAGGGAAAAGCTTTTCTCCGGACGCAACGCTCTCGGCGAGCCGATCCGCATCGACGGCATCAGCTTCGAAGTTGTCGGCGTTCTCGCCCCTAAAATGGAGGAGGGCGACAATGATATCAACCGCGTCGTCTACGTCCCCTTCACCACCATGAGTGACCTTAAGGATACCCACTACCTCGATTCCATCTGGTTCAACTACGAAACCAACGACTACGAGCGAATCGAGCAATCCATGCGCTACATCCTGGCCGACCAGCACAGGTTCAATCCCATTGATCGCCGCGCCGTGATTGTTGTCAATCTTATGGATCGGCTCCATCATTTCGAGGTCGTCACACTCGGCCTCAAGATCCTGCTCGGCTTCATCGGCACTCTTACGCTGGGAATCGGCGGAGTCGGCCTCATGAACATCATGCTCGTTTCCGTCACCCAGCGCACCCGCGAAATCGGTGTCGAAAAAGCCCTCGGCGCCCGCCGCGGCCATATTTTTTTCCAGTTTCTGGCCGAGGCTCTCACCATCACTTTTGTCGGCGGATTGCTCGGCATCATCCTGGCCTATGTCGTCGCCTTCAGCGTTGGCCGACTCACCCTTTACAGCGCCATGGCCAAACATGCCGAAGCCGGTGACATCCGCTTGACGATCAACCCGGTTACTCTCGTCGTCGCCGTCGTTATCCTGGCCGCCGTCGGACTGATCAGCGGCATGGTTCCCGCCATCCGCGCCTCCCGCCTCGACCCCATCGAAGCCCTTCGCTACGAATAGCCCTGCGAACTCCCCTGGCCCTCCCGGCGGGTGTGAAGTTCTGCCGCCAACGCCTTTCGGGAAATGTCTTGCTGAGGGCGGCTGAGCAATTCACCAGCGGAGCCCAAAGGCGCCCAACCCGCGCCCGCGCCAACCCGGCGGGCGTGCGCAGGGATGACGCTCCAGTCGGCAGGAAGGCCGCACACCGAGGACCAGGGTGTATATTTGCACTGCTTGGAGTCTCGAAAACCCACAGCAACATTTAATCCGCACGAGTGTTATCGCAACTGGAGGATCAAGAAAACGAGGATCAAGAAAACAATGAAAAAGCTGATCGGTTTATTCGTGATATATTTCGCGTTTTCTCTCTCAGCCATGGCACAACACGAGGCCCACGCAAGCGCAGGCCGGCCCGAGGTCGGTGGCGGTCATGCAAACATACCCAAGCACGGCCCCGCCAAAGTGAGTACTCCTCATGCCGTCGAAGAACACCGCAACTTCAGCGACCGAGAAGGACATCCCAATGCTCCCCACGTAGATCGCGGCAGAGAATGGGTAGGCCACGATACCGGTCGTGACGACCCCCACTACCATCTTGATCATCCGTGGGAGCACGGCCATTTCACCGGCGGCATCGGACGTGGACATATCTGGCATCTAGCGGGCGGCGGCCCCGGACGCTTCTGGTTCGGTGGCTTCTACTTCTCGGTGGCTCCCTACGATGTGGGCTTTTGTGACGGCTGGCTCTGGGATTCGGACGAAATCGTCATCTACGATGATCCCGATCACGTCGGCTGGTACCTCGCCTACAACGTCAGGCTCGGCACCTACGTTCACGTGACCTATCTGGGAGCGTAGTTTGTTACTTCTGCCTGCAGAATGCGGAGAGCCGGGCGTTACCGCCCGGCCACTCCACTCGGCTACTTCTTATCGTCCTGTTTATCGTCCTTCTTCCGCTCGCTCTTGTCGTCCTTGCTATTGTCGCCAGTCTTTGTCTTGTCTACAATCGAAACCAGATCCACCTCGAAAATCAAGGTTGCATTGGGCTCAATTCCCCCTCGCGGCTCGCCCCGCTCGCCATACGCCAGACTCGAAGGAATGAAGAGCTGCCACTTCGATCCCACCGGCATCAGCTGCAAAGCTTCGGTCCACCCCTTGATCACTTGACCGACGCCAAACGTCGACGGCTGCCCGCGTTTGAACGAGCTGTCGAATTCCGTACCATTGATCAAAGTGCCGCGGTAGTTGCAGACCACCGTATCGGTCGCGGAAGGCTTCGGACCATCACCCGCCTTCAAAATCTTGTATTGCAAACCGCTGGGCAGCGTGATCACGCCTTCTTTGTCCTTATTACCGGCCAGAAACGCGTCGCCCTCGGTCTTGTTCTTGGCTGCAGCCTGTTGCATCTTTTCCTGCTGCTGCTTGTTGACTTCGGTCTGAACTTCGTTCAATACGGTTTTCGCTTCATCCTCGCTCAAACGCGTCTTGCCATTGGTCGCGGCATCCTTCAAGCCCTGGGCGACCAGGTTCCAGTCCACCTCCACCGACTGCTTCTTCAGGCCTTGGGAATAGCCGGTTCCGATGTTCATTCCCAACGCATAACTGAACTTCTGTTTGCGCGTCGTCAACGCAGCCGCACCGGCCGTGATCGTGCCCGCCTTCTTTACGGGAGCTTTCGTCGTTGTGGTTGCAGGAGCCGTTGGGGTCGTCGCCGGAGCGCTCGCTGCTGGAGTCTGCTGGGCGTAGCCATCTCCGGCCAGCGTAATCGCTGCGGCCAATAGAAAGGTTGGAGTGAAGAATCTTTGCATGTTTCTATTGTCCCATTCGCTCGCCATCTGCGCCAGACCGCAGGCCACCCGTGAAATCGCACTCGCTCGGGAATCAATCCGTCAGACGGTGGGTTGCTCTGATTTGCTCTGACACTCAGTTCCGAGTTTGGTTTACGGGCACGTCGCGTCCGCGAGGCCGCAATCGCAGCCCGAACCCGTTGGCGGCCTCGGTCACCGAGCCTTGCCGCCGCCGGAGCACTCGATCGCTGGGCGCGCTATAATTTCCCCCATGAAAATCACTCGCCTTCTCCCCCAAGCCCTGCTGGTGGTCGCTTTAGCCTCCGCCGGTTCTGCAAAAATGCTCGTTCAAATCAAGGACGCTCAAGGCAAGGTTGTGGGCTCCGCCATTGTGTGGGAATCGACCCCCGGAATCGGGATGGAGGTCAACGTGGAAAATCTACCTCCCGGCGAGCACGCCATCCACTTTCACCAGAACGCAAAATGCGAAGCCCCCGACTTCAAGTCCGCCGGAGGCCACTTCAATCCCGATGGCAAGAAACATGGCTTGGAGAATCCCGAAGGCCACCACGCCGGCGACAATCCCAACTTCACGGTCGGCCCAGACGGCAAAGCGCATTTCAAATGGGAAGACAAGGACGTCACCTTGGGCAACGACAGCCATTCCCTGTTTAGCAACGGAGGCACAGCTCTCGTGATCCACGCTAAGGCCGACGACCAGAAGACCGACCCGGCAGGCAACGCAGGTGACCGCATCGCCTGCGGTGTAATCACCAAATAGGATTGCGGCGGCGCCTTGGTGCGGTTGCCCTTTCGGAAGTCGAGGGTTCAACCCGGGCTCAGCGCATGGCCCTCTGGCAGGTGTCAGGCGAGACGCCGAGCGAGCCATGAGGGTTGATTTTCGGTGCCAAGTCCTTGTTCCGTATCCGGAAAAGACGCGGGGAGCAGCCGGCAGCTTGGGAAAAAAACTGAAGGCCGCCCCCCGATGCGCGTTCCTATGCGAAGGCGCTTGCGCCGGCGCTCCTCGATCCGGGCCGCACCCGCTAGTTTCCCGCCGGCATGTACAGCGCCGGGATATTCTGCTTATTCACCATTTCGTTCAACGCCGCCAGGTCCTTCGATATTAGTTCGTGGTAACGGGCCAGCAGTGGTTGCGTCTCTTTTTCAAGATCCTCATAAACCTCGTACTGCTGCCTGGTGGGCAAGGCATCGGCGGACTCCACGCTGAACAGCAACGAGTGCAGCCGTTCGTCGATCAGCACCGGATAGTTCAGATTCGACTCCGAACTCTTCGAGTTCACCTGCAGCAGCTGCGACTCAAGGTCATAACTTTTCTTGTCGAAGTCCTTCGTTGCAGTCACCAATGATGCATACCGCGCATCGTCGCCAAAGCGCTTGTCTAACCCGCGCGTCTGCGCCCGTAGCTCGCGGATCGCCGAGATCGCCTCGTGAATCTCCGAGACCTGCGCCACAATCTTGCGGCCGAGCTCGACCTGCTTCTGGACATCTTCGCCCGAAACCTTCACCCGGGGATCCAGTCTCAACTCCAGGGGCACCGTGTACGACTTCCCGTCGGCCCTCAGCCGCACCGAGTACATGCCCGGAGGCGCCATTGGTCCACGGTCGCGAAACTCTGCGCCGGGCTCTCCCGGCAAAGGCGTCGGCCCCTGCAGCAGCAAATTCCAGGCAAACCGATTCACCCCCACATCGGTCGGAATCTTCTCATCGGGAGGTGTCTGATCGGGCCACTCGGGCGGCGTTTCCGCTTCCTTCTTGTCTTCGTTCGAGTAGCTCCGCACCACTTTTCCCGAAGCATCCAGGAATTCCAGCGCCACCACGCCCTTGGGCGCGCTCGGGAGGTAGTAATAAATGATTGCACCGGTTGGAGGGTTCTCGCCCACCGGTTGCCTCCGCTCGAAGAACAGCGGCCAGCGCAAACGGTAAGTCGGCCGCGGCTTGTAGAGCACCGCTTCGGCCGCGGCCTGTGCGCCGGCAGCGCGCAGCGGCGTCAGGTCATCCAGAATCCAGAAAGAACGCCCATGCGTAGCCACCACCAGATCGTCATTCTTAACAATCAAGTCGTGAATCGGAGAGTTCGGCAAATTCAATTGCAGGGATTGCCAATTCGCGCCGCCATCGAAGGAAACGTAGATCCCGGTCTCCGTGCCCGCGTACAACAGATTCTTCCGCACCGGATCTTCACGCACCGCATGCGTATAGGCGCCATCCGGAATGCCGTTCGTAATCTTCGTCCAGGTCTTACCGAAATCCGTGGTCCTGAAAATATAAGGCCTGAAATCGTCAAGCTTGTGCGTGTCGACAGCCGCGTAAGCCGTGCCCGCATCGTGCGGCGAAGCCTCAATCAGGCTCACCAGGCTCCAATCGGGAATCCCTTTCGGCGTAACATTGGTCCAGTTCTTGCCGCCGTCACGAGTGAGGTGAATCAGGCCATCATCGGTGCCCGCCCACAGCAGGTCTTTCTGGATCGGCGACTCGGCGACGGTGAACACGGTGTCGTAGTATTCGACCGACGTATTGTCCTTGGTCAGCGGACCACCCGAGGAAACCTGCTTGCTTCTGTCATTGCGGGTCAGGTCGGGACTGATCGCTGTCCAGCTCATTCCTTCGTTGGTCGTCTTGAAAACCTTCTCGGCAGTCGTGTAGATCACATTTGGATCATGCGGAGAAACCAGGATCGGTTGTGTCCACCCCAGCCGGTATTTCAGGTCGCCCACGCCGTGCCCCGACGTATCCTCCGGCCAGACCGTGATGTCCTGTTCCTGGTTGCTGCGCCGATCCAGCCGGGTGACCACGCCGCTGCCCGAGCCGGCATAAATAATATTCGAGTCGCGCGGATCGGGCGCAAGGTATCCACTCTCGCCACCACCCGCGTCGAACCAATGCTGCCGCCCCACATAGCCATCGTCGGTGCGACTGAGAATGCCGATGGTCGAGTTGTCCTGCTGCGCACCATACACTTTGTAGAGAAAGTCGTTATCCGCGGCCACGTGATAAAACTGCGCTGTTGGCTGGTTATACTGTGTGGACCAACTCTTCCCGCCATCCACCGAGATCGTCGCCCCGCCGTCGTTCGAGTTGATCATGCGATTCGGATTCTGCGGATCGATCCAGAACCCGTGGTGATCGCCATGCGGCGCGGGCAGCAGATTCAGCGTCTTGCCCCCGTCGGTCGAGCGAAACAGCCCCGTATTCAACATGTACACCGTGTCCACGCTCCTCGGATCGGCGAAAATATGAGTGAAGTACCAAGCCCGCTGCGTGAGTCGCTGGTCCTCGTTGACGCGCAACCACGTCTCGCCACCATCGTCTGACCGATATAGCCCGCTCTGCTTCGACTCAATGAGCGCATACACGCGATTCGAATCGGCGCCCGAAACGCTCACCCCGATGCGCCCCAGAATGCCCTCCGGCAGGCCCTTGCCTTCCAGGTGCTTCCAGCTGTTTCCGCCGTCTGTCGAGCGATACAAACCGCTGCCTGGACCACCACTCTCCAAACTCCAAGGCGTGCGCCGGATTTGATAAAGCGCAGCGAACATGACATTGGAATTATGCGGATCGACCGCGAGATCGATCCCGCCTGACTGGTCGTCCTTGTAGAGAATCTTGTCCCAGGTCTTGCCCCCGTCATTGGTGCGAAAAATCCCGCGCTCCGCGTTCGGCCCGTAAGCGTGGCCGAGCGCGGCGATCAGGACATGGTCGGAGTTGCGCGGATCAATCCAGACGCGAGCAATGTGCTGCGTATCTTTCAGTCCGATGTGCAGCCAGGTCTTTCCGCCATCGGTGGTCTTGTAGACTCCATCGCCATAGGAAATATTGCCGCGCAGGCAGGACTCCCCCGTCCCCACATAAATCACATTCGGATTTGATTCCGACACCGCGATCGCGCCAATCGACGAGATCACACTGCCGTCCGAGATCGGCTGCCAGCTGACGCCGCCATCGGTGGTCCGCCAAACGCCGCCCGCCACGCCACCGAAGTAGTACGTGAATGGACTTCCCGGAATTCCGGTGACGGCCAGTACACGCCCGCCACGATAGGGTCCGATATCGCGCCATTTCATCCCCTTGAACTGCGCTTCGTTGTACGATTGCGCCATCGCGCACGTCGACAGTACTGCGAGCAGAACCCACTCCACCAGCCAGCCGCGAACTTTCATAGACGCCCCCCCGAAAAGTCTGCCCCCCGCGAAGAGGAGCGATCATCATACCCGATTGAAGAACGACACGAGCGCCGAACAAGCCCAGCTCGCCCTGGTCTGCGCTCAAGATGAATAAAGAAACTCCAAGGCTTCCGGAAAGCGCGCCGCCCATGCCGATTCGCCGTGCGTGCCCTCGTCGATACGCACCTTCAGCCTCGGTTCGTCCAGTCCCGAGCCGCGCAGGTTGACTTCGAGGTCGCGAACATCGGCAACAATGTTCGCGTCTTTCTCCGCGTTTCCCGTTTCATGCCTCCCCATCCCCAGGTATATGCGCGCCGGCCAGCGGCGGAATCCTCGGCTCCGTTTGAGAATTTTCCGTCCCGCCACAAACAGCGAGGGACTCTCAATCAGCAATTGTCCGAACACTCCCGGCGCCGCCAGTCCGGTGTACAGGGTGATCAGGCCACCGAGAGAAGACCCGCCCAATCCTGTGTTCAACGGCCCCTTGAGCGTCGGATAGCACGCCTCGATCAGCGGCATCACCTCGCGCTGCAGAAAATCCGGATAGCATCTTCCTTTAGGGCTCAGAACCTTTGGATCTTTGGATCGGTACGGAATATATTCATCAGCGCGGTTCTTTGTGTTGTCGATGCCGACAATGATCAGCGGCCGAATTTTTTGTTCCGTAATCAATCGCGTCGCTGTCTCCCCCACCCGCCAGTGCACTCCGGCAAAAGCCGTAGCCGGATCGAACAGATTCTGCCCATCATTCAGATATAGGACCGGGTAGCGTGTCCTGCCCCATCCGTCATAATCCGGAGGCAGCCAGACCCGCAACTGCCGCGTGTTCCCAAAAATCGGGCTCACCAGTTCATGCAGCCAAATGTTGCCGGCAGAAACCGGCAAAGTGGCCGCAACCGCAGGGTTCGTTCTCGGTTTGCGTATTGTCGGACGGGGCATGAATCGAATCGGTTTCCCATCGCGGATCGCCGGGCGAGGCCGCAAGATCGAATACAAAAGACGTCCTCTCCGGCGCTGCCGACCGGGTCCAGGCTATTGGCGACTGCTTCTCCACCAGATCACCGCTGCCAGCATGGTCGCGGTCGTTATCAACGCCAATGAACTCAAGCACAGTATGCAATACACTCCGAGCACGCGGGCTTCAATGTAGGTCAAGTAACAGGCAAACACCAACCCCGCGCCCGCCGCCGCGAAGAGCATCGCCGGGGTTTGGCGTCGCCGGCGATACACGGTGGCCAGAACCGCCAATGCCCCGTACCCCAGAATCCCGATCAGCGCAACCGGTACACCGGCGATCGAAGAATACTCGCTGCGGTTGACAATATCGCAATTGAACGATTCCCCAATATCGCAGTATGCGGTCTTCGAGGTCGCATAGTGATGCTGCAACGACACCGACGACAGGGCGATTCCGCACGCCGCCAGAAGGGAAACCAGGTTCATCAGAAGCTTCGTCACGCCGGTCACGGCAGCGCGCATCCCGTGCGATCGCGCAACTCCCCCAGGCTGAACACCCGTTCCACCCGTTCCCCCGTGGGCGGAAACTGCCAAGTCGGATAATGCAGGACCTTTTCGTCTTTGCAAACCTGCGACTGCCCGCGCGTCTGGCCTTTGATTCCGCACTCCACATAGGGGGCGTAGGCAAACGACGCTCCAAACTTTTCCTTCTGCTCCACACAATGCGGACACCACCAAGCCCCATACATCTTCACTCCGCGCTCGGTCAAACAGCGCGCAAACGCATCGTGCTCGTGCTGGCTCCGGTAATAAAGACTGTAAGCCAGCCCGCACAAGACCAGGAGGGCCAAGCCATAGATCACTCTGCGCCGCCACATCCGGCTCTCCGCTGTCGGTATCCCGAGTTTTTCCTTCTGCCGTTGCCTTCGTTCTTGCGACATGGAATTTTTATATCACGACCCGTAAAGGCGGGGGCTGCTTCCTTCTCACACCAGCACCCGCAGCGCCGCCGGCAACACATCGATCGCCTTGCACTCCAGCCTCAGCACCTCGCCATCGACCATCACATCGACCGGCCCGTCCAGCTCAAACTCGACACGCCGAACCGCCTGCCGCTCGGCCAGCGGATGCCGCGTGTGCGTGCCATCGTACAGTGTTGTCAAATTCCGGATCAGCCCCCAGCGACCGATCGGCCCCCACCGCACATATTCAATCAATCCATCGTCGGTAACCGCGTCGGGAGCGATCATCATGGTGCCACCCGTGAACTTGCTGTTGTTGAACGTCAGAAACAGGCAGCGCCGCGAGTCCAATGCCTGCTGCCCCTCGACCCGTACCGGAAACGATCGCCGCTTGAGCCGAGCCAGACAAAGAAAAATGGACAGCAAATACCCGAACTGCCCGAGCGCCAGGAAATGCCGATGACGTACTGCCGCCACGTCCGCCGGGAAGCCCACACTCAACAGATTTGTGTAGTAGATTGCCCCATCTTTGTGCGTCAAACGCAACACATCGCAAGGCCGCACACGCCGCGCCTCGATCGCCCGCATGGCATGCTCCAACCCGCGATTGCCGGAGGCGATGTCCTCGAAATCCCGCAGAAACGAATTGCCCGTCCCCAGGGGAAGAAATCCCAGGGTAGGAACTGGATCTTCCGCGCCGGGCAACGGCCGAGATCCGATTGCCGGAACCAGGCCATTGACGATCTCATACGAAGTTCCATCCCCACCCACGGCGAGAAATTTGCGAAAACCTCGTCCATAGCCATCGCTTGCGAGGCGAGTCGCATCGCCCGCCGCGCAAGTCTCCGCCGTCTCGAGTAAAATCCCCGCGGCGCGCAGCCGCTCCAACGCCGCACCTACGCGCTCGCCGCAACGCCCGCCGCCCGCCGCCGGATTGATAATGGCAAGAAAACTCTCGTTCACGTATGGCTTCGAACTTCCCGCTCGCGCGTCATGGCTAGCTGCGATCGCACTCGCCGCCAGAAGCCGGGAGCGATAAGCTAAGTCCCCACTACTGCCGCCCGCACTGCCCCCGCCCCAATCTCCGCCGCCAACTCTTGGCGCCTGATCTTCAGCGATGCCGTCCGCGGAAAATCCTTCTCCCATATCAGATAGCCGCCCACGCGTTTGAAGTCGGCCAGCCGCCGGTTCCGCGCTGCCACCTCCGAGCGCAAGGGATCGTCGACTTGCTGGTTCGGCTCCAGCCGCATCACCAGCACCAGCATCTCCTCGCCCAGCGACTTCTGCGGCCACAAATAATTCGCCGCAAAAATGCAAAATTCCTTCACCGGCAGACCGTCGAACACCGTCTCCACATCCTCGGGATAAATATTCTTGCCACCCGCGGTGACGATCATGTTTTTCTTGCGCCCGACAAGCTGCAGGTGCCCGTGCGCTTCCAGTCGTCCCTGATCCCCCGTCAGCAACCAGCCTTCGATAATCGCCTGCGCAGTTTGCTCTGGATCATCGAGGTAGTGTGACATTACCGCCCGGCTTCGCACCGCGACCTCCCCGATCCCGTCGCTGTCGGGATTCAATATGCGCACCTCGCTGCCGGGCAAGGGCTTTCCTACCGTATCGGCCCGAAAGGGCTTCAGATCGTTGAGCGTAACCGCGGTGCAGGCCTCCGTCAGCCCATACCCGCACGTCACCGGAATGCCCAGATCGTAAAAAAACTGCAAGGTTGAAGGTTCCGTGAAGGCTCCGCCCACGATCAGCGCCAGCAGCTCGCCGCCGAAGGCTTTGTGCACTTGCGGCAGCAGACGCCGGCTGATTTCCACCCGTGCGCGCCCGCGCGTCAGCATCTTGTTCACCGCGATCAACCGGTTCAGCATCCACCGCTTGGCCGGCTTCAACTCCTCAAATTTCGCGCGCAGCCCGCGTTCCAGATTCTTCAGCACCATCGGCACCAGGCTCATGTAGGTGATGCGATAGCGCACAAATGCATCCCGCACAAACTCGGGACGCAAGGTCCGCAGATGCACCACACAGGCGCCGCATACGAACGGCCCGATAAAGCCAACCATGAAATCAATTGCATGATTCGTGGGCAGAATGCTCAAATAGCGCACACCCGGCCAAAACGGATACCACGCTGTCAGGGCAGTGCATTGCTCCAGATAGCTGTCATGGGTGAGCACGCATCCCTTGGGACGGCCGCCCGTTCCCGAGGAATAGACAATGCAAGCCGTGTCCTCGCGCTGCCGCGCTACAAACTCCGGTTCGCCCTTCCGCTTGAACTCTTCCCACCGGTAAGCGCCGCGCAAGTCTGCTCCCGGCGGAGCCTCCGTCACCAGCACAATTTCCGCCGTGAGTTTAACAAATTCGGGCGACAGCGTGATCGCGCGCCACAGGTAGTATTCGGCAATCAAAAACCGCGCCTTCGAATGCGCCAGCAGCTGCAATTGCTCGGTTGCGGTTAGTTTGTAGTCGAGCGGAACCAGGACTCCCCCGCAAAAAAAAATCGAATACGCCGAAATCAACCACTTCGACTGGTTGGTCATGATGATCGCCGCCCGGTCGTCCTTCTTGAAGTCGGCGTCTTCGAGCGCCCGGCAAAGCGGACGCGCCATGGTCTTGAAGTCGGAGTAAGTAAGCCGAACTTTCTCGCGGTCGCGATCGGCCTCAATCAGGCAGGTTTCATTCGGCCAGCGTTCCAGCGCATCCCTAAGCGCTGCACCCAGGCTGGCATATTGTCGGAGATCAAGCATTCAATATTGTTGCCGAACCACGAAGCCGTGGACAAAAACACGAGTGTATCAGAGTGTCACGACAGGAAGTTCTACAAGCGCGACTGAATTCGACTCGCCAGGGTTCGAAAATCCGAAACACCCTGCAGTTCGTAGTCCGGCAACTCGATGCGAAAGTGATGCTCAAGCCGCGTCAGCAAATCGAGTGCCTGCAGGCTGTCGATGCCGAGCGTCTTGAAGAAGTCGTCGTCGGGAGTGAGCTTCTCACGCGGCACCCGAAAATGGGACGCCGCAAGGTTAAGAATCTCTCCAAGGGTCTGATCGGCAGTGGGCGCTGACATAGGGTGAGTCCTTCGAATCACAAATTAGGGAAGATATGGCTGGATTCCCTGGTTCTCCACAAATTTACGCAGCCCTTCTTCAACCGCTGGACGCGAATACAGGTCGCAGAATAGATCAATCTCCCGCTTCAGCTCGTCATAAGGTATCGGCTTCACGAACTCCTTCGCCGCTGCCGCCGTTCGCCTGTCAAATTTTGCGACCTGGCTGGCCGTGGCACGCGCCAGGCGCAGCGCCTCGCCTTCGGCCGCGATCTGGCTCACCAGCCCAACCTGCTGCGCCTTCATCACATTAAAACTGCGTCCGGTGAGCAGCAGATCGCGCACCACGGCATTTCCCAGATCCCGCTTCAGCCTTGGAATCCCGCCAAATCCCGGAATCAGCCCCAGCCGCAATTCCGGAAAGCAAAATCTCGCCATGCGGTCGGCAATAATGATGTCACAAACCAGCGCCAGTTCGAATCCGCCGCCAAAGGTCACACCATGCACCGCGGCTATGGTGGTCAACGACGCCGCATCGAGGGCGTTCATCACCGAGTGGATCCGCTGCAAAAACTCCCGCACCCCGCGCAGGGCCGCTGATTTGTCCATCGCCTGCCCGCGCTGAAACAACTCCCGTAAATCGGCGCCAGCAGAAAATCCCGCCTTCAAGGTTGAATGAATGATCAACGCCGGGGCTTCATTGGCCAAAAGGGGCAGAGCCGAGGCAAATTTCTCCAACTCGTCCAAAGTGAGCGACCCGATCTCGTTGCAAGGATCGCGATGCAGCGCCAGCTCAATGGCACCGTTCACGATCTGCCAGGAAAGCGTCTGCCCCTTGAAGTCCGTCATGCCGTCTTCACCGCATCATCTTTCGACGTACGGTTCTGCGAAGCAAGGTACATCCCGTCGATCTCCTGTTGGAACCGCTCGGCAATCAGGTCTCGCTTCAACTTTCCGTTTGCCGTCAGCAACCCGCTCTCGATGGTGAACGGTTCCTCCACCAGATGAAACGCCCGCACCTGTTTGTAATGCGGCAGACTCGGATTCACCACATCCAGAGCCGCCTGGGTTGACTCCCGACTCACCTTGCCGGTGACGAGCGCTGCCAGAAATCCGCGCCCGTTGCCCACCAGAACGACCTGACTCGCCACCGGCAATTCGTGCAGAATCTTATCCTCAATCGGCTCCGGGGCAATATTATGCCCCGAACCCAGAATAACCAGGTTTTTGATGCGGCCCACGATCTTCCAGTTTCCGCCAGCATCCATTTCGCCCTGGTCGCCAGTATGAAACCAGCCGTCCCGCAGCACTCTCGCCGTTTCCTCTGCACGATTCCAGTATCCCGGAAAAATGTTCGGACCACGCACCACAATCTCGGCGTTTTCCGCGATCTTCATCTCCACAGCCGAAATCGCGGGTCCGACGCGCCCGGCCACCACCGCGCCATCCGGATCGTCCAGGGTACAGAGCCCCGTCGTTTCGGTGAGCCCGTATCCCTGCAGCACGGGGATGCCGAGCATCATAAAAAATAACTGGGTCTCCACGCTGAGCGGCGCCGACCCGCAAATCAGAGCGCGCAAATTGCGCCCGATCATCTTTTTTCGAATCGTGGGAAACACCAGCCGGTTCGCCAGCCCGAGCCAAAGCCCGTCTCCGGCGCGGGGCTTACCCTCCTGTCGCCGCACCCACGCGCCCTTGGCCTTGGTGTATACCTTCAAGGGAAATCCCCCCGTCTTCCAAAGCTGTTCATCGACGGCTTTGCGCATGCGTTCGAGAAGCGCGGGGACATTCAGAAAGTAATCCGGTGAGGCCAGCCGCATCTCCGCAGCAATCTTTCCCAAATCGGTATTCAGCGTCAGGTTGCTCCCGCGCAGCAGACAGGTCAGCATCATGATCCACGAACCGGCAAAACTGAGCGGGAGATAATGGAAAACTGCATCCTGGCCCGGATGCTTTCTCATCAACTGGTCGAGCCGCCCCGAGGTGCAGCCCAGCATATGGCCCACGTTACTTGCGCTCAGCATCACACCCTTCGCTTCGCCGGAGGTGCCGGAGGTGTAGATGATCGTCGCCACATCGTCTTCCGCCATCGTCAGCGCCGGATTCTCCACCGGCTCTCGGCCTACCGTGAAAACATTTTCAAAGCAGAAATGCGGTGGAGCTTCGGGCCACGCCTCAACAATCGCATCCGCCAGCACCTTCTCGCCACAGACAATCACCGACGGCCAGCAATCCTTCATCATCGCAACCAACTCGACTGCCGCCTGCCGCGCATAGAGCGGAACCACCGTCAGCCCTTCCGCCATAATGGCCAGATCCATCGCTACCCACTGCATAGAATTGTGTGCCAGCAACGCGCAGCGGTCGCCCTTTTTCAGCCGCAACCGTCGCAGATAGGCCCGCGCCACCAGCACCTGCGCCAGCAATTGCCGCGCGGTCAGCGCGATCGGCTGGCCCTCTGCCATTTCTTGCAGAACGACGGCGTCGCCGCTGCGTTCCAAGCTCGCAAGGATGTTCTCAAGAAAAGTCATGCCGTCAATGGTCTGGAATTATCTCGCATTCGAGGCGTTCCTCGGATCAAACTGGTCCGGCCGCGGCGGTCCGCCAATCGGCAAAACACTGCCATCTGAGCGAGCGCTTTCCGCGATGGCTGTTTCGCAGTCCTCGCCCGCCAACGATCGTCCGCTTGCGATCAGCCGAAACCAGGGGTCACAAACTCCACCTCTGCGCCGGGCCAGGAATCGAGAAGCGGATACCTGCGCCGGTACGGTTCACGATCGAGCCGCGGACAACGTTCCTGCTGCGTGCAATCGTCGTAACTCGGCGCCTGATCGAGGATTGTCCAGCCATGCCGAGCGCGGACGGCCGTGTTTCTCACCCCTACGACTCGATTCAGGTTAACTGTAGGCGGCCACCAGTTGCTTCAAACCCTCGCCGAGCGGCGGCAAATAATCCTCCCAACTCCACTCCCCACGCCGGGTCGGAAACTCCGGATAGCGCCGCTGCACTTCCTCTTCGAAATACACGCCCATACGCGCCATCAGCTTCAAATTCCTGACCACCGTTCGCGCGATCCCGTCCGCAATCCGCTCCCCGTCGCCATCCAGAATTTCGATCGCCGCCAGGGTCCGGGCTTCCAAGTCCGGATCGTCAACATTCATCAGCAGTGGCTGATGCCCGCGCTCGTTCATTAGATTCCGAATCCGCTCATCCATGGTGATCCCCGCCGAGGCCACCAACGCCGGCATGGAAGTCACAATGCCGTGATACCGAGACGACACCATCATGCGACAAGCCCGCAGAATGCTGACCAACTCGTACATGTTGTAATCGTCCGAGGTCAACACCGGAACGCCGCCCAGCTTCTCCGAAATGCGCGCGCACGGCCGAGCGTCCATTCGTTCCGTCGCCGCCATGATCACGAACACATTCCTCTTCTGTCGGAACGCGCCTACCGCCTTGGCGATCGAACTCAAATAATGTTCGTACGCGCGATCGGCTTCCGGTCCAGCGTGGTGAAAGTACGGCCCACGATAGTGGCTCTCCTTGTAGGCGCCCAGCAGGCTGTGCAGCGCAGCTTTCGCCAGGGATGCCTTCACTGGCCATTCGAACGGGTTGATCGGACAGACCACCAGCACCGGCGTCTTTCCATCCCAACCCACATCGAGCAGCGCCTTCCGTCCGTACTCGGCGCCCCGCGGCTCAAAGGTCCAGGCCGTATCCGTGCCCAATTCCGTTGGCACACCCAATTCCCGCAAAATCCGCCGCGATTCGTCGTTGCGCGTAATGACCAGCGAATTCCTGCAGTACCGCCCGCACATTTTCGCCACCAGGGGATCCATGAGTCCGGCTTCCGCGCCATAACCGACGGACAACTTGTTCTCTGCCGCCGCAATCCCCAGCGACCCGATCATCATCGTCGCCAGTGCATTGGCAAATTTCGACTTGAACATCGAGCCTTCGCAGGCGACAACCCCATGATGTTTGGGCACTTCCTTCGCCAGAAACGGAGGAAAAATGTCCGGCAGGTGCACCTGCGATGTCCCCTCGAAATACCCGCGCGACCGTTCAAAATTGAAGGTCATCATGCTGAGATCGACATTGTTCGGTCCAAGAATCCGCCGGATCTGCCGCAGCATTTCCTCCACCCGTACGTCCGATCCCGTGTTGCGCGTCCCGTTATAACCCGCAAACAGCAACCTCAGCTTCTCACCCGGCTGCCAGGGCTCGCCCCTGCCCATCATCCACTGCGCCTTCTTGCCTTCGATAATGCTCGACACCCAGGCTTCCAGGACGAAATCCATCATGCCGCCGACCCCCCCGCCTTGCTGCTCTCCGGCCAGCCTTGATAGGGATACTCAAAATTGTGCTCGCGGCTGAACCGGAGCAGCGGAAGACTGTATTGCGAGAACGGCACCGGCTTGCGTCCTGTCTCCGATATCGCCCGCGTGTTGTCGAACACGGTATTCCACGTCAAGTATGGCAAAAAGACCTTCATCAGCGCCGCACCATGGCCCACCGGCCCCCTACGCTTCGCCAGCTGGTTGACGAGCGACGCAAACGGGGACTCCAGGATCGGCAAGAACACGGGCCCGCGCTTGCTCTGCTCAGCCGCCAGCGCCTGGGTCAATTCTTGAAACGTCTGCGAACCGTTCCCCGAAGAAAGATGATAGGTATCGTGGTCGGGATTGGCTTTCATGTGCAAGGCGGCAATCGCATCCGCCACAAAATCCACATTGACGATGTCAATCTTGTCATGGGGACGAAACGGCAGCACTGCCAATCCCGCCAAGAATACGAACGACCGCACCATGTCGAACTGCGTGGTCTGCGGGTACCGGCTATCCCCCAAAACAATGCTCGGACGGAAAATCGTCAGCGGCACGTCCGGCAACAACTCGCGCACCATGTGCTCGCAGAATTTTTTCGTCCGCGCATAGGGGTCGTAATCGGATCGGTTCCAATCAATCGAGCGGTCTTCGACGACCACTTCATGCCGGCGTTTGCCGGCCACCGCCACTGTGCTGACATTCGAAAACCGCCGCAGGCCATGATAGTACTGCGTGCGACGCGCCAGTTGCACCACCTCCAGCGTTCCGCGCAAGTTCACGTTTAAACAATTCTTTTCTGATTTCCGATTCAGCGAGGCGGCGCAGTGAATCACCGAGTCGGTGGTGTGCACCAGGCGATCATAGTCGCCCGCGTCCAGCCCGAACTGGGGCGAAGTAAGATCACCGCGAAAAATTCGTATCTTCGCCTGTAGAAATTCGTAGAATTTTGGAAACGGCAGGTGTAACTGCAAAGCCTGCCAGAGCCGCAACTCCGCGTCGCGCGCATCCCGCCCCCGCACCAGCAGATTCAAGGTCGCGTCATACTGCTCCAGCAGATTCGCCGCGACGTGCGCGCCAATGTACCCGGTCCCACCGGTCAGGAATATTGCCACGTTGCTCCGTTCGTCCCCGTCTTCATGCCCGCGCCGTTTTCATTTGCCGGCGGCATGTGCAACTCCCGCGGCGCACGTGCTTCGAGCGGACGCCCCTCGATCAGCGGATAGGTCCAGCGGCGCAATGCCGGAATATGAATGTCGATCCAATACTCCCACCAATCCAGTCCCGCCGTGTCGTAGCCAAAAATTTCCTTCTCTTCCGCGGTCAACGCCTGCGACAGCTTTTCCACATTATCCGCGACAAAGTCGTGTTCGTTATGCAGAATGAAGGGTTCGAACAGTTCCACCAGCTTCTCCACCCGCTCCAGATTGCGCTCGGTCTTGGCCAGCGGTTTCTTCATGGCAGAAGGCAGCGGAGACATCACCCGCTGAATCGACTTGATGATCATTTTTTGAGCCGGCGCCGACATTCGGTTGTAGCGTTCCTTCGAGACCGAAATCGCATCCATCCGCAACCGCAACCAGTATTCCAGGCCTTCCTGCGCGCGATAGTGCCGCCGGTGCCCGAGGGAAGTCAGCTCAATCGATCGCCCCATGTCACAAGGATTCGTCACCGAAGTCGCCAGTTGATAGAGCGGATCGTGCCGCCGCTCCACCAGGGCGGCGCCAATCAAGGTCATGCCAGCGCACACCGCGTCCACTGGAATAATGTCCAGCCGCTTGCGCTCGTTGGAAGGCAATTGCCGGAATGCTGTTCCCAGCAGATACGAAAGCGAGGCCGAAGTATTGATCCCCTCATTCCATCCGCGAAACGGCTTCGCCACCGACGTCTCGACAATCGCCGGACGCACAATGGCAATCGGAAGGCCGGCGCCATGCTTGGCAATGAGGGATTCCGCCAAGCTCTTGGTGAAGGTATAGGTATTCGGCCAGCCCAATTCATTGGCGCGCCGAGTGCCCTCCTCGGTGAGATAATTTTTCAGCCAGCGCACCTTATTCTTGCGAATTTGATTGTCCAGCGCCTGTCCGCTCAGCCCCTTCGCGGCGTGCTCCTTCTCCAGCGACTGCTTTCTGAGTTCTTCGGTGACCTCCGGCCCCTCCACCCGCGCTTCCGCCGATTCGACGAGCGCGTGCAGGCGACACCACTCTTTTTCCGAATCAAAGTCGGCCACGCCTGCCGGCGTGTAATTCATACGCACCCGCTCGCTCACCCGCCCGTCGCGCTGCCCGGCGACATAGCAGGTTGACAGGTGGAGCAGCGCCGCGTGGTCCGATCCGCGAATGAATTCGATCAGGTGACGCGTCGAATCCACATTCACCGCCAGCGCGTCGCGCAAATCGGGGTTGAAATCCGTCAGCCCCGAACTATTGATGATCAGATCCAGACTCTTACCCAGTCGCGTCGCCGTCTCGCTATCCAGTCCCAGGCCGGGCTGCGAAACATCGCCCTCGATCACCTCGACCTTGCTTGCCAGCAGGGGTCCCAGCGCATCGCCATATTTTTCAAACACCGGATCAAAGACCGGCGAGCCTTCCACCATCCTCTCAAACCGTTTCTGGGCTGAGCTGGACTTCTGCCGCCGGATCAACAGGAAAAGCTTTCCAATCTCCGGCAGATCCAGCAGCGTGTTCGCCAGCCATACCTTGCCGATAAATCCGGTGACGCCGATCAGCATCACGCGCTTTCCGCTCAGCGCCTTCCGCACCGAAAACGGTTGCGGATGCCGCGTCTCCTCGAAGTAGACAATAGGGCGTACACGCGGCGTCTCCACCCGCACCGCCGGCACAATCGCCGAGGCCAATGCCTTCGGGCCGCGCAAACCAAGCGCCCGCACCCACCGCGCCGGACTCTGCTGCCCGTCCGGACCCGACTCCCGAATCCGCGCAAACAACCCGCGCGGCCGGATCACCGGACTCAGCAGCCTCCCCGTGGCCACGCCATTGCGAAAGTCCAGGCGATTCGCGATAATCCATCGCACTCCCAAATGCCGCGCCAGAGGCCGCATCACATGCTCCAGCCCCTGACTCACCAGCACCACGTCCGCGCCCGTCGCCTGCAGTTCCTTCAAGTGCTGCACGCCTTCTTCTTTCAGTAACGGCTTCAGCTTGTATTCGAACTCCTCTTCACCCAGCAAATCGAGCCGGTCGCGGGTAATGCCGCGCAGCACGGCATGCACGATCCGAGTCGCAGCCACGCGGTTCGCGGCATATAAAAACGGCCGTAGCAACGCCATCCAAAGCACCAGGAAACGGCGAGCGGCCCGCGCAATGAATGTCTGACTGTTCCAGGTAAAAAACGCGATAGGACGAACCGTGGTCAGCTCAAGCAGGCTTCCTTCCACCCGCCAGTACACGGGAGCCGAAGGCCGCGAACGACGAGGCGGCGAACTGCCGGACAGAGTCGCAGTATTGACGTCAGCCGACGCCCCCGCCCAACCCCCGCCGACTTGGTTCGCGCTTTCCACGGCTCCACTCAACACCCGGCGGCACTCACCGTCGCTTCAGGAGGCCAGCCGAGAATCATCCATTTTAACCTCTAGTTCGCAATGCACGCACATACCCGTCGAGGCAACCGCCGCCGGCACCCGAAATCGCCGCCCGCAGCCAAGGACTCAACGGGCGCCCGACCCCGGATTTTCAGGTTTTCCCACGGTCCGTACAACCATCCACCACTCTCAGGCTGCCCGTTCCATCCAGCACACGTCCCAGTACCTGCCAAATTTCCGCCCGTTCTCACTGAATATGCCCACCACCTGGAAGCCGAATCGCCGGTGCAAGGACTCGGTGGCCGCATTCGGCAGCGCATAGACGGCGACAAAGCGATGAATATCTTCGCCCCGTAGGGCGCGAAATAGCTCCGCATACAACCGGCTCCCGATGCCTTTCCCTACACTGTCCGGAGCGCAATAGACTGTCGTTTCCACTGTCGTCTCATAGGCGGCCTTCGGACGAAACCGCGTTGTCCCAGCGTATCCCACTACGATCCCATTTTCCTCGGCGACCAGCAGCCGATGCCGTCCGGTCGCCCGGAATTGCGCAAGCCAGGGTTCTCTTCCCGCAATCGAGTAGGCTTCCAAGTCGAACGTCACCGGAGTATTCAGGACGTAGTAATTGTAGATTTCTGTAATCCGCGTCAGATCACCGCTCTCCGCCGTCCGTATTCGCATCTCACCCATGGCCATTCTCCGAAAGCGATCACCGCGCGATCCATCCCACGACCGCCGCCGCCCCAACCACCCAGGCTGAGTTCAGCCGGAACCGGAGCAGCGCCACCAAGCTTGTCGCGAAAATGGCCACCGTCATCCAGTCCATAATCGATGCCCTCCCCAACTGCATCGTCACGACCGCCATCAGCGCCAGGGAGCCTGCTACCACACCATCGAGCGCCGCCGCCCCCGCTGCCGATCTTCGCAACCGTGGAATCACCCCCCCGCTCACCGCGACCAGCACGAACCCCGGCAGAAAAATTCCGACCGTAGCCACCACCGCGCCCCGCCAGCCCGCAACGACGTATCCGATGAACGTCGCCGTAGTGAACAAAGGGCCGGGCGTAAACTGTCCTACCACAACCGCATCCAGGAGTTGCTTCTCGGTCAGCCAGCGCAGGTGTTCGACGAACTCGCTCCGAAGGAATGCCAGCAGAACATAGCCACTGCCAAACACCACCGATCCAATTTTCAGAAATGACAAGAACAGCCGCCCCAGCCCGATCGGAAAAACCGCCCCCATGGCCCCAAGTGCCACGGCCGAAGCGGCCACTTTCGAAATTCCGGAAAATTTCGACCGCGCGACGCCCGCCGCCAGCAGCCGGTTCTTCGTGGTCAAGGCCGCCGCCGACACGACGCCGGCAAACGTCAGTACCAGCAGCGGACCGATTCCGGCAAAACTCTCGACTGCCGCCAGTAGGCCAATCACCGCCAGGGAGGCCGTTCGCAACCCGGTCCGCGCCATTTTTCCCAGCGCCTGAATCACAATCGCGACCACTGCCGGTTTGATCGCATACAGCACGCCGTTCACTTGCGGCAAGGAGCTGAAGCGCACGTACGCCCAAGCAATGAGCGAAACCAGAATCGCCGCCGGAATAATGAAGCAGCAGCCCGCTACGATCAGCCCCCGCCATCCCCGCTTCAACTGCCCCACAAAGATCGCGACTTCGGTCGAACTCGGACCCGGAATCAGATTCGCCGTCGCCAGTCGGTCCAGAAACTCAGCCGGCGTAATCCACCGCCGGCGCCGCACAAATTCTTCTTCCATCATCGCCAAGTGCACCGCCGGACCGCCAAAGGCGATCGTCCCCAGTTTCAGAAACACCAGTGCAATCTCCGGCAGCGACGCCTCTCGACATGAAGTTGATTCAGGGGCTTCCATTTTGCTGCGGGCTCGGACTTTCATTGGGAATCCGGGCACAGTGTCGACTCCTGAAGTGAGCTCATCCTGGAACTTCGAGTACAACCGCTCAGGTAACTACCCGACAGCCTGGCGCTATGTTACTAGCATCGGTTCACGTTGCCGGGAACCTCTTGCAATTTCCAAGATTGTAATATTCTAACCACGATATAAGTCCTGTGCGCACTATGTTACCGTCTGCATACTGGACACATTAGTGGTCATGACCGCACCGTTCGCCGAGCGACGTTGCATGAGTGGCTCGACACTTGGGACGGACACAGCCCGGGAACTGTCGTGGAAGTGGCCACCATCGACGGCCAAGTCATCACGGCAACCTGTGCGGGCGAAATCGACTTCGTCCATTTGCAAGTTGCGCCCCACGCCTGTCCTTACGCGAAAGGCGATTGGTGATTTAGTTCAGAGTTTGTTCAGCCCATCCAGCGCCGCGACCTTATAAGCCTCTGCTAGGGTCGGATAGTTAAATACCGTATCCCGGAAATACTCGATGGTCGTGCCCATCGTCAGCACCGCCTGTCCAATGTGTACAATCTCCGCCGCCCGGTCTCCAATAATGTGCACGCCCAGCAGCTTCAGGGTATCCGGATCAAACAAGATCTTCAGCAGTCCTTGGTCGTCGCCGAGCATCTGCCCCTTCGCCAGTTCGGAGTAGCGTGCCAGCCCGCTCTCATATGGAGTCTTGTTGCGCGTCAGCTCTTCCTCGGTCGCGCCCACCATCGAAATTTCCGGGATGGTATAGATGCCATAAGGGATCAGATTCGGCAGCATACGGCTGGGCTTGCCGAACATGTGGCATCCCGCCAGCCGCCCCTGTTCCATCGAAGTGCTGGCCAGCGCCGGAAATCCAATCACATCCCCCGCCGCGTATATATGCGCTACCGCCGTCTGAAAATTCTCGTTGACCACGAGTTTGCCGCGATCGTCAGGTGACAGGCCCGCCGCCTCGATTCTCAGTTTGTCGCTGTTAGCCTGCCGTCCAATCGTATACAGGAGCGCCTGCCCGCGAATTTTCTTGCCGCTCTCCAAGCGGGCAAAGACCTTGTCCCGGTCCTCATCGAGGCCCACCGACACGACCTTCTCTCCCAGTCGGAAAACGGTTCCCAACTGCCGCAGCTGGAAACACAGACTTTCGATAATCTCGCGATCTACAAAATCCAGCAGCGTCGGACGCTGGTCGAGGAGTGTGACCTTCACCCCCAGCGCCGCAAACATCGACGCATATTCCAGCCCAATAATGCCCGCACCCACCACAATCAATTCTCGCGGAATTTCCTCCAGGCAATGCACCATATCGGAATCAAAAATCCGTTTCCCGTCCACCGGTATCCCGTCAATGTGCGCGGGCCTCGTGCCGCAGGCGATCAGGATTTTCTCTCCCCGAACGTGGTGCACTCCGTCTTCATTCACGATCTCAACCGTATGGGAATCGGCAAAATGGGCGTCCCCTTCAAGCGCGGTCACATAATTCCGCCGCAATTGCGCCTTGATCACGTCCACTTCCCGCGTCATCACCGCCGTCGCCCGCAGCACCAGATCCGACATCATGATGCGGTCCTTCACCACATAGCCGCGCCCATAGAACGACCGCTGCCGCAGCCCGCTCAGATACAGGACCGCCTCCCGCATCACTTTACTCGGGATCGTTCCCGTGTGAACGCAAACCCCGCCTATCGTCAACCGGCGGTCAATGATCGCGACCTTCTTGCGCATCTTGGCCGCGCAAATCGCTCCTTTTTGCCCCGCCGGACCGCTCCCGATTACCACCAGATCGTATTCATTAGCCTGCATAAGTGTGGGTGCCGCAGCATGAAACTAACACCTTTCCAACTCCCAGAGGAAGGATACCTTTGGTAGGCGTCAGAAATTAAAGCTTCCTTAATCATCGCGGCGCGGGACCGGGCGCGCCGGACCCGCCGTCCCCGTTCTCTTAGGGCAACGCTTATTTCACCGAAAAGGCAACAATCGTCTGCCCCCGCGGCCGATCCGATGCTTGCAGCGACCCGAGCACCTCGGCTTCCAGATCCTCCGGATCAGCCACCATTTCGCAGCCCGCAATCTCTTCCGGCATCGCCCCCTGAAAGCAAAGTTCGCAAACTCCCAGGCCGTCCTCCGAACGTACCGGCGGACCAAATGTGCGGCAGACGATCGGTCGCGCATCGTAAAGCTCGCACAGCCCGGTCTCGGGATCGAGCACCGGACAAACCTCGTCATTGGCAAACTCGTCGAAAAGTTTCTGCGCTTCCGAGCCTTCGACAAACACCTCCGCATCGAGCACGCCCGTCGCCGGGTCCCCGGGAAATTCCGCTGACAACCTCCGCACCGAATCTCGCGCCCGCAGCCGAATCCGTTCCGCGCGCCGAGGGTCATCCTTTCCCAGCCGGGCCAACCCGTGCTGCAATCGCACCGTATCCAGCTGATGGATAGCAAACACGCCCACGCAGCACTGCACGCACCCCGGACGACACGCCAGCCACTCACCGCTCCGCCCTGCCACGTCAGCCAAGGCCGCGTCGACAATCTGGATCAGTTCGCCATCCCGGGCCGGCAATCGCGGCAAGGCCATCCCGGAAGCATACCGCATCCCCGAATCCGCACAAAAGACAGGAAATTGCCGCCGCGGCACGCGACGAATCGGCGACCGCGGGGAAAGCACGAGAATACAACGGGAAGATAAAGGCAGAAAAGAGTCGAACAAAACAGCAGGGTCGGCGGGCGAATAGGGCAGAGGCTGCGCTCCTGATACGAAGGGGGGTAAGGTCGGCCTGGCCGCGAAAACGCCGCTTCGGGAAATCAGACCGACGATCAATCGCCCGTTTCGCCCACCAATCGCATCCCGCGACTCGGCACAACTAGCTTGCCAGCGCCACCCCGGCTCCCGCTTCCTTGGCTGCCTCGTG
This sequence comes from Terriglobales bacterium, assembly GCA_049520935.1. Lineage (GTDB taxonomy): Bacteria > Acidobacteriota > Terriglobia > Terriglobales > Acidobacteriaceae > Acidiflorens. Next base: position 81,720 of record JBEKPJ010000005.1, on the reverse strand, counting down.
CGCACGCTCCCGTTCCCCCACCTCGTCCAAATGGAGGTCCTTGGTCTCAGGAGAGTACAACAAGCTGACAAACGTCATCATGGCCCCGACCGTCAGTACCACCGACGGCGATAGCCACATATCCTGCTTCTCAATCGCCGCAATAAAGGGAATCTTGTGCGCCCACCACGCATACCAACCAAAGCCGGCGCCCAGCAGCGCGCCCGAAGAGTAGCCAAACCCCACGCCGGCAGCGCGACGTCGAGTGGGGAAGCGTTCGCAAAGATAGGCCGGCACCACTCCCCACGCCAGTTTGAGCATGGCTGCCATGACCGTGCCGAGGACGGCCAAGCCTAGATTGCGCGCAATGGCCGCGTGATAGAGAACGTAGTAGACGGGAATTCCAAACACGACCAGAAATACACAATACCATTGGGTCAGGATCTTTCTGCCGGTTCGGTCCGATAGCCATCCGTAGAAGTTGTAGCCGAGAAAGGACATGAAAAGGGCGAAACCGTAGATCAAGCTGTAAGTAGTGGTGTTAAAACCACGTCCTTCGAGAGTCAGGATTTTGGGAAGAAACCCGTAAACCGAGTAGTCGGTCAGAAACAGTCCGGTCATGAAAAAGAAGACTTGGAGGAACTCGAACAGTTGCGGCGGCCTGAACAAGCTCAAGAAAGGAGACTTCTCGATTTTGCCCAGGGCCTTGGCTTTCTCGAATTCCGGTGACTCCATGAGATGGCTGCGAATATAAAGCGCCACAAACACCGGAACAACTCCGGTCATGAAGACAATTCTCCAGCCGTAGGCGAACATTGTTTCTTTGCTGGTCAGGGAGGAGACGAGTGCGAAAACCAGCGAGCCGAGAACATAGCCGGCGGGAAATCCCGACTGGATAAAGCCACCGATTGCTCCGCGCCTTTTTTGCGGAGCATATTCGATGGCGAATGTGTGGCCTACCGCATATTCGCCGCCAAAGAAGATGCCCATCAATAATCGAAGAGAACAGAAGGCAACATAAGACCAGACGCCGATCTGGGCGTAGGTGGGCATAAATCCTCCCAGCAGCGACATCACGCCCACACCCCCGATTGTAAACACCAGAAGGAATCGGCGGCCGATCCTGTCGGCATATCGTCCAAACAGCGCCGAGCCGATCGGCCGAGCCGCCATCGTGATCGAATAGGTGAACACGATCACAATGTATTGCCAGGCCGCGCTGCCTTTCGGAGAGATAAATACCTTAACCAGAATTGGAGACATCACCAGAACCAGCGCCATGTCATAGGCGTCAAGCATGAACCCCAGAAACTGGGACACCATTGCCATCCTTGCGTTTTTTGATAATTGTTGTGGCTCCGGCATGGAAGAACTCCTCGGAAGGGCGATAGAACGATTGCCGTCCGCTAGATGTAGCACATCCGGGAAAATCGGGTTGTGACGGCGATCACCGCTGGCCGTGACGCCTGTCGCCCCGCCGTGGAGCCATGACAATGTCCGCGATGCCGCTTCTCTTCCGGGCGCCCAGCTTGCACTTCGCATCGAATTAGGTTCTGATATTCCGCATGACAATTCCTTGCCGCCACTGCTTGCCCTGGCTTTGCCTCCTCCTCTTGCCGGTCCCGGTAAGTGTCGCCAAACCGGGGTCCGACGCTGACTCCTTTCTCTTCGTAGGCACCTACACCCGCCAGGACAGCAAGGGCATTTATGTCTATCGCGAGGCTCGAGCAGATTCCAAACTCACACCGCTCGGTGTCGCGGCAGAAACCGTCAATCCCTCATTCCTGGCGATCGATCCCACTCACCGCTTCCTCTATGCGGTGAACGAAATTGCAGACTACAAGGGTGAAGCTACCGGCGCGGTGAGCGCTTTTTCGATCGATGTCAAAACCGGCAAACTGACACTGCTCAACCAGGTCGCTTCGCGCGGAACTGACCCCTGCTATCTCGCATTCGACAAGACCGGAAGGTACGCGCTGGTAGCCAACTACACGGGGGGAAGTGTAGCCGTGTTCCACGTCCAGGCCGACGGCCGCATCGGCCAGGCCTCCGCCTTCATTCAGCACGCCGGCTCGAGCGTCAACCCGGAACGCCAGCAAGGCCCGCACGCGCACTGGATAGAAACGACGCCCGACAATCGCTTTGCGATCGCCGTCGATCTGGGTGTCGATGAGCTGCGGGTCTATCGCTTCGACGCAGACAACGGATCACTCGCCCCCAACAACCCTCCCTATGCCAAGCTCGATCCCGGGGCCGGACCTCGCCATCTCGCCTTTTCCCCCGACGGCAAGTTCGCATATGTAGTCAATGAATTGCAGTCCAGCATCACCGCTTTCTCTTACGACTCGAGTCACGGCGCGCTCGAAAAGCTGGCCACCGTCGCCACTGTTCCCAAGGGATTTTCCGGTAATAACGACGCGGCCGAAATCCACGTGCATCCGAACGGCAAGTTCCTGTTCGCTTCCAATCGCGGAAACGACAGCATCGCGGTGTTCTCCATCCATCGCAAGACGGGAGCACTAACCCTGGTCGATCACTTCCCCACCCAGGGCAAAAACCCGCGCAATTTCGAAATCGAGCCCTCCGGCAAACTCCTGCTGGTGGCGAATCAGGATGGCAACAGCATCGTCGAATTCAAGATCGACTCCCGCAGCGGACGACTCACTCCAACCGGCCGGACGCTTTCAGTCCCCTCGCCGGTCAGCCTGAAGTTCATGCCCGCCGAATGAGTGGCGGCATTCCAGGTTCGCGAAATGGGCCTCTGGCAGCGGGTAGTCCGGACTGAGCTTCATCAAAGCGCGGAAGGGAGGAGGGAAGGTTCGCGGTCCGGCTCTGCGCCGCGATGGTATTCGAGTTCCACGCCCGCTACTTTGCTTGCACCGGTACCGCGTCCGTCAGATGCATTGGCGCAGCCGACCGCGCTCCCACCTCAATCGTTTGCCCATGCTCGACGTAGCGAGCCAGCACCGCGGGCTCAGACCAGTCCAGATCCCACCCGTCTTCAATGGCAATCACCGTGTACTGGCCTGGAATCACGTTGGGCAAGCGGAAGCTTCCGTCCAGATCGCTTTGATCCCGGCGAAAGCGGTCATGATTCACTTCCGGATTTTTCGGCACCAGCACGATCATTGCGCCCGATGTCCCTTTCCCGGCCCGCTTCGCGAAGCCTTCGACGGTCACCGAGCTTCCCACCAGCACCAGGGAAATGCTCAATGACGCTCCCGGCGGCACGTTCAACGCGTGCCCGGAAACGATCCCGCTCTCCAGCCCGATGCGGGTCACCGCATAGGCTTGCGGCTGGCTCGGGGAGAACACCTCCACGTCGTACTCCCCCGGCGAGATGTCGTTCAGTTTGACCTCGCCCTTGTCATCCACCTGGGCAACGTCCGATTTTCCCCGACTGTTTCGCAACCCGATCTGCAGATGTGAGGGCAGCTTCTGCCCACTCTCCAGCCGCACCCTGGCCTGGATCGTGCTCATCGGGTTGCCTAGCGACGCGTCGAGTTCACCGCCGCCGGTGAGATTCACTTCGCTCATTTCCGTTGCTTGGCCGTTCGCGTTCCTCGTGAGCAGCGTATAGCGTCCGGCCGGGACCCCCGTCAGCTCATACTCGCCCGCAGCATTGTTCCGAATATCGGCGACTGGCACCCGTTCCTGATCCAGGTCATCGAATCCAGGTTTCTGTAGCACCGGCGGCTGAACTTCTCCTTCCCTGGTATGCACGACCAGGTGTAGTGCCGGAACAGGATTCAGGTGGATATCAGCTTCCAGGCGATCCCCGCCGCGCACCGGAATGGGAGTTGCATCGTTCGCCTCGGTGGCATCTCCGTAATAGGTGATCGGATACGCAACGTCGAGCGATGCATCGACCTGAGGCGGCGAACCAGTTGCTCCCTCGCCGGTCGTACTCGGATGCACGGCATACCACGGCGATCCACTGGCCGAAACAAAATACGTTCCCTCGTCGAGTTCGGCCGCTTCATACCGCCCTTCATCGTCTGTCATGGCGCCGCGATAACCAACGATGCGACTCACTCCCTGATAATGATTTTCCCGGTACACCATGACTTGCGCGTTCCGCACCGGCTCTCCGAATTCATCCAGCACCTTCCCCGTAAGCACCGCGTTCGGCGCCAACCGCAGCACCAAGGTCTCGGTATCGAAATCCGCTCCGGTCACAATCGCCGTCGAAAACTGCTCATGCCGGTCGTAAGCGGCCGCGATAAATCCACGCTTCGCTCCCTCGAGCGAGTATTTGCCCGCCGGGACCCGGAATTCGAATCGACCATCATCGGCAGTGATCATCGATTCCGCAATGCGGCGATTCTTCACGTCGGCAATCGTAACTCGGACACGCGCCAACGTACCGCCGCCTCTCGAACTGACCACTGTCCCGGAAATGCGCCAGGGCCCTCGAGCAATCCCCTCCCCGGTTCCCTCGGTTTGCGCGCGGGCGGAACCACAGAGGACTGCGCAAAACACCGCTACCGGAGCCGCCCATCGGACCGACGATCGCCAGGCCTTCATCATGGCTCGTCCGTCGAGGCGCCGGTCGAAATCAGCTGCAACGTTACCCGTTCCTTCTGCCCGCCCGAGACGCGAACCACCGGTCCCTTTGCATCGTAGGCCCGCATCGCCTCGGGATCCTGATACTCAAGCTGATGCTGCTCCCGATCAAACGCCAAAAGTCGATACGCGCCGGGAGCGAGTCCGGGCAAAGTGAAACTTCCATCCGGCTCTACCCCCATTTCGCTGAACTGCCCGGGACTATCCGGAAGCGGGATGCAATAAATATGCGCCGAAGCCTGATCATTCGGAGAAGGAGCCGCGGCCTCGTCGCCAATGCCAATCGCCTGCGACGACGCCTTAACTCCCTCAACCGTGCCGCTGATTTCTGCCGTATCGTCCCGCATCGTGATCTCAATGGGAGCGGCGGCACCTGCTGCGCCCACCACCAGCGGCTGATGCGAAAGATCCAGATTGCCGGAACGGATCGAGGCCGGATACCCCCGCGACGAATGCACGTGCACCCAATACCTCCCCGCCGCCGCGCCCTCGATCGCCAGCGCATTTGCCAAAGATTCGTCTTCAGGCCTCCCGCCAAAGTTGGGAAGAGAAACATATCGCCCCACTTCAGAGTCGTCGGCCGGTTCCAGTGTTACATCCAAATAGCGACGCGGCCCGGTGACCGCCACCGTGCGACTGCCGAACCCTCCCGACCGCGCACTGTTGTCGTTGGCAGCGGTAAACTCCTCTTTCACGCTGACCGGAATGGCAACCTTGGGCACCGCGGTCAAACTCGGTCCGTCAATCGCTCCATCTTTGATCGTGATCGTCTGCGATCCAGTCACGCCCGTCGGTCCATAACTCGAGGCCTCGATCGTATAGGTTCCGTTGGGTAAACTGCCTTCAATTGCATTGTGAGCGTTGTCATAGCCGAGGGCAAAACCCGGCCCGTTGTGTCCATTGGCATAAACCGTCACCATCACGCCATTTTTCAAGACATCGCCACCCGCAACCGGAAATATGACCGGTATCTTCACCCCATAATAGGGCTGCTTGGCGAGCGTCAGACTGACAGTCTCGGTCTGCCCGGCGGGCAATTGAATCGACGCGGCAGTACCGAAGTCAGAGGCATTCTGGTAGTAGACCGGCGGGTATCCGAACTGCGGTACCCGCACATCGGTCTTGCGCGGGTCAGTGACAACCGGATCGCGCTCCATCAGTTCTCGCGTCAGCAATTTATAGCGGCCCGCCGGGAGGTCCGCAAACCGGAATCCTCCGTCCGACTTTGACTGCGTCGATCCCGCCAGAACCCAATGCCCCCGGCCGTTGTCCACGTCCCGCCGAAAGATCTGCAGCACGACGCTGTCTGGCGCCTCGGCAGAAGGGAGCACAACCGTGCCGACGATCCGGCTCTCGGGCGTCAGCGCCAGCGTTACATCCTGCCCCGCCAGATTCTGCAGGTTCTGTGCCTGTCGCTCCGGATCACTACGGAACCCCGGCTTGCGAGCCATGAGCGCTGCAGGACCGTTCCATGCGCCGGCACCAGACTGCATCCGTCCATTGACGGTTCCGCCGGCATCGGAGCTGCTCTCTGCTGCCGAACGGGCCCTTGGCAAAGTGAAGGCGAACCGCCCTTCACTATTGCTCATGGTCGCAAAGCGATTATCCGGGGAATAAATCAGAGCCCGGGCGATCGGCTCCCCGGTAACGCTGTTGATGACCTGGCCGCGCATCGTATCGCCATTGTCGGTAGCGGACTGCGCGAACAAAGCACCACTCCGGCCGCCGCAAGCAGAAAAGAAAACCAGAAAGCAGGAGAAAACAGTGCCGCATGCCCAGCCCGCCCGCCACCCGCGATGCTCAACGCTCTTCACCACGACCACTCCAGCCTTCCATCATTGTGACCGAAGAAAGACAAAATGCAAACTCTGCACCCGGTCGATATTCGACGCGGGGATTTCGCCGTGATTCGAGGGTACTGGCGCGGTCGCTTCGGGTGACGACACGGGGGTGCTCGATCGAACGGGCGCTCGCGAATGAACCCGCCGGGCGGCTTGCGTAGTTGCGTTCGCTGCCGTCCAAGCGTTCCCCAAAGCGCGGAAGCGTCCTTGGTTGGGTACAATCGACCAGACAAAAGCCGCTCTTTTTGAGAGCGGCCTTGGGAGAGCTCAAAACCGGCAACGAGCTAGTCTCCCGCCACCGGCTCGCCCACTTCCTCACTTTTCGTGAGTTCGGCCTTTTTCGCCACCCCGTTCCCATTTGCCGGAGCGATGGCCGGCTTGATTGCCGAGGCAATCGCATCCAGGGGGATGAATCCACCCTCATTCGAAGTAGCCGGCTTTTGCTTGAGCACAACTTCCCGATAGAGCTGAGCCATGCGCGCGTCGTAGGCGGCGTCATTCTTCACCTTGTTGTTCTCCGCCTTCTTGTCGCGCGCCCGCGCTTTCTCTTCGCGCGCCGTCTTCGCAATGCCGAGCTTGTCGAGATCATGCTGCACCTCGTTGGTCACGATCTCGTCCCGCAGATACAGGGCATGTGTCTGGTCCTGCATCTTCACTTTCTTGCCGCCCGCGAAGATTTCATGACGCCCATGCTCTTCGTACCACTTGGTCAGCGTGGATGTCATGTGCATCTTCTCGATAATATTGCGCCAGCCCACCCCCGTGTTGTATGCGCAGAAACTGATCTCGCCTTCCTGTGTCGCATAGGGAATAATGCACTGCTCGGTCCGCCGGAAGTCATAGTTAAAAAGATCCTGGAACCACATTCCGGCAATAAACAGGAAATTCCACCGGTCCTGCCGCCGCTTCATCACGTCGTCAATTGTACGGTCCGGACCAACCTTCCCGTAGTTTCTGCCGGTAGCGTTAAAGTTCTTATCGAACTTCTTTAGCAGGTCCATCAGTTTGAAATGGGTGGGCGACTGGAAGGGATCGTAATTTTTCATCAAACACAGCGCCATGCCGAACGCTGTCCAGAATTTCGACCGAGCCGCGTCATTGACCTTTGCAATATCCTTGGCCAACTGATCGCCCTTGAGGAAAGCCGTAACCGGAACCGCCTCCTTCGTCTCCTTATCAATCATCATTGCCATTCCGGTCCCGCAATTCGGATGGCATCCGCAGGAGAGCTGACCCCAGTCGTTGTTCGCATCCTGGGCGTGCAGCACATCGGCCCAATCGCTGAACGTGCTCATAAAACTGATGGGAAACCAGTCGCGAGCAGGTTCGCCAAAGCCTGTCTGATTCTTCACATCGTGCGCCAGATGCGCCAGTGTATAACGCTGCGCCTGACGCCGCTCGTCGGTGATGGCCTCGTCACGCCCAGTGAATGAGACCGGCTGAAAACTGAGAAACCCGATCTTCTTAGGATTGTCCAAAGCAAATTGGATGATTCTTCCCACTTGCTCGTTGTTGATCCCGTTCACGATCGTGATGACCGGCACGATTTCGCAACCGGCCCGGTGCAGGTTGTCGATCGCCTTCAACTTCACATCAAACAGATTTCCCACCGCCCGATGATCGTTAGCCGCGTTGCCAATCCCGTCAAACTGCAGATACGCATACCGCATACCCGCCTCAATAGCCTGCTCGCAAAATTCAAAACTCTTGGCAAACTCAATCCCGTTGGTCGCCGCCTGCACGCTGTTATATCCAACCTTGCGAGCATACCGAACCGCGTCCAGGAAATACGGGGACAACGTGGGCTCGCCGCCCGAGAACTGCACCGACATTTGCCGCTTGGGCTTTACCGTAATGGCGTTGTCGAGCACGGTCTTGATTTCTTCCCAAGTCAGCTCGTGCACATACCCAACCTGATTCGCGTCCATAAAGCACGGATCGCACATCATGTTGCAGCGATTGGTCAGATCCACCGTCAGCACCGCGCCGCGCCCGTATTTCACCGTTGACGAGCCATGATGATGCAAATGCTCATCTTTATGAGCCCGAATATCGCGTCCCGGGAAAACGTCCTCCAGATGGCGCGAAAATTCGGTGTCAATCGACATCAGATCTTCAAAATGTCCGTGCTTCGGACAATCCTTCACCATCCAAATCTTGCCGTCACGCTCAATGATCTGCGCCTTGATCTCACCGACCTTCTCGTTCATGAGTACATCGACCGGCAGGTGCCCGTCCAAAATCTGTTGCCGAATCTCGGGCACACACTTCGGACATAACGAATCCGTAGAACGTGGCCAGCCCAGCGGAGGCTTCGATTTTTCCCAGGACTTAAGCAGCGGCTTTTCCGACCACTTCGGAACCGGCGCGTCATTCGGAGCAATCCGGTTCAGGCGTTGAAACACTGCCCATGCCCCGGTAGCGGCAACGGTCACGGCCTTCTCAACATATTTAATCGGCTTGTGCATTCTGCTCTCGCTTTCCTCCACTCGGGAGTTAGGACTGTCCCCGGGGGCCGCGAACGGCTCCCTGCTTAAAAAGACTTGTCCACGTGAAACCTGGAAGCTCCGATGCGTGGATTGGGTCACTGTGATGCTATTGAATCTGCGCCCCTTAATCACCAAGAAGCCAACGAAGGGAAGAAAAAAGGGGTTAAAAGGCGATTTGCGGGATTTTACGGACCTAAGTCATTGAAAAATCAGGGATTTTTTTTGAATCCATACGCTCGCTAGGGAGCGATTCAGTCCGAGCTGGGAAACTGCGGGCCTCGAACAGTTTCGCGTAAGCCTCTCAAATACCAGATGTTACGAGTTGCCATAAACCTCGAGAGGGCACCGGAGCAGCCGGAAGGCCGAAGACTCTACAGGGCGTTAGAAGAGATTCGGGTCGCGACGAGTCAATATCACTTGCTCGAGGGTCTGCTCGCCGCCAATGAAAATGAAGTTATAGGACGATCCGTTCAGCAGTGATGCCAGCACATCGCGCGGGGGTGCCGGACCGAGATCGGCGAAAACCTCTTCCTGTTCCGCGCCGGCGGGTATGGCAATCTCTGCCTGCGTCTGATGATGCACTTCGAACAGCACTTGCGCCAGCGTGGCGTGGTCGGCGCGGATGCGCAACATACCGTCGGCAAAGTTCACCATCACCAGCGGCTTGGGGGGCGCCGGTTCGCTGACGACGGGATTTGGCCCGGCCGGCAACACGCTGGCAACTGCCGGGGCCACAACCGTGGCCTGCAAAGGGATGGCGCTCGCAACAGGCGTTTTCGCGATGAGCAAGGCATTCTGAAGGTTCACGCCATGCCTGGGAAGCGCCGTGGGAGCAACGGCTCGGGCAGCAGTCGTCCCAAGCACTGCTTTACCCGAACCGAGCTTAACCACAACTCCGTTCACGGTCGGCGAAATCTTGTATGACTGCGGCTCGGCCAGATCGAGCACGACGCGCGTAATTGGAGGATTGTTGAAAAAAAGCCCGGAGCGAACGCTCTTGAGCGCTCCCCGATTTACGTTCAGAGCGCGCAATTCCGCGGCTGGAAGAGCACCGGGGAAGTCCACCACGATGCGATCCGGCCCGGTGATGGCCTGAGTATCAGGCGCGACGGGCGCTCCCGAAGTCTGGATCTCGACTTCCATCGCATCGCCGGTTCCGCGCACAATCACATGCTCGACACGAGCCCTAATCGCGGCGGTTGCGGGCACAGACTTCGCAGCAGGATTTTGCGCGAAACTGGCCGCGCACAAGCTGGCCGCAATGCCCAACAGAGCTCCGAAATCGGTGAAGCGTGGCATGAGGTATTAAGCAAAGTCTAGCAGTAATCGCCAGCGGAATCTGCACCGGAAGTCTTAGCACTTCTTGCGGGATGGGAATGGCAGGTTAGAGGTACAATGACGGGCATTTCCCGGCCAAAACACCACGAGACCTGGCTCCTTCCGTCAGGCCGGACCAGGGCGCGCTCTCATTTACCGACATAGGTGCGCGCTGAGCCGACGCCCGCGCACAAGTCCCATCCGACCAAACACTGCGGAGAGCCCTGGGTGATGTCGTTGAAATCAGATTTGTACTCGGTCGGGTTGGCGAGCTCGTCGTAGATCCAAGTCAGTTCGTCGAGCGTCGACTTTTGTTTGCTGCCGGCGGCGTTGACAATGCCGGCGAAAGTTGGCGACGCCCAGCTGGTGCCGCCGACCGAATACCACCCTCCCTCGAGATAGATGGGAGCGCAGCAGAAATCGGAAGCGACGTCGGGATATCCGCGGTGGGTTCCGACGATCGTGGCGATGCCGCTCTGGTAGCTTGGGATCGGCTCGTAGGGACTGACGTTACCGCCCCCACCGCCGTAGACCTCACTTACAAAATTGCCGTTCTGGTCGCGGTTAAAATACGTGCCTCCGACCGAGACCACCTTGGGAGACGCTCCGGGATAGATGCTCACTCCAATGCCGGAATCACCCGAAGCAGCGAAGTAAACAACCCCTTTCCTGGTAAAGTATTTGTCCCAGCTTGTTTCTTGTGCAACTTCCGCGTCGCCCCAGCTCATGCTGACAACGCCGCCGCCATTTTCAGCCACCAGTTTCGCCGCGAGCTCGACGTCCGCCCAGGTCGGGTCGGTCTGGTAGAGGGTGGATTCGACGAGGAAGAGCTTGGCCTGTGGCGCCATGGCGTGGGCCCACTCGATATCCAATGCCTCTTCGACTTCCCAATCAGGGTAGACAGGAGGCTTCTTCTTGCCGGGCCAGGCTACAGTAAAGTCGGCAGCCGGTATGCCGTAGTAGCTGGAGAAAGCCGCCAGATCAGACGCCGCCGTCGGGTAGTCACCGGCATCCACGATGGCAATCGCCCCCCAGCCGCCAGTGGGCAAAGCCGTGCTGGTGGCCACCGGACACCCGGCTGGCCCGCTGACCAACTGATAGACGCATGCCAACGAACCGGGCGTTTCGACGCCAGACGGCGGCTGGGAAGCGGCTTGATCCGAGTCAACGAAGAAATAGTTTGTGTGATGCCGGCCGGACTGGGAAATGCTCGATGCGGGGTAGAGGATCCTGTGTCCGTTGAAAACCGACTCCATCCGCGCCTGAGCCAAGTTTGGAGAACAACCCAGGACGAGAAAGAGCGCTCCACCCAACATGCTCGTCATACTCATTGCGAAAGACCGTTTCATTGACCGGCTCCTAGCTGCCGATTGGCAATCATGCGGGTTGGGTTGCGGAAATGCAAGCGGCAAACTGCGCCCGCAACCGGCAAAATGATTTCGCCGGCGGCCGAGGGCAATTTTTTTGGGGATGCCAATTCCCCGGTGGGCGTGGCTGAACTTCATGTCCGGTTTGATTCTCCGTCAAGGTTTTTCCGGACTTGGATAGCGTTGATCAAGCAGGCGGATGGCTTCCATGATTGTGTCGCCTGCGATCTCGAGACTCTTGGGACTTAGCTTGTCCATAGTGTCTTGCGGAGTGTGGTGAAAGACGTTGTTGTAGCCATAGTCGAGGTCGATGACGTCGGCGCAGGGTACGCCGCGGTTGACGAAGGGAATGTGGTCATCCTCGATTTCTCCCTGGCTCGCGTAGAAGTGGGACTGATAGCCGACGCGCTCGGCTGCGGTATAGATCAGGTCAAGCAGCCACGGAGCCCCTTTGGTGTTGCGCTGGATGTCCAGGTCGGCGTCGCCGATCATATCCATCACCATCAGCGCTTTGACCTTCTTCAACGTGCCGTCTTTCTCCCATTTCTCCGCGAGGTGGCGGGAGCCGTAAACGCTGTCCGTGTCGCTCCAGCTCTTCACCGCCTCCTCGCCGTCGGTCCAGACAAGCCAGACGCTGTACCCCGCGCGCTTCTTGTTCCGCATCTCGCCGCGCAGTTGGTCGGCGAATTCGAGCAGAATGGCGGTCGAAGAGCCGCCGTCGTTGGCGCCGACGTATCCACTGCCGCGCAGCGGGTAGTTGGTATCATAGTGGCCCATGATAACGAGGATGCCGTCTTTTGTGCCCGCAAACTTGTCGATGATGTTGCGGACGGGAAACTTCCCTTCCACGGTATCGGCCGTGAAGGCATCATCTTCGACCTGGTCGCCCTTCAGGTGGTTCACGATATAGCGTTCAAGTTTCTTGTGGTTCTCGCTCCCCATATAGCGCGGGCCAAACGCGGTCACCTCTCGCGTGTACTGGAAGGTACGTTGCGCATCGATGTGAGGGAGCGGGGTACCCGCGGCCGTGGCCGGGAGCGGGGCCGGGGCGCTAACCGCTGATCCGGATTCGATGCCGGAGCCCACAGGGTTCGCGCTGGTTCCTTTGGCGCAGGCCGCAGTTTGCGCCAATGCTGCGCTCAGGGCGAGCACCAGCCAAATTCGTAACCCCAGGGAGGACGCGGGACCACGGGCGAAGGCCGGGAAAATCTCAATTCTCACGCTGGGTCTTCTCATGATTGTCCCTTGCTCTCCTGGTGGCCTCCGCGTCTAAGGGTTCTTTTGTGCGCGCTTGTTCCGCTGGTCGGGATGCACAAACCACGCGATGCCGATGCTTAGCACATACAACGCCAACATGGGAGCCGCGAAGATGCACATGTTCACGATGTCGGGGGTGGGAGTGATGATGGCAGCGACCACGAAGATTCCGAGGATGGAATACCGGATGTTATGCCACATCCAACCAGCGCTGACGATGCCCATCAGCGCCAGAAAGAATACGAGAATCGGCATTTCAAAGATCAGTCCCATGCCCAGAATGATAGTGACAAACAGCTGTGTATATTCCTCGATGGTGATCATCGGCTGGAACTGCTTGCCGAAGTCGATGAGGAAGGTCAGGGCTTGGGGATAGACCACGCGGTAGCCGAAATAGCCACCGGAGATAAAAAGGCTCACGCTCGAAAGCATGAAGGGCAGCACGTAACGCTTCTCGTGGCGATACAGGCCGGGTGCGATGAACAACCAGATCTGGTAGAGGACGAAAGGTGAACTTACGAACAGGCCGGCGACTCCAGCGACTTTGAGATACAGGTTGAAAGGGTCGACCGGATTTAAGTAGACGAGCTTTTCGGGAAGACCATACTTGTGCAGCACGTCCGTGATGGGACGCTGCATGATGCTGACCAAACGGCCAGCCGAGAACCAGCACCCAAAGAAGCAAACTGCCACGGCGATGATGGAATAGACGAGGCGCTTGCGGAGTTCCTCCAGATGATCGAGGAAGCCCATGGTGGGCATGGCATCTTTGGCAGAATCGTTCACGGGTGAAGATGCGGCGAGCTCAGGCATCAGGCGCTACTTTCGGAGCGACCGCGGGCTCTGGAGCATGAGCAGCATCGGTTTTGTTGGCCACCGATTCGGCCGCCGCAACCTGCACGGCGGCGGCCTCGGTGGCGGCATCCTCAGCCGCCTCCAGCTTCCCGGGTGGCGGCGGGTTGAAAATGCGGTTGGCCAGCGAACCGAGCGGAGCGCTCGCGGCCGGGAGAATCTGTGGGCGGCTGCTGCGGTTCCCGTTGCCGTTGCCATCGAGGGAGTTGACCTCGGCCTCGATCTGCGAGCGAAATTCGTTAGAGGCGCGGCGAAACTCGCCGAGCAGGCGCGCCACCTGACGGCCGATCTCCGGCATCTTTTTGGGGCCGAAAAGAATCAGCGCCAGAAAGAAAATGAACACCATCTCGCCCGAGAAACCAAAATTCATAGCCTTATCATAATGCCGGACGGGTGAATCGGGCCACTGGCGAGGAGAGACTGACGAAAAGTTTACAAACCGGCAGCGGGCGCGCATCCGCGCGACGTTCGGACGCGAGAGAAACGACGCCATGCTCGGCCTGGAACCGAGTACTCCGCAAATGCTATTGGGGCCGAGCGTCAATGGTCGGGACAGCCTAGAGCTGTCCCGACGCACGAGATGCTGTTGTACTTATTTGAAGGTGTAGCCGATCGAGACTCCCACGCGGGTGGCGTACGAGGAACTGAACAGCTGATTGTTAGCAACGAGGTAGAGTTTGGCCTCGGGACGGACGAAAAAATTATGCGCGGGATAAAACTTGATCCCGGCACCAAAATCGCCCGCAAAGTGTTTGTCACTCGAGTAATTGGTGTTGTAGCCGTTGCCGCATTCCGTACAGTAGACTCGGGTGTCTACCGCGCCAATACCCGCCTGAAGGTCCAGATACGTGTGGCTGGCGAGTTTCGGGGAGTAAACGGCATTGAAGTCGAGGAACAGTGGACGATAGGGGGTTGGCGGTATACCGGGATAAAGACTCTGGGATGCCCTCCAATAGACCTCAGCCCCGATGCCAACGTTGTGCCAGAACAGCACGTCGCCACTAAAACCGGGATAGGTACCACCGCTCAGTGACGGGCCATTCGAGTTAGCCGAGGGCGCCGTTACGGTGCTGACGCCAAACGCTAGATCGACTCTCTGCGCTGCGGCCAAATTCGAGAACGCAGCCAAGGCGGCGCAGGCAAACGTCAAGAGAATAGCGATGCGTAATGTCCGTTTCAATCGAAAACCTCCGTACGTTTATTGAATTTAAACTGTTGGATGCAAAGGGGGAGCTGAGCGGTGCCCGGATGGCCCGTGATTTACAAGAATTTACTGGCTTTCCGAAGTCCGCCCACCGCAGGGTTCCGCCCCTAGGCGAATGGTTGGCGAATTTCTCCGGCCACCCAAGCAACCCGGCCGCGGTCCCCCTAGTAGGACAGAAGAAGACGCAGATCGCGAACATTGTTGCCGGTCGGTCCGGTGATGATCGCGTCGCCCAACCGATCGAAGAGCGGAAAGGCATTGAAGGTGGAGAGCGCTTGCTGAACGCAATCCTGCTCCCCAAACTCGTCGGACGCGGAGCGCTCATCGGACTTACGGGCGCGAGCCAGTGTGCTGCCATCGACTACGGCTCCGGCAGCGGGACTGTTGCCGTCGATGCCGTCGGTACCGGCGCTCAGCACGGTGATGCCCTGTCCTGCGATGTGCTCTGCGCAGGCCAGGGCGAACTGCTGGTTGCGTCCACCGATGCCTCCGTTGCGGACGGCGACGGTTACTTCGCCTCCGGATACCAGGCATACGCGCGACACCTTGCGGCGCAGCTGTTCGAGCCGGCCTAGCAGGTAAGCGGCGGCTTTATCGTAGGGCCAGTCGTCGCAGGAGTTATCGACTTCTACGGCAAAGCCCGCACGAGTCGCCTCTGCTGCGGCCCCTTCCACGGCGACCTGGTTGGAGAGCACGGTCCACCAGCGCGCCCGCACAAACGCGGGATCGTCGGATTTTGGCGTCTCCTCGAGAGCGTGCCGGCGGAACAGATCGGCGACGGATTTTGGTAGTTGATCAACGAGGTGGTACTGAGCGGCGATGCGCTCGCAGTCCGCCACGGAAGTGGAATCGGGCATCGTGGGTCCGGATGCCAGCGCGTCGGGCATAGCCTCGGGCACGTCGGAAACGAGGATCGACACCTGCTGCGCGGGATAGGCGGCTTGGGCGAGACGTCCGCCTTTGACGGCGGAGAGATGTTTACGAATGGCGTTGATTTCGGTGATGGGCGCTCCGCAGTGGACAAGCGATTGGTAGGCATCGACGAGGTCGGGGAGAGTCACTTGGTCGTCTGCCAATGTCGCAACAGGTTTCTCGACGATGGAGGACCCGCCCCCGGAAATCATGAAGATGGCCAAGGAAGCGGCGTCGAGAGATGTCAGCGATTTGAGGATGGCATCGGCCGAGCGAATGGAATCGGGGTTGGGGACGGGATGACCACCGCGAAAGTAGCGGTAGCCGCGCACTTGGTGGGTCATTTCGACCGACGATGCGACGATGCCCTCCAGGCTGCCACCGACTTCGGCCGCGAGCGCCGCAACCATGGTATGAGCGGCTTTTCCGATGGAGACTACAAAGACGCGATTGTGGGCGTCGAGATCGTGGAGGTCTTCGCCGATACGCAGGATGCGGCGTTCGCAGTGCACGTTGCGGGGGAAGGCGCTCTCGATGGACGCGTGCTTGAGCGCCGATGCGAAAATCTCGCGGGCGAGGTTGCGCATCCTAGCGAACCGCTGTTCGCGGTCTGAAAGCATCTCCGCCATGCAGGGATTATAAGGAAAGTCAGGGAGCGGGTGACGCCCCCTCGCATACCGGCCCCAGACCTCTGACTCTACGCGATCACGCGAACCCAGGCTTCGATCGCGGTCCGCATTTCGCGCAACCGCCCTTCAAAGAAGTGGTCTCCCGCTTCGATGCGGACCAGATTCTTGGGGTCGGCGAAAGTCTCGACCAGCGCTTCGAGTTTTCCGGCAGGCGCGAACTGGTCCCGCGATCCGCTAACGAAGAGTTTCGGCTTCGGGCACTGGCCGAGGAAATCGAAATTATAGGCGCGATTTTCGACCGGTATGGCGGGCAGGCCGAGGGCGATCAGCGCGCGGACTCGGTCGTGGCTATAGGCGGCCCGCAGTCCCACGGCGGCTCCGAAGGAAAATCCGGCGAAGATTACCGGGAGCGTGAACTCTTGTGCCAACCAATCGAGACCTGCGCGCACATCTTCTACTTCCGGGATGCCATCGGCGTGTTCACCTTCGCTCAGTCCGGTGCCGCGGAAGTTGAACCGGAGGACGGGGAATCCGAATCCGTTAAGGGCTTTCATGGCATGGAAGACAACTTTATTGTGCAGCGTTCCACCGTAGAGGGGATGCGGATGGCAGACTATGGCGCTGTGGGTTGCGCCGGGAGATCCGGCATTGAGGAGACCTTCCAGGCGTCCGGCGGGACCGGCCAGAAACAAAGAACGGATGCTGGAGGTGTCGGGGAGCACGCGACTTAGAGTACAACACCGAGCCGCTTCAGCGGAGCCCAAGGCTTTGCTCCGAAGACCCGCATCCTGGAGCGGAAGGGGACCTCGGATTTTTAGAGACTTATGCGGCGGACGGTCAGGGTTGGGTTCCGCCCTTGCGGCCCGTTGAGTTCGGCTTGGTTGGAGGTGGCATTCAGCGACTCAGCCGGAAGGTTGTGCGCATGGGGTGTGTCATGGTCTGAGTTCTTGCCGGTCGGACGAGAACTCACTTCCGAGCTTTCGCCTTGGGGTTGCGGCGCAACCTCATCCCTGGCAACACCGCGCCGGCACTTGCACCTCCCGTGGCTTGAGATGGCCGGCGGTCACGATTCATTCTCTGTTCACTCTCCCCGATCCGGCTGTTACTCTTTTCGTGCATGGAATTGTTTGCCCTTACTCGCAGCCTGATCGATATCGAATCGATTACTCCAAATGAGGGTTTGGTGGGAGATTTTCTCTGCGACCAGCTCCGCCGTCGCGGGTGGGAGGCGCGGAAGATGCCGGTGGAGGGGGCACGCGCCAATGTCGTGGCTACTCGGCCGGGACATGACCGTCCCGAGATTTTTTTCTCTACGCATATGGATACCGTGCCTCCGTTCCTTGCTTCCTCCGAAGACCACGGGCGGATTTACGGGCGCGGCGCCTGTGACGCGAAAGGAATCATTGCGGCGGAGATTCTTGCGGCCGAGCGGCTGCACGAGGCCGGCATTTTCGTGGGGCTGCTGTTTCTGGTGGGCGAAGAGAGGGACTCGATTGGGGCCAAGACGGCTAACCAGCAGGCGATGGGCGCCCGCTTCATGATTAACGGCGAGCCTACCGAGAACAAACTGGCACTGGCTAGCAAGGGCGCCCTGCACGTGGAAGTGGTGGCACGGGGGAAAATGGCGCATTCTGCCTATCCGGAACTGGGCGTGTCGGCCATCGACAAGCTGGTGGAGGCGCTGCACCGGCTGCACGCGATGAAGCTTCCCGAAGATGCGGATGTCGGTCCCTGCACGAAGAACGTGGGGTCGATTCAGGGCGGACGCGCGCCGAATGTGATCCCTGACTTCGCCAAGGCTGATCTTTTTTATCGGCTGGTGGGCCCCTCCGAGGAATTGCGCCGTTCGATAACGGAGGCTGTCGGAGAGTTGGCGGAGGTGCGCTTCACGCGCGAGACTCCGTTTCTGCGGCTGCGAACGCTGGACGGTTTGCCGACGATGGTCGCCGCTTTCACCACGGATATTCCTTCGCTTACGAGTTGGGGCGAACCGCTGCTGCTGGGACCGGGGTCCATTCATGTCGCGCACACGGAGGGTGAGTTCGTCGAGAAAGCACAGCTGGTCGAAGCGGTGGAGATTTATTTTTCGGTGGCCCGACGCCTGCAGGCGTAGATCTCCGTTATTGCGCTCTCGCAAGTGACCGGCGTTTGATCGGCATCCCCGCCCCCGCACTCGGGCGCGACCGTGCACCCTACCGATCGAACTCTGGGTATACCGCATTCACCGGACGGTGGAGGTGGGCAGGTCGCATATGCTCGCAACAGGTTGCCTGGCGAGTGGCCCTTCGACCGCGTGAATCTCGCCTGGATCTTCACCTTCCGGTTGAGGGTGAACTGCGCCAGGAAGTTTTTCGGGACGGGCGGCCAGCGCCCTTCCCTGCGGGCACGCTACACTAGCCGCATGACTGACTCTCCCGGGAATGCACTGGCTCGCGCGTCTTCTTCATACCTGCGATCGGCGATGCATCAGCCGATTCGGTGGCATGAGTTTGGGGAAGCGGCTTTTGCTGCGGCTCGGGCGGCTGATAAACCCGTGCTTTTGGATATTGGGGCCGTTTGGTGTCATTGGTGCCATGTAATGGATCGTGAGTCTTATGACGATGCCGAGGTAGCGGCGATTATCAATGAAAACTTCATCGCCGTGAAGGTGGATCGGGACGAGCGTCCGGATATTGACAGCCGGTATCAGGTGGCTGTGGCTTCGCTTACCGGGCAGGGCGGATGGCCTCTTACCGCGTTTCTCACTCCGGAAGGGAAGCCGTTTTATGGAGGGACCTACTTTCCCCCGTCCGACTCCTACGGCCGGCCCAGTTTCAAGCGCGTGCTGGTGTCGATTGCGGCGGCTTATCGCGAGAAGCGCGGCGATGTCTTGGAGCAGGTGCGCATGGTGGAGAGCGCCATGGCTCGGTCGGAGTCCTTTTCTTCGGGTGACACCGCCGTATCGAGATCGGTGATTGCGGCGATTCTGGAATCGGCGGTGAGAATGTGGGACGCGGCAAATGGCGGTTTTGGGAGCGCGCCTAAATTCCCGCATCCGGCGGCGCTCGATCTGGTGATGGAGGAATATGTGGGCGATAGCGGCGCGAAGAGCGACCGGACGAAAGATGACCAGTTACGGACCGTCTTTGCTCACACGCTGGAGAAGATGGCGCGCGGTGGCGTTTATGACCAACTGGCGGGCGGGTTCCACCGCTATTCGGTCGATGAGCGGTGGGTAGTCCCGCACTTTGAGAAGATGTGTTACGACAACTCGGAGCTGCTCAAGAACTATGTGCACGCCTATCAGGCGACGGGAGATGATTTTTTTGCCCGCGTGGCGCACGACGTCATTCGCTGGATCGATGAATGGCTCAGCGACCGGGCGCATGGCGGGTTTTATGCTTCGCAGGACGCCGATTATTCGATGGAGGACGATGGCGATTACTTCACCTGGACTTTGGCCGAAGCCCGGTCGGTGCTGAGTGAGGATGAGTCTGCGGTCGCGGCGCTTTATTACGACATTCAGGAAATCGGGGATATGCATCACAATCCGGCCAAGAATGTGCTTCGCATTCACAACTCGGCGACGGAGATTGCGAAGCGGCTGCAGATCACCGAAGAGCGGGCGGATACGCTTCTGGCTTCGGCGCGGAAGAAGATGTATGCGGCGCGATTGCTGCGTCCAACGCCCTATGTGGACAAAACGCTGTATTCGGGCTGGAATGCCATGTGCGTTTCGGCTTATCTGGAGGCAGCCAAGGTGCTGGACCTGGCAGAGGTCCGGCAGTTTGCTTTGCGGTCGCTCGATCGACTGCTTTCCGAGGGATGGGATGGCAGCCGAAAACCGGCGGCGGGGGGCGAACGCCCCCACCCTGCACTTCGGCATGTGATTGCCTACTCGGATCCGAAAGCAGCGCAACGAGAAGTTGCCGGAGTGCTCGACGATTACGCCTTCGCGGTGATTGCCTGTCTCGACGCCTACGAGGCTACGGCTGATCTTAGCTATTTCCGTTTTGCTCGAACCATTGCCGATGCCATGATCGGGGGATTTTTTGATTTGGGAGAGGGCGGCTTTTTTGATACTCCCGGCGCGGCGGATGAAAACGCGGCGCTCGGGATTTTGGGGACGCAACGGAAACCGTTTCAGGACTCGCCGACTCCGGCGGGAAACTCGGCGGCGGCAATCGCGCTGCTGCGGCTCTATGGGTATACGAACGATGCATCCTATCGCGACAAGGCGGAGCGGACTTTGGCGGTTTATTCGGCGGCCGCCGGGCAGCACGGGATTTTCGCGGCGAGTTATGGCCTCGCGGTGGCTCGCTTGCTGCGGCCCCACACCCAGATCGTGGTTGTCGGAAACGATGAGGCGGCCTCGGGGTTATATCGGGCTGCCGTGCGCCCCCTCGCCTTGAGCACCGCGGTTCTGCGATTGGTTGCCGACCAAGCAGTCGCGCAGAATCTGCCGCCGGCCCTGGCGGAGTCGATTCCTCATCTTCCGGCGCTTGGTGCCGGAAGATCGTTTGCCGTGCTGTGCTCAGGATTTGTGTGCCAGCCGCCGATTTTCGATGCCGACGAACTCGGGGGTGCCTTGGGCTCGAACCTGTCTTCGAGTGGATGAGTTGTCTCGCCGGGCGGTTGGATCGCCAGAAGCAACACGCTCGCATTCTGGCCTGAATACGGAGGCGGTGATGTCAGTTGGCGCTTTCCTTTGCCAGGTCGCGGAATTCGGCAAAGCGGGGGAAGATTCCGAGCGTTTGCAGGCAGGTGCGGTCAGAATCCTTGAGTTCGGATCCGGTGGAATCGTTCGGGTGAGTCTCGAGTTCGCGGTCCAATAGATCGGCTACATAGACGGTCACGGAAATGTCGAAACCGGAATGCGAAATGCGCGTGGGATGATGATGGTGCGCGATGGCCTCGACCGCGAGATTGGAGATACCCCACAATCCGAGCAGATAGGCGCCGATTTCGGCGTGGGAGACACCGATCATTTCTTCTTCTGCCTCGAAAAGCTCGCAGTGGCGCTCGTTGGCACGCGCGCTCAGGGTGCAGAATAGATCGGGCATTTTGCTGGCCAGGATGAGTCTTCCGACATCGTGCAGGAGCGCGGCCACGACCGCTACGTCGCGAGATTTCCGATCGACCGGAAGCGCTCCGGCGATGGCGGCGGTGCGGTGCGCGTGCTGCTGCAGGCTCTCGCAGACCGAGTCTGGAATGCGAGAGCTGGGCGTGAATACCCGGAATGTCTCGGTGGCTAAGGCCAGATTCTCGATCGTTTTCATGCCCAAGTGTGATACCGCGCTCTGCAAACTTGTCACACTCTGCGCTAATCCAAAGAAAGCGCTGTTGACCAGTTGCAGGACCTTCGCGGACATGGCGACGTCCTGTTCGACGATGCGCACAATCTGGCTCATGGGAGTATTCGGGTCGCTCACGGCACGGGTGAGGGATAAATAGGTGGTTGAAAGAGAAGGCAATTCGCCGACCGCCCCGACGACCTTCCGAATCTCGGGTGCGCGTAAGATCTCCTGCAGCGTGCACACACGCTCAATGGCCTCCTGCAGTTCGGGGCCATTGCACGGTTTGGAGATAAATCGGTGCGCGACGGAGACCGCACGGGTGGAAGCCGCGGCGTCGGAGTATCCGGAGAGTATGATCCGCGCCGCGCTCGGATAGCGGTCACGAATGTGGCCGAGCAGGGTTGATCCGTCCATGCCGGGCATCCGCATGTCGGAAACGACCACGTCGAAACTGGTGGCCTCACAGGCCTGCAAGGCGGCTTCGCCGCCGACCGCAAACTGCATATCCCAGCGCTCGCGATTTGCGCGCAGCATGCGCCGGATGCCATCGAGGATCTTGGATTCGTCATCCACAAACAAGATTCGTTTCATGCCGAGACCGCCCGGGCAGCCAAAGCCGTGCCATCTTTGGGCAGGCGAATGACAAACGTTGTGCCCTTGCCTTCTTCCGTTTCGAAGTGAATCGTGCCGCCGTGTTTGTCCACCACGACAGAACGAGCAATGGCGAGGCCCTGTCCGGTGCCTTTGCCGATTTCTTTGGTAGTGAAGAAGGGATCGAAGATGCGGACTCGAACCTTGTCCGGTATGCCCGTGCCCGTGTCCTGGATGCGGATTTCGACCCAGTCCTGGCAGTTCCGGGTTTGCACTTTGATGGTTCCTTTTTGCGAGCTCCCTTTGCCTACGACGTCGGCAATGGCCTGCGCCGCGTTGACGATCAGATTCAGAATCACCTGGTTGAACTCACCCGGCTGGCAAAGGACATGCGGCAGGGAGGCATCGAAATCGGTTTCCATGTCGGCGACATACTTCCACTCGTTGCGCGCCACGGTGATCGTGGACTGAATGGAGTGGTTCAAGTCCAGCTGGATCTTTTCTTTTGTGCCGGGATGGGAGAAGTCCTTCATCGCACCCACCAGCCCGGCCACCCGGGTTACGCCCTCCAGCGTCTGCTCGATGGCCTTGGGAATCTCTGCCACCAGGTAGTCCACGTCGGCGAGGCGGACTTCGGTCGAGACTTCTTGCACGGCCTGGTCGGAAAGGGTCTTGCTCGTGGCCGCCGCCAAGAGCCGCTCATAGGTGGCCAGGGTCTTGCTCAGGTCGTGGAACGCATCCTTCAGGAAGCGGACATTGTCTCCGATGTATTGCGTAGGAGTGTTGATTTCGTGGGCGATTCCGGCGGCCAGCTGGCCAATCGACTCCAATTTCTGGGCCTGCTGAAGCTGTTGTTCCAGCCTCATGCGTTCGGTGATATCGGCGCCGACGACGAGAATCCCGCGAGTGCCGTCGGTGTCCAGGCTAATGGCGTTGAGACCGAGGAAGCGGAGGGTTCCGTTCTTTTCCAGCTTCACCTGGTCGAGTCCGCGAGGGGAGCTGATTTTGGCATGGGCGGCGATACGAGAGCTGATGTCGGGGGTGAGCCACACGACGCCACAGTGATCGAGCAGTTTGCCGGAGATGGTGGTCTCGTCCCAGCCGAGAATGCGGGTGGCCGCGTCATTCCATTGACGGATGTGGCCCTGTTCGTCGAGTCCAATCAACAGGGACGGAATGGAATTGAGCAGAATCTGGGTATCGCGATGGGCCTGGCGCAGGACCTCATCTCCGCGCCGGCGGGCGGTGCCGGCGATCAAACCGCGCATGCTGAAAAACAGAGCCGTGATCAAGATGACAAGCAGCACAGTTTCGAGCATTCCCTGCACGGTAACGAGCTTGTCGATCAACGCCAGTTCGTCCCGGAAATCACTGGCCAAGTCTCTTTGCAGCGTTTCCAAACTCGATCGCAGGGCTTGATTCTCATGTGCTAGAACCGCCATGTCCTCCGGTCTGGGCGGATTCGCGTTGACGTTGGCGGCGGCCGCATAGAGCACCTTGGACTTCGCCTGCAGATCGTTCACGCGGTCCATGAGAGAAACCATCTGTTGGTAGAGCGGGGAGTTGACCGGGACAGAGGTGCGGGCGCTATCGAGCGAAGACACGGTCACCGCAGCTTCCACAGCGGCACTATCGATCGCCTCCTGCTTCTGCATCACGACGGCGTTGCTGTATTCTCCGTTCATTCGCTGGAAGGCGCTGTTGGCTTGTTGACTCTTGAGCGCTGCCGGGAACAGCGAATGCGAGGCAATGCGGACGTGTTTCCGAACTGTGCTCGCCGTCCATTGCATGGTCGTCAGCAGGCCGATAACACCAAGCGCCAAAACCAGAATGGTGCTCTTGATCGGCACGGAAGAGGGGTCGCTCGAGATTGGCTCGCCACCTTGCATTGCTTCGCTTCCTTTCGGCCCCCTGCGTTCGATTCGACTGAGCAACAGATTCGGTCTCGCGAAGTCGGAGACGCAGCGCCACACGATTTGCTCTCGGCCATGGGAGTGATCGGCAAAGGCCGCAAGTTGCTTCAACTGCACGCGGCATTGCCTCACAAACCGATGGGCAGGGCCCATACCCTAGTAACTGATTCCGAAAGCGCGCTCTGCCGATTGGAATCCTGTTAGCGAAGTTCTGAGCCACGGTTGGCGGGTGGGCGGTCGCCGGAAAGGGCCACTCGCAGTGGCGGAAGCCATGTCCAACCGGAAGGCAAGCAAGAAACGAAACAGATTGAAATTTCTTAGAGACTCGCCCCTGATTCGAGGACCGCGGAGACCGCCGTCCGAAACGATTGGCGGCGAGTCGCTGGGGAGTTCAAAGCGGACAGAACCAACCAAGAAAGAAGAGGAGTTTATGGCGGAAAAGATCCTTCTCGTGGACGACGATGCCAACATTCTCGACGGGTATCGGCGGAGTTTGAGCCGCGAATTTCTGATGGAAACAGTCCTGGGCGGACCGCAGGCGCTCAAACTCGTGGCGAGCAGCGGGCCCTACGCGGTCGTCGTTTCCGACATGCGGATGCCGGGCATGGATGGCATTCAGCTCCTGAGCAGCATCCGGGCGCAGTCGCCCGACACGATTCGCATCATGCTCACCGGCAACGCCGACATGGATACCGCCATCCACGCGATTAACGATGGGCACATCTTTCGCTTTCTCAATAAACCATGCGCCAAGGAAGACATGGCCAGAACCCTGACCGCGGCGCTGGTGCAATACCGACTGGTCACCGCCGAACGGCAACTCCTGGAACAGACGCTGAGCGGCAGCATTCAGGTGTTGACGGAAGTGCTGAGCTTGGTGAATCCGGCGGCCTTCGCGCGAGCGGAGCGAGCCCGCCACTACATCCGCCACATTGCCACCTCAATGAAACTGCCCAATGTCTGGCAGTACGAGGTCGCGGCCATGATGTCGCAACTTGGCTGCGTCACGCTGGCTCCGGAGACAATCGAAGCCGTGCACCGCGGCGAGACACTGTCGCCGACCGAGCAGGCGCAATATGACGCACACCCAGGCGTCGCCTATGATTTGCTTTCGAAAATCCCGCGTCTGGAACCAATCGCCAGGATGATCGAGCACCAGAATCGGCCGGCGCCTGAAGTCACCGCCGACCCAGACACGGCCAGCATGCGGCAGGGAACGGAGATCTTGCGGCTCACTTTGGCCTACGAAAACCTCATCCAAAGAGGAAAGTCTCGTACCGAAGCGGTCCACACTCTGTCTCGCCTCAACAAACACTTCAGCCCGGAGTTCTTCCAGGCGCTGGTGGAACTGGATCCAAATTCGGAAGGAAGCGAGATACGGAAGTACCGGATCGATCAGCTTACCGTCGGCATGATCGTGCAGCAGGAAGTCAAGACCGTCGACGGAGCATTGCTGGTGTCCAAAGGCCAGGAAGTTACGGCCGCGCTGCTGGTAAAGCTCAAGAACCTGCAGGCGCGGCGGGTGGTTTCCGGGGACGTAATGATCTCCATGCCCCCGACCACGCTGGCCTTCGTAAAGGGCGCATCCTGAGCGGTGGCGAGAGCGCGACTGGAGGCAGGGGCTGGGGGCCTGTTCCGGCGGCGCTCATGACTGCTTGCTTTATGCTCTCCCGTCACCTTAAAGCGAACGCTTCCTGTGGCCGATAAAACCAGGAAAGCACCGTGTGCAGCTATGTCTTCGAATCTGCTCGACAATCCGAAGCTGTTCCGGCATGTGCTCGAAGACTTGCCGGTGGGAATTTACATCGTGGACCGGGAACTGCGGATCCGTTTTTGGAACCATGGCGCGGAGGAACTGACCGGACATCTGGCGCAGGAAGTGGTGGGACACACGCTGCAAGAAGTGGTGCAGCCGTGCAACCGCAGGGGCAACGGTCTGAGCGGGGAGCACTGTCCGGTAACGATGACGCTCAGCCGGCGCAAGCCGCAGCAATGTATTGCCTCCTATTTGCACAAGGGTGGGCACCGCTCGGCGGTGAAGATTCGCACGCGGCCGATTCTTGAGCCGGGCGACGCGATCACGGGCGTGACGGTTCTATTCTATGAGGCATTTGTCTACCGCGAGGAATCGTCGGGACCGCCGATGTATGGATGCCTGGATGCGATCACCGGCATTCCTTCGCAGCGCTTGACGCGGGCCGTGCTCAGCGAATGCATCGCGGGAGTCGAAGAAACGCATGTCGGTTTCGGGCTGCTGCGCATACGGTTGTTGGGACTGGAGGAATTCCGCGCCAAACACGGTCCGCAATCGGTGGTGCCGTTTCTTCGCACCGCAGCGCAGACCTTGCGAAACCGGCTGGATGCGGAAAGCTTCCTCGGCTGTTGGAGCGAGCATGATTTTCTCGCCGTGCTGCCGTCAGCCAGCCCGCTGATCGTGGCCACGACCGCAGAGACCTTGTGGAATCTGCTGCACCATTCAGAGGTCTCGTGGTGGGGCGACCGTTTCCGGATTGACGCCGAAGTGGCATACACGACGGCGACCGCGGGCAAGGATTTGGAGATGCTTCTCCGGGAAATGAAGCCTTCGCCATCGAGCCGGACGGCCAAAGCAGCGGCGGCCGGCGGCAACAACGAATTGGGAAACTTGCGAGGATGATGTTCCATGTTTTCGATCATAGGAATCGTGGTGGTCTTCGGTTGCATCGTGGCCGGGTACCTGATGGAGCACGGCAACCTGAAAGTTCTGGTGCAGCCAGCGGAGCTGATCATCATTGGCGGGGCGGCGCTGGGAACGGTGCTGATTTCGAATCCGGTGCACACGCTGAAGCAGATGATCAGCGGCATGGTGGGGGTGTTCGGGTCCTCGAAATTCGGCACGCAGCGTTATGTTGATTCTCTCAAAATGATGTACGAACTGCTGCAGAAGGCACGCAAGGAAGGGCTGGTGGCGCTCGAGACCGACATCGAGGAGCCGGACAAGAGCCCGCTGCTGTCCAAATACAAAGATTTCGTGAACGATCACCACGCGCTGCATTTTGTCTGCGACACCATGCGCATGGCGGTGAGCGGCGGAGTGGAAGTGTTCGATCTGGACCAGATGCTGGACGCGGATATGGAAGTCCATCATCACGAGGCGAGTGAGCCGGTATCGGCGTTGAGCACCATGGCGGATTCGCTGCCCGGCCTGGGCATTGTGGCCGCGGTGCTGGGCGTGGTCATCACGATGGGCGCACTGGGCGGCCCGCCGGAAGAAATCGGACACAAAGTGGCGGCGGCTCTGGTCGGAACCTTTCTCGGAATTCTGCTCTGTTACGGGCTGGTGGGGCCGCTGGCGGCGCGCATGGGCAAGATGGCGGAAGAAGAACACGCCTACATGATGGTGCTGCGAGTGACGATGATTGCTTTTTTGAAAGGGGTCGCACCGATCATGGCGGTCGAGATTGGACGGCGGACCGTGCCCGGACATGTGCGTCCCACATTCAAAGCGGTGGAAGAGGCTTGCCGCGGCGCCAAAGATGCGCCGGCAGCGGCGGCCGCCGCAGGATAGAGCGTCCAAATGCCCACCCCCCCCATCCTCATCATCAAGAAAAAAGGCGGCCACGGCGGGCATCACGGCGGCGCATGGAAGGTCGCCTATGCGGACTTCGTCACCGCCATGATGGCGCTGTTCATTGTGTTGTGGCTGCTGAGCAGCAGCGTGAAAATTCAGAAAGCGGTGGGCGGTTACTTCCGCGACCCGAGCGGAAGCTCGCGAACGACGGGAACCGGCCTGGCGGGATCGGGCGAAAATCTTCTGCTCGGCAAGCAGGACATGGGAAAACTGAAAGACGAATTGCAGGGCAGCATCCAGAAGATGAACGACCTGGCGAACCTGAAAAAAAACATTGAGATGACGGTGACCGCAGAGGGTCTGCGCATCGAGCTGCTGGAATCGGAAAAGGGGACATTCTTCGACAGCGGGAGCTCTTCGCTTAATGAAAGCGGCAAGGAGATGCTGCAACTGCTGGCGGCGGAACTGGGGAAGGTTCCCAATCGTGTTTCGGTCGAAGGACACACGGATTCCAAGCCTTACTCGGGGAAGGGGAACTACAGCAACTGGGAATTGTCGTCCGACCGTGCGAACGCCGCACGGCGATTAATGCAGCAAGCGGGACTACGCGACGATCAAGTGTCGCAAGTACGAGGTTTTGCCGACCAGCGGTTGCGTAATGTCAAAGACGCGCTCGATCCTTCCAACCGGCGGGTTTCGATCATCGTGCAGTACATTAACCAGAACACCGACGACGCAGGACCGGCAAGCGAAGAAGCCAAAGATGCCGGACCGGCGAAAACTGGCGAGGGCAAACCATCGCCCGGAAGCGAAAAGACCGAATCGGAACATGCGGACAAAAAATGAGCATCAAAAAAGGCCGACCCTTTGGCCGGCCCGTAAGATTGCATTTCGTGATTCAGGTGGTCGCTTTCGTTAAGTATTTTCTTTCACTTGCTTAATATTGACAGTTCGGTACTTTCCAGGGGTCACACAACGCTACCGGTCCCGAATGAGTCGTGGTTTTCGGAACAGCGGCATACGCAAACGTGCCCACCAGACCTACCAACAGAAGTAACGCCCTGAGCGAACGTTTCATGATTTTCTTTCTCCTTAGGGTCTGCCGAAATACTGGCAATTATCCGCCAGCTTTCAGTGTCAGAAATTATACACAACGGTGCAAATTTATGATTCTCTGAAGGTTACCCAGGGGGTACCGACGATCGAGAGCAGGGAGCGAAATGCCGGAAATCTGCCAGTGAGTCCGGCAAGGCAATTTCTGCGGGTATTTTGATGATTTATTAAGGTAACGGTTTGAGTTGCCAGGGGGCAATTCCCGCACTGGGAAAGGCATCTTTCCCATCGCTAAAAAAACCCTTGACAAGGTTTTGCGAAGAACCGTTTTTGGCTAATGGGAAATGCTAGGGCTGAGCCTTCGACCCGGCCGCCGCAGAATTGGCCTTGCGCGTGTCGATGGAGCGGATGGGAACAGGATCGTCTTCCTGTTCATGCTCGAGATTCGAGCTGCGGGAAAAAGCTCGCTCCACCATGCCTTCGAACATGGGAATCAGCGAATCGGCAGACATGGGATGTTGAATATCGGACAAGCCCTGTTCCCAGCGCTCGGTCTGCAACCGGTTGAGGGCAGCCGCGCGGGTGGTTTTCGGTGCCAGGGAGTAGCCAAGCCAAACCAGAATGGCCAGGTTATAGGTTGACATGTCGATGAGGTTGAAAAGAACAGGCTTGACAATTCCTCCCGCATTCAACGCATACATCATCAAATTCACTCCCGCAGAAAGGCCACAACCGAGGGAGATGCCGAAACTGAGCTGTTTCCGTGACACTCCGAGGAAACGGGAAAACAAAAGCAAGAACAGGATCAGGCCAAGCTGCACAATCCGCACCGAGCTCTGCAACGTGGTCAGAGCGTGCACCAGGGGACTTTGGTCCAACGAGTTTGCAAATGCGACAATCACGGAAACCAGCAGCATCACAACGCCCGCCCACTTGAACAGCAGCGTACCGAGATCCTTCAGCGTGTGATAAGGGCGGAACACGTCGAGAAAAATCTCGTGAATCACCTTAAAGCCGAGGACCGCATTGACCGCTTCGCCCAGCCAGAAAATGCCGAAATAGATCTTTCGACTGCCGAGGAAGAAAAGCGGAAAGGCAACACAAAAATTTGCCACCTGGACCAGCAAAAACAGGAAAAATACAGGAAACTGCTTGTGCAGCTTCCGTCGCCACAGGATCACAGCCACCACCGATTGCAGAATCGGTTGCGCGCACCATAAATAGAGCGCGATCGTCTGGCTATGCTGGTTCATGGGGTTGAGGGGACAAGAACGAGACTGACAGAAACCCGCGCTTCGGCCCTAGTTCACATCCTGAGGCACACTGCCCTACTGGGTCAACCCTGTGGGGTAACCTTAGTAACGGTTACCCCACCTTTGGGCTATGGCGGGAAATGAGTGAACTGTGATTGAAACAGGATTTGGCAGCCACGTGGTTTTTCGGGAACGGACCGAGCGCAGTCTCACCAGCTGAGGCCAGCCCCGTCACTTGCCTTTTGGCCCCCGCAGACCTGAAATCGACACCCGGGCGGCGTTATCCGATATCAGGCGAGGAATGGAGGTAGGCGCGCATCATGCGCACTTCATCGTCCTTCGCGTCAAGATCATGAAGCAGGATGTCGCGCAAGGAAACGACGCCCTGCAGTTCGCATCCGGCGCAGACAAGCAAATGGCGGAACCCGTGTCGCTTCATCAGGGTCATGCAGGTCTCCAGTTGGTCGCTCGGTGCGACGGTCAACGGATCTTCGGTCATCACCTCACTGACTGGGGTACGGGCGGGATCCTTCCCTTCGACCACGACGCGACTCATGAGATCACGTTCGGAGAATATCCCCGCCAGTCGCCCCTCCCGCAACACGGGTACGGCGCCGATGTTATGGGCCACCATGATGCCGGCGACTTCGAGTACCGTCTGGTGGGCTTCGGCCGATATGGTCACTTGATTCCTGAGCAGATCACAGATCAACATTTGCACCTCCCGAGGACTTGTGCCGGATTGCACACGATCCGGCGAACGGCGCCAAAATCAGACTTAGACGAAGGAAGCGAAGCCGGCTGTATCTGGACCCCGGCGGAGTATATGTCGAAAATGCCCTGGGAGCAAAGCAAAAAATGCGATACGAGACGGTGGTGCTTCCCTCGCAAGGCTGGGCGCCCGCGCCAGCTAGCGATGGCGGGCCGCGCCCAGCGAAATCACATAAGATCGGGCGGCCAAAGTGGCGGGCATTTCGGCGGCGGCGCGGGCAGTTACAACCAGGTTGTAATCATCGCTGGCGCGGAGCCGATTGAAGATCGGAGTTGCTTCTTGCGGCTCGACCAGAGCCAGGTAGCGCAGGAAGGCAAAAATGTCCGCCGTGGGCTCGAGTCCGGGAGCGACGAAACAGACCTCGACATCTTCGTGGTGGAAGTGCCATGCCAGGGACGACGCCAGACACACGGCCTGCTCGTAGGCCTCGGGATGAAGGACTCCGGGCGCGGGATTGTCGAACACAATGCGCAGCTTGCGTTCATCCTCGCGGCTAAACTCGCGGACCTTAAGCGCGCCGGTGCGGGCGGTGGCTTTCCAGTCCACGTGGCGGGCGGAATCGTCGGGCATGTATTCCCGGATGCGGTACAGGTCATAACCGCGTCCGCTGACGAAAGCTTCGAATTCGCCGGTAACCATGGGAAGAACTTCGAGGAACTGTTCGGTGGACTCGACGGCGGGATAAACGATCACTTCGCGGGCCAGGTTGATGCGGCGGGTCTTCATGAGGAAAGAAAAGGGAAACCGCGTGGCCAGCCCAAAGTTCTTCTCGCGGTAGCGGCCGCGGGCGGGAAAGCTGATTTCGAGGTCGGCACGCAGTTCCTGTCCCGGCGACAGGAATGGAAAGTAAACGGATTCTTGCAGGATCGGCTTCTCTGCTTGCTCACGCACCCGGCGCAAACGGCGATCGGGCAGGCGGAGCCACTGATCCTGCGGTGCGCGGTTGCGCGGCCAGCCGAAGGTGGAAGCTTCCCAGCCCCATCGTTGCCGATTCTTACGGCGCTTGGCGGGAACCACGCGTACGGAAAACGATGGCAGCCACGAACTGGTGTTGCCGAGGAGCAGGCGCGCCACCATGGGACGCGAGGCGAAAACGTGCTCCGGCAGATGGACGTCGAACACCAGGCCGCGCAGCACGAGCGCCGAGGCAATTCCGGAAACCATGATCGCCGAGAGCAGTGCGGCAACGATCACGTAAAGCAGATTGTTGCCGGTGTTGATGGCAGCGATTCCGATGACGACGCTGATCAGGATGTAGATCATGCCCGCACGGGTGACGTCGTAGTCCATGGCCTCGCGGACACGGCTCATTACCACGCGACGGGCAAGATAGGGCACGGTGGTCAGGCCAACGAAGGTGGCTAGCAATAGGGCCAGCGAGGCCAAGACCATGGTTCCCCAGACGCTGCCGGACTCGCGCGATACCGTCGAGAACAGCGCCGCGGCAAAGGCCAGCGCCAGACCAACCACGGCCAGGAGGAAACGCGCCCAGACTTCCGGAAGTGCGAGCCGCGGCAAACGCGGCGCGGCTGCTGGCGAACTGGTTGTCGTGCGTTTGAGGGTCACGTCGTTGGTCGAGCCATTCTGCGTGCCGGGCGATGCTCCCTCAGGATATGACGGCGGGGCGAGGAGGGGAAGTGACGGAAGAAACCTTGCCCCGAAATAGCCCAGGCGGCTCCGAGATCTGCGCGGCCTGCTCGCTGTCGAAACCCCAATCCAGAGGTGTCGTGAATCGCGCCGTCTTGCGGATTAACAATTAAAGATGGTTTCGGTTTAGGTATGCTGTCGACGCAGGGGTGGTTGAGCTTCGCGCCAGCCAACTGTTTGCTCCAGAAACCGTATTCAGCTACCTCGAGAACCCGCAGAGTGATTGCCGCCCTTCCGCTTGCTCTTACAGTCGCGCTCCGGGACCTTTTCCGAGCAAGGTGGTGAGAAGTACAACTGATCGTGCCCGGAGTCTTCCCGGAAATGCGCACCCCATCCGAGGACGTGCGACCTTCCGTTGCGCTACGGCTCCGCGTGCATGGGCCGAGTGTTGAATCGGACTAAGCAGAACCGCGCGACCACACTCACCCGAGCAGTGTCTAGGAAGACACGCACGTCAGGATCTCAGCGATCCGTGATTGCGGCTGGATTGGCGGCGATATCGCCACCACGAATATAGGATCGCGATTGCGGTGATGATCACAACCGCGATGTTGAAGCTCCGTGCGACGCGCAGCAGGCTGCGCCAGTGGTGGCCAAAGAGATATCCCGCTCCGGCGACGACGGCCACCCAGACCGAGGCGCCCAGAAAATTGTAGACAGCGAAGGCTCGCCAGCGCATGCGCAGGACTCCGGCCAGAGGTCCAGCGAAAACTCGCATGCCGAAGACGAAGCGGGCAAAGAAAATGGTGGCGGCTCCGTAGCGGGCAAACATAAGTTCGCCGCGCTCGATTGTGGCCGGCGCGATTCGCAGAGCGGCCCGATAGCGATCAAGCACGGGGCGGCCGCCATAGTAGCCGAGGGCATAGCCCAGATTGTCACCGAGCGTCGCGGCACAGGTGGCAACCGCGACGATCCAACCGAAATGGAGTTGATGTTCAGAGTAGGCGAGGAAACTTGCCAGCAGGAGAGTGGTCTCGCCCGGGACCGGGATGCCCGCATTCTCGCAAAACAGCATCCCCGCTACGGCCCAGTAGCCATAGTCGGCGATGAAGGCGCGCAGGGAGTGGAAAATAGCAGGGTGCATGCGGCTTGTAATCTAGCCGAGAGCAGGCGAGGGCAAACTCTCCGGCGTGCGCCAGTGTCCAATCGGGCATAACATCGCGGAATAAAGCGACCATATCATAGGGTCGCCGTTCCCCTTGCCGCGCTTGAATGCCATCGGAGTCGAGCAGATCCGATGCCGGGCAAAGCCCTCGGCAGAATTCTTGCTGGCTGGCGATTGCATAGATCGGGCGTCTTGACCGTTTCGCAATACTTTCGCCGCGCCCATTCCATTCTGCCCGACGAGCTCTCGATTCCTCATGCACCCAACCTTATCATTCGCGTCCGGAAAGATTCCGAGCAAGCGAAGGTTCCTTCCGAGCCCGGATTCACGCCTAGGTCGAGTTGCGAACATGGGAGTCGGTCGATCTTGGCAACTTCCCGGTCAGAAAATCGATCAGGGTACGGTTGAAATCTTGCGGGACTTCCTCGTAGGGGAGATGGCCAACTCCCTCGTAGGCCACCAGGCGGACATCGGCAAAATTGCGCCGCAAGGGCTCGGCGGACCGAAAGTCGACGGCGCGGTCTTTCGTTCCCCAGATTAGGAGGGTGGGGTAATCGCGAATCTTGGGGAGAGCATTCTGCAACTCGGCAAGGTCGGCTGTCCAATTCTTGACGATGCGCATGCCATGACGGAATCCATGGTTCTTGATGACAGGCATGCGATAGCCCGCGAGCGAATCGGGCGGAATTCTAGCGCCGTCGCCAAAAAGCCGGCGGAGCCACAAATGATCGAGCGATCGGTAGCGCTCGACGGTGTGGCGGAAGAGCACAGATCCGAGAGCACTGCCGACGAAGGGTGCGAAGCGCTTGCCATGCGGCGACCAGGGGTTCACGGGCGCGACCAGGATCAAGCGCTGGAGGCGGGTATTCGGCTGCGCGCGTCCTTTCTCCAAAAGCGCCGCTACCATAATGGCCACTCCTCCACCGTGCGAAGTGCCAAGCAGGTCGAAAGTTTGAATGCCGAGAGCGTCCGCGAACTGCAGCACGCGTTCTGCAGTCGCGCCCACAGTGCAGTCGATGCCGTCGTTCGCGGTAGAGAGGCCGGCTCCGAGGAGATCGATGGCATGAACGGTTGCATGCGGCGCCAGGGCGGGGATGGCGAAGCGCCAAGAGAAGGAATATCCCATCAGGCCGTGGATCAGGATCAGAGGGCGACCGGACCCGGCTTTCAGGTAGTGCAGACGCCCCTCGCGGAAATCGAGCCAATGCGACTCGATTGCGCACGGGGCGGTGGCGAGACAGTCGGCGGAATTCGAGCTGAAATTCGGTGCTTCGAGGGGCAACGAAATCCTCGCAGAAGGCGTCTTACTTAGTGATTATCGCCTCTATCGCTTTCGGGGGAGCCGCAATCCGGCTCCCCTTTTTTTTTGTTTCGCACGCCTAAAATCCGCAATGCGACGGCGCAAGTGTCTTGCCTACAATGCTTTCTTTTTCTTGCCGAGCAGTCTTTTCAGAATTCTGATGCCCTTGTCTACGTGTGATTCTTGCAACAGGAATGGCGGCAGGAAGCGCAGGACCGTGTCTTG
The DNA here is from genome assembly GCA_049520935.1 of Terriglobales bacterium. GTDB lineage: Bacteria > Acidobacteriota > Terriglobia > Terriglobales > Acidobacteriaceae > Acidiflorens. Next base: position 46,622 of record JBEKPJ010000005.1, on the reverse strand, counting down.
TGTGACGTTGAAAAGTACACCCAGGGCCAGGGCTTGCTCGACCAGCGGCCGCGCCGGGATGTCCAGGACCAGGCCCTGAATGAATCCGCGGCCGCGCGCTTCCCGGGCTGCGGCGTACTTATGGGCCAGATCCTGAAGCTGCTGATGCAGATAGAGACCAACTTTTTCGACATTGGCCAGCAGCTGTTCTTCTTCCACGATCTTCAAATATTCGAGGGCGACCCGGCAGGCAAGCGGCCCTCCGCCGAAGGTGGTGCCGTGCTGCCCGGGCGCGATGACCGAGCCGAAGTGTTCTTTCGAGAGGAACGCGCCGAGCGGCACTCCACCGGCGATCGGCTTCGCGATGGCGACGATGTCGGGGGTGATGCCGAAGCTCTGGAAAGCGAAGATCTTTCCCGTGCGGCCCAGACCACACTGGATTTCGTCGAAGATGAGCGCCGCCTGGTGCTGGTCCGCGAGCGTGCGGCAGGCGCGCAGGAAGTTCTCGGAACATTCGAGAATTCCGCCTTCGCCAAAGATGGGCTCGAGGACGATGGCACAGGTATTGGCCTTGATGACTGCGTGGAGGGCTTCGACATTGTTCTGGGGGACGAAGGTGACGTTTTCGAGCATGGGCTCGAAACCTTTCCGATATTTGTCCTGGCCGGTCAAGGACATGGCGCCAAAGGTACGGCCATGATACGAGCCTTCGAGGGCTACGAGTTGGCTCTTGGCGGCGCCTCCGGACTTATGCCCGGCCAGACGGGCCAGCTTGATGGCACCTTCCATGGCTTCGGTGCCGCTGTTGGAGAAAAAGACACGATCAAGGCCCGAGAGCTGGCAGAGACGCTCAGCCAGCTGGCCCTGGTATTGGTTGTAGTAGAGATTGGAAAGGTGAATCACGCGAGCGGCCTGTTCGCGAATCGCCTTCACAATGCGAGGATGGGCGTGGCCTAGGGCGTTGACGCCAAGTCCGGCGACGAAGTCGAGATATCTCTTGCCTTCGAAATCGTAGAGGAAGACACCCTTGCCGCGCTCGAAAGCGACGGGATAACGGTTGTAGGTGGGAAGAAGAAAGCGCCTTTCGAGATCGGCAATTTGTTCGAGGCGGGACATGGCTTCATTGTAAAGCGGACGCGGGCGCCGGCGACCCGATGCGGGTTGGGCCCCGGACCGAAATGCGGTGGTGCCGGCGGGCGGACCTTGGTCAGAGCTTGTCGCGGACCTTCGGAGTTCCTCTGGGATTTTCCGGGTCGATGCCGGCAGCGCTCATAATGGCGCGACCCAGATCTTCGGCGGAAACGGTAAAAGGTGCCGGCTGGCCGCCGGTATCTTCTTCGGCGTTGGGCGCCACGAAGCGATAACCCCTGCCGACCACGGTTTGCAGATAGCGCGGCTCGCCGGCGTCGTCATGCAACGCGCGGCGGATTTTCCGGATTGCGGTATTGATTCCCTGCTCGACGTCAACAAAGACGTCTTTGCTCCAGAGCGCAGCGGCGATCTGTTCACGCGTGACCAGTTGTCCGCGATTGTCGACCATGAACATCAGCAGTTGCAAAGGCAGCCCCTCGAGCCGAATCGGGCGGCCGGCACGGCTCAGCTGAAAGCGGGCGTAATCCAACTCGAAATCGTCGAAACGGACTCTCTTATCCGGCAATGCCGTACTCCTAATGTCGGTCAACCGATGCCACTCGATTGGTATTTCTGCACACAATTGAGGCGGCAGGCCGCGCCTCTAAGGTGCGGATAGGTTGTCAGAAATTCTGTTCTGCCCGGCTCGCCCTGTCAAGCGAAGACGGTGAATTTCTTCAGATCAATTCAGACGGCTTCAGACGTCCTCCATGGACGTTTCCGGGCATCGGGCGCAAGATCACACTCACTTGCGGGATTTGCTCACCTCCTCCGCATTGAGTCCAGGTGAGACCAGTAAGTGAGGGGTTCGAATTCAGGGAAGGGATTCGAACCCCTCAAACACTAAAGTCAGGGTTTGGGCACGTCACCTCACTTCACGGAAGAAACACGCCGACCAAAAAATCCGCTTTATCCTCCTCCAGCTAACCCAGCTCCCAGGCCCTCTTCCCACACGCCAAATGGCATCCCAAAAAGAGGAACCAACCTTCCATATTTCATAGCGACTATCCCGTATCGACTCTATAATTACGGAAGTGGCTCTATGCACGGGAGTTATCAGAGATGGGTATGAGCGGAGGGTGGCAGTGAAGTTGCTTATGCCTAGTCGGCGACTTGTCCTTGGCCGCGCCACAGTACAGACATCCCAGCCCATGAACCGCGAATTTGAGGCTCGGTTTACCGCCATCCTACTGACCCTGCTCACAGTAGCGGCTGTACTTTTCGCCGCTTTCAATTACAAGGCCGAGCACCAGACCTCCATTCCTGACGACGGGGCGTGGTGGATTGAGCGCAACGGCCACCTGGTGGCGGACCGACTGGAGCCGAACGGGCCGGCCGAACGGGCCGGAATCCGGCGCGGAGATGAAGTCGTCAGCATCAACGATCGCCCGGTGGGAACCTCGGCGGCGGTAACGCACCAGCTCTACAACTCCGGCGTGTGGTCCAAGGCAACCTACTCGCTCATCCGCGGCTCGGTTCCGCTGCCGGTCGAAGTCGTGCTCGTTCCAGCCGAGCGTTCCATGAACGATTGGTTGCGGCTGATCGCACTGATTTACCTGGGCATTGGGCTTTATGTACTGTTGCGGCGCTGGACGGCGGTCGGATCCACGCATTTTTACATTTTCTGCCTGGTCTCGTTCGTTTTCTACGCCCTGCACTATACCGGCAAGTTCAACGCGTTTGACTGGTGCGTTCTGTGGGCCAATGAAGTCGCCTGGCTGCTGCAGCCGGCGCTTTTTCTGCACTTCGTGTTGACCTTCCCTGAACGGCAAGAGTTCGTCCGCAAGCATCGCTGGTCGCTTCTACTGCTCTACTTTCCGGGGCTCGTACTGCTCGGAATCCAGACCCTGGCCCTCGAATACCTGAAAGCCAGCGCATCCCTGCTGTTTGAGCTGAATCGGGTGCACTGGGCTTATCTGACGATTTTCTTCGTCTCGGCGGCCATGGTCCTGTGGCGAAACTCGCGTCAGGCCACGACTCCCATCCTGCGTCAGCAGCTCAAGTGGATTACCCGCGGCACCATCCTCGCCATCACGCCCTTCACGCTTTTTTACGTTCTGCCGTATCTGTTCGGCGTGATGCCTTCGCTCACCATGAAGGTATCGGTGCTTTCGCTCGGACTGCTACCGCTGACTTTTGGCTACGCCATTTTCCGCTACCGGCTGATGGACGTCGATCTGATCTTCAAACGCGGCATGGCCTATACGCTGGCGGCGGCGGCGATCGTAGCGCTGTACTTCGCCGGCGTGGCCTCGATTGCCGAGTTGGTTCACACCCGCGTGCCCAGTTCCGGACCCTGGGGGCTGATGGTGGCGGTCGTGGTCACGGCCCTGCTGTTTGATCCGGTCCGGAAATGGATTCAGGAAAAGCTGGACCAATATTTCTTCCGTACCGGCTATGATTATCGGCGCACGCTGATCGAGTTCGGACGAGAGCTGAGTTCGGAAACCGACCTCGACAAAATGCTCTCCTCGCTGGTCGACCGGCTGGCCCGCACCTTGCTGGTGGATCGGATCGCGATCTTCCTCGGCAACGGCGACTCGTCGCGCTTTGAGCTGTCCAAATCGTTCGGCATCGCCCACGTCACCGGTCTCGACCTCTCGTTCCTCGCCAAGCCGAGAGTCGAAGATGCTGCCGGACACATCTTCTTCGAGAACACTCACCAATTACCGCGTGAAAACTCCGCCGCGCAGGAAGCCATCGGCCGGCTGGATCTGAACTACTACATTCCCTGTCACGCGCGACAAAAGACGATTGCCTTTCTCGGATTGGGCAAGACGATGCAGGGTGACTTTCTTTCCAGTGAAGACGTGGAATTGCTGGAAGCGCTGGCGGGCTACATTGGCATCGCCATCCAGAACGGTCGGCTTTATGCCTCGTTGGAACAGAAGGTCAGCGAGTACGAACGGCTGAAGGATTTCAATGAAAACATTGTGGAATCCATCAACGTCGGCGTGATGGCGGTGGATTTGCAGGACCGAATCGAGTCCTGGAACTCGCAGATGGAAGTGATGTATGCACAGCCTCGCTGGCAGGTGGTGGGGCGATCGTTAAGCGAGGTTTTTCCGGCTGCGTTTGTGGAGGAGTTCTACCGCGTTCGGCAGAATCCGGGCATCCACAATCTCTACAAGTTCCGCCTGGTAACTCCGACCGGCGAATCGCGCGTCGTGAACGTGGCAATGGCGCCGCTGGTCACCCGCAAGTTCAATGTGGTCGGGCGGCTGGTGATCATGGACGATATCACCGAACGGATCGACCTTGAAGTCCAGCTCACCCAGGCCGACAAGCTTTCTTCCATCGGACTTCTAGCGGCGGGCGTGGCGCACGAAGTCAATACACCGCTGGCGGTGATCTCGTCTTACACGCAGATGCTGGCCAAGCAGTTGCAGTCGGACCCGCAGAAAGCAGGCCTGCTCGACAAGATCACGAAGCAGACGTTCCGGGCTTCGGAGATCGTCAATAATCTGTTGAACTTCTCGCGCACCACGGGAACGGAATTGACGGAGATCAACCTGAACAAGGTGATCGCCGATACGCTGGCTTTACTCGAGCACCAGTTCAAGGTGGCGCACGTACAAGTGCAGTCCACGCTGTACGACAGCTTACCGTTGATTCAAGGCAATGCCGGACGTTTGCAGCAGGTGTTCTTGAATCTGTTCCTCAATGCCAAGGACGCCATGACCGGGGGAGGAGTGCTGAACGTGGCCACGCTGAACGGCGAATTCGTCAGTGTGCGCGTTTCCGACACCGGCTCGGGCATCGCCCAGGAGAACATTCAACGCATCTACGATCCGTTTTTCACCACCAAGACCTCTCCCGTCGAGGGCCAGAGTCGCGGAACCGGTCTTGGGCTCTCAGTCACCTACGGCATAATTCAGGAACACGCGGGGCATATCCGCGTGGAGAGCCGCCCGGGCGAAGGCACCACCTTCACCCTGGATTTTCCGCTGATCAGGAAGGCAGTCCATGTCTGAATTAGCAGTGTCCGAAATCACGACTGTCCCGCGGCGCAGTACGCCGGAGCGCGTGCATCCGGAAAGCGCGGGTCGAATTCTCATCATTGACGACGAAGCGGAAATCCGCGAATCGCTGGAGACGTTGCTGCAGCTCGAAGGCTATACGGTAGTTACTGCCGGTAGTGGCCGGGAAGGGATGGCGCAAATCGGGATGCGCTCGTTTGACGCGGTTTTGCTCGACCTCGCACTGCCCGACAAGAACGGGATGGAGGTGCTTTCCGAGATTCGGCTGCTGCATCCGCAGCAGCCGGTCATCATGATCACCGCCTACGGAACGGTGGAAAATGCGGTTCGCGCCATGCAATTCGGAGCCACCAACTTCATCCAGAAACCCTGGGACAATGAGAAGTTGCTGGCGGACGTGCGCGCGGCCGTCGCGCGGCAGAAGGCGGAAGAAGAAAACATTCAGCTGAAGCGGGCGCTGAAGCAGCGTTACAACTTTGAAAACATTGTGGGCAAAAGCGAGCCCATGCTGAAGATTTTCGATCTCGTCGCCCAGGTGGCGCCCAGCCGCTCCACGGTATTGTTGCAAGGCGAAAGCGGGACGGGCAAGGAACTGATCGCCAAAGCCATTCACCTGAATTCCACACGCCGCGACCGGCCCTTTGTTCCGGTCAATTCCGGATCGACGCCGCCCGATCTGCTCGAATCGACACTGTTTGGCCACGTCAAAGGCGCCTTTACCAGCGCGATTGCATCGAAAAAAGGGCTGTTTGAAGTTGCCGACAGGGGTACCCTGTTCCTCGACGAGATCGGCACCATGGGCATGGACACGCAGAGCAAGATTCTGCGCGTACTGCAGGATCGCAAATTCATGCATCTGGGCGGAGTGCAGGAGATTCAGGTCGACGTGCGCATCATCGCCGCCACCAACGTGGATCTTCGCCAGATGGTGCGCGAAGGCAAGTTTCGTGAGGACCTGTACTATCGCCTCAACGTGATCAGCCTTGATCTGCCGCCGCTACGACAACGGCGGGAAGATATCCCGCTTCTGGTACAGCACTTCCTGCAGAAATATTCCGAGGAAAACGAACGCCCCAAACGCCGCATCACCACCGAGGCCTTGCGTCCGCTGGTCGGCTACTCCTGGCCGGGAAACGTGCGCGAACTGGAAAACACAATCGAACGCGCGGTGGTGCTATCTTCCGATAGCGACATCGGGCTCGATCTTTTGCCCGACCATATCGTCGGCCGTGGCAGCGCCGTTCCGCCGCTGGACGCCAGTAGCGGAGCCACCCTGTTCGGCATCATGGAAGACTGCGAGCGGCGCATCATCATCGACATGCTGGAAAAGTGCGGTTGGAACCAGACCGAGGCCGCCGAAAGGTTCCACGTTCCTCTGTCCACACTCAACCAGAAAATCAAACGGTTGGCCATCGAGATCAAGAAAAAAAGCCGGGAGTGATCCCGCGCCTCGGTTGAGGCGGGGCTTGCCGAGCTCCGCCTCGACTGATTCGGAAGCCGCAGCCGGCTATGTCGCCACGAGACGGCAGTATCCCATGCGGGCACGGTTTGCACCTCTCACGCCTTTTGCGCTCTGCTATAGTTTCCTGAGCAGGCCTTCCTTCGATCCGACATGGCGCTCGAAATTGAACTGATTTCGCCGATTGGTATCGCCAAAGACGTCGCGCTGGCGGTTCAGGAATACACCCTCCTGTCGGCGCAAGCGCTGGCGAACTTCTTTCGTCGCCCCCTGTACATGGGAGATATGCTGCAGCAGGCGGACCTAATCGGCGTCGGCTCCCTGCCCATCGTGATTCTGACCGGTCTCTCCGTCGGCGCCCTGTTGGCGCTGAACTCCGCCAGCACGTTGCAACAGTTCGGCGGGATCACGCTCATCGGACGACTCGTTTCGATCGGCATGGTGACCGAACTGGGCCCGCTCATCACCGGGTTGATGGTCGCCGGCCGAAACGCCTCGGGCATGGCCAGCGAATTGGGCTCGATGATCGTTACCGAACAAATCGACGCGATGCGCGCCCTGGGCACAGACCCCACTAAGAAGCTGATTACACCGCGCGTTGGGGCCACCGCCTTCATGCTGTTTTTTCTGACCATCATCGCCGACCTGTTGGGGCTCATCGGCGGCTATGCGGTTGCGCATTTGCTGTTCGGGGTCGACACCAAGCAATACTGGACTTCGATCTGGCAAATCCTTGTCTTCCGCGACGTCTTTACGGGCTTGATCAAACCGGCGCTATTCGGGTTCATCATCTCGACCGTCGGTTGTTACTACGGAATGTCGACGCGGGGCGGCACCCAGGGCGTGGGCCGCTCGACCACGCAGGCCGTGGTGGCTTCCTCGGTGCTGATTCTGGTGGTGGATTTCTTCGTTACGAAACTGATCTATGCAATTTTTGGGTACAGGTAAGTCATGCCCGTTTCCCCTCTGCCCAGTGAGAATGCGCCCGCCCCGGTGGCCAATCCTTCCGGTTACGCGCTCGAGTTTGACAACGTTTCGCTTGCCTTCGATGAGAATGTGGTGCTCGACGGTATTTCGTTCCGCTTACCGCATGGCGAAACCAAGGCGCTGTTTGGCGTGGCGGGTTCCGGCAAAAGCACTTTGCTCAAGCTGGCCATGGGACTGCTGCGTCCCGACAGCGGCCGCATCTATGTGCTCGGTGAAGAAGTGACTCGCATGTCGGAAAGCGAACTGTTCGAGCTGCGACGGCGCGTGGGCATCGTGTTTCAGGAGAGCGCGCTTTTCGATTCCCTCAAGGTTTATGAAAACGTCGGGTTCCGCCTGATGGAGGAGGGGATCGCAGCGGCTGAGATCCAGCGGCGTGTTCTCGAAGTGCTGCGTTTTGTGGAACTGGAAAGAACCTACGACATGTTTCCGTCCGAACTGTCCGGCGGCATGCGCCGGCGGGTGGCTATCGCGCGCGCCATCATTACAGCTCCCGAGGTACTGCTCTATGACTCGCCAACCGGCGGCCTTGATCCGGTGACTTCGAACACGATCGTCGAGCTCATCATGAAGCAGCGCGACGTTTACAAAACCAGCGCCCTGTTGGTCACCCACCGCCTGCAGGATGCTTTCACCATGGCGACGCACGAATTCGATAAGGCCACCAACCGGATGGTCGTCTTGCCCAAAGGAAAAGCCTGCGACGTTCCGATGAGCTTCCTGATTCTTAAAGACGCCAAAGTTATTTTCGATGGCGACCCGCACCAACTCGCCACCTCGCACGACGAATATATTCGCGAATATATTTCGTGAAGTCGGCGGCGGCAGTGCCGGCTCGTGCTCGGATTCCTCGTCCGTCGCATCCCGGACACCCTTGAACAATGCCGACCGCTCGCCGGCGGCGAGGGAAAATCCGTTCACGGTTTCTTTTCGTTGTCCTGCTTTTCCCTTTTCTCCTTGCCTCCCTTTCCGGGTAGCGCAGCTGGATTTTCGTGAATGCGCTCGCGGAAACCGCCTTTCATGCCGCGGGCCAGGCCGATGGCCGCTTCGCCAAACTTGTCGCGAACCTGATCGGCGGCGGCGAGTGCCTTCTGCCAACGCTCATCGCGCCTGGGGTCGAGCAGATCGAGCTGGGTGGGGGCAGATTCGAAATTCGAGGCTTGCACTCCTAGCAGGCGCACCGGGGACTTCTGCTTCCAGTTGGCGAAGAACAAGCGCCTCGCCTGTGCGAAAATCTGGTGGTCCATCTGCGTCGGCTGGTCGAGCGAATGAGCTCGCGTGATCGTGGTGAAATCTTGGTAGCGCAATTTCAGCTGCAGGGTGCGCGCGAAATATCCGCCTTCGCGCAGACGCCGTCCAACCATTTCGCTGAGTCGCATGAGCGTGGATTGCAATCGCTCCGCGTCGCCCGTGTCCTCGTCGAAGGTGTGCTCGTGGCTGATCGATTGCGGATCGATGTTCTCTCCGATCGGGTTGTCGAACCAGCCTCCCGCATCTTCGCCGCGCGACTTCCCTGCCAGCGCGAGCCCCCATTTCCCGAAGCGCTGATCCAGATCTCGCTCGTCGAGATGCGCGAGGTCGCCGACTTTCAGGATGCCGAGCGCGTACAGTTTCTGCTCCATCACTTTGCCCACGCCGGGGATGTCACCCACGGCGAGCGGCGCCAGAAATTTAGCTTCCTGGCCGGGCAACACCCAAAGCACGCCGTTTGGCTTGGCTTTGGCAGAGGAAACTTTGGCGATGAGCCGCGATGTGCCGATCCCGATCGAACAGTTCAGCTGGGTCAACGACTTCATCGACGCGTGCAGCCGATCCGCGGACTGGAGCGGGCGACCGTGCAGGCGTTCGGTACCGGTCATGTCGAGATAAGCCTCGTCGACAGATGCCATTTCGACCAGCGGAGAAAAATGGCCAAGCACCTCGTGCACTTTCGCGGAGAATTCACGATAGCGTTCCGGGTGCCCATTTACGAAAATCGCTTGCGGACAAAGCTTCGCCGCCGTACGTAGAGGCATGGCCGAGTGCACGCCAAACTGCCGTGCCGCATACGACGCGGCCGAGACCACGCCCCGCTCGTCGCGTTGCCCGCCCACCACTACCGGCTTGCCGCGAAGTGAAGGATCAAATAGTTCCTCGACGGAGACAAAAAAGGCGTCCATATCGACGTGGAAGATGGTGCGTGGCGAGGGAGCGTTCATCGGAGATCGCGGTGTCTGGGAGAAGTGTACCGCGAGGAGGGAAGTGGCAATCGGCGCCTCGTGCCCATTACTCACTCCCGCTCGCAACTCAAGGACTCGGACGACGGGAACCGGCGGGCTCGGTTGGCAATGGCCTACACCGGGATCGATCGCCTCAGCCTGGCCATTTCTGATCCTGCTCGCGGAAACCCATGGCGTCGAACCTTCGGTCGCGGGTCCTCGCGGTCGCGATCGCGCGCCGAGGAAACGGAACCGACTTCATGCCTAGCCCGGCAAGTATGCCGGACGGGAGAACGATTTGTCGAGCCGGCCGCAGGACCGCAGATTCTTTGGCCTTGCCCGCGGGTTAATGCGTGGCATCGGAATACTTGACCGAACAGCCATAAGGACGTGTCGCGGCCGTTTCCACTGGCTTTCCCGTCATGGCCTGCTCGAGCGCGAGACTGACATAATTTTTCGCGCCCGGAACGTCGTTCACGTCGGTCGTCGGTTTGTCGTCAATCGCACCATCGTAGATCACCACCCCCTGGGGATTAATGACGAACATGTGCGGAGATGTCTTCGCATCGTAAAGATGCCCGATTACGCCGTCGGGGTCCAGCAGCGCTGCGGTCGGTGCAGCTTGTTCCTTCGCCAGGAAGTCGTTTTCTTCGCTCGCAGTGGCATAGCCCTGCTTGCCCGGGGCCGAGGAAAGAATCGTGAACCAAATCACGCCCTGGCCCGTCCAATGTTTTTGCAGCCGTTGCATGTTGCCGCTGTTGTATTGTTTGCGCACGAAGGGGCATCCGTTATTGTGCCACTCGAGAACAACATACTTTCCCCGATAGTCCGAAAGATGAACGGTCTTGCCATTGCTCGCGACGCTGGTGAACTCGGGCGCCGCCTCGCCCACGCGAGCGGCCGCCAATACCGGCAATGCGCACAACAGCATCGCAACCAGAATGGGGCCAGGTGCCGAATGAAGGGTTGCGCGTTTCATATCTGGTTCCTCCCTGAACATCATTTTACCGAGCGGTCGCCGTCCTCAAGGTGTTTTGTCGCACCCGCCTTGCGGACCGGCACGTCAATCACATAAGCCCGATCCTGGTTCGTACCATCACCCGGGGTACGATCGCCCGAGACGACCAGCACGCCCTTCAGGCGGGCAACCGATGCCAGCAGCTGATTCGACTTTCGCAGTGTCAACCGGAAGCCGCTCGCTCTCGGCACCAGAGTTTGCGGCGCCGCGTTCTCAATCTGCGACTCAACCAGCGGAAAGAAAACGGTTTGCGTTATTGGATGCCCAAGCTCGGCAGTGAGCACGAAAAAATCCTCGTCCTCGGTCGCGTTGAATCTCCAGTTCTGAGAAGGCGGTCGCGGCATAGACTTACGGGCGGCAGCGAACCAAGCGACCGTCGTTGCATCCGGCACTGGCGCTTGCGCTTTGACCGGAACAGTCAGGGAGAGCGCTGCCTTCGCCGGAATGCACATTTCATGGCTGCAGACCAGCAGCCTGATCTCGGCGCCCAGACGGGCTGCGGACTGCGAAGCCAGGCTGGCATCGGCATGCAGCGGCACAATGAGTAGCACCGCCCCTTCGTAGCCATAATCGACGATGCTGCCGGACGCTAAGCGCCGCGGCGTAGGCCACTCGATCGGCCCGGCGGTGAGACCGGCTGGCAACTTCCATTCCACGCGGGCCGGCTCCCCCGAGTCGCCTGGATTGATCCAGTAGATGTGCCAACCCTTTTCCAGCTGGAAACGTAACCCGACGTTGAAGGTATGTCCCCCAGCCATCCGCCCCGTCGCGACGCCGGGTGTCAGGATCGACTGGGCAGCGATCCACGGGTTTTCAGGCACCAGTTCAAGCGTGCCGTGGGGAATGGGCGCAGATTCGGCCCGCGCGGCCGCCGCACACATCAGAGCGAGCGCGAATGGGAAAGCCCGATAAAACCCTCGCATTTTCCTTTGGATGCGGGAACCCGCCCCGCGACCCAGGCGCTTTCGGTCTTCTGTTTCCGACCCTAGTCTTCTCGCAGGGCCACCACCGGCTCGATTCGTGCGGCCCGGCGCGCCGGAATATAGGCGGCGAGGACCGAGAGGGCGGCGACCGAAACGGTCACCGTGACAAAGGTCACCGGATCGTTTGGATGAATTGCGTACACCAGGCTGGTCAGCAAACGCACGATGGTGATCGTCAGTACCAAACCGAGGACGGTTCCGATCAGAGCCAGTTTCAAGCTCTCGCGCAAGATCAGTCTCGCGATGCTGCTGCGCGTGGCCCCAATGGCTATCCGGATTCCCAATTCCTTGGTTCTTTCCCGCACCCGATAGGACTGGACAGCAAACAGTCCGACACCGGTCAGGAGGATGGCCAATCCGGCAAGTCCGCCCACTAGCCAGAGCGCGAATCGCCAGGGATCGAGCGCCTGGCGCACAACCGACTCCATCGAGCTCACATCGTCGATCGGCTGCTCCGGATCGACGCTTTGGACCGCGTCTCGAATTTGAGCCAGCACCGATCCCGCTGTGTCCCGGCTGAGCAACACCACCTGCATCGAGGGGAATGACATTTGCTTGTAACAGACATACATGGTGGGAGAGGGATCATTCTCGATCGTGGCCCTTACATCGCCGACCACACCCACCACCCGCCGCGGGACGGCGGGATCGCGTCGTATCGAGACGAAATTTCCAACCGCATTTTCCCCCGGCCAGTACTTGTCTGCGAACGACCGGCTGAGAATAACGACCGGCTCGGCGCTGGCATCGTCGGCGTCGGTAAAATTGCGCCCGCTCAGGATCGGGATGCTCATCACGGTCAGGAATCCGGAGTCAATAAAGCGCATCGAGGCCTGTTCATACTCCCCCGGACTTGAATTTCTGCCGGCGATGGTGAAGCTTGTCCAGAAATGGTTTCCCTGCAGGGGAAGCGGATAGCCTAATCCAACCGCCTCCACGCCCGGCGAATCGCGCAGGTTCTGTTGCACGCGGGTAAAGAAGCGGGCGACATCGTCGTTGTTTTGATAGCGGATTCGCGGCAGGCCAATCCAGTTTGTAAGGACATGCTCGGTGCGAAAGCCGAGCGGCTGCCGCTCGAGGTTCAGCAGGCTGCGCAGCAACAATCCCGTGGCCATGAGCAAGACGATGGAAAGCGAAATCTCGGCGGTCGCGAGCATGTGGCGAACGAAGCGCCCGCCAGTATCCGTGGTCGATGTGCTTCCGGCACTCCGCAGGATGGGTGGAGCGTCAATTTTCAGCACCTTCAATCCGGGGAGCAACCCGAAGCCCAGGCCGACGACCAAGGACAGGACCAGGGCAAAACCGAAAACCCCAGGATTGATACGAATCAACGGGAAAACCTGGTCCTCCGGAGCCAGTGCGAGCATTACCCGGCGACCGGCGAGCGCCAGACCGAGGCCCAGCCAGCCGGAAAACAAGCCGAGAACCACGCTCTCGGCCAGCACGTCGCCGAGGATTTGCGGCCCGCTCGCACCGAGGGCCAAACGGATCGCCAGTTCGCGGGTGCGCCCGCTCACCCGGGAGAGCATCAAAATCGCGACGTTGGAGCTCGCGATCAACAAAACCAGGGCCACGATGCCGAGCGCGAGCAGAAGAGACTTCTTCGTCTCACCGACCAAAGCCTGCTGCAAAGGCATCACTACGGCACCGGAACCGTTGTCCGAACTCGGATATTGCGCGCGCAGTTGCGCCGCAATGCGATTCATGTCGGCGCGCGCCTGGTCGAGCGTCACACCCGGCCGCAGCCTGCCCACAATATCCAGAAAACGCTGATCCCGCCAAAGCATGCGGTCGGGACGAATCTGCTGCTGCAGCGGTATCCACAGGTCCCGCTCTTCGTTGTCCGGGGAGCGGAAACCAGGAGGCATAACGCCCACAACGTAGTAGGGATCGCCATTCAAGGAAATTGTCCTGCCCACGATCTCGGAGTCGCTGCGGAATTCCCCCGACCAGAGGCGATGACTTAGGAGCACGACGTGAGGAGACGAGTAACGATCCTCCTCGGGAAGAAAGGTCCGCCCAAGCATCGGCTGGATGCCAAGAATCGCGAACAGCCCGGCAGAAACCGCGGCGCCATTCAGGTGCTTCGGCTCGCCATTGCCGGTGAGATTGTAGTGGAAACCGCACGTCGCAGCGAGCTCTGTGAAAACACGGTTCCGCTCGCGAAAATCCAAAAAGTTGGCGGGGGAAAAATTGTCCGCGCTGGCTTCGTCGTTCGCCAGCTTGCTCTGAAACACGCTGACCAGGTGTGCGGGATCGGCATACGCCAGAGGCTGGATCAGGACTGCGTCGATAATGCTATAAACCGCGAGCGTGGCCCCCATTCCTAGCCCCAGCGTCAAAACGACGGACAGGGAAAAACTTCGGTTCTTCCCGAGTCGTCGCAGTGTCTGGCGAACGCTGCCAAAATGCATGGTGAACCTGAGCGAGAGGACAAGTTGCATTATAGTTGGCAGAGCGCTCGGGTCAGACAGGTAAACCCGCGGGCGCTGTTCGGCTCGAGGAGCCGAGCGGGGGTTTCGCCTGGCGTGATGCCCCAAGTCAGAGATGCGATCCCCTGGCCGGGGAGCAAATACCCCCCTCGAATTAAAATACTCGCATGCAAAACGCCTCGCCCGCAGCCATCGTCGTGTTGGTCGGGGAACTCATACCGGCGGCCGTATTCGGATGGGCGGGTGAGCGGGTGGGGCAAGCATGGGCTCGCTGGCCGCGAAGCCTGCGCACTGTCGTGCCGGTGGTTTGCGCCCTGCCCTATGTTGTGATCTCCTCCCTGCACCAGATGTTTTCCTGGCGATGGTGCACGCTCTATGCGGCGCTGCCAGTGGCAATCGCGTACCTGCTGGGGCAGGCTGCGGTCGCAGACCCTGATCAACGCGGCAACTGGCGAGACGCGATCATTTTGCTGACGCTGGGGCTGGCGGTTGATTTGCGCTGGTTCGAGCCCGCGTGGCCGAACGGTCTGGCGGGATGGGGAAAACTTCTTTTAGTCGATGCGGCTCTCTATGGATTCGTCGTCATGCGGCAATTGAGCGGCACAGGCTTTGACTTTCACTTCCGCGCGAGCGATTGGAAAACCGGGCTGCGCGAGCTGGTTTGCTTTGCGCCCCTGGTTCTCGCAGGCGGGTTGGCGCTCGGCTTTCTCCATCCTCACGCGCACGCGCTGCGGCTGTCGATGATTCCAACCTGGATCTATATTTTCATTTTCGTTGCCGTCCCCGAAGAACTGTTCTTTCGCGCCTGGGTACAAAACCTTCTGGAGCGCCGGGTCGGACGGAGAATTGCGCTGGCGGTTACGGCGCTCTTGTTTGGGCTCTCCCACTTCAATAAAAGGTCATCGCAGTTCAACTGGCGCTATGTCTTGCTGGCCAGCCTCGCAGGGGTGTTCTACGGTCGCGCGTGGCGGGAGCGGCGGCGGGTGCCGGCTTCGGCCATCACCCACGCCAGCGTCGATGCGATCTGGTCGTTCTGGTTTTAGCTGATGGCCGAGAAATCTCAGGACGGCCGATGTATGAAGGCAGACGGGAAGCCAGAAACGACGGACCGCACGGCAGGGGACAGAAACGATCGCCCCGCCGAAGCCCTCGCGAATCCCTACCGCCGATTCCTCCTCGGGGCCGAGATCGGGATGGTATTTCTGTTTCTGGAGCTTGCGATTTGGGCGCCGAACAGAGAAGGGCGGAACCATTGGTCCGCCGTCGCAGCCCTGACCATTTTTGCCCTCGTCCTGATCGAAGTGCTGGTCGGCCGTTGCTCGCTTCGACGCCTCGGCCTCGGATTGCCGAAACTGGCCAATGCCGGTGTTGTGCTGGGGACCGGATTGGCCATGGCGTCTTTGCTTATGCTTTTGGCGTGGTCCATGGGTGGCGAGATTCCCGCCAATCCGCAGTGGTTCAACCTGCATTCGGCTTGGGGTTATGCGATTTGGGCTCTGCTACAGGAGTTCATTCTGCAATCGTTTTTCTTTACCCGCTTGGAAGAGGGGTTGGGCGGTTCGACGGCGGTGTGGGTGGCCGCAACTCTGTTCGCCGCCGCCCACCTGCCCAACCCGGTGCTCACGACCGCGACGCTCATCGGCTCGCTTCTGTTCTGCGAAATGTTCCGCCGCTACCGCAGCCTCTATCCCCTGGCCATCGTTCACGCCGTGCTGGGATTGAGCCTGGCGCTCACCGTACCCGACAGCATACTGCACCACATGCGGGTGGGAATAGGTTATTTGCGGTACTAGGTCTGGCGGCTCGCGCAGCTCCGTCGTCGCCCTTGGCGAATCGCTATCCTACAACCGGCTGGCGATTTACCTCCGCTGCCCGGGACGCCTCCGCGCTGGCCCTTGCCTGACGCGCGCGATCGTAGATCTTGCCGTATTCGCGGGCGGACGCTCCCCAGGAGAAATCGCGGCTCATGCCGTTGCGCATCAGCATCTGCCATGACGACGGATCGCGATAGGCCAAAAGCGCCTGCTTGACAGTGGCAAGCAACGCTTCGCCAGTGTAATCGGAGAACTTGAAGCCCGTACCCTTGCCAGTACGCGCATCCCAAGGTTCGATCGTGTCGTCCAGACCGCCCGTCGCGCGCACGATGGGAACGGTGCCATATTTTAGACTGTAGATCTGGTTCAAACCGCAGGGCTCGTAACGCGACGGCATCAGGAACATGTCCGCTCCGGCTTCGATTTTGTGGGCAATCGCATTGTCGTAGGCGATCTTAACCGCAATCTTGTTGGGAAACTGCTTATTGAGCCGCTGGAACATTTCCTCGTAGGGCTTGTCGCCCGAGCCGAGCACGACCAGGATCATTTCTTCGCGCGCCAGCCGGTCCATGATTTGCGCGATGAGGTCAAAGCCCTTCTGGGCGGCGAAGCGCGAAACGACACCGATTACCGGTACTGCAGAATCCAGGTTCGCAATCCCGAAGGCGTGCAGCAGATCGCGCTTGCATTTCGCCTTGCCATCGAGCTCCTGTGGCGAGTACTTGGCGAGCGAAAACTTGTCCGTCTGCGGGCTCCACTCATCGTAGTCGACGCCGTTGAGGATGCCGGCCACGGTGGCGGCGCGATTGCGCAGGACGCCTTCCAGTCCAAACCCATATTCAGTGGTTTGAATTTCCTGGCTGTACTTCTTGCTGACCGTAGTCACGTAGTCGGAGTGAACCAGCGCGCCCTTCAGGAAATTGACTTGGCCGAAAAACTCCATTTTGGAGATGGTGAGCAGGTCCCAGGGCAGCATCAACAACGGCAGGGTATCGGGAGGGAACAGGCCCTGATATCCCAGGTTGTGAATGGTGAAGACGGTGGCAATGTCCCGCAGCGCGGGATCCTCCGCGTAAAGCGTCCGCAGCATCACCGGAATCAGCGCGGATTGCCAGTCGTGGCAGTGGAAGATCTGCGGCACGCCCAGAACCTTGGAGGCTTCGAGCACCGCCCGCGAAAACAGGGCGAAGCGCTCAGCATTGTCGGGATAGTCGCCCGCCACGCCGCCGTAGAGAGCGTCGCGATCGAAGTATGCAGGATAGTCGATGAAATAAAACCGCACCCCGGTGGTTGCCCCGGAGGTCACCACCGAGCAGAAGCGATACTTGTCGTCGAAGGGGATGGTGACGCTGCGCACGACGGTCTGCGGATCGACAAGTTTGGTTTGGCGATAGCGGGGAACATAAACGCTGACCTGGTGGCCGAGAGCGGCTAAGGCCCGCGGCAAAGCACCGACCACGTCCGCCAGCCCGCCGGTCTTCGAGAAGGGAACGCATTCCGATGCTGCAAAAGCGATATGCATTGCAGGGACCTTCCTAAGCGAGGACGGGATATGCCTCGCTCACGCTATGATGGTTACGGTAAAGACGCGGCAAGCCATTGGGAATTTGCCAATTGGAATTGGGATGAAAATCGTGTTGCCATCGCCAATCGCCAATAACAAATCCACCTCAGTCTAAAGCCGGAAAGAAAGAGGGTCAACGTGCCGAAGGGCGCCACCGTACAAACGAGTTCGCGCAAGCCCAAGCTGGGACAGCACTTTCTGGTAAGCGAAGCGGCGGCGCTAAGGATGGTTGAGGCGCTGGGTGATGTTTCCCAGGCGACCGTGCTCGAGATCGGACCGGGACGAGGGGCCATCACGGACCTATTGGCACGACGGGCGCGGCGACTGATCGCCGTCGAGCTGGACCGCGTCCTTTCCGCGCAGCTCCGAATGAAATTCAACATGCAACCGACGGTGGAGATTATCGAAGGCGACATTCTCACGGTGGAGCTGGACACGGTCTTCGGGCTGAAGCCGGGTATGCTGCACACCGGCCTTAGCTTTACTCCTGAGCCGGCACGGGTTGTCGGGAACCTACCCTATTATATTACCAGCGATATTCTGCTGCGCCTCTTCGAATATCACCGTTACTTTTCGACGATTCTCCTTATGGTGCAAAAGGAAGTCGCCGACCGGTTGGCGGCCTCGCCCGGAACGCGGGATTACGGACTACTCTCGGCAACAGCGCAGCTTTACGGGCGAGTGGAGCAACTGTTCACACTTCCCCCCAGCGCGTTTGTTCCACCTCCGAAAGTTCATTCGAGCGTGGTTCGAATTACGGTCAAACCACGGCTGGAAGCGCTGCGGGTTCCGGAAGGCGAGTTCATTGCATTCCTGAAACTTTGTTTTGGGCAAAAGCGCAAAACTCTCTGGAATAATCTGAAAACGGCGTACGATGAAGAGGGGCTGCGGGCGGCGTTGGCGAAAAGCGGCGTGCGACCTGCGATCCGGGCGGAAGCGCTGCCGCTCGAAAGAACGGCCGCATTGTTTCGAGCCCTGAACAACGGCAGTGCATAGACCCGGCGGGCTCGGTGTTCGCTCCCTCACTTTTCGCGAGCCGATGACGGCCGCCACAGGGGCTTTCCATGACTCCGCCTTTGCGAACTCCTGCGGTGGCGGGCCGATTTTATCCCGGCCGCGCTGACCAATTGCTGCGCGAAATTCGCCAATACTCGCCCGCCCTTGCCACCGACCGCACCGCTGCCATCGGGTGCGTCGTTCCGCATGCCGGGTATATTTATTCCGGCGGCGTTGCCGGCGCCGTCTATTCCCGGGTGCAGATCCCGAGCCGCTGCGTGATTCTCTGCCCCAACCATACGGGCAGGGGAAGCGCGCTGGCGGTGATGGCAAACACAACCTGGCAAACGCCGCTCGGCGAAGTGGCGGCGGATGCGGAGCTAAGCCTGCGTTTGCTGCGCCGCTTCCCTGCCCTGCAGGAGGACAGCAGCGCGCATCGCCTCGAGCATGCCATCGAAGTCCAGTTGCCCTTCTTGCAGGCGCAACCTCACCCCGTGCGTCTGGTCCCGATTGTGGTGGGCACGAGCGATTGGGCCGTGCTTTTCGGATTGGGCGAAGCGCTGGCGGAGGTCATTGCCGGGGTTCAGGCAGAAGATCAGCGGAAACGAGATCCCGCCGGGATTCGCGGCCCGAGCGAGAAGGTTCTCATCGTCGCCTCGAGCGACATGAACCACTATGAGTCCGACGCCATCACTCGCGTCAAGGACCATAAAGCCATCGCGCGCGTGCTGGCTCTGGATGCGCGCGGCCTGTGGGAAGTGGTGACGAGGGAACACATCTCCATGTGCGGGTTCGGACCGACGGTAGTGATGCTCACCGCGGCCAAGCTTCTGGGAGCCACCTCGGCGGGGTTGATCCAGTACGCGACTTCCGGCGAAGTGTCAGGCGATTTCGCGTCGGTGGTTGGCTACGCGGGCATTGTTGTCAGTTGACTCTCAGTGCGCGCCCGCCTGATCGAGTAAACGCTGGGCGCGAGCCCGGGTTACATTGATCACCGTCGGGTCGGCGATGATGGGATCGAGAATCGGCTGAATGGCGGTGACTTCGATCAGTTGATTGTCGCGGACCATTTGCTGCATGCGTTTGAGTTCTTCGTCGAGGGCCAGTTTCTGGTAGTGGTGATCGTACTGCAGCCGATGCCCGAACTCGAGCGTGGCCGACAGGCTTTGCATCAGCGTCGTCAGATCCTGTACGGCCGCGTTGCTGGAATAATTGTAGGTTGACTCACCTCTGCGCTGCGCGTCCTTATAGCCGAGCGTCTTCTTTCCCGTAAAGGCCAGCGCCTTGTGATGAGAATCCAGGTCTTTCTCGAAATAGCCGGCCTTGGCCGCGAGATCGAAGACTTTTTGCCGCGTGTCCGCAGTTAGGTTGAAATCAAGATCAAAGCTGTCGGTTTCGTCCGAATCCGCGGAAAGCCGGCCGGCGGACTGATAGTGGGCCGCGCCTGCGTAGGGAACGCGGATGGCGTAGCGCTCCGGCTGGGAGGCCGGGAAGTCGAAGGTAAAGGTGACCACGGCCGGGGTCTGGGCTCCGGTTTGGGAATGCGACCAGGGCGAAGAAAACAGAATCGCGGCAACGACCAGCAGGCCGAGGGTCTGACATATGCGGGGCATGGGCCGCTGTAATCATTGGGGATGGTGGCTCGGAGTGTCAAGCGGAAAGGCGAGAGTCTGGCGCCTCGCGGTTCGACTTCGGCGACCACCGACTCGGCTTCGCGGGAGCGATCCATGCGACCGCTCCTGCCTGTTGCCGGCGGGATCGATGCCTCTGCCAGTTGCACACCGCCGGATAGCCGAGCGGGTTGCTGCCACTCAGGGTAGATCTGGCCGGAGATCAAGCCCCGGAGATCAAGCCGTTGTTGCTGAAAGCTGCCGACAGTGGCTCCCCACTGGTGGGGGCGGCCGATTGCAGCCGGAGGGCAACGATGAGGGCGAACACAGGATGGCGTACGAGCACGGGAAACTCCGGAGTGAAATTCTTATGCCCTTTCAGGATGGCTTGGGATTGGCTGGGGGATGCACTCACGAGTGCGGTGATGCGGGCAGAGTGTTTACCCTTACGACTGCGACCTTGCGCTTCGCTTGCGAGGCGTAAGGCTCGGCACACCTGGACTCCCGAGTCGATCCCAGGAGCGGTTGGGCCTGGCGTTCTTGGGTGGCGGCAGTGTGGAGGTGACAGATGGCGATGGCGAGCGCGTCGGCGGCATCGGCGGGCTCGGGAATTTCGTCCAGATTCAGCAGGCGCGTCACCATCTGCTGGACCTGATGTTTTTCGGCGCGGCCGTAACCGACCACTGCAGACTTGATGGAGAGCGGGGAGTATTCGGCGACTTCGAGTCCGGCAGAGGCGGCGGCTAACATGGCGACTCCGCGCACTTGGCCCAGTTTGAGGGCGGACTTGACATTGGCGGCGTAGAAAACGTCTTCAATGGCAACCCGTTCGGGGCGATGCTCGGCGATAAGTTCCCTCAGGCCGATCGAAATGCGGGACAGGCGCTTGGGCATGGGATCCCGCGAGGACACTTTGATGGCTCCGCAGGCGACGCAAACCAGGCGGTCGTTGTTGGCGGCGGCACAGAGCAGGTCGACGATGCCGTATCCGGTGTATTCGGTGCCACAGTCGATGCCCAGGACGCGCATGGGGGAAGTGTAGCAGGGCCGTTGCCAGGAATCAGTGCCCAGTTCGTGACCTCAACAGCATTTCGGCCTTCGTGACTTGGCCTGCTCGTTTTCTTGCCGGAAGCGCGCGTAGGCGCTGGGGGAGGATTGCAGGCCGTTTCTTTCCAGAAAGCGCTGGTAGGCGGATTCGTCGAAGATCTCTTGCAGGATGGATCGGATAGCGCTTGCCATCCGCCCTAGCCCGTCCAGCCAACTGCCCGGCTTTGCTCTGGCCGACGTCCGAGGCGGCCCGTCCCCCCACCGGCGATTTTGCTTCACGCTTGCTCCTCTGCGGTCAGCCGAGTCATCACAAATGGAGACTCTTCGGTTCGCGCAGACTTGCTTCCGGAAATTATCTTCGTGCATTCCAGGGCCGACTCGATCAGGATGGTCGCCACCATGCCCACCAGTACTGCCGTGACGGCCGCGTCCAGACGATCGTTGAATACCAGGCGCGAGTCGGCTCCAGCTTTCGCCAGTTGGGTCGCATGGGCCAGAAATCCCACTCGCGGATTGGGATCGAGGATCTTGTGCCAGGACGCGGTGAAGGTTACGGCTACCAGCCAGCCGAGAGGGACGAGCGTCACGAACACATAACCCAGGCTTGCCGACTTGTGCTGCCCGCGGTTCGCGCAGCTCATTTTTACAATGATGGTGGTGGCCACGCAGAGCGCGACCGTCGCTAGCAGTTGATTGCAGATGCCAAACAGGGGCCAGAGGGAATTGATGCCCCCCAACGGATCTTTGACTCCTTGCCAGAGGAAATTTCCCCAGGCGGCCACGACCACGGCGCTGGTGGCGAGAATCGACGGATACCAACTGGTGCGCCCCAGGGGCTTCCAGATGTGGCCGAGGGCATCCTGCAACATGAAGCGGCCCACTCGGGTGCCGGCGTCGATGATGGTGAGGATGAACAGGGCTTCGAACATCACCGCGAAGTGATACCAGAGAGCCATGACGGCTTGTCCGCCGAGCGTGCTGGAAAAGATCTGCGCCATGCCGACGGCAAAAGCGGGCGCACCGCCGGTGCGGTTGAACAGCGTCTGCTCGCCGACGGCATGGGCGAGCGTCGCCATCTGCGCGGCGGTGACCTCAAATCCCCAGGCACTGATGGTGGCAGCGGCGGCTTCTGGAGCCTTGCCGACGATGCCGGCGGGACTGTTGACGGCGAAGTAGACCCCGGGCTGCAGCACCGAAGCGGCGATCATGGCCATGATGGCAACCATGGACTCGGCAAGCATGCCGCCATAGCCCACCAGCCGCGTTTCCGTTTCGCGGCGGATTAGCTTGGGCGTGGTGCCGCTCGAAATCAAGGAATGGAATCCGCTGATCGCGCCACAGGCGATGGTGATGAAGGCAAAGGGGAAAATGGTCCCGGCAAAAACCGGGCCGTTGCCGTCGGCAAAGCGCGTCAGGGGCGGCATATGCAGGGACGGGCGCAGGACCACGAGGCCGACCGCCAGTAGCGAAATGGTGCCGAGCTTCACGAAGGTGCTGAGGTAGTCGCGGGGCGCCAGCAGCAACCACACCGGCAGGGCGGAGGCCGCGAATCCGTAAATGATGATGAGAATGGCAAGCGTTGGCGCAGTCAGCGTGAACAGAGCCGCCCACGAAGGCGTATTCGTTACCCACTGTCCTCCGAAAATGGCCGCGATCACCAGGACAAATCCCAGCAGCGATGCTTCCAGAACCCTGCCGGGACGGAGGCGGCGGAGATAGACACCCATCAGGACGGCGATGGGCATGGTCATGGCGATGGTGAACGTGCCCCAGGGACTCGACTTGAGGGCATTGACTACGATAAGGGCGGTCGCGCCGAGCAGAATCACGATGATGCTGAGCACGGCCACGTAGGCTACGACTCCGCCGATGCGGCCGATTTCGGACTTAGCCATCTCGGTGAGCGATTTGCCGTCGCGGCGCGTGGAGAACAGGAGAATGACAAAATCCTGCACGCAACCGCCAAACACGGCGCCGGCGATGATCCAGAGGGTGCCGGGGAGGTAGCCAAACTGGGCGGCGAGCACGGGACCGACCAGCGGGCCGGGGCCAGCGATGGCGGCGAAGTGGTGTCCGAAGACGACCCACTTGTTGGTGGGAATGAAGTCGCGGCCATTGTCCAGACGCTCGGCGGGGGTTGCGCGCAGCGGATCGAGGGCAAGGACCTTGGCGGAGAGGAACCCGCTGTAGAAGCGATAGCCAACCGCGTAAGTGGAGACGGCGGCGACCACGAGCCAGAGGGCGTTGATTTGTTCACCCCGGTGCAAGGCGATGGTGGCCAGCGCGAAAGCTCCGAGCAGGCTGACGGCGATCCAGACAACAACACGCAACGCTCTGGGCATGAAGGCTGTGATCATGGGATTGTCAGGTGACTGGATTGTCGGATTATCGAATCGTCAGACCTCAGGTCCAGCAACCGATTTCCGTTGGCCAGTATTGTGTCGAAAAGGCGACGGGTTCGCAAGCCGACGGGTTGTACCTCGAGCGTCATTCTCCGCTACCTTCCTGGGGTGTGGGCTTTCAAAAGGGACGCGAGCCGCATGATAACCTAGTAGGTTCCCGCTCACTGGAGCATCAGGACGAACGCTAACTTTCGGTATCAATCACATGAGGAGCAGGCAATGAAGATAGGAATGCTGACGGGCGGGGGCGACTGTCCCGGGCTGAATGCGGTCATTCGGGCAGCGGTGCGTAAGGGCACCTTCCACTATGAGGACGAATTTGTGGGATTCGTGGAGGGTTGGCGCGGGTTATTGGAAGACAAGACAATGGAACTGGGCCTCACCTCGGTGGGTGGTATCCTGCCGCGGGGCGGGACGATTCTGCGTACTTCCCGTACCAATCCAGCCAAGAAACCCGACGGCCTGAAACAATGCGCGGAGAATCTCAAGAAACATGGGTGCGATGCCCTGATTGCCATCGGCGGCGACGATACCCTGTCGGTGGCGGCGAAGCTTTGCGCCAACGGGGTGAAAGTGGTGGGCATTCCGAAGACCATCGACAACGATCTGTCGGGCACGGACTTCACCTTCGGATTCGACACGGCAGTCAACATTGCCACCGAAGCCATCGACCGCGTGCATACCACAGCCGAGGCGCATAATCGCGTGATCGTGGTCGAAGTCATGGGCCGGGATTCGGGCTGGATTGCCACCTACAGCGGCATTGCCGGCGGTGCGGACGTCATCCTGGTGCCCGAAGTTCCCTTCGATATCGACCAGGTGGCGGAACTGATCAAGCAGCGTCACGCCCGCGGAAGATACTTCAGCATCGTGGTCGCCGCCGAGGGCGCGAAGTTTGCCGACGGCAACGAGAAACACTGTGAGGGTTCCGCCCTGCAAGCCGGACGCGACGAATTCGGACACCTCCGGCTTGGTGGCATCGGCTCGACACTGGCAAGCGAAATCGAGAAGCGCACCGGCTTTGAAACGCGATCGGTGGTCCTGGGCCACATCCAGCGGGGCGGATCTCCGAGCGCTTACGATCGTGTGCTGGCCACCCGCTACGGACTCGGCGCCATCGACATGGTGCACCGCGGCGAATTCGGAAAGATGGCGGCCCTACGCGGGAACAAGATCGTTTCCATTCCGCTCGAGGAAGCCATTGCCTCCAATCGCAAGGTGGATAAGGAGATTCTTGACGCTGCGGTCGGGATTCTCGATAAGCTCGACTACAAGGTTGAGAGAACTGCCTGAATCCGGGAGCGGGAATTGCGGCGCAACCGCGGCCTAGGGTCGGTTACGCCCTCGACCGCGGGCAGACCGCCGGCAAGCCCCGTTCCAATCGGATGGGCTACTCGCAAGTAACCCAGCGGGCGCAGATTTTCTTGGCAGGGGCGCGGGTTTCGGAGCATACTTACTGGGCAATACCTCCGAATATCATTTCGATGTTTCCAGAGGAACACCACACCGAGAACCACCTGGAGCGATCAACGTCGCTTCCCGTGCAACCGGCCCCAGCGGAAGCCGAGGTCCAGCGGAAGCGGATGCTCATCGCCTTGGGTATCTTGCTGGCGGCGCTGGTTGCGGTGGTGCTGAAAGATTGGGACTTCTGGTTCCCGCCAAGCGGCGAGACGCAGGAGAGCGAAGTCCGCACCAGGCACAGGAGTGCGGTTGCAGCGCCGATGAGCGCACCGGCAACTCCGACGCGAGAGCGCAAACCCGTGAAATCCTCAGCGCCAGCTGCGGCCGATACTCCCTTTTCGGCCACCACCGAGCGCGCCGCACTGCCACCCCTGGAGGTGGAGGTCGTGGCCGGAAACCGCCACATCAGCGTGCCCGCGAAAAGCAATGCCATCCACCTGGACGTGGGTTCGGATGCGAACTCTTCCGCCGCCGCGAGCGCGTCGGCGCCGGGCGCCATGGTGAACGCGGGAGACCGGGTGCAACTCTCGCCGCAAACTGCGCAGAGTGTGGTGGTTTCCGTGCCACCGGATTATCCCTTGCTGGCGCGGCAGATGAAAGTGCAGGGGGCAGTCAGTTTGCAGGCCCTCATTTCGCGAGACGGTTCGATTCAGGAGTTGCAGATCCTGAGCGGTCCGGGAATTTTGGCGGCGGCGGCGCGCGAAGCCGTGAAGCAGTGGCACTTCAAACCCTATCTCCAGAACGGCCAGCCGGTAGAAACTCAAGCCCGCATTACCGTGAACTTCACCATTTCCACCAACTGAGCGGGATCAACCCCAACTAGCTTTCGAGTTTGTAACGCATCTCGGCCAGACGATAGAGTCGGCGCCAGAGCAGGCGGTTTGTGGTCACGACGACCGCGGCGAGAGCAATTGTGCTGGCCAGCAGCAGATTGAAATTCTTGGCATCGGTGGCTGCAGAAATCATGGAACCGACACCCACTGTCGAATAGGTCTGTCCCCGGAAGTGGAAGTACTCGGCGACGATGCTGGCGTTCCAGGCGCCGCCCGAGGCAGTAACCAAACCGGTAACCAGAAAAGGAAAAATTCCAGGCAGAATCAACTTGCGCCACCGCTCCCAGCCGTGAATGCCAAATACACTGGCGGCTTCTTTCAAGTCGGTAGGGATGGCCATGGCGCCGGCAATCACGTTGAACAGAATGTACCACTGGGTTCCGAGCAACAGCAGAACGATCGAGCCCACTCCGAGCCCTCCCCCCAGCCGAATCAGCACCAGCAGCACCACGGGAAACAAGGCGGTGGCCGGAACCGAGGCAGCAATCTGGGCGAGCGGCTGAGCGACGCGAGCCAGGCGCGGATTGAATCCGATGGCGACCCCGACCGGGATTGTCCAGAGAGCGCCGAGCAGCAGTGTGAGATTCACGCGCAAAAAGGTGGCGAACAGGCCGACACCGATTTGGTGCAACTCGGAGCCGCGCAGACCGGTCAAAATCATGACCACGCGGACGACGGCATAGGTGATCGCCGCGAGCACGAAGATTCCCGCCATCCGGAACCCCCACAGAAGGGCTTGATTGTCGGTTCCCGATTCGGCCCGGACCTGGTCCCGGCGGCCAAAATAGTGAACCACCTGTTCGCGCAGCGGGCGAATCGCGCGCTTCCGAAACAACGCAACGCCGCGGGATCGCTGCAGGAGACTGAGGACCCATGAAGTGGGAGCGCTTGAGCTCTCGACCTGCTCCATTTTGAATTTTTCGGCCCACGCGATCACCGGGCGCCATACGAACTGGTCGATGAGCACGATCACGATGACCATGGTGACGATGCCGAGTAGAATCGAGCGCGTGTCTCCGTTATCGGCGGCCGCCTGCAGATAGGAACCCAGGCCGGGCAGCCGGAAGTCACCGAATTGCTCGCAGGCCATCAGGAAAAACCACGCGCCCGCCACCGACATCATGGAATTCCAGACCAAGCCGATGGTCGCAAAGGGCAGTTCGATCTGCATGAAACGCTGCCACCAGTTGAAGCGATAGATGCTGGCCGCCTCGCGCATCTCCCGCGGAATACTCTTGAGCGATGCATAAAAACTGAAGGCCATGTTCCAGACCTGTCCGGTGAAAATCAGCAGGACGGCCCCCATCTCGACGCCCAGTTGACGCCCGGGAAACAGCGCCGCCATCGCGAGCATCACGCCGGGGAGAAAGCTCAATACCGGGATCGATTGCAGCACATCGAGGAGCGGAATCATGAAGCGCTCGGCACGCGGGCGATAGGCGGCGACGTATCCGTAGGTGACGGCGAAGAGCAGGCTCAGGATATAGGCGAGGGCGATGCGCAACAGCGAGTATCCGGCATAGACCGGCAAAGCGCCGAGGCTGCGGCTGATGGCTACTTGCGGTCGGAAGGGGCCGAGCCAGTTGCGTCCGACTTCGACGATACCGTAGAAAAGCGCTACCCCGGCGAAAGCCATAATGAAATCCGGCAGGCCGGCCGCGCTCGGACGCGGCAGCACCGACCAGATGCGAACCAAGGGCCGAAAGGCGATTCGTTGCGGACGCTTCACGACGGCACCGGCGTGGTGTTCGGTGGATGCGGCTCTCCGACCGGCTCGGCGAGGACCAGCCGGTGCAACTCGCGGTCGTAGTCGAAGATCTCAGCGTAACGGCCCCAGTTCATGGCGGTGTCAAATTGCCGTTCCACCTCATCCTGACTGAAGTGTTCGTCAAGAATGTCGTAGAAAAATTCCTGCGAAATGGAGTGATCGGTCTTGGCGTGGAGGATGCTGTCAATCTGCTGCAGGATCACGACGTGTTTCAGGGCAGCTTGGCGGAAAAGAATTTTGCGGGTGAGGATGTCGGCTTCGGCGAAACGGGCTCCCTCGGCGGTGATCTGAACGTCGCCTTCTTTCAGGGTGGCCAGGCCGAGCAGTACCGCAGCCTCGATGATGGGCAGCAGGTCTTCGGCATCCATGATCAGGACTTCGGCAAGACGATGAAGATACTCCTTGCCGTCTCGGTCCTCGAGCAGTTCGAGCAGGCCGGCGATCCCCCCGACGCGCGCATGGGGGATCATCTGGTATTTCTGACGCACGGGTTTTTGCGCGGTGGCGCTGGGCACGGCCGCGGCGAGCTGGGGCTGCGTCATGATTTTGTAGATGTAGTCCACCAGTTCGACAAAGCGAGGCGATTTGCGATCGCGGGGATGAGCGAGTTCCACGGGAAAATCGGCGCGCACCCACGCCGGGTTTCTCGCCAGCACGATCACGCGATCCGCCAGCAATACCGCTTCCTCGATATTGTGGGTGACGATAAAGATGGCCTTGGTGGGCATTTTCTTACCCAGCCAGAGTTCCAGCAATTCGTTGCGCAGGCTCTCCGCCGTCAGGACGTCGAGCGCGGAGAAGGGCTCATCCATGAACAGGACTTCGGGTTCGACGACCAGAGCGCGGGCAAAGCCCACGCGCTGCTTCATACCGCCAGAAAGCTCCTTCGGGTAGGCGCTTTCGAAGCCATCGAGGCCGACGGTGTCGAGAATGCGCAAGGCACGCTTGTGACGTTCGAGGGCTGCGACGCCGCGGGCTTCGAGCGGGGCTTCGACATTATCGAGGACCGTCAGCCAGGGAAAAAGAGCGAAACTCTGGAATACGATCGACACCCCGGCATTCCGCCGCGTGATGGGCTGCCCGTGCCACAGAACCTCGCCGGAAGAAGGCTTGCTGAGGCCGGTCAGAATGCGGAGGAGAGT
Source organism: Terriglobales bacterium (assembly GCA_049520935.1). Taxonomy (GTDB): domain Bacteria; phylum Acidobacteriota; class Terriglobia; order Terriglobales; family Acidobacteriaceae; genus Acidiflorens. Next base: position 17,821 of record JBEKPJ010000005.1, on the reverse strand, counting down.
CGATTTGCCGCAGCCGGAGGGTCCGAGCAAGGCAATGATTTTTCCAGGCTCCACGTCGAGATCGACGGGGGCGATGACTTCAATGCGGTCCCCATCGGGCTGCAGGTAGAACTTCTCTACCGCCTGGGCGCGGATGATGGGCTCGGTCACGGAATCGTACTCCAGTTCGATCGCTCGATTTGCTGCGCAAGCCAGTGGACCCCATAAGCGAGTACTCGGACGCGGTGTGCCACCCGCAGGGCTAAAACCCGAGTTCGTTCTGGCACGCGGGCGGCACGGCGGTCACCGTGCCCTGCCCGGAACCATTTATGAGACCGGTTCGAGAATACACCAACTCAGGCCGCCCACTCTTCCTGGTTGTTCGAGTTGACAACCGGATTCACGGCTCGCGGAAGCCGGTCGCAGACTTCGGCGAGCGCGGCCAGTTCTTTTGCCAACTCCGGACGCAGCAACTCGGAAGCGAAGCGCCAGCGCCAGTTCCCTTCGGAACGGCTGGGCACATTCATGCGCGCGTCGCTTTCCAGCCCCAGAACATCCTGCAGGGGCACCACACAGAGGCTGGCGACGGAATCGGATGCGGCGCGAATCATCGCCCAGTGCAGGCCGTCTGCGCATCGTCCGAGGTAGGCTTTGACTTGCTGGCGTTCGTGTTCAGTGGCGCTCGAAGCCCACCACCCGAGCAGCGTGTCATTATCGTGCGTGCCGGTATAGACAACCTTCTCGGAGGTAAAGGTGTGCGGCAGATGGGTGTGCGCGCCCACGTCGCCAAAACCGAATTGCAACACGGCCATGCCGGGAATCTTGAGGCGTTCGCGCAGCGCATTGACATCGGGCGTAATGTAACCGAGATCCTCGGCGAAGAATGGCAAGCCACCCAGGGCTTCGCGCAGCTTGACGAATAAATCATCTTTCGGACCGTCGACCCAACTGCCACGGATTGCGGTTTCTTCACTGGCGGGGATCTCCCAGAATTGGGAAAAACCGCGAAAATGATCGAGCCGGACATAGTCAAAGTTGTCGGTCGCCCAGCGCATGCGGTCGATCCACCAGGCATACCCCTGCGCCCGCATCACATCCCAGCGATAGAGAGGATTGCCCCAGCGCTGGCCATCTTTGCTGAAAAAATCCGGGGGCACCCCGGCGACCACTTCCGGGCTGAGGTCGGACTTCAGGCGGAACAGGTCAGGGTGGGTCCACACGTCGGCGCTGTCGAAATTTACGAAGATGGCAATGTCGCCAATGACGCGAATGCAGTGCCGCGCGCAATAGGCGCGCAGCGCTCGCCACTGTTCAAAGAAAAAAAACTGCAGGACGCCTCTCGCCTCGAGATCGTCGCGCATCTCCTGTCGCGTGCTTTCGATGGCCAGCGGATTGCGATGCGTCAGTTCGCGGGGCCAGCGGTTCCAGCTTTCCAGCCTGAAACGCGACCGCAAGCCATCGAAGAGAACAAAGTCGTCGAGCCACCATCGATTGAGCTGGCGGAAATGCTCATAGCGTGCGTGGGTGCCGGGAGCCGCGGAGTGCAAGAAATTGCGCGCCGCCTCGAAAAGCAGCGGGAGCTTCTGACGGAAAACCGCCGGATAATCGACGGGTTGCACGACGCTCGGCAGAGCATCAAGCCGGGCGCGATCAATCCAGCCGCGATCGGCGAGCCGCTCCAGGCTGATCAGGAGCGGGTTTCCGGCAAACGCGGAAGTGGAAGAGTAGGGGGAGTCTCCGTAACCGAGGGGCCCCAGCGGCAAGACCTGCCACAGACCTTGCCGCGCGGAGACAAGAAAATCGGCGAACTCGTAGGCGGACGGGCCAAAGTCGCCGATCCCGCCGCGCGAGGCGAGCGAGGAGGGATGAAGCAGAATTCCGCTGGCGCGCGGGAATGGCATTCAAAATCAGTTCTCAGCTCTCAGTTGTCAGCGGGTGGCCATCGGTTCGCAATCCAGGCCACGAACCGAGAACCAGGAACCAAACTTCGTTATGAACCCTCTTGGGCCGCCTGCCGGGTCAGGTTTTTCATCTCTTCCTGATTGACCTTCAGACGATGGGAAGTCTCCATATCCTTACGCAGATTGGAAACGAACAAGCCGAACAGATCGTTCTGCTTGGATTCCAGAAGCTTCTGCCGAGTCTCGTCTTTTTGCGCGGCAAATTCCTGATCGGTCGGCGCAATCTTGTCGACAAGCTGAGCCACGATGCCGTTGCCCCCGGCGGTGATCGGTCCGCTGATCTCGCCCGGTTTCAGGGCGAAGATCGCGCTCGCGTTCGCCATCGAACCGACGTCGGGAACCTGCCCTTCGGGCGACACCAACTCGCTCGTTTTCACGGTCGCACCCAGTTCCTTGGCCGCCTTTTTCAGGTCATGTCCGGCCTTGGCGCGATCCGAAAGTTCCTGCGTCTTCTGCTGCAGCAGAAAGGCGGCTCGCTCATTCTTGAACTCGGTTTCGACACGCGCGTGGATCTCCTCGAAGCTGGGCGTGGCCGGGGGCTTGATGGCAAGCAACTGGAAGACCACGTAGCCCTGCGGGACCTGGACCATGTCGGGTGGGGCTTTTTCCGTTTCGCTAAAGACGGCATCCATAAACTGCGGATTCGCACCCAGTCCGGGCAGGTTGTCGCTTCGACCAAAGAAATCCGTTGTCACCGCAGTCTGCCCCTTGGCAGCGACGGCAGCATCGAATCCTTCGGTGCGCGCCTGACTGAGCAAAGTATTCGCCGCCACTTCGGTGGCATGTGACGCTTTCTCCTGCCTCACTTTCTGCTCGATCTCCGGCTTCACCTCCGCCAGCGTTTTGAGATGGGCGTCCTGCTTGTCCTCGACGCGGATGATGTGGAATCCGTAGCTGCTCTTGACCAGATCGCTCGTCTGTCCTTTCCCCAGCGAAAATGCGGCCTTCTCGAATTCTGGCACCGTTCGCCCGCGGCCGATCCACCCGAGATCGCCTCCGCTTTTGGCGCTGCCGGGATCGTCCGAGTATTTTTCCGCGAGCTTTGCAAAGTCGCCACCGGACTTGAGTTCCTTGAGCACGCCTTCCGCCTTGGCTCGCGCCTCGGCGACGGCCTTCTCATCTTCTTTGGCTCCGGCAGCCGGCAGAGGAGTCTTGATCAGAATATGCCGGACCTTCACCTGTTCGGGCATGCGGTACTCGTCGCGGTGTTGATCGTAGTAGGTCTCGAGATCCGAATCGGTAACGGTCGTGGCGGCAGCAGTTTTCGCGTTATCCACCACCACGTACTTGATCTGCCGCTTCTCGGGGATGGAATTGTTGTAAGTTGCTTTATTGCGTTCGTAAAAGGCTTTCAGTTCCTGGTCGGTGGGGTGCAATTGCTTCAGCACCTCGGCCTGCGTGATCACGGCGTAGTCGAACTTCACCTTCGTCTGGCTGTGTTCGAAGTCGTCGCGAACTTCGGCATCGCTCACAAAGGCGCTGCTCGAAATCAGGGCGTACAACTTGCGGGTAACAATCGATTCTTTCTGCTGCGCTTCGAACTGAGGAACGGTCAGATCGTGCTGCTGGAGGCGGTTTTCGTACTCCTCCTGGCCAATGAACTTGCCGTCGGGAAAAAGAGTGGCAGCGAGCTGGCCGTGCTGCAGATCGTCCCGCAGCTCATCGTCGCTGGCCCGCAGGCCCATGCGATAGGCCTCGGCGACCAGAACCTTCTCATTGATGAGCTCTTCGGCAGCGCGCGACGCGAAATAAGGCAGCAACATGGAGGCTTGCGACCCGCCCTTCGGAAACTGTCTCCGGATCATCTCCCGGGCCGCGCGTTGCACTTCCGGGACCGTGACCGTTTGATCGCCGACGGTGGCCAAAACGCCGGCGGGAGGCGCGCCCAGGCCAAGGCTGGAGCCGATTCCGCCCGGGATGAGCGTGATCGCCATCGATGCGCAGATCAGGACGAGCAACGCACCGAGAATGATCTTGACGGTCGGCCCCGCATTTTGAAGCTGTCGAATCATAGTTTGGATGACTCCGTTGGGTTGCTCTAAGGTGGAAGCTAGAACTTCTGATTATAAACTAGGCGTCGGAGGGAAGAGCCCAAGGCGGAGCGATTGCCCGGTCACCGATTTCCTACACTTCATCCGCCGGAATGTCGAAGTTCACCAAGTCTTCCCGGAAACCGTGGGTTTTCCAAGCTCCGAAGCCGATCCCACAAGCCATCCAGACCGAACCCGCGATCAATGCGAGCGTCGACAGGTGCATCCAGATGAAGAGGCAAATCACAAAGCCCAGAATCGGCGGAATCAGGTGCCCGAGGCTGCGGTGCTCGCTGCGGATGTAATAGTGGGTGAGCGATGCCAGATTCACCCCCATAAATGCGATGAGGGCTCCGAAGTTGAGGAGCTGGGCGCCGTTGTCGTAGTTGATCAGGAAAGCTCCCAGCAGGGCAATCGCGCCGACAAACAGCACGTTGTTGGCGGGGATGTGTGTCTTCGGATGGATGGCGCCGAAAAATTTCTTGGGAATGGCGTCGCTGCGCCCCATGCCGTAGAGCAGGCGAGCCGCACCGAGTTGCGATCCCATACCGGAACCGATGGTAGCCACGAGCAAAGTAAGACTGATGGCCTTGGCGAGCAGCGGGCCGCCGGCGATCGCGGCTACGTGACTGAACGCGTTCTCCACTTCGCTCTCCGCGAAGTTATATCGCGGGCTCAACAGTTGCGCGCCGTAAACCTCAGCCGAGGCCAGGACTCCCGTGCTCAGGCAGACGAGCACGGTGGCCAGAAAAATGTTCCGCTTCGGGTTCTCTACCTCTTCCGACAGCGTCGAGATGCCGTCGAACCCGATGTAGGTGAGCACGGCGACGGAAGTACCGTGGAACACTCGGTTCACGGTAAAGGTCTCGGGATTGTAAAAGGGGCGCAGAAAATAGGCTTCGGGATATTGCGGCAGACGAAAAATATAACGAATCGTATACCAGAAAAAAGCCAGGATCACCGCCCCCATGATGGCACAAAGCGTCTTGTTGATGCGGGCCGAGGTCTGGACCCCCCGCAGGTTCAGCGCGGTAAACAGGATGGCAAAAAACAACGGCCAAATCAGTCCCGGGTAGAGGATCTGAAAGCGGGTGCCACTGAGCAGATCGGCCATCGCTTTGGCGCACCAGATGGTGCAGATCAGCGGATTGAGAATGTAATCCATCGTCATGCTCCATCCGGTGACATAGCCGAGTGCGGGATGTAACTCCCGGCCCACATACGTGTAAGCAGATCCCGCGCTCGGATAGACTCGCGCCATTCTTCCATAGCTCATGGCGGTGAATACCATGGCTACCATGGCGATCAGGATGGAGGTAACCACGTGTCCTTGGCCCTCGTTGCTGAACACCCCGTATGCCGGCATGGGCGCGGTCGGCTGAATGACAATGATGCCGTAGAGGATCAGGTCCCAGAGAGTAAGCGAGCGTCTCAGGCGCGGAACATCAACGGTTGATGGAGTAGGTGAACTCATTTCATTTTAAGTTGCTGGTCGTCCAAGCGCTGGCATGGCGAAACCATCGGCTCGCGTCGCAAGGGAAAATCTCTTGACCGATTGTCAGTTGGGATATTGGAACGAATATCCCCCTGTCTCGTTCCCCGACATGAATCTCGTATTGTATTCGAGCAGGTAGTTTACGTGCTCGGCGTCTGCGGGGAACAACTTGCCCGGATAGGGATAGGTATCCATGTCGTGAAACGGGAGAGGCTCCACCGTGTCGCCGCGATAGGCGTAGAAATCCATGTCCTTCTCGTATCCGTTGGCGATGAAGAAGTAGTCCCGCACCCAGCCGCGCGGCAGGGCGGGCAGCGTGGTTGGATCGAAATCCAGAGCGATTTCGTCGCCCGATCCGAAGACCACGAACTTGTCGTCGACGGCGTCGAGCAGCGGACCCACATCGCCGTAGCGCGTGTACGCACCGGCGGGACGCGTGTAGGGGCCGGTGGCGCTGGTTTTCTCGTAAATGTATTTGACGTTGCCCGGCGGACGGTCTTCGATCTTGAGGGGAAAGCCGTGAAAACTTAGCTCGGCGCCTGTGAGCGGCACTGGCGTCAGGCGGGCGGCCTGACCCTCGCGGCCCTCCTGTGCGGTCCGGCTGATGAGAATGTTGTCCCAGTAGATCTGCAGGTTCGTGGTGATGCGAATGCGCCGCGTGCCCGGGGGAAGTTTGCCGGAGAGGTCAGCCGTCATCGTGCGCCCGCCTCCCGCGGGGAAACCCAGGTCGTCGACCACGCGGACCCACTTTTGCTTTCCGTCCGGCCCCGTCGCCAGCAATGCTTCGACATAGGGCGCAAGCGGGCTCAGGTGGGCCTGATCGGCGGCGTACATGCTGGTGGCGGAAAAATATTCGATCTCGCCATGCATGAGGAGCCACAATGGGCCCCCGCGATACGGGTCGCCGAGATCGAGCTCCAGGCTATGGGGTTCGGCGAATCCCTGAAACGACAGCACCTTGAAGTCGCCAAAATAGCGATGCGCGAGCAGATCGGGCAGCACGTTGTGGCCGTGCTCGTCCCAGGCAGCGCGAGGCGGACGGGCAGCGCGGCTGAAGACAACCTTGAACGGCGGGTAGGGCGGGTTGCTGGCGAAGTATTCGTTGGGATAAACCTCGAGATCGTCGGGATGATCGACGGCCAGCAATTTCGCCTGATCAAGGTACACCGATTCTTCCAGCGGCTCCATGAAGCGGAAACTCAATTTGCCGTCTTTTTCGCGGAGCGAAGTGCGGTCAAGCTTGATGGCTTCCGTGGGACGAGCGATGTTTCGTTCAACCTTGCCTTCGGCCGCCGCGATCCAGTGCCCGACGACGCCGGCGCCGAGCATGTCGCCTACGAGTCGATATTCATGGCCATCCCAGGCGAACAGCGTGGGGCAGGAGCTGCCACGCCGGTCGATTTCCAGAAGCTCCTGGCGCCGGTTGGCGGCGACTTCGATCTCATCTTGCAGAACGCCGGTCGGCCACAACATCCGGACCACATCGGCTTCCGAGGCGGAGCCGAGGCCGATGGTCAGGTAGGGAGAGTTCTGTCCTAAGTAGCCGGACGATCCATACACTTCGAACTTCTGCCGCACGCCGGCTGAAAAGACCTCGACTTTCGTGCCGATCGCGCTCTTGTTATCGTTGAGGCCCTTCAGGGCGAGCCGCAGGGAGTTGTTCCGACTGCCGCCTTGGTTGTGGAGCAGCACGGCGGGCCCGCGATGTTGCGTGATCAGCAGATCGACGGCACCGTCGTTGTCGTAATCGCCGGCAAGGATGGCGCGCGGCTCTGCCAACTGGATCTTGTCGAGTCCGGTTTCGACGGTGACATCCTGGAAGCCATCGGGCCCGAGATTGCGAAACAGGCGGACCTCGCCTTTGCCCTCCTTGGTTTCGCCGACGGCGACCAGATCGACCCAGCCATCGTTGTCGTAGTCGATCGCCGCCACACCGTAGGCACGAACCCAGTCGGTTCGAGGCAGCTTCACCGGTTCAAAGCTCTTACCCTGACGATTGCGCCAGAGTGTCAAGGCAGGTTCGGCCAGACGCGTGAACGCCAGGTCCATCCAGCCGTCGTGGTCGAAATCGAGGGCGGCGACGCCTGCTGCGGGCGGGTCTTTGGTGGCCGGGGCTAGCAAAAACGGGTGGAGGGCGGGGAACTTTCCCTCGCGGGGATTTTCCAACAAGGTCCCTCCGGACGAGTCGGCTACGGCGAGGTCGACGGCTCGGTCATTGTTGTAATCGGTGCCCACCGCGTTGAACGCTGAGGAGATAACCGAAACCCCTATCTCACCCGAAACATCCGTGAAAGTGCCATTGCCATTGTTTCGCCACATCACGCTGCCACCACCATTGCCGGCGCCAACCGCCATCGGAGCTCCACGTGCGCCAAAAAGGTCCAGATCTCCATCATGGTCATAGTCAATGAAACTGAGGCCCAGAATTGCTCGACTGTCCTTGATGCCAGCGGCGGCTGCCACGTCCTTGAAGGTACCGTTCTTTTCGTTGTGCAAGAGCATGATCCCGGTGGGGAGACTCAAGGCCAAATCGGAAAATCCATCATTGTCATAGTCGCCGGCGGTACAGCCCGTGGCATGCAGGGTTGGATCGAGCCCGGCTTGCTTGGTTACGTCCTCAAACTTCCCGTCACCCCGATTGCGGTACAACGCGATTCCACCCTGCGGACCGGAATCGGCGAGGAAAATGTCGATCTTGCCCGCATTGTCGTAGTCAAGCAAGCATGCCCCCGAACCAAGCCCGAGAAACGAATCGCTCCCGCCAATTGCAGGTATCGGTTGCGAAGCAAGCCCCGCCTGCAGGGTCCGATCCGCAAACGTCACCGCGATCGGGGCCCCAACCTCCTCCACCGCCGCCGGCGATTCTTCGGCGCGCGAATAGGGCCCCTGTTCACCGTAGGTCAGGCTGATGGGGGTGCCCAGCTTGTTTTGCGTTATGTACTGGAACCTCTTCATCGCTTCATGGGCGGAATCGGCTTGGCCGAATTGCTGGTAGGCGCGGGCCAGTCCAAATTGGGCGGAGGCGTGGTGCGGATCGAGCTTTAATGCGTGCTCAAAGGCGGCAATGGCTGCGGGAAACTGCTTGGCCTGCGCATAGCTCGAGCCAAGAAAGTACCAGGTGTCGGCGTCGTTCCCATCGATTTCTGTTACATGACGAAATGCGTCGACGGCAGAGCTGGCTTCGGAGGTGTTCTTGTAATACAGCCCGAGGCTGTACCACGCATGGGCATCCTGGGGATTGTCTGCCGCCGCTTTTTCCAGCAGCAGCTTCGCTTCCTCGGCTCGCTGGAGGTTGAGCAGCGCCACTCCGCGATTGACCGTCGTCGCTCGCAGCGCAGGATCAGCGGCAGCGGCGGCTTCGAAAGACTTCAGCGCCTTCTCAAAGAGCTGCTGATTCATGTAGGCGACGCCAATATTGTTGAGCCGCGCCGCCTGTTCGGGGTTCACGGACGGAGCGCTCGCCCCCAGCAGAGCGAACAGCAAGAGCGGGACGAAGGTGAGGGCCGGTGACTTGATCATCTGGGTTCGAGAACGATTCTACCGGAGTGCGGGGCGGTCCGAGTGTCGCAGTCCAATACGAAGCTCCCCATTTATCGCGCGCCTGGCGGGGCCAGGAACCTTCCCGAAAAGCAGGGGGCCGTTTGGCGCTCCCCGGAACCCTGCTTTGGCGAGCTCTGATGGCGCTCACGATCCCCGGTTCAAGCCGCGTTATCGTTACCGCGTTCCGTAGGGTCGCGCGGCGACCTGGCCTTTTGCTTCCTGGACGGTGATGGTCTGCCCGGTAGCGATGCCTGGTAGCTTGTCAACCTGCCCGCTCGGCCAGTCGACTTCGACGCTGTCGGCTCTGGTTTTCGATCCCATGCCGAAGGTCAGCACCAGTTCGCTTTGCGAAAGATAGCTGGAACCGGACTTCATGGTGAGCCACTGCTGATCTCCTGCGGCTCGGACGCGGACGACGGCGCCGATGCCGTCGCGGTTGGACTTTGTCCCGGTCAGTTTTATGCGCAGGCTTTGGTTGGTTCCGCCCCGGTTGAGGTAGAGATGCGGCGGCCCCCCATTGGTCATGAGCAGGACGTCCAGGGCTCCGTCGTTGTTGATGTCGGCATAGGCGGCGCCGCGCGCTACTTTCGGGGTGGCGAAAGCGTTGGCTGATTTTTCCGATACTTTGTCGGTAACCTCCAGAAACTTGCCGTTACCGAGATTGCGAAACAAATGCGGAGGCTCGGCGTAGCTCACCCGCTTCTGCACGGTCTCGATCTGGTCCTCGATGTGGCCATCGGCGACGAAAATATCCTGCCAGCCGTCGTTATCGTAATCGAAAAAGAAGCATCCGAAACCGAGGGTGATGAGAGTGGCGCGGCCCACATCCGAACGCGGAGCCTCGTCGACAAACAGCACGTTGCCTTCGTTGTGGTAGAGCGCGAGCATTTGGTTGGCAAAGTTGGTAATGATCAGACTGGCGCTGCCGGAGCGGTCGTAATCAACCGCGTCCACGCCCATGCCCGCGCGCGCAATGCCATCTTCGCTGAAAGCGATGCCGGCGGAAACGGCGCGCTCCTCGAAGGTGCCGTTCTTCCTGTTCAGGTAGAGCTTGTTCGGCTGGGTGTCGTTGGCGATCAGGATATCGGGCCAGCCGTCGTTGTTACAGTCGACAATGGCGACGCCGAGGCCTTTGGAGGTTGGGTCATAGAGGCCCGATTTCTGCGTGGCATCTTCGAACTTTCCGTTGCCCAGGTTGTGCCAGAGTCGGGCCGACGTTCCCTGATACGATTCCGGTGTGCAGTAGGACTTGTGCGAGCCATCGAGAGTGCAGTAAAGATCGGTCTGTTGCGACCATTGCACGTAGTTGGCGACCACCAGATCGAGTTTGCCGTCGCGATCGTAATCGACCCAGGCTGCCCCGGTCGAGAATTCGTTCGGACCCCAGAGTCCGGCAGCCTTCGTGACATCGCTAAACGTACCGTTGCCGTTGTTGTGGAAGAGGTGGTTCTGGCCGACCGCGGTGATAAAAATGTCGTCCCAGCCGTCGTTGTCGTAGTCCGCCACGGCAACTCCCAGGCCGAACAGTGATGTCCCCAGGCCCGACCGCTCGGTCACGTCGGTGAAAGTTCCATCGTGATTGTTGTGATAAAGCTTGGGTGTGGTCGCCGCGTGTCGGGCATGGCCGGGCCAGTCCTGTCCGTTGATGAGCAGCATGTCCGGGAACCCGTCGTTATCGTAATCGATGAAGGCACAGCCGGGACCCATGGTTTCCGGCAGCCACTTTTTCCCGAAAGCTCCGTTGTTGTGGGTGAAGCGGATGCCGGCTTGTGCGGTGATGTCGCGAAAGGTGATGGTTTGCGCCGGAGCCAAGCCGACCGCAATCAGCAGCACCGCCAAACTCCACCCGCGAGAGGTGGTTCGGCGGCGCTCGGCGCAGGCTCGGCCGGGGAACAATCGGAGCACGAACTTCTCGGCCAGACAGGGCATCACCTTTGGACCCCGGGGTCGGTGATGGCGCGGGTAACGGCCGCGCGTTGCCGGTCGGGAGCGATCGCGCCGCCTGTCCTTGCCTGGGCCGCGGTGGCGGAACGGCCGACGGCAACCGTCGCTTCCCGCTTGGCGAAAATGGTCAGCGGAACCGAGACGTGCTCATGGATATTCTGGCGTTCATTGTTGTCTTCGGGATTGAGCCGGCGATAGGGACCGGTCAGCGCCTGGGACGCTTCGTCGGCCTTGAAGCGCAGGTAGCGGGCCTGATGTTCTTTCGACATTTTCTCATCGCCCAGACCGTTGTAGCAGAGCATCAGGTTGTAGTGCGCTTGCAGGTCTTCGGGATCGACAGCCAGCACCTGTTGCAGCACCTTTACGGCCTCCGCATACTTTCTTTCGAGAAACAGGACCCGGCCAAGATTGTTCCGCGCAACCCGGTCGCGCGGATATTGCGCAAGCACGATTTCGAAATGCGCGGCAGCCTGCTCGTAGTCGCCCGCGGTCTTCAGGAGGGATGCATAGAAGAAATTTGCCCGCGCCAGTTTGGGATCAATCGCCAGCGCCTTTTCCAGTACGGTGCGAGCGCGGGGCACATCGCCCTCTTGCAGGGCGGCGCGTCCGATGTTGACCCAGCCGTCGGGATTCTGCGGATCGATCTCGGTGACTTTTTCGAAGGCGGCTTGCGCGGCCTTCAGGTCGCCTTGCAGGAATAGACCGATGCCGTAGTCGTTCCAGCGCTGCCAGTCTTCTTTGGCCAGCTGGATTTTGGGCTCAATCGGGGCGGCGTTCGCCGGCAAAACGTCGAGGACCACTTGGTTTTCCGCCACCGCCACGATGGGCAGGTCGGGAATTTTTTCTTCCTTGGCCGAGACACCGCGCAGCGATTGTGTAAAGGTGATCTTGGAGTCGTCGTAGTCGGGCGTGACCAACGCTGGCGAGCCGGACGCGCTCGTGATTGAGGAAGCGGGCTGCGTCTTGTCGCGCTCGCCGGCGAAGGCGAATTGCGTGTTAAACCAGGCGAACTTGCGATAGCAGAGCCGTGCCGTCAGGGTTATTTTGCCCCCCGTTTTCTCGGGCACGCGCATCCGGAAGTGCACGGTATCGGCAGCGCCCGGTGGGATCAGTCGCACGTACACGACGGCTCGCGTAGCCCAGGCGTTGCGTTTGTTGATCGGATTGCCGTGCCCGTCGACTTGCAGCGAGCGATAGAAGTGCGCCCCTTTTTCGACCGGGCCTTTGCCGTTGTCTTCGACCATGCCGCTCCAGAAAATCGTCTGGCCTTTGTCGTCGACGCCTTTCAGTTCGAGCCAGGTGTCATAGGCGTCGACGGTGCCACCGGGGAAGAAATGGCCGATGCGCTTGGTACGTACGACGACATCGACGCGTACGGTATCGCCGCGACGGACCGCGGGCGCGACGCGGTTCAAGGGCGCGGTCAACGGCGCAGCCTCCGCGCCTGAACTGGAGCCGGGTGTGATTTTAGCTTCCGCCTCTTCTCCCACGGCGAAGGTGGTGGCCAGTTCGTTGCCGGCAACGCTTCCCGTCTTCAGGGGAGCGCTCGCGGGCGTGAGGGCAAAGATATCCACCGTGAGGGCTCCGCTGGTCAGGAAATCCTCGGTGGCTTTCAATTGGTTGGCATCTTCGTTGGCCGTGGGTAAGGCAGTGTTGGCACCGGGGAAGCGGTGAGAGTGAACTTTGCCGGCGAGGTTACCCATGTCGTTGGAAGGGCTGAGCGGCATGTGGCAATCGGCGCACTGCTGCGGCTTGGGCGGGTAATAAAAGGAGCGCGCGCCTTGTCCCGAAACTCCGCTCGCCTGCCAGTTGTCATACTCGTTGAAGCCGCGAATCCAGCGATAACCATTCACCGGCACGTCGAGGTGAACCTTGTGACAGGAGGAGCAGAACTCCGCTGTCTGATCTTTCATGAAGGGCTTGAGGAAGACGCGGCGGTGCGGTTCGGGATTGAGCTTGATCATGAAGTCGTGCAACGTTCGAACCAGGGGGTTCTTGCTGGCCGCCAGTTCGTGCAGCTTGGGATACTCGAGGTAGAAATCCCCTTGCCCCATGGTGCTTTTCACGTCGGCAATGGAATGGCACATCATGCAGCCGAGCCCCGCCTGGGCTTCGGGAGCGTGCACGATCTGTTTGATGGGCGTATCCATCTTGCCCGCATACAGCACGGCGGGGTCATGACATCCGCCGCACCATTTGGAGGGCCGGGTGCCGATCGTATCCTGCATATACTCGATCGACTTGCGATACCACTGGTTGTTAAACGAGGAGAAATGGTGAGCCGAGCTGTTCCACTGATTGTAGATATCCTCGTGGCAGCGCTTGCAGGAGTCGGACTCCATGAAGAACTTGCTGGGAATTTTTTCTCCGCCATAAACCTGCGCGGAGCTGGGAAAGAAGGGCCCGGAGGGGCCATCGCCTTCGCCGTTCATGCTAACCGGCGGGAGCGTGGGGTTCTGAATGCGACCCTGCTGTCGCCAACGGTTTTCGCGGAGATAACGAGCGGTGGGCGCTAGCACCGCCAGCACTGCGAGGACGGCCAGGACGCGGACCACGGCATGCCTCGGAAACCATCCACGATCTCCCCAACGAGCGGCGGCGAGCAACCCGGCGCCCAGAAAACTCAGGGCCATGTGCAGGTAAACCAGCGTCCAGTCCTCGCGCAGGGCTCCGGTGTAGATCAGCACCAGTCCGCCAATGGCACCCAGAAACAGCAGGACGATTCCGGTGCGCGCCAGTGGCTGACGCTGACGCCACGAGCGCACGAGCCAGATCAACAGCAACACCGAGGCCATGACGCCGGCGATGACGTGCAGCAACACGACTCCGGCAAACACAATGTTGGCTTGCGGGAAGGCGTAGAGGTAAAGTGCGGACAGGGTCAGGAAAGCGATCAGTAGCAACAGGGCCCGACTCTCCGAATTTCCCGACGATAACATGACGAATGCAGCAGCCCCCCACAAAACCGGCAACCCTGAGTTGCGACATATTATCCGTTGGCGGCGTACGGTGTCTCTAATGGAAATAGATTATTCAGCAGAATTATGGGCCGCGTGCGACAAACTTGACTGCGCCGACGGCTCGATTGACGGCGAAACCGCTTCGGAGAAGGATAGAGGATAAAAGAGAAGGATAACGCCTTGCACCCGTCTCGTTCCGCAATCGCCAAGACCCTCGTCTTCACCGTGATCGTGCCCGGGACCGTGGCGGGCTATGTACCTTGGCGATTCGGACAGGGTGCCGCGCCGGTAACGGGCGCGGAACGATGGGCTGCAAGCTTCGTGATCGCTCTCGGCATTGGGATCTATTTGCACACCGCTTTCTGGGGCTTTGCTTGGATCGGGGGCGGCACGCCGGCGCCGATCGCGCCCGCCAAAATCCTCATCGTCAAGGGCCTGCACCGCTCGGTGCGCAACCCCATGTACATCGGAGTCTCGCTGGTGATCGCAGGCGAAGCCTGGCTGTTTCATTCTCTGCCGATCGCGGTTTATTGTGTCTGCGTGTTCGTGATGGTCCACCTTTTCGTACTCTTCTATGAGGAGCCGAAGCTGGGCAAGCAGTTTGGCGAACAATACCAGCGCTATCGGGCATCGGTTCCGCGCTGGATCCCGCGATTCAGGCTTTAACCGGGCCCGACTGGACCGCGATCCCCGGCCGACCAGCGCGCGCCGCCCGCCACAAGCGCGACGGGAGCGATTCCGCGTTGCTGACTTCCCTGCCCTCTGCTAGCTTGTATGGTTTGCGGTTTCCAGCCTTTGTGGGGTGAGAATATGCCGGCCATCCAATTTCGTGGTGTGGACTTCATCGGCTTCGATACGCTGCTGAGCGACGAGGAGCGGCTGGTGCGCGATACGGCTCGCAGGTTTATCGAAGAAAATCTGGTTCCGATCATCGAGGAGTGCAACCGCGCCGGGCGCTTCCCGCGCGAACTGGTGAAGCCCATGGCCGAGCTGGGGTTTTTCGGCGCCTCGCTGAGCGGCTATGGCTGCGCGGGCATGTCCAACGTCGAGTACGGCCTGGTCACCCAGGAACTGGAGCGCGGAGATTCCGGCCTGCGCTCGTTCGTCAGCGTGCAATCGGCGCTGGTGATGTATCCCATCTATACCTTTGGTTCGGAGGAACAAAAAAAGACGTGGCTGCCCGCCATGCAAAAGGGCGAAAAGCTTGGCTGTTTCGGATTGACGGAGCCCGATTTCGGATCGAATCCTGGAGGGATGCGCACGCACGCGCGCCAGTCTGGCAAGGAATACGTGCTCAACGGCGAGAAGATGTGGATCACCTCGGGTAGCATCGCCGACGTGGCCGTAATTTGGGCCAAGGTCGAAAACGAAGGCGACAAAGTACGGGGATTTCTGGTGGAGACCGACCGTCCCGGATTCGAGGCCCGCGACATTCACGGCAAGTGGTCGTTGCGCGCTTCGGTGACGTCAGGTTTGTCGCTGCAGGACGTGCGTATTCCGGAATCGAACTTGCTGCCCGCTTCGGGGGGCCTGAAGTCTCCCCTGATGTGCCTGAATCAGGCACGTTATGGCATTTCCTGGGGGGCGGTTGGCGCGGCGATGGCGTGTTACGACTGCGCGTTGCAGTATTCCCTGCTGCGAAAACAGTTTCGCGATCAGCCCATCGCGTCGCACCAACTCGTGCAGGAGAAACTCACCTGGATGATCAACGAAATCACGAAAGCACAGTTGCTCGTGCTGCAGGTCGGCCGCCTGAAGGATGCCGGCAAAGTGCAGCATCAGCACATCTCGATGGCGAAGAGAAATAACGTCTGGATGGCGCTGGAGTGCGCCCGCGTGTCACGCGATATTCTCGGAGCCAACGGCGTGGCCGACGATTATCCCGTCATGCGCCATCTCATGAACCTCGAAAGCGTAAAAACCTACGAGGGCACGCATGATATTCACACACTTATCATTGGGGCGAGCGTTACCGGGATTGACGCGTTCTAGTGATGGGGATTTCCACCTGGCGCCGGTTTCCGCCGCATTGCCCCGGGCGTAACGACAGCATGCTCATCGGTTGAGCGGCTCCCCCTCGAAACCGGATCGGTCCATGCCCGGGCGCCCAAGGGTCGTCCTCAACCCGGCCTCGCTTCACCCGTACAACTCTGTCAGCAGCGCATAGGCTCTCCGCATATGCGGAATCACGATGCTTCCGCCGACGACCAGGGCCACGTTGATCGCTTCTTCCTGTTCGGCTCGGGTGGCTCCGAGGCGATAGCACTGTATGACGTGGTATTGGATGCAATCGTCGCAGCGCAGGCAGGCGGACCCTACCAGGCCCATTAATTCCTTGTATTTCGCGGGCAGAGCGCCTTCAAGGTAGGTGTTGTGATCGAGGTTGTAGAAGCGCTTCACCAGGACGTTGTCAGCTTGGTCGACGTTCTCGTTGAGCCGGGTGCGGGTGTCCAGAAAATGCCGGGCGAGTGCGCTTCTTTCGGCAACCTGTTTTTCGCTGAAGAGGTAGGTTGGTTCCCTGCGGTCGGCGGACATGGGGAAAGCTTAGCAGAGAGCCAATCGGAAACCCGCGCGCGACGAAGCCGTACCGCCGGGAGGAGATGCCCGATTCGCTGTGACGGATGCACTTCCATCTATCGCCTGAAGGAGATATATTCCAAGGTCGCATTATCGGAGGATTGATGACCACGCAAACTCGTCCCGAGCCCCACACCAAGAAATTTGGAGAAAACATCGAGAGCGATCTGGCACTGGAGTTTCTGCGCGTGGTGGAAAATGCGGCCATCGAGTCGGCGCGCACCATGGGGCAGGGAGACCGGCCGCTGAGCGACCAGGTGGCGACCGAGGCCATGCGCAAGACGATGGACACGGTGCCGATGCACGGCACGATTGTGATTGGCGAGGGCGAGCGCGACGACGCTCCCATGCTGTATATCGGCGAGCAAGTGGGCGGCACCTATCCGGACGGGCGCGAGGTTCCGGAGATCGATATCGCCGTCGATCCGCTGGAGGGCACGAACCTCTGCGCCACCGGCGCTCCCGGGTCCATTACCGTGCTGGCGGCTTCGGAAAAAGGCGGATTACTGCATGCTCCCGACTGCTATATGGAAAAAATTGTGGTTGGCCCCTCCTGCAAAAACGCGGTGGAACTGGACGCTCCGGTTGCGGTCAACCTGAAAAATATCGCGCGGCGGCTGCATCGCGGAGTGGAGGACCTGGTGGTCATGGTACTGGAGCGTCCTCGGCACGAGAAGCTGATCGCCGATATTCGCCGGGCCGGGGCGCGGATCAAGCTTATCGGTGACGGGGATTTGTCGGCGGGCATTGCAGCGGCCGTGGTCGGAACCGGCGTGCACGCCGTCATGGGGTCGGGCGGGGCGCCGGAAGGCGTGATTACGGCGGCCGCGATCCGCTGCTTGAACGGATATATGCAGGGACGGCTGGTGATCGACAAGCCGGAACTCGAAGAACGAATCGCGCGGATGGGGATTAAAGACAAAAAGAGGATCTATGAAGCCGAGGACCTGGCTCCGGGAAAGCAACTGATCTTCGCCGCAACCGGCGTCACCGAAGGGGCGCTGCTGAAAGGTGTCCGCTTCTTCGGCGAGGGAATCCGGACCTCATCGGTCATTCTGACCTTGCGTACCGGACGGGTCCGGTTTATTGACAGCATTCATCTGGACAAGGGACCGGATGTTAAGGTGCGGTTTTCGTGAGTCCTGCGCTGGCGTTCGTCCCGCGACTGTTCCGGGGTCCGCTCCCGCTTCAAGGCGTATACACGAAACCGTAGAGCTAGTGTAGTGTCCAACAAATAACTGGACAATATGAATCGGGTTCGCTATGCTGGAGTCATGCCACGATCCGCTCCCGCACTCGCCCTGGCAGAAGCCGACCAACAGCAACTTCGACAGT